>JBKBKD010000034.1:0-30619 GCA_046294595.1 Novosphingobium sp.
CGCCGCTGATCTTCATGATGGAAAGAGCCTTGCCATAGGTTTGCAAAGCGCGCGCCTTAGCGCCTCGTGCCGGTTGCTTCAAGCCGCTGCGGCGTGCTAGCGCGCAATTGATGAGACGGCTGGTCCTGATGGCAGTGATTGCGCTGTGCGCGGCGGATGGTGCCGGCGCTGTTCCCGGTGGGCGCCTGCGGGTGCTGCAACAGGGCGCATGGACGTGCGAAAAGCCCGGCAGCGCCGAGGCATTGCCCGTGGAAGTTCCGGAACTGGGCTTTACCGCCATACCGGATTCCAGCTACGTCGCCCCGGACGGCGGGCGCGGCAGCTATCTCAGGCTCGCAGACCGGCTGACGCTGACCAGCGGTCCTTTCGCGGGGCGCCGGTTCGTCATGGACGGCGAGGAGATCCTTCGCGAACTTCATGCAGACGACAGCTTGACCGGCTTGCGCTGCGTCCACTCCGGACCGGTTTCGCTCGCCTCCTGATATTATGACACTATAGCGCCAGGCTGTCGCGGCGCATCCGGTAATAGGCCCAGCCTATGATTGCGGCGAAGATGGCCGCGCCCGCCAGGGTGCTTGCCGGAAAATCCGCAACCACGGCCAGCGCTTCGGTATCGTCGGTGCCTGCAACGATCCCGGCGAACACGATGTTGAACAGGCTGTCGCCTACGATCAGACCCGTTGCCGTGAGCACGCCCATGCGTTCGGCCAGCTCCGGCGCATTCTGACGCGCGGCCCACCTGTTGTAGAGGTGGCCGAGCACCGTGCCGAGGATGACGGTCGATGTGACCTGCGTGGGCAGATACATGCCCATGCCGACGGCAAGCGGCGGCAATGCGCCGCGCCCTGTGCGCTTCAGCACTTCATCGACCACGATCACGCCTGCACCGATCGCAGCGCCAAGGCCGATCAGATTCCAGTCAAGGCTGCCGCCCAGCACGCCCTGCGCTATGGCGGAAATGAGCGATGCCTGCGGCGCGGACAGCGCCTGATTGCCTGCGCCGGGTGCACCCTCGAAGCCGAAGGTCTGGTTGAGCAGGTCAAGGATGGGCGGGATCACCAACGCGCCGAACAGCACGCCAAGGACGAGCGCCACCTGCTGCCGCCACGGCGTTGCCCCCACGAGCTGCCCGGTCTTGAGATCCTGGAGGTTGTCGTTCGAGATGGTGGCGACACCGAAGACGATTGCCGTCACGAACAGGGCAAAGGCAACGAGCGCCTTCGTGTCGGCCGCACTTGCGCCCTTGCCGTAGAGCACCAGCAGCAACACCGAAATGCCCAGTGCCGCAAGGATTCCCACACCGGAAATCGGACTGTTCGATGCACCGATCAGCCCGGCCATGTAACCGCAGACCGATGCGATCATGACCCCGGCAACCAGCACATAGACAACCGCCGCCAGCAGCGTCAGCCCCAGCGATGCGGCGAGCGGTCCGCCTGCGGCAAAATCCGCCAGCAGCAAGGCGATGGGAACCATCGAAAGGAGGATCGTGCCGCCGACTATGCCGATGGGAATGTCCCGTTCGGTGAGCGCCAGCGCGGCAAGTCCGCCATCCTTGCGCGCGCGATTGGCAGAAATCGCTGCGGCAATCCCGCGCACGATCGGCCCGATCACGCGCAGCAATGTCCAGATGGCGGCAATCCCGATCGTGCCGGCACCGATGAACCTGACCTGCTGCCGGAAAACCGTTGCGACAAGATCCTCAAGGCTTGTTCCATCAGGCACGCCTGCCGCAGTCAGGTGCGGCAGCAAATAGCCGAAGCTGATGAGGATGCCGACAAGCATGGCCACGCCCACCGCAAGCCCCACGAGGTGCCCTACGCCGACAAGTGCCAGCGAGAGGCCCCCGAACAGCATCGATCCGCCGGAACCGACCTTGAAGACGCCACCGATTTCCTCGGCCGCCAGCTTCATCTTGGCAAGCAGGGGATAGAGCGCGGAGAGCAGACCGCCGGTCGCGACAGCGGCGAGGCCCCTGCGGTTCTCTTCCGCCCCGCCCACGCCTGCGCCCACCTTCAGGACTTCGGCGGCGGCAACGCCTTCGGGATAGGACAGATCGGACCCTGTCACCAGCGCGCGGCGCAGCGGCACCGAATACATGACGCCCAGAACCCCGCCAACCGCGATGACGGCAACCGATTCCCAATAGGGAAAGCCCGTCCACCATCCCACGATGACGAGGCCGGGCAGGACGAACACGATGGCCGACAGCGTTCCGGCCGAACTGGCAATCGTCTGAACGATGTTGTTTTCCTGAATCGTCGTGCCGGAAAACGTGCGCAGCACCGCCATCGAGATGACCGCAGCCGGGATCGACGTGGCAAAGGTAAGGCCGATGCGCAGGCCGAGATAGACATTGGCCGCAGTGAACACGACCGTCAGGACCGCGCCAAGCACGATCCCCCGCAACGTCAGTTCCCGTGGAGATCCGATATCGCTCATGCCCGCTCCGCCGTTCCGCCAGATTACCAGCCGCTGAAGTGGCACGTGTGCCGCGCGAAAGGAAGCGTCAGGCTGGCATAAAGCGCATCCGGCGGGTGGGCTTCAATCTTCCTCGGCCACACGCGGATTGGCGCGGATCGCATCGAGGAAAGCCGTTACCGCAGCTTCCTCGTCTCCGCCCCAGATCGCGTTGCTCACTGCCAGAAAATCGGCCCCTGCCCGCACCAGCGGCCCGCAGTTTTCCGGCGTGATCCCGCCAATGGCAACGCAGGGCAGTTCGAAGATCGACTGCCACCATTCCAGCAGATCAAGCCCGGCGACGTGCTTGGTCTCCTTGGTGCTCGACGGGAAGAAGGCCCCGAACGCCACATAATCGGCCCCGGCCTCGCCCGCTTCCATCGCAAGGTGACGACTGTCATGACAGGTCACGCCGATCTGGGCATTGCGGCCGAGCCTGTCGCGCGCTTCGCGCACGTCACCGTCGCTCTGGCCAAGATGCACGCCATCAGCGCCAAGCCGCTTTGCCAGGCTGATCGAATCGTTGACGATGAAGGCCGCGTTGCGATCGGCGCAGATGCGCTGCAAGGGCTCTGCAAGCCTTGCCGCCTCATGCTCGTCGATTCCTTTCACGCGGAACTGGAATGCTGCCACCGGGCCTGCATCAAGCGCGCGCTTCAGGCGGTCGGGAAACGTCCCGCCAACGTCAAGCGGTGAAATCAGATAGAGTTCGGATGAAAGCCTTTCCATGGCGGGCGCCTTATCCGCGCATCCGGCGCCCTGCAAGAAAAACGCCCCGCCCCGGCTTGTGCCGGTGGCGGGGCGTGCCTTTGCCGTCCTCTCAAACGGAAGCGTTATGCGGCGACCAGCGTCTTCTGGGTGGAGCCTGCAAAGATCTCGTCGATCGCAGCGCCGAGCGCCGCGTCGAACTCGGCATCGCTCATCTGCGCGCGCAGGTCTTCCAGCAGCGCGCGCGAGAAGCTGGCGATGATGCCCTTGTTCTTGGCAAGTTCCACGCAGGCTTCGGGGCGCTTGAAACCACCCGAAAGCGCGACAACGCGCAGCACCTTGGGGTGCGAGACGAGCGGATCGAACGTGCCCGGCGCCACCGGGAGCGAGAGCTTGAGCATGACCTGCGTGCCATCGGCCAGCGCGTCGAGGTTCTTCAGGATTTCTTCAAGCAGGATCGCATCGCATTCGGCGCGCGTCTCGCTCTTGATGTTCACTTCGGGTTCGATGATCGGCATCATGCCATGGGCCAGAACCTGCCGGCCGACGTCGAACTGCTGGGCAACAACGGCGGCAATACCTTCACGATTGGCCGAATTGATGACCGAGCGTTCCTTGGTGCCATAGACTCCCAGCGCCTTCGAACGGACGAGAAGTGCATCAAGCGCGGGCATCGGCTTCATGAGCTGGACGCCGTTGGCTTCGTCTTCCAGACCCTTGTCGATCTTGATGAAGGGAACCACGCCCTTTTCGATCAGGGCTGCGGGAACCGGCTTGCCGTCCACGGTGCCGTCCATCGTGCGTTCGAACAGGATGGCACCGATCACCTTTTCGCCGGTGAAGGCTGACGAGCGGATGATGCGGGCGCGCATCTCGTGGATCAGGCCGAACATTTCCTCTTCGGTGGCCCAGGCGCCTTCCTCGATGCCGTAGCCCTTCAGCGCCTTCGGAGTCGAACCGCCGGACTGGTCGAGAGCGGCAATGAAGCCGTTGCCGGAGGCCATCTTGGCGGTCATTTCGGTCGTGTTCATCAGCCCGTCCTGTTCTTGCGGAAAGCCTGCAATTGCGGCTCCGCATACCTATGCGCAACAGCGCCATAAAAAGACGCCCGTCACGAGAGAGGAGCGTCCGTCCCAGCGCATTCCTGTGCAGGACCGCGCAATAAAGGAGCGCGTGCCGCAGTGCAACACGCGCCCCGACATTTTTATGCCTCCAGCGCGGCGACGCCGGGCAGTTCCTTGCCTTCCATCCATTCGAGGAAGGCGCCCCCGGCGGTCGACACATAGGAAAAATCGCTCGCGACGCCTGCGTGGTTGAGCGCGGCCACGGTATCCCCGCCTCCGGCCACGGATACCAGCGATCCTTCCTTCGTCAGCGCGGCGGCAGTCCGTGCGAGTGCAACCGTGGCGGTATCGAACGGCTCGGTTTCGAAAGCGCCCATGGGACCGTTCCAGACCAGCGTCCGGCAGGTCTTGAGGGCATCGGCCAGCGCCTCGACGGCCGCCGGGCCGACATCGAGGATCATCTCGTCCTCGGCCACTTCGTGCACGTTGCAGGTGCGCAGGGACGGCGGATTGGCGGCGAATTCCTTCGAGACGACCACGTCATAGGGCAGGTGCACCGTGCAGCCCGCCTTGTCCGCATTGTCGAGGATTTCCTCGGCCGTGCCGGTAAGATCATGCTCGCACAGCGACTTGCCGACATTCACTCCGCGCGCGGCCAGGAACGTATTGGCCATGCCCCCGCCGATGATGAGATGATCGACCTTGCTGACAAGATGCTTGAGCACGTCGAGCTTGGTCGAAACCTTTGCACCGCCCACCACGGCGGCAACCGGCCGCTCCGGTTCGCCCAGTGCCTTCTGCAACGCCTTCAGTTCCGCTTCCATGGCGCGTCCGGCATAGGCGGGAAGCACCTTTGCCAGCCCTTCGGTCGAGGCATGGGCACGGTGCGCAGCCGAAAAGGCATCGTTGACATAGGCCGAGCCGAGCCGCGCCATCGCCGCAACCAGCGCCGGATCGTTCTTTTCCTCGCCCGCGTGGAACCGGGTGTTCTCAAGCACGGCAATCGATCCTGCGCCGAGGGCAGCAACCGCAGCCTCCGCCGCTTCGCCCGCGCAATCATCGATGAAGGCTACCGGGCGACCGAGCACGCCGGACAGCGCCGCGACCACCTGTTTCAGGGAATACTGCGCATTGCGCACGCCCTTCGGGCGGCCGAAATGGGCAAGAACCAGAACCTTGGCGCCCCTGTCGGCCAGTTCGCCGAGTGTCGGCACGGCTGCGCGAAGGCGCGTGTCATCCGTCACCACACCATCGGACATGGGCACGTTCAGATCCTCGCGGACCAGCACGGCCTTTCCGGAAACATCTCCCAGGTCGTCCAGCGTCTTGAAGCTCATTCCTCGATCCTCACTTCATCGCCCACGACGATCTCGCCGTCGGTCAGCACCCGGCCGAGCACGCCGCCGCGCCAATCCGGCACAAGCGCGGCCCGCAGACCGGGCAGTATCGCGTCCATGCGGTGGCATGGATCGCATTCGCAGGTCACTTCGATGCGCAATGACGGGCCGATGGCGATGATCTTGCCCGCCGCGCGCGGCAGGCGTAGCCCCTCGACCAGCAGATTGGCGCGGCGCACATGCCATGGCAGCGCCTGATCTTCAAAGCGGCCGAGATCGGCCATGGCCGCAGCCCAGCTTTCCGCCTCGATCAGCGAAACCTGCCTGCGCCCCGATTTTCCGGGCAATATCACCCCGCGGCAGTTCCCGCTGACGCCACTTGCGCGCGTCACCGCCACGTGATCGAGCGTCTCGATCGGTCCGCGCGGCCGACTGTGCCGTGCTATACCGCCGAGACGCCCGTTCATGTCAGCGCTTCCTCAAAGAAACTTCGCCATCGCGCCAGCGGTGTCGAGCATCCGGTTGGAGAAGCCCCATTCGTTGTCATACCACGAAAGCACCCGCACCAGCTTGCCTTCGAGCACGGCCGTTTCGAGGCTGTCGATGGTCGAGGAATGCGGATCGTGGTTGAAGTCGATCGAGACCAGCGGCTCGTCGGTATAGCCGAGCACGCCGTTGAGCGGGCCTTCGGCAGCGGCCTTGAGCAGGCCGTTGACTTCCTCGACGCTGGTATCACGCTTCGGCGTGAAGGTCAGGTCCACGACCGAGACGTTGGGCGTCGGCACACGGATCGACGATCCGTCGAGCTTGCCCTTGAGGTCGGGCAGAACCTCGCCCACGGCAATCGCGGCGCCGGTGCTGGTCGGGATCATGTTCATCGCGGCAGCGCGGGCGCGGCGCGGATCCTTGTGGATCTGATCGAGGATCTTCTGATCGTTGGTGTACGAATGGATCGTGGTCATCAGCCCGCGCTCGATCCCGATCGCTTCATGCAGCACCTTGGCCATCGGCGCGAGGCAGTTGGTGGTGCACGAGGCGTTCGACACGATCAGGTGATCGCCGGTCAGCTTGTCGTGGTTCACGCCGTAAACGACCGTAAGGTCAACGCCCTTGGCCGGAGCCGAGATGAGAACGCGCTTGGCCCCGGCGTCGAGATGCTTCTGGCCGCCGGCGCGGTCGGTAAAGAAGCCCGTGCATTCCAGCGCGATGTCGATGCCGTTTGCGGCATGCGGCAGGTTGGCGGGATCCTTCTCGGCCGTCACCTGGATTCGCTTGCCGTTGACGATAAGGTCGCTGCCATCGACCGACACGTCACCGGCGAAGGGGCCGTGCACGCTATCCCGCTTGAACAGCAGCGCATTGGCCTTGGCATCGGCCAGATCGTTGATCGAGACCAGTTCAAGGCCGCATTCCGGCCGCTCAAGAATGGCGCGGGCAACATTGCGCCCGATGCGTCCGAAACCGTTGATCGCAACCTTGATCGCCATGTCAGCTTTCTCCTGTTGAACTTAAGCAACCCGCGCGAGGATCTGCGGGACAATCTTTCCGGCGGTAAGGCCGAAGTGGTCGAAAAGCACTTCGGCGGGTGCCGATGCGCCGAAGGTATCAATGCCGATGGTCAGCCCGTCGCCGACATACTTCTGCCAGCCCAGGGTGACACCCGCCTCGATCGAGACCTTGAGCGCATCGGCGGGCAGAAGGTCGGCCTTGTAGGCTGCATCCTGCTCGTCGAACAGTTCCCAGCACGGCATCGAGACGACATCGGCGCCAATGCCCTGTTCCTCAAGGGCCGCCGCAGTCTTCATGGCGACCTCGACTTCCGATCCCGTCGCGAGCAGCACGACCTTGCGTGGCGCCTTGGCGGCAACAAGGCGGTAGGCGCCCTTCGCGCTCTTCATCTCGGCATCGAAGCGCACCGGAGGCAGGTTCTGGCGGGTGAGTGCAAGAACGCTCGGCCGGTCCTTTGCCGCCAGCGCCAGCGCCCATGCCTCGGCGGTTTCGATCGCGTCGGCGGGGCGGAACACCAGCAGGTTCGGAATCATGCGCAGGCTCATCACATGCTCGACCGGCTGATGCGTCGGACCATCTTCGCCAAGGCCGATCGAATCGTGCGTGAAGACATAGATGGCGCGCAGGTGCTGAAGCGCGGACATGCGCACCGCGTTGCGGCAATAGTCGGAGAACACGAGGAACGTGCCGCCGTAGGGAATGATCCCGCCATGCAGGGCCATGCCGTTCATCGCCGCGGCCATGCCGAACTCGCGGATGCCGTAATAGACGTAACGGCCATCGTAGCTTGCCGGGGTAAACGGCGCGGTCGACTTCGTCTTGGTGTTGTTCGAGCCGGTGAGGTCGGCCGAACCACCCACCATTTCCGGCACATGCGCGGTCAGCGCCTCCAGCGCCATCTCGCTTGACTTGCGCGTGGCGACCTTGGGCGGGTTGGCGATCAGCGACTGCACGTAGGCATCATAGCCGGTATCGGCCGGAAGCTCACCGGCCATGCGCCGGGCCAGTTCGGCTGCCTTGGGATTGGTGGCGGCGCGGGCTTCCCATGCCGCGCGCGCAGCCTTGCCGGTTTCGACCGAGGCGCGCCAGTTGGCGAGAATGTCGGCCGGGATCTCGAACGGCGCAGCCGTCCAGCCCAGATATTCACGCGCGGCGGCAATTTCATCCGCGCCCAGCGGAGAGCCGTGAACGCTGTGGCCGCCCTGCTTGTTCGGCGCGCCCTTGCCGATCACGGTGCGGCACGCCACCAGCGACGGGCGCGGATCGTCCTGCGCCTCTGCCAGAGCGCGCGCGATATCGGCAAAGTCATGCCCGTCGCACGCGGTCACATGCCATCCCGACGCGGCATAGCGCGCCAGCACGTCCTCGCTGGTGGAAAGCGAGGTGTCGCCGTCGATCGTGATCTTGTTGTCGTCCCACAGCACGTTGAGGCGGCCCAGACCAAGCGTTCCGGCAAGGCCCACGGCTTCGTGGTTGATGCCTTCCATCAGGCAGCCGTCGCCGGCGATCACCCATGTGCGGTGATCCACCAGATCATCGCCGAAGTGTGCATTCAGATGGCGTTCGGCCATGGCGAAGCCCACCGCCATGGCCAGCCCCTGCCCCAGAGGACCGGTGGTCAGTTCCACGCCGGGAATCAGGAAGTTTTCGGGGTGGCCCGCACATACGCTGTCCAGTTGCCGGAACTTGCGGATATCATCCATCGTCGGGCTGTCGTAGCCCGTCAGGTGCAGCAGGGCGTAGATCAGCATCGAGCCGTGACCGGCTGACAGGATGAAACGGTCACGGTCAGACCACGTCGGGGCGGCAGGATCATGTTTCAGGAACCGGGTCCACAGCACGGTGGCCACGTCGGCCATGCCCATGGGCATTCCCGGATGGCCCGAATTGGCTGCCTGAACTGCGTCCATTGCAAGCGCGCGGATCGCGTTGGCCATGGGTGCCAGCGCGGCGGTATCGCGTGTCATGCCAGAAATGCCCTTCCCTGTTCGTGCGGTCGGTTCACGCCATGCGTCAGCGGAGAGCACGAAATCCGCTGATTCGGAAGCGGAGCCTCTTTGGTCATGCGCGCGCGCAGGGTCAAGGCTGGGCGGCGACGATCGGCCCGGCAAGGAGCCTGCTTGCACAAGGTCGGCCAGGACCTGTGGCGTTGCGGCACTACGCAGCGCGCACCATCACCGCCCGTGGATGCATGCGGCCTTCGCATCACGGCTCTGCCCAGACCGGGCATCGCATGGTTGTCACGCTACGGCGTTCTGCTAGTCTTGACCTCCATGGCGGACACGGCACTCGATAGCGCAATTGCAAGGCTGGAGCGGGCAATCGACCGGGCGGAAGCTGCGGCCGGACGCCTTGGCAAGGGCGCGGACGACACCGCGCAGGAACTCGCTTCACTCAGGCAGCGTCACCGCAAGCTGAAGGATACCGTTGCCCAGGAGTTGCGACAGCTCGATCTCCTGCTGGCGGGCCTGCCGAAATGAGCAACGTCACGCTGGATATTGCCGGGCGGCCGTTCGCTGTCTCCTGCGCCGATGGCGAGGAGGCCCATATCGAAATGCTGGGGCGCATGATCGATGATCGCGCCCGGCGCATCGGCAGCGGGCAGAGCGAGCCGAGAATGCTTCTGTTCGCGGCCCTCATGCTGGCCGACGAGCTTCACGAGGCCCATCGCAATGCCCCGGCAAGCCCGCCGCAGGCAGATGCGGCGGCGGAGACGCAGAGCGGCGCGGCAGCGGCCGAACGGATCATGCAACTGGCCGAGCGGATCGAAAACCTTGCTACGACCCTTGAGCAGGCCGCCCATAGCGCCTAGATGCAACGTGACGGGTTCTGCCCGGCACGAGCCGCATGAACATCCCTGAGGCTATAAGCAATCCAAGGGGGCTGCCCCTGTCCGGGATCCTGGTCCCAGGCATGCGGTCCCCACCTGACGTCGAGGCGTCAGAGGATTTTCCGAGCAAACGACCCATGGTGGGCCCGTCACCCCCAGAGACCTGCCGCCGGTCAAGAGTGTCGGCGGACCGAAAGCCGGAGCCATCGCGTGGATGCCAAGACTGCGTTGCGCAAGGATTTGAGAGCGCGGCGCAAGGCCCACGTCGCTTCGCTCGGTCCTTCGATCAGGGCGCTGATGTTCCGGCGTCCGCCCTCCCCCGTTGCCGCCATGGTGCCGCAGGGCGCAACAGTCGGGGTCTATCTCGCCGGTGAGTCCGAAGCTCCCGCAGCCGCCTATGCCCGGCATTTCCATGAAGCCGGGCACAAGGTGGCCCTTCCCTGGTTTGCTGATCGTTCTGCCCCGATGACATTCAGGCAGTGGCTGTCGCCGTGGCTCGATGACCTCCTGGTCGAAGGGCCGTGGCAGGGCATTGCGCAGCCTGGCGCCGATGCCCCCGAACTGGTTCCCGATGTGCTGTTCGTGCCGCTGGTCGGCTTCAGCGCAGACGGGGCCAGGCTGGGTCAGGGTGGCGGGCACTATGATCGCTGGCTTTCCGCAAATCCAGAGGCCGTGCCGATCGGACTTGCGTGGGATTGCCAGCGCGTTGACGATCTGCCCCGCGAGACACATGACCGTCCGCTGCGCGCGGTGATAACGCCGACGCGGATCTACGGACCATGGGAACACCACGCATGAACACACCCGAACAGCCTGGCCCGGATAAGCCCGACTGGAAGCCCACCTGGCGCAAACCGGCCGGCATCATTGCGCTTGTGCTGGGGCTGGTCGTCTATGCCTTTGGGGTGGCTTCGGCATCGGCCACGATCGGGCAGTGGCATGTCCTGCTTCAGACGCTGGCCTATATCGTTCTGGGAACGATCTGGCTGCTGCCGCTGCGGCGCTTCCTGATCTGGATGGAGACCGGCCGCTGGGGCTAGGTCCGTCTGGGGAACACGTGCTGTCGCCGCTGTCATGAAATCCCAAGGTGGCGCGAGTGACGGGGCTTGAACCCGCGACCTCCGGCGTGACAGGCCGGCACTCTAACCAACTGAGCTACACCCGCGTGCCCCTTGGGAGCCGCGCATCTATGGCAGGCAATCCGGCCTGTCAACGGGCTGCAACAATGATTTTCGGGCGTTCCCGCACAGCCGCGCCAGCAACGAAAAAGGGCACCCGGAGGTGCCCTTCTGCGATCATCCCAATGGCGCGAGTGACGGGGCTTGAACCCGCGACCTCCGGCGTGACAGGCCGGCACTCTAACCAACTGAGCTACACCCGCTCGCCGTTGGGAGCGCTGCCTCTATGGCAGACTTTGCGGGCTGTCAACGCTGTTCGTGCAGCATTTTCCACACCCTGCGGATTTCCTTCCAGCACCCGGAAATCCGGTCAGTCCGCCAGCAGCAGCACCGGGGTTTCGATCAGCCTTTTCACCTCCTGAACGAAGCTTGCGGCATCATGCCCGTCAACCACGCGATGATCGCAGCTGATCGAGATGTTCATCAGCTTGCGCTTCTCGATCCTTTCGCCGCCCATGCCATCGGGCACGAACATCGGGCGTTCGACAATGCGGTTCGGCCCGATGATCGCAACTTCGGGCCGGTTGATGACCGGGGTTGTCGTCACACCGCCCAACGCGCCAAGCGACGTGACCGTCAGGGTCGAACCGGAAAGCTCTTCAGGCTTTGCCTTGCCGCTGCGCGCTGCCTCGGCAAGCCGGGCGATCTCGCGCGCCAGTTGCCAGATATTGAGGCCCTGCGCATTGCGAATCACGGGCACCATCAGGCCCGCGGGCGTCTGGGCCGCCATGCCTAGATGCACCGCGCCGTATCGCGTCACGATCCCCGCCTCGTCGTCATAGCGTGCGTTGATCATCGGGAAGCGCGGCAGGGCGCGGCAGATTGCCGTGATCAGCAGCGGCAGCATGGTCAGCTTGGGCTTGTCACCGCGATTCGCGTTGAGCTGGGCGCGCATGGCCTCCAGCGCGGTCACGTCGCACTCTTCCACATAGGAAAAGTGCGGGATGTGCCGCTTCGATGCGGCCATATTTTCCGCGATGCGGCGGCGCATGCCGATGACCTTGATGATCTCGTCCCCGCGCTCCGGCCCGGCTGCGCGGTATCCGCCCAAGGCGTTGTAGGCAAGGAACTGGTCCAGATCGGCATGACGGATGCGCCCCTCTTCCGACGGACGCACTTCGGAAAGGTCGATGCCCAGATCGCGCGCCCTTTGCCGCACGGCCGGGCTGGCGAGAACCTTCGTCCCGCCCGGCGCACTTGCCAGCAAAGGCGCGACCGGAGGCGTCGCGACATCTGCCTGCGGCGCCTTAACGGCGATCGGTTCAGGCTTTTGCGGCACGGAGGAAGAGATGTCCGGTTCGTCGCGCACAGCGGTTTGCGCGGGCGCCGCCGCAGAGACAGGCTCCTCAGGCGGCTGCGAAGCGGCGATTTCGCGCAACTCGTCAGACGACTGGTCCTGCTCTTCACCCTCCCCTTCGGTCTCGATCACCACAAGCGCCGAGCCGATGGCGACGACATCGCCAACCTCACCCGCCACCGACACGACTCTGCCGGCGACCGGGCTTTCCATCTCGACCGTGGCCTTGTCGGTCATCATGTCGGCAAGGCGTCCGTCCTCCTCGACCCTGTCTCCGACTTTCACGTGCCAGGCCACGATCTCGGCCTCGGCAATGCCCTCGCCGATATCGGGCAGGCGGAATGTGTAGGTTCCCATGGGTTCAGGCTTTCATCAGGCGGTCGATCGCCTCGCCAATGCGGACCGGGCCGGGAAAATAGGCCCATTCGAGGCTGTGGGGATAGGGCGTGTCGAAGCCCGTCACGCGTTCGATCGGGGCTTCGAGGTGATAGAAGCAGCGTTCCTGCACCAGCGCGGAAAGTTCCGCGCCAAAGCCGGAGGTGCGGGTGGCTTCATGCACGATCAGGCATTTGCCGGTCTTTTCCACCGACTTTTCCACCGTCTCGATATCAAGCGGGACAAGCGTGCGCAGATCGATGATCTCGGCATCCACCCCCTTCTCCGCACAGACCGCGCTGGCGACGTGAACCATCGTGCCATAGGCGAGCACGGTAAAGGCGTGGCCCGGCCGCACGATCCGCGCCTTGCCCAGGGGAATTGAGTAGTATCCTTCAGGCACCGCGCTGTCCGGATGCTTCGACCACGGCTCCACGGGTTTGTCATAGTAGCCGTTGAACGGCCCGTTGTAGATGCGTTTCGGCTCGAAGAAGATCACCGGATCGTTATCCTCGATCGCCGCGATCAGCAGGCCCTTGGCATCGTGCGGCGTGCTTGGCACCACGGTCTTCAGGCCCGCCACATGCGTGAACAGCGCCTCCGGGCTCTGGCTGTGGGTCTGCCCGCCGAAGATGCCGCCGCCAAAAGGCGAACGCACCGTCATCGGCGCGGTGAACTCGCCCGCCGACCGGTAGCGCAGGCGCGCCGCTTCCGAAACAAGCTGATCTAGTCCCGGATAGATATAGTCGGCGAACTGGATTTCCGGCACCGGGCGCAGGCCATAGGCGCCCATGCCCACGGCCACGCCAATGATCCCGCACTCGCTGATCGGCGTATCGAACACGCGGGTCTTGCCGTATTTCCTCTGGAGGCCAGCGGTTGCGCGGAATACGCCGCCGAAATAGCCGACATCCTCGCCCATCACGACGACACTGGGATCACGCTCCATCATGATGTCCAGCGCATCGTTGATCGCCTCGATCATGTTGAGGCGGCGGGTGGGAGCCTCGGCAAGGCTCACCGGGGTTTCCTCGTAGGTCATGCCTGGTTCTACCCTTCCGACCATTCCGGCCACTTGACCCGGCGCTCGTGGATGGCCTGCTCGCTCTGCTCCCTGAGATGCCAGGGCAGTTCCTCGAACACGTCCTCGAACATGGTGTGGAACGGATGGTGCAGCCCGTGGCCGAGGATGCCGTTCTTCTCGGCCTCCTTCGTGGCGACCTTCACCTGTTCCATCAGGTCGCGATCCATCGCGGCGTGCTCTTCTTCCGACCATTCGCCCAGCACGACGAGATGCTGCTTCAGCCGGTTTATCGGATCGCCCAGCGGCCACTCCTCGCGCTCCTGCGCCGAACGATACTGGCTGGGGTCATCCGATGTGGAATGCCCTTCGGCGCGGTAGGTGAAATGCTCGATCAGCGTCGGGCCAGCGTTCGCACGGGCGCGGTTGGCTGCCCACCGGGTTGCCGCATAGACGGCGAGCGGATCGTTGCCATCGACCCGCAGCCCCGCAATGCCATAGCCGATGGCGCGCGCGGCAAACGTGGTGCGCTCAGCCCCGGCAAAGCCGGAAAAGCTGGAAATGGCCCACTGGTTGTTGACCACGTTGAAGATGACCGGCGCGTTATAGACCGCCGCAAAGGTCATGGCCGAATGGAAATCGCCCTCGGCGGTAGAGCCTTCGCCCACCCATGCCGCCGCGATCCGGGTATCGCCCTTGATCGCGCTGGCCATGGCCCAGCCCACCGCCTGCGGAAGCTGTGTGGCCAGATTGCCCGAAATCGTGAAGAACGAAGCCTCGCGCGCCGAATACATGATGGGAAGCTGCCGTCCCTTCAGCTTGTCGGCCCGGTTCGAGTAGATCTGGTTGATCATCTCTACGATCGGATAGCCGCGGGCGATGAGAATGCCCTGCTGGCGATAGCTGGGAAACACCATGTCATCGCCCGCCAGCGCCATGGCCGGGGCAACCGAGGTAGCCTCTTCGCCCGTGCACTTCATGTAGAAGCTGGTCTTGCCCTGCCGCTGCCCGCGATACATGCGGTCATCAAAGGCGCGCGTCAGCGCCATGGCGCGCAGCATCCGGCGCAGCGTTTCGGCATCAAGCCTGGGATCCCACGGCCCGGTAGCCCGGTGCTCGTCGTCAAGCACGCGCACGAGATCAAGACACAGGGCATGGGTTTCGGTCGGCGGGCACTGCTCGTCGGGGCGCGGCTGCTCTCCCGCCCGGCTGATCTTGAGATGGCTGTAGTCGACCCTGTCGCCCGGACGGAACCGCGGTTCCGGCACGTGGAGCGCCAGCGAGGGCAGATTGCTGCGCGCGTTCCCGCTCATGATATGAACACCTGCATCCCTTGTCTCCCGCACCGAATCGCCCCGCAGGACCGGACAATCGCGATTGATGCAAAGTTATAAGCGGGTGTTATTTTATTACGCGCCGGTTTCCAAGTCAATCACGCACTAAACGGCGACGGGAGCGGAGAGCGCGCCCTGCGGCGTGTAGCCGCGAACCTCGAAATCCTCGATCCGGTATTCGAAGATCGAAGCGGGCCGCCGCAGGATCGCAAGGCGCGGCTCGCCCGATGGCCGGCGCGCAAGCTGTGCCTCGACCAGTTCGGCATGGTTAAGATAGAGGTGCGTATCCCCGCCCATCCATACCAGTTCGCCCGGTTCCAGATCGCACTGCTGCGCCAGCATGCGGATGAACAGCGCTGCCCCCCACAGGTTGAATGGCAAGCCCAGCGCAACATCGCAGCTGCGCTGATAGAGCAGACCGTTCAGCCGGTTGCCGCTGACATGGAACTGATAGGTCTTGTGGCAAGGCGGCAGCGCCATGCGGTCAAGCTCGGCAACGTTCCAGCCTTCCACGATATGGCGGCGGCTGCCGGGATTTTCGCGCAAAGATCGCACGACATCGGCCACCTGGTTGATGCCCGGCCTGCGCTCGCGGAAAAGTCCGCCATCGACTGCTTCGTAAACCGGCCAGTCCACCCACTGCTTGCCATAGACCGGGCCAAGATCGCCCCATTCGGCGGCGAATGCGGCATCGGCCACGATCCTCGCTGAAAACGCGGCCCGCGAAATGTCCAATCCGGTGGCCTTGCGATAGCGGTCCAGCGGCCAGTCCGTCCAGATCTCCACCCCCTGGCTGCACAGGGCGCGGATGTTGGTATCGCCGGTCAGGAACCAAAGGAACTCTCGCGTCGCCGTTTTCCAGTAAACCCGCTTCGTCGTCAGCAGCGGCATCCGTTCGTCCGAAAGATCGAACCGCAAGGTTGCGCCGAAGATCGAGCGGGTGCCAACCCCGGTGCGGTCAACCCGCTCGTCCCCGCGCTCCCAGATCTGGCGCATGAGGGCAAGGTACTGGTCTTCGAAATGCCGATCGGGCTTTGATGCGGAAGGCTGCATGGCACGGTTCTATGCGCCAGCCACCCGGCAAGGCCAAGGGCTGAAATGGCAGGGCCTGCCACGTAGATGCCCTGATCCTGCCGGGAAGGCGCTGGCAAGGGCGCGCCACTATGCTTCAGCCATGCAACCGGCGCTTCCTGCATCTTCCCGCGGATGGATATCCCGCCCCGAAAGGCTTCTTGGCCTGCTGGTGCCCGCCATTTTCGTGCTGACCGCGCTTGCGCCGCGCAGCGGCAGCGGAGCGCTGCTGCTTTCGATCTCCAGCGCGCAGGCAGGCCCGGTGATGCAATGGGCCGTGCGGCATGGCGCGGCAATTGCGGGAAGCGCCCCTGCCGGGGGCATCCTGCTGGACCGCGCACCACCCGGTCTCTTGCCAAAGGCCCTGCGCCACGGCGCGATTGCCATCGCCATTCCTGCGGCGCTTTGCGCCGATGAGAACCGGAAACGGACCCGACCATGAACGAACTCGATACCCTGCGTGCAACGGGAATGCGTGTGCTTGGCGGCATCTGCGCCATTTCCGGAGCAATCATCTTCGTTGGCGCCTTCTGGGCACAATCCGGGTTCATCCCGGCGATTGCCGCCGTCGTGGTGACAGGTCTGGCGCTGATGCTTGCCGCGCAGCGCCGAAGCGATGCCGCAGCGCGCCACGCCATGGCCGCTGCCGTCATGAGCTTCCCGATGATCCTGCTCTATCAGTGGGCAGGCTATTCGTGGATGATCGACATGCACATGGTCTTCTTCGCGGCACTGGCCACCATCGCGGTGCTGGCTGACTGGCGGCCGATCATCACCGCGGCCGCCCTTACCGCAGCGCACCATCTGCTCGGCAACTTCATTGCGCCCGAACTGGTCTATGGCAGCGCCAGCGACATCATGCGGGTGCTTCTTCATGCCGCAATCGTCCTGATCGAGACCGCAGCCCTCGTCATTCTCAGCCAGCAACTGGAGCAACTGATCCGCGAACAGGCAGACGCCAGAGCGGCCAAGGAAAAGGCGGATGCGGAAAGCGAGGCCGAGCGTCGCCGCATTTCCGAAGAACAGCAGCTTGTCATTTCGGCCATCGGCAGGCGGCTGGAGCAACTGGCTGCCGGAGACGTGGCCAGCAGGATCACCGATCCGCTGCCCGAAGCCTATCTCGGCCTCAAGGACAGCTTCAACGCCGCCATTGCCGACATCGGCCGACTGGTCAGCGCGGTAAGCGCGACCACGGAACAGATCGCGCAGGGTTCTACCGAAATCCGCATGGCATCCGATGACCTTGCCCGCCGCACCCAGCATCAGGCCAGCGTGCTTGAGGAAAGTTCGGCGACCACAAAGGCCCTGACCGCCGAAATACGCCAGACCGCAAGCGGTGCAGACGCAACCCGGCAGGCCATATCCGAGGCCCAGGAATCGGCGCTGGCAGGAAGCAAGGTCGTCTCCTCTGCAGTCGAAGCGATGACCGGGATCGAGCGATCAGCCACCGAAATCGGCCAGATCATCACGCTGATCGACGGCATCGCGTTTCAGACCAATCTGCTTGCTCTCAACGCCGGTGTCGAAGCCGCGCGCGCGGGCGATGCCGGCAAGGGTTTTGCGGTCGTGGCCAACGAGGTGCGCGCGCTTGCGCAGCGTTCGGCCGAGGCAGCCAGCAGCATCCGCAACCTGATCCAGACATCGGGCGAACAGGTGGCGCAAGGCGTCAGCCTGGTCGGTCAGACCGGCGAAGTGCTTGGGCGCATCTTTGCCCAGATCAGCACCGTGAGCGATGCCATCGCGGGGATAACCGAAACCACGAGCCGACAGACCGCAGTGCTTGGCGAGGTCAATGAATCGTTCGCGAAGCTCGACATGGTTACGCAGCAGAACGCGGCCATGGTCGAGCAGAGCAATGCTGCCGCGCATGAACTGGCGCGCGGGGCCAGCGCGCTGCGCGAACTGGTGCGCCGTTTCCGCACCAGCGAGGCGGCGCGTTCCGGCGGCCCTGCGGCGGGCCTGAGGGCCGTCGCCTGATGGGCGAGCGGCGTCCGGGTCATGATCGCGGATCGATGCAAAAAACTTGTCCCGCCCGCTTGCCAGCCCCTCACGCGCTGCGTATAGGGCGCGCCTGCCTGGCAGCCGGTTCGCCGGTTGCCGATCGGTCGGGGAGTAGCTCAGCCTGGTAGAGCACTGTCTTCGGGAGGCAGGGGCCGGAGGTTCGAATCCTCTCTCCCCGACCACTTCAATCGTTCCCAGCCCAGTCCCTTGCGGCATTCATCGCCTCGCCAAAGCCTGTCGGACAGCTTAGCTGCGCGCACCTGCCCCTCAAGGTGATTCATACCGTAGGATATACAAATCTATATCCTAAGTTCATTTCGCCGCGAAAAATGCAGGACAGGCCGAAAGGCGCCTCCCGCGGCGGAACTCGCTTTGCACTCGCTCCTTTCGGGAAGGATCAACTGCAAAGGAACTGTCACGTGCTGTCCAAACCCATGAAACTCGCCCTCATCTTCACGGCCGCCCCTCTGGCCGCAATGGCTGCACCGGCGCAGGCCCAGTTCGAGGCGCAGCCACAGGGCGAGGCGCAGGCAACGGCAACGGCCCAGCCGACCGAAGGCACTGCCGTCTATGATGCAGCCGGCAATCAGGTCGGCACGATCAGGAGCGTTGCCGCCCCCAATTTCGTGATCGACACGGGCAAGAACACGGCCACGCTCGCGCTGTCCTCGCTTGGTCAAGGGCCGAAGGGGCCGGTGATCGGCTTCACGCGCGATGAACTGGATGCGGCAGTGGAAAAGGCTGCCGCCGATGCTGCCGCTGCGCTTGCTGCGGCGATCGTCGTCGATGCACCGGTGCATGCTTCGGATGGCGTGACCGTGATCGGCAGGATCAGCGAGGTTGCCGAGGCAGACTTCGTGCTCGACACCGGCACGACCAAGGTGAAGCTGCCCCGCACGGCCGTCGCCAATGGTGCGAACGGCCTGTTCATCGGAATGACGGCACAGCAGTTTGCCGACGCGACCAGGAGCGCCGCAACCGGTCAGATGTAATCTTCGGAGCAGCTATGGATCCGGCGGCGGAGCGGCCCTGAACCTGCCGCTCCGTCGCATCATCCGCCGCGCAGGAGCTGCACCCCCCAGTCGCGTTCGAACAGGTAGAGCAGGATGCGTGCGGCCGCGCCGCGTTCGGATGAAAGGCCGCCATCGCGTTCCATCAGCAGGCGTGCGTCATCGTGGGCCAGCGGCAGGAGCCGCGTGATCTGGTCGAGATCGGCAACACGGAAGGGCGTGTCACCCGATTGCCGGGTCCCCAGCAGTTCACCCCCGCCGCGCAGGCGCAGATCTTCTTCGGCCAGCCTGAATCCGTCCTGCGTCTCGCGCATGAGGGCGAGCCGCTCGCGCCCTGTCTCGGACACTGCGTCTGCGCGCAGCAGCAGGCATGTCGATTGCTGGCTGCCCCGCCCGACCCGTCCGCGCAACTGGTGCAACTGGGCAAGTCCGAAGCGTTCGGCCTGCTCGATCACCATCAGGGTGGCATTGGGCACATCCACGCCGACCTCGATCACGGTCGTAGCCACCAGCAGCTTCGCCTCGCCGCTGGCAAAACGCTGCATCGCGTTGTCCTTGTCTTCGGGGCGCATCTGCCCGTGAACCATTTCCACGCCCTGCCCGAAACGCTCGCGCAGCATGGCATGGCGCGCCTCGGCGGCGGCGATGTCGTCGCTTTCCTGCCCGCGCACCATGGGGCAGACCCAGTAGGCCTGCGCACCCTTGGCGATGTGGCGCCCGATCGCATCGACCACGTCGCCCAGCCGCTCCTGCGCGATCACGCGGGTATCGATGGGCTGCCTGCCGGGCGGCATCTCGTCGAGCCGCGAAACGTCCATCTCGCCATATTCCGCAAGGGTCAGCGTGCGCGGAATGGGCGTTGCGGTCATCGCCAGACAATGGGGGGTGCGCCGACCCTTCTGGCTCAGCATCAGGCGTTGCCCCACCCCGAAGCGGTGCTGCTCGTCGATCACCACCAGGGCCAGATTGCGATAAGTTACCGCGTCCTGAAAGATCGCGTGCGTGCCGACGCAAATGTCGATGCTGCCATCGACCAGCCCCATCAGGATGGATTCACGCGCCTTGCCCTTGTCGCGGCCGGTCAGGAGCGCAATCGTCACTCCGGTTCCGGCGGCCATGCGCTGAAGCGTTTCGGCGTGCTGGCGGGCGAGAATCTCGGTGGGCGCTAGCAAGGCAGCCTGCGCACCGCATTCCACCGCCATCAGCATGGCATGAAGCGCCACCGCGGTCTTGCCCGAACCCACATCACCCTGAAGCAGGCGCAGCATCGGCGCGCCCTGGGCAAGATCGCTTTCAATCTCGACGATGGCGCGCTTCTGGGCGCCGGTCAGTTCGAACGGCAGGGAAAGCCGTGCGCGCAGGCGTCCGTCGCCCTGCAGCGGGGTGCCCTTGCGCGCCCGGTTGCTCTCGCGCACCAGCATCAGCGCAAGGCTGTTCGCCAGCAGTTCGTCATAGGCCAGACGGTCACGCGCGGCCCTGTCGTCACCCTTGTGCGCGCGCAGCAGGGCATCGCGCCACGCCGGCCAGTCCATCCGCGCCAGCAATGCCGGCTCGATCCACTCCGGCAGATGTGGCAACTGGGCAAGCGCTTGCTGCACCAGCGCCTGCACCCGACCCTGCGTCAATCCTTCGGATAGGCCATAGACCGGCTCGTTCAACTGGCCGAGCATGGCGGCGCCATCGGTGCTGACGTGATCGGGATGGACGATCTGCCACGTCTGCCCGAACTGGTCGAGCCTGCCTGCAACCCAGCGCCGCTCTCCAAGCGGGAGCTGCTTCTTCGCGGTGTAGGACGCCCTGCCGAAATAGGTGAGCGCCACGATATTGCCGATGTCATCCTCGGCCATGACCCGGAACGGCCCTCGCCCGGATGGCTGGCGATGATCGCGCGGCGTGAGGGCGACCACGATCTGCTCGCCGGGCGCGGCCTCGTCGAGATTGGCAATAGCGCGCCTTTGAATGAACCGTTCCGGCAGATGATAGGCCAGATCCTTGATCCGTTGCAGGCCCAGCCGCTCCAGCGGACGCGACAGCCCCGGACCGACTCCCTTGAGACCGGCGGACTGCGCAAACAGGCAATTGAGCACTTCGGGCCGCATGGGGCCGACATAGGCGCAACCACGGCCCTGCGCCAATGCCGCAGGCGTCGAAATCCTCCAGCCAGTTCGATTCCTCCGCGCGTTTTGATCCAACGCATGGATGCGGCAGCGCTTCGGGTGCTTGCTGCACCGGACAAGCACGGCAGAAAGGAACGTAACCATGCTGATCCCGCACGGCACCATCATCGCTCTGGTTGACGGGAAGAACTGGGAACTGTGGCGCAACACCGGCAACGAGGCCGCGCCCGAACTATCCGCACTGCCCACGCCCAAGCTCGACGAACACAACCACGGCTCAGGCGGACGGCATTACTCCAGCGCGGGCAATCCCGCAGGAAACCTGCTTGACGAGGACGCTCACGCGGCAGCCGTGACGGCTTGGCTCAACCGCGAAGTGCAGGCGCACCGGACCGCGCAACTCGTTGTCATCGCTGCGCCCCGGACCCTTGGCGAGATGCGCCATCACTACAGCAAGGCCACCCGGCAGGCGATCGTGCGCGAGGTCTCGAAGGATCTCATTGGCCGCCAGCCTGCCGATATCATCGCGGCCCTGCGCGGCTGAGAACCGGGCAGAGCGCCCATACGCCATCCCGTCGCACAGCGCGCCCTGCGGCGGATGGGTCTGGCCGGTTCAAGGCCCCGCCGCAGCAGATCGCGTCATGACCCATCGAACAGGGCGCCAACCCTTGTTTCCGCGTGTCTTTGCGCCTATCGGCCTTGCTGATGACCGATCCGAACCGCCCCTTGGATAACCCTCAGGAAAGCGCCCAGTCAACCACGGCAAAGCCTGACATGCAGGCCCGGCTGCGCCGTCTGCAATTCAGGGCTTGGCATCGCGGCACCCGCGAGGCCGACTACATGATCGGCTGTTACTTTGACCGGTTCCACGACCAGTGGTCAGAGGATCAGGTTGCCTGGTTCGAAGCCCTGATCGAGGAAGACGACGTGGACATCATGGCCTGGGCGCTTGGCACGCAGGACGTGCCCGAACGCTATCGCGGCGCCCTGATGGATGCCATGCGGCGGCTCGACTACGTCGACATTCCGCGCTGACGTTTCCGTTTCGGCCGCGCTCGCTCTCATGTCCGATCCGTCCCGCATCCTTTCCGCCAAGGCGCCGCTGACGCTCGCCTCAGTCGCACGCGGCGCGCAGCCGCTGGTGCTGGCCGATCTGGCACGAGCCAGCAGCGGCCGGGCGGTCTTCATCGCCCCCGACGATGCCGCGATGCGGGCAATCGCCGAAAGCGCAGCCTTCTTCGCGCCTGATCTCGAAGTGATCGAGTTTCCGGCGTGGGACTGCCTCCCCTTCGACCGCGCATCACCAGCCCTGTCCATCAGTTCGCGCCGCCTGGCCGCGCTTTCCCGGCTTCAGCGCAAGCAGAGCGGCCCGCAGCTGGTGGTCACTACGATCAATGCCGTTCTCCAGCGCGTCCTCACGCCCTTCCGCATCCGCGAATCCACCCGCCTGCTCAGCCCCGGCGTGGAGATCGGTCGCGAAAGCCTTATCGCGCTGCTCCAGCGGCAGGGTTATTCGCGCACCGATACCGTAGCCGATGCCGGGGAATATGCGGTTCGCGGATCGGTGTTCGATATCTTCCCGTCAGGTCTCGATCATGGCTTGCGGCTCGATTTCTTCGGCGACGAGCTGGAAACGCTGCGCCTGTTCGATCCGGCCACGCAGCGATCGGTGCAGCCGGTCGAGACGCATCTGCTGCTTCCTGCCAGCGAGGCCCTGCTTGACGAGGACAGCATCAAGCGTTTTCGCGGCCGCTATCGCGAACTTTTCGGCGCCAATGCCACCGGCGATCCGCTCTATCAGGCCATCAGCGAAGGTCGCAGGCTTGCCGGGATGGAGCACTGGCTGCCCTTGCTGGAAGACCGGCTCGTCACCCTGTTCGATCATCTCGACGCCAGTGATCTGGTGCTGATCGATGCGGTTGCGATCAAGGCGGCCGAACAGCGCGTTGCCGATATTGCCGACTATCACCAGTCGCGCGTGGAATCCTCCTCCAAGGCTCCCGGCAGCTATCGGCCTCTGGCCGAAACCGCGCTCTACCTCTCGCGCGAGGAACTGGAGGGCGCGCTTGCCGCGTGGCCAGTCCATCGCACCACGATCTTTGCCGAGCCGGAATCGCCGCAGGTCGTGGATTTCGGATTTTCCTCCAGCCATGATTTCGCACCCGAACGCGCGGCTGCGGCGGCGGGCGCAAGCAACATCTATGAAGCGGCTGCCCGATATATTGCTGCGCTGGGCACGCGCGGCAGGAAGCCGATCATTGCCGCCTACACCACCGGTTCGCGCGCGCGCCTCGCCTCGCTGCTTGCCGAAGCGGGTAAGACCACGCCGCTCATGGCCGAAACCTGGCAGGAAGCGCTTGGCCTTGCCGCCACCGGCAAGCCGGTCGCGGTGGTCCTGCCGCTCGAACAGGGTTTTGCCAACGACGATCTGGAACTGCTGACAGAGCAGGACATCCTCGGCGACCGGCTTGTCAGGCGCAAGAGGAAGCGCAAGGACGCCGATGCCTTTCTGGCCGAGCTTTCCGCGCTTACCCCCGGCGATCTGGTCGTTCACATGGACCACGGGATCGGCCGCTACATCGGGCTGGAGGCCATCGGCGTGGGCGACAGCCCGCACGACTGCGTCCAGCTTGAATATGCCGGGGGCGACAAGCTCTATATCCCGGTTGAAAACCTTGATGTTCTCTCCCGTTACGGCTCGGACGCCGAAGGCGTTGCGCTCGACCGGCTGGGCGGCGAGGCTTGGCAGCGCCGCAAGGCGCGGATGCGCGAACGCATCCTGGAAATGGCCGGCCAGCTCATGGCCACCGCCGCGCGGCGTGCGCTGCGGCAGGGCACCGTGCTGCCGGTCGATCCGGCAAGCTATGGCCCGTTTGTCGATCGCTTTCCCTGGGAAGAGACCGAAGATCAGGAACGCGCCATCGACGATGTGCTGTCCGACATGGTTTCCGGAAAGCCTATGGACCGGCTCGTGTGCGGCGATGTGGGCTTCGGCAAGACCGAGGTGGCGCTGCGGGCGGCCTTTGTGGCGGCGATGCAGGGACAGCAGGTCGCGGTCATTGCGCCAACCACGCTGCTGGCGCGTCAGCATTATGCCAGCTTCGTCGAGCGTTTTCAGGGCTTCCCGCTGGAAATCGGCCGCCTGTCCCGTCTTGTGCCCGCCAAGGAAGCAGCCGAAACCCGCGCCGGGCTGACGAGCGGCAAGGTCGATATCGTGATCGGCACCCATGCGCTCCTGTCAAAATCGGTCGAGTTCAAGCGCCTCGGCCTTGTGATTGTCGACGAGGAACAGAGGTTCGGCGTCACCCACAAAGAAAGGCTCAAGGAACTGAAGACGGACGTTCACGTCCTCACGCTCACCGCCACGCCGATCCCGCGCACCTTGCAGATGGCCATGTCGGGCCTGCGCGAACTGTCCACCATCCAGACCCCGCCGGTCGATCGGCTTGCCGTGCGCACCTATGTCATGCCGTGGGACGACATGGTCATGCGCGAGGCCCTGCTGCGCGAACACCAGCGCGGCGGGCAGAGCTTTATCGTGGTGCCGCGCATTGCCGACATGCCCGAACTGGAGGAATGGCTGCGGCTCAACGTTCCCGAAGTCCGTTTCGTTACCGCGCACGGGCAGATGACCCCGACCGAGGTCGAGGACCGCATGGGCGCGTTTTACGAGAAGAAGTACGAGGTTCTGCTGTCGACCACGATCGTCGAGAGCGGCATCGACATTCCTTCGGCCAATACCATCGTCATCCACCGGGCCGACCGGTTCGGCCTTGCCCAGCTTTACCAGCTTCGCGGCCGCGTCGGGCGAGGCAAGATCCGCGCCTATGCCTATCTCACCGTGCCGGAGAATACCGCCCTTACCGAAGTTGCCGAAAAGCGCCTGAAGGTTCTGGGCGATCTCGACAGTCTGGGCGCGGGATTCCAGCTTGCCAGCCATGATCTCGATATCCGCGGCGCCGGGAACCTGCTGGGCGATGAGCAGTCGGGCCACATCAAGGAAGTCGGCTTCGAACTGTATCAGTCGATGCTCGAAGACGCGATCCTTGCCGCCAAGGCCGGTGACATCGGCCTCGCGCGCGAGCGTGAGGCGCTCAGCCCGCAGATCACGCTCGATGCGCCGATCATGATCCCGGAAGACTACGTGCCCGATCTGGCGGTGCGCATGGCGCTCTACCGCCGGATGAACGATGCCGAAGGGCCTGAGGCGGTAGAGGCCCTTGCCGCCGAGATGATCGACCGTTTCGGCCCCCTGCCCGCCGCCACGCAAAACCTGCTGCGCCTGATAGAGGTGAAGCGGCAGGCCATTGCCGCCAATATCGCCAAGATCGATGTCGGCCCCAAGGGTGCGCTTGTCAGCTTCCACAAGGACAGCTTCCCCGATCCGGCAGGGCTCGTCGCCTATGTCGCGCGCCTGAATGGCGTGGCAAAGCTGCGTCCCGACAACAAGCTCGTGATCCAGCGCGCATGGGGCACTGCGGAAGGACGCCTCAATGGTCTGGTGCAACTGACCAAGGGCCTTGCCGCCATCGTCAAGCGCGCAAGGAAGGCGGCCTAGGCAGCAACCTTGACCAGCGTCTCCAGCGTTGCGGCATCCACCGGGCCGGAGCGCAGGAAACCCTGAAACACGTCGCAGCCTTCCTCTGCAAGAACAGCAAGCTGGCTTTCCCGCTCGATTCCCTCGACCACGATCTTCTGGCCGAGCGCCCTTGCCATGGCCACGATGGCGCGCAGGATGGCGCGGTCGAGCATGTCGCTGTCCACATCACCGACCAGCGAGGCATCCAGCTTCAGCGTATCGATGGGAAGGGCCTTCAGCGTGCGGAAATTCGCATATCCGGTGCCGAAATCATCCAGCGCAATGCGCACACCCAGCCCCGCCAGTTCGCCCAGAACCGCGGCGGAACGCACGAAATCGGCAATCAGCGTCTGTTCGGTCACTTCAAGCGTGATCAGTTCGGGAGAAACGGCGGTTTCGCGCAGCACTTGCCGGAACATCGCGGCAAAACCCTGTGCGGCAAGGTCTTCGGCGGTGATGTTGATCGACAGCGGCACCTGCCCTTTCCAGCATTCGCTGGCGGACAGCGCCCTGTGCACGATGTGGCGCGAAAGCTGCCCCACATGATCACCGCGTTCGGCAATGGCAAAGAGCGTTTCCGCGCCGATCCGCCCCAGTTGCGGATGGTTCCACCGTGCCAGAACCTCGGCCCCCGCCAGGGTTCCGTCACCAACCCGGTATTGCGGCTGATAGACCAGACCGATCTCGTTGCGCGCCATCGCGCCGATCAGATCAGCCTCAAGCCGGGCCGCGCTGCGCCCGCGCGCACGGTGAGAGCCATCCGCCCACAGCACGCGGGTGCCCGATCTCTGCTCAAGACTGGTCAGTGCCTGATCGAGCCGGTCAAGCAGTTCGCGTCCGCTTTCGCGGCTGCTCTTGCGCAGCAAGGCGGTGCGCGGGAGCAGGTGCAGCACTTCACCATGAAGCGGCAGCGCGCGCCCCACGGTCTGCCCAAGCGCCTCTGCCAGCCATTGCCATCGCTCGCGGCTCAGCGACGCGGTTGCCGCGACGAGGAACTGCCCGCCGCCAATGCGCGCAACGAAGCCTTCTGGGCCAAGCTCTTCAAGCGCGAAATCGCGGATGCGCCGGGCGATCTCGGCAAGCGCCATGTCGCCGCCCGCATGGCCATAGGCGATGTTGACCGAGCGGAACCGGTGGAGACCAAGCAGCATCGCCTGCAGGTGCCCCCTTTCCCCGGCGGCATCGAGCCAGGCAATGGCTTCGCCGCGGGCAGGCAGTCCCGTCAGCTCGTCGCGCACGAAAGGTCCGGCAGCCTGATCCATAGCTGGCTGGCCTAACCCGAAAAACCTTGCAAAACCGTTCCGTCCCTTGCTGCCCGCCGGTTTTGTGCATTGCGCCGACGGCCCGCACCCCATATCCCTCGCGCCATCACCGCTGCATAGCGAACCATGCCGGGAGGCGTCAGGAACATGCCGGATTATGCCCGCCTTGCGCTGCTCGCTTCACCTACCGAGCGTGCGCAGGAAGCCAGCGAGACGCTGCGCCGCCAGCGCGAATGGGTTCCGCTCGATCGGGCCGATGCTGCCGTCGTGATCGGCGGGGATGGCTTCATGCTGCAAACGCTGCATGCCATGCTCGACACCGACCATGTAGTTCCGGCATTCGGCCTGAACCTTGGCACGGTCGGCTTTCTGATGAACAAGTATCGCTCCGGTCGCCCGATCGAGGAGCGTCTGTCCAAGGCGACCGCCATTGCCATCTGCCCGCTGCGCATGACGGCCACGACCAATACCGGCGAGGAGCATTCGGTCTGCGCCATCAACGAAGTCTCGATCCTGCGCGAAACCCGCCAGACCGCGAAACTCGAAGTCAGCGTCAACGGCAAGGTTCGAATGCCCGAACTGGCCTGTGACGGTGTCCTCGTCGCCACCCCCGCCGGTTCCACAGCCTACAACCTTTCCGCGAATGGCCCGATCCTTCCGCTCTCGTCGAACATGCTGGCACTCACTCCGATCAGCCCCTTCCGTCCCCGCCGTTGGCGGGGGGCAATCCTGCCCGACACCTACGAGATCGTGTTCAAGGCGCTCGAATCGGTGAAGCGCCCGGTGCTCGTCGTGGCGGACCAGAAGGAAGTGCGCGATGTCAGCGAAGTGCGGGTGAAGGCCTGGCCCGAACACCGCCTCACCCTGCTGTTCGACCGTGGCCAGAGCCTTGAGGACCGCATCTTCGCGGAACAGTTCATGGTGTGACGAAAAATCTGAAAACAGGTGCTTGCCAAACCCGAAAGCCCTGTTATTAGCGCGCACCTGCCCCGGACAACCGGGGCTGCTCCCTGATAGCTCAGCGGTAGAGCACTCGACTGTTAATCGAGCGGCCGTAGGTTCGAATCCTACTCAGGGAGCCACTTCGCCTCTTCAGGCGGCCCCCGGTTCTCAGTCGTGTTTGCGCATTTCCGGCCTGGGCAACGATGGATCGTTGTTCCTGATCTGCGGCTCACCGCGCATCGGTCCTTTCCACGTCACTGCCTCCAGGGCGTTGTCCGAAATCAGGCAATAGCGATCAAGGATGGTCGCAGGGTTGTCGGTCCGGATCGCGATGTTCTGGCCCTGAAATGCGTTGTGCGCGATCACCACGTGGCTCTGCCCGAAGGAAAGCTGGCTGGCCATGCGGAAGCGGGGCTGGTCCTGCCCGCCATGCCCCTTGTTCTCGAAACGGTTGCCCATCGCCAGAACATCCGCGCATCCGCCTTTCCCGGAAAGGAACAGGTTCTGCGCCGCAATTCCGCTGGCGTCGTTGTCCATGATGACCACGTTTTCCAGCAGGGTGCCGGTATGGTTCTTCTGGTAGAAGTCGGAATGTAGATCGAAGTAGCTGAAGATCGTCAGCCCTTCCTCGTTCACCCCCGCCGGACCCCACGGGCCGATGCTGCCCGCGATCTGCGCCGATGCGGCCATGCGGCTGTTGTCCAGCACCCGCGCCGACCATCCCGGCAGGCCGTTCATCCATGCGGCCAGATCGGCGAAGGCATAGCCCGAACCGCTGCCTTTCGCGTGGAGCGTCTCGTCGTTGCCAATGGCCAGCTCGCCCACGATCCGTCCATCGACGCGGGCGATGATGCGGCGCGATCTTCCAAGGTTGTTGCCGGTGCATTCCAGCGTTGCCGCCGCACCCGGCCTGTCGAACCTCACTGCAAGAGCCGGTCGATAGACGGTCCAGTCCGCCGTGCTGTCCCAATCGGCAATGCGATTGCCGTAGATGCAAAGCCCTTCGGTGAAGATGTCGGCCGCGCCTTGCTCAAGCGTGCAATTGCGCGCCAGCGAACAGCCATACATGGCGTTGAGGAGGTTCGACGCGCTCACCTCGGTGAAGTAGGGCTTGCCCCGTATCATCTGGGCAATGCTGCGCGATCCCATCCGCCACAGATCGGCCCGGCCGGCGGGCGCGCTGCTCGTCATGCGGCATCCATCGAGCCAGTGTTCACCGTTTTCAGGCCGTTCGTGAAAGAAATGGAACATGTTCCTGAAATCAAGCGTGATGTTGCGCCCCCGAAAGCAGAGCGGGCCAAGCCTTGGCCGCATGGTGCTGCCCGTGTCGATGCCGCGCTGTCCGATCGTGCGGGCGGCCTTGCCGATCACCACCGGAACGCTTGCCTCGATCACGGTATAGCCCCGCGTCTCGTGGCTGACAGACAGGCTGCCCCAGTCATGCAGGCCGGGTTCGGTGATGAGGATGCGGGCAAAGTTCCGGCCAGCGCTGCGGATGAACTCGGCCGCATCGCGCAAGGTGCGATATCGCCTTCCCGGCACCGGCGTCCGCGAAGGCGCAACCACCAGTTCTGCATCATGCTTCGTCGCGCGGGGAAAGAACCGGTATGGTCCGATGACCCGCGGCTGCATCGATGGATCTTGCGGTATGGCGCGGAAACAGACTTCGGCGCCTCCATCGGGATGGTCGGCCATGTTGCGGCCATCATGCGTCAGCCTGACCCACCAGCCCGAAGCGTGCCGCAGTTCGCCATTCACATCGCGGTATCTCAGCACGCCGGGGCGGTCGATCCTTGCGACATTGCCTTCGAACCAGACTTCCACCGCCGCCAGTCCGAAGTTGTCGAGGCAATCGCCCCGGTTGTTTGCGCCTGCCGCAACGCCCACCACCAGCGCATCGGTGAATGCCTGTCCGGGCGGGACCAGCAGGCGCATGGCAGGCTTGGCGGTCAGCCGCTCCGGATCGACCGGCCTTTCGGCAAACCCGCTTCCGGCAAGACCCTGCCAGAGACGGCCCGGACTGATCGCGACAAGATCGGCTTGCGCAAGCAGGGGCAGGCCGGCGAGAAGCGCGGAATCGGGCAGGCTCGCCGGCTCGCCGGCCTTGGGCTGCCCGGCAAGGGCCGAGGCCGCCACACCCGCCAGCAAGACCGCGCTCGCTTCACGCCGCGAACAGCGCGTCCACGCCGTATCCATAAGAGGCAGAGGCCCGCCAGAGCCCGATCGATCACTGACCATGCCATCCACCTGCCTTCCGTGCCGAGCATAGCTGCGCCATGGTCTGCGACAAGGCTGTCTGCGGCAGGCGGTGCCCCGAACGCGCGGCCCTGGAGCGGTTTCCACCCATTCTGGTTCATCGGGACGGAGCCTGATTTGGTTCAGTGCAAGGAGGCGGGCCGCAGGGATATGTCGATATCTCAAGGCCTGCCGACGCGGCAATGGACCAAATCAGGCCCGCCGCAGAGCGGTTGCGCCGGGAAGGTCACTGGCAGCGTTGCGGCGCTTGCAGGGGCAACCAGCCCCT
>JBKBKD010000035.1:0-30045 GCA_046294595.1 Novosphingobium sp.
GCCAGCAGGTTCTTCCAAACGGTTTCCACGTCCGCACCGAGCGGGGTGACAAGGCCAAGTCCGGTAACAACGACACGACGCATTGAAATCTCCGGGAAATATGCAAACAGGCCCAGCCCCTGATCGAGGGCTGAGCCTGCCGAAGTCCTCCCCTGCCGCCCGCGACGGGCAGCAGCCCTTCGACAAGCTCAGGGCAGCGGGGAAATGGGCGATCAGCCCTTGTTTTCGTCGATATACTTGATCGCGTCCGAAACGGTCGAGATCTTCTCGGCCGCATCGTCGGGAATCTCGACGCCGAACTCTTCTTCGAACGCCATGACCAGTTCGACGATGTCGAGCGAGTCAGCGCCCAGATCGTCGATGAAGCTGGCCTCTTCGGTGACCTTGTCAGCCTCGACGCCGAGGTGCTCGACAACGATCTTCTTAACGCGGTCGGCGGTATCGCTCATGAAATGCCCCTTCGAAGGAAAGCGGTTGGTTATCTGTTCGGCTTTCGCCCTAATGAACGGAAAGCAGGCTGGCAAGGGGTGCGCTATCGTTCACCCCAAACGCCGGCCTGCGTCAGCTCAGCCCTTGGCCTGCTCCACCACGCGGATGTTCAGTTCGCGAAGCTGCTTGAGCGAGGCCGGAGAAGGCGCGCCCATCAGCAAGTCCTCCGCGCGCTGGTTCATCGGGAACAGCGTCACCTCGCGCAGGTTCTGCGCGCCGCAGATCAGCATGACGATGCGGTCCACACCCGCCGCCATGCCCCCGTGCGGCGGCGCGCCATACTGGAAGGCCCGATAAAGGCCGCCAAAGCGCTCTTCCACGTCCGCCTTCGAAAGGCCGACGATCTCGAACGCCCTGACCATGGTTTCGGGCGACTGGTTGCGGATCGATCCGCTCGCGATCTCGTAGCCGTTGCACACGAGGTCATACTGGAATGCCTTGATCGTCAGCGGATCCTGATTGTTCAGCGCCTCGATCCCGCCTTGCGGCATGGAGAACGGGTTGTGGCTGAACTCGACCTTCCTGTTCTCCTCGTCCCATTCGTAGAACGGGAAATCCACGATCCAGCAAAGCTCGAAGCGGTCCTGATCGATCAGGCCAAGCTGGTCGGCCACGCGGGTGCGCGCAGCGCCCGCCAGCTTTGCCGCCTGTTCTTCCTTGCCCGCGGCAAAGAAGCAGCCGTCATCAGGGCCAAGGCCGAGCCGGTCGAACAGCGCGGCCATCCGGTCTGCACCGTGGTTCTTGGCGATGGGGCCGCCAAACTCGCCCCCCTTGCGCGTTACGTAGCCAAGCCCCGCGTGGCCTTCAGAACGCGCCCAGTCGTTCATGTCGTCAAAGAACTTGCGGCTCTTGTCGGCCGTGCCCGGCGCCGGGATCAGGCGCACGACACCGCCCGTGCCCACGATCTTCTCGAACAGGCCGAAACCGGACTGGGCAAACTCTTGCGAAACATCCGAGATGATGATGGGATTGCGCAGGTCCGGCTTGTCCGAACCATATTTCAGCATTGCCTCGGCATAGGGAATGCGCGGGAAGCTGCCGATCGGCGTGACCTTGCGGGTCTTGCCATCCCTGGCGGCAAAGGCTTCGAAGACTCCGCCGATTACCGGCTCCATCGTCTCCCAGACCTCTTCCTGCGTGACGAAGCTCATTTCGAGGTCAAGCTGGTAGAACTCGCCCGGCAGACGGTCAGCGCGCGGGTCTTCGTCGCGGAAGCACGGGGCGATCTGGAAGTAGCGATCGAAGCCCGCTACCATCAGCAACTGCTTGTACTGCTGCGGCGCCTGCGGCAGCGCATAGAACTTGCCCGGATGGATGCGACTGGGAACGAGGAAGTCGCGCGCGCCTTCGGGCGAGGACGCCGTCAGGATCGGGGTCGAATACTCGGTGAACCCGGCCGCTTCCATGCGGCGCCGCATGTCCGCGATCACCCTGGTGCGCGTGACGATATTGGCGTGCAGCGTCTCGCGCCGCAGATCGAGGAAGCGGTAGCGCAGGCGGATGTCTTCGGGATAATCCTGTTCGCCAGCCACCGGCATCGGCAGTTCTTCCGCCGCCGAGAGCACCGTGGCGGCGCGGGCGAAAACCTCGATCTCGCCCGTTGCCAGATTGGGGTTCACGGTCCCTTCCGAACGCGCCTTCACCTCGCCATCGATGGTCACGACCGATTCCACGCGCAGCGCTTCAAGGATCGGCAGGGCCGGGCTGTCGGCATCGGCCACGATCTGGGTCATGCCATAGTGATCGCGCAGATCGACGAACAGCACCCCGCCGTGGTCGCGCTTGCGGTGCACCCAGCCTGAAAGGCGGACGGTCTGCCCGACATCACCGCGCGAAAGGGCGCCGCAGGTATGGGAACGGTAAAGGTGCATCGAAACTCTTTCCAATCGGTCTGCAATCGGGCAGGGGGAATGCGCGGCTAACAGGCGATGGCCGCGCATTTGTCAAGCCGCGCCCCCAACGCAGGGGGGAAGCGGTCAAGCCGAAGCCTCCGGCAGGGGGCACCACCGGGCCGCTTTCCACGGCGCGCCATACAGAAAAGACCGATGAAGATACATCCCCTCATCACCACGACCGATGCTCTGGCCGACCTGTGCGAACGTCTGGCCAAGGCCGATTTCATAACGGTCGATACCGAGTTCATGCGCGAGAACACCTACTGGCCCGAACTGTGCCTGGTGCAGATTGCGGACGAAAAGGAGGCCGCCGCGATCGATCCGCTGGCCCCCGGCCTCGACCTGTCGCCGCTGCTCGACCTGCTGGTCGACAACGAGGACGTGCTCAAGGTCTTTCACGCTGGCGGGCAGGATGTGGAAATCATCTACAACCTCACCGGCAAGACCCCGCATCCGATCTTCGACACCCAGATCGCCATGATGGCGATCAGCCAGTCCGAACAGATCGGCTATTCCAACCTCGTCGAAAGCTGGCTTGGCTTGACGATCGACAAGGGCGCGCGCTTTACCGACTGGTCGCGCCGCCCGCTCACCGAACGCCAGATCGAATATGCCATCGGCGACGTGACCCACCTTGCGAAGATCTTTCCCAAGCTGCTCAAGCGCCTCATCAAGACCGGGCGCGGCGAATGGCTCGACATCGAGATGGAAAAGCTCGCCGATCCGGAAAACTACCGCACCGACATGGACACGGTCTGGCAGAAGATCCGCGCGCCCAGCCGCAACCCCGCCGTGCTCGGCCGGCTGAAGGCACTGGCCGCCTGGCGCGAACGCGAGGCGATGGACAAGAACATCCCGCGCGGACGCATCATGCGCGACGAAACGCTGGCGGACATTGCCAGCCACCCCCCGCGCGATCAGGCCGATCTTGCCAAGGTGCGCGGCCTTTCCGCCGGGTGGAAGGACAACGACATCGGCCGCCGCCTCATGCAGACGCTGGCGGATGCCAGACCTCTGTCGGAGGCGGAAATGCCGCCCAAGACGCCGCGCGGTGCCCCTCTCGGAAAGGAAGGCGCGCTCGTGGCCGACCTGCTCAAGCTGCTGCTCAAGATCCGCAGCCGCGAGATCGACATTGCCGCACGGCTGCTGGCGCGCTCTGATGATCTGGAACTGCTGGCCGCGGGGCAGCGCAAGAACCTGCCCATCCTCGAAGGCTGGCGCTTCGAGCAGTTCGGCCGCGACGCGCTCGAACTGGTGGAAGGCAAGCTTGCCTTCGCGGTCGTGAACGGCAAACTCAAGATGGCCCACATCGACGATATCGGCGGAAGCGACAATGCTCCCGCCGTCGTCGTGCACGTCGACGAGTGAACCCATGACAACCTATCTGCCCACGCTCAAGCAGTTGCAGTATCTCGTCGCGCTGCACGAGCATGGGCACTTCGGCCGCGCGGCCGATGCCTGCTATGTCTCGCAATCCACGCTTTCGGCAGGCCTGCGCGAACTGGAATCGCTGCTGGGCGTCACGCTGGTGGAACGCACGCGGCGCGTGGTGCGCTTCACGCCGCTGGGCAATCAGGTTGTCGCCAAGGCGCACCGCCTGCTGCGCGAGGCCGAGGAACTGTCCGAACTGGTGCAGAGCCATGGCGCGCCGCTGGCGGGCGAACTGCGCATGAGCGTGATCCCCACGATCGCCCCGTTCCTGCTGCCGCGCATCCTGCCGCGCCTGCGCAAGGAGCGGCCGCAGCTCAAGCTGTTCCTGCGCGAGGAGCCAAGCGCCGCCGCCATCGAATCGCTGCACCACGGCCGTGCGGACTGCGTCCTGCTGGCGCTGCCCTTCGCCACGGGCGACGTGGAAACCGAACTATTGTTCAAGGACGATCTGTTCGTGGCCTTCCCCAAGGACGATCCGCGCGATCCGCCCGCCACGATCACCGCAAACCTGATCGACGAGAACCGCCTGCTCCTGCTTGAAGACGGCCACTGCCTGAAGGAGCACGCGCTGGCCGCCTGCAACCGGCCGGAACTGCGGGCCAGCGCCACGATGATCGGCACCTCGCTGCACACGCTGGTCCAGATGGTCGACAACGGCCTCGGCCTGACCATGCTGCCGAAGATGGCGATCGATGCGGGCATCCTGCACGATACCCAGATCGTCGCCCGCCCGCTCAAGGCAGACCATGCCTGGCGCGATATCGCGCTGGTCTGGCGCCGCAACAGCCCGCGCGCAGAGGAGTTCAGGATGCTCGCCTCGGAGCTTCGCGCGGGCTGATTGCGCTAGGCGGGGAAGGCACGCCTCCGGCACGCAGCCCGATCCGCGCGGTTCGGATCAGTCCATGTGCTTCAGACCGATGCGCAGGTAGTCCCATCCGGTAATCACCGTCAGCACGGCTGCCGCCCACAGCGTTGTGAGGCCGACGGTATGCGGCAGGTTGACGGTAAAGCCCGCCACCGTCAGCAGCCATCCGGGCAGGGCCTGCCCCAGAATCAGCGCACCGAGCGAGATCATCTGGAAGGTCGTCTTCCACTTCGCCAACCGACTGACCGGCACCGATACCCGGATCCCGCCCAGAAACTCGCGCAGTCCCGAAACAGCGATCTCTCGCAGCATGATGATGAGACCTGCAATAACGTGCATGTCACCCACATACGGGCCGTGCAGCACGCCCTGCGCGGTGAGCACAAGGATCACGGCCACAACCATGATCTTGTCGGCAATGGGATCGAGGAAGATGCCGAGCTTGCTGACCGCCCCCTGCGCGCGGGCCAGATAGCCGTCGAAATAGTCGGTGATGCCCATGAGGCAATAGACCGCAAATGCCAGACCATAGCCGAGCCGCCATTCAGGCCACCACAGCAACGCTGCCAGCAAGGGAACCGTAACGATGCGCGAAAGCGTGAGCAGGTTGGGCAGGGTCAGCATCGGCCCAAGGCATAGCGTGCAAATGCGGCAAACGGAATCGCAACATTCACGCCATAGGGCAACGCCAGCCGAAACCTCTTGCCCAAGCCCGGCACCGGGCTAAGGGTGCTCCCGACAAGACGATGCTGGCCAGGGATACATGACAACATCGACGCATCTGGTGCGCACGCGCCGCTTCCTGCCGCTGTTCGTCACCCAGCTTCTGGGGGCCTTCAACGACAATCTCTACAAGAACGCGATGGTGCTCTTCGCGGTTTACAGCGTTTACAGCTCCGAAGCGGAAGAAGCGCGCTTCTCGGCCATCGCCTCGGCCCTGTTCATTCTGCCCTTCTTCCTGCTTTCCGCGCTGGCAGGCCAGCTTGCCGACATGCGCGACAAGGCCCGGATTATCCGCATCGTCAAGGCGTGCGAAATCGCCATCATGCTCGTCGGCGGCGGGGGGCTGCTGATGGCATGGATGGGTGTGGAAGTGCAGGCCCTCGCCATTCCGCTGATGCTGGCCGCGCTTCTGGCAATGGGCGTGCATTCCACCTTCTTCGGCCCCATCAAATACGCCATCCTCCCGCAGCACCTGCACGATCATGAAGTGCTGGCAGGCACGGGTCTGGTCGAGGCCGGAACTTATATCGCGATCCTTGCCGGGACGATTCTCGCAGGCTGGATCCCGGTCGAACTGGCGGCGGTGGCTGTCGTGATGACGGCTCTCGCCGGATACATCGCTGGGCGGCAGGTGCCCCCTGCCCCGCCGCTGATCGAGCGCCAGAAGATCGACTACAATGTGCTCACCTCCTCGCTGGCGCTGATTCGCAACACCATGCGCCATCGGCAGGTCTTCATGGCCATCGTGGCCATCAGCTTCTTCTGGACGGTGGGCACCGTCCTGTTCATCCAGTTTCCGCCGCTGGCCAAGAACGTTCTGCACGCCAGCAAGGAAGTGGCCAGCCTGTTTCTCGTCATGTTCTCGGTCGGTATCGCGATCGGCTCGATGTCGATCAACGCGCTGCTGAAGGGCACGGTCTCGGCGCGCTACTCGCCGGCTTCGGTGATCGTGATGGGGCTGTTCGTGGTCGCGTTCTATCTGGTGTGCCGCGCCTGGCCAGACATGGATGGCCGCGAACTCATGGATGTGACCACCTTCATCGCTCAGCCGCTGGCGATCCCCCTGCTCCTCACGCTGCTCGGCATCGCGGTGGCAGGGGGCATGTTCGTGGTGCCGCTCTACGCGTTCCTGACCACGGTGGTCGACAAGTCGGAAACGGCACGAACCATCGCGGCGAACAATATCGTGAACTCCGGCGCGATGGTCATGGGCGCGCTGATCGCGGCAAGTCTCAGCGGGCTTGGGGTGGCCCTGGCCGAACAGCTGCTGCTGGGAGCGGCGATGTGTGTCGTTTCAGCCTGGCTGGGCTGGCTGCTCTACCGCGCGGAAAAGGCCGCGGCGGCCTGAGGGTCAGGCAATGCCTGATCTTCAGGCAATGAATGCCATTACCGCCAGAAAACAGGCACAATAGGCCAGCAGGAACTCGCGGATGTCGCGCATGGAAATGCGCTTGAGATCGACCGGTGCGGAACGCACCTCCACCTCGCGCAGGCGCTCTTCCGCACGGCGCATGGCCGCCATCACTTCCGGCTCGAACCGCGGCAGTTCACGCAGTGCATGGCGCGGCAACGAGGCGCGAAACGGGTGGCGGGCCGTGCCATAGGCCGCCCCGTTGAAGAGCGCTCCGGCGTGTCTGGCAAGCATCCTGTCCATGCCCGCCACTTTAACGATTCGTTTACCTTGCGAAATACCCGGCCAGGCACAATGTCCGCCCTGTTCCGGGACGGGACAGAATTGCTCAGCGCGCTCCCGCCATGTGCAGGATGAGATGCCATTCCTCCGGCCGGACCGCGCCGACCGACAGCCGCGAAAGCCGGATAAGGTCCATGTCCTGAAGTTCGGGCGTTGCCTTGATCTGCTTCAGCGTGACCGTCTGCGGCAGCTTTTCGACAGGCTTCACCTTTACAGCCGCCCACTTGCCCTCAGGGTCGGTCGGATCGGTGATGCCGCCCACGCTGATCGTCACCACACCAACGATCTCCAGGCCGATGTTGGAGTGGTAGAAGAAGGCAAGATCGCCGGGATGCATGGTCCGCAGATTGCGTGCGGCAAGGTGATTGCGCACCCCGTCCCACGTGCCCTCGCCTTCGGCCACCAGATCGTCCCAGCTATAGACATCCGGCTCCGACTTCATCAGCCAGAGATTGCGGCCAGCGGTATCTGCGATGTTGATTTTGGTCATGAAAGCCTGCGCGATTCCCGTTAGAGGCGGTTTCCATAGCGACAATTTTCCGAACTGGAACACCATGCCACTCGAAACCCTGCCCGTCATCTCGCTCGACGGCGAGCCTGAAGCCCTGCCGCGCGAACTGGGCGAATCCTTCCAGACCTTCGGCTTTGCCATGGTGAAGGACCACGGCATCGATCCCGCGCTCATCGCCCGCGCGTGGGAGCTGACGGCCGCATTCTTTGCCCTGCCCGAAGCGGAAAAGCGGCAATACTTCATCGAAGGCCAGGGCGGCGCACGCGGCTACACCCCCTTCGGCACCGAAATCGCCAAGGGCGCAAAGCAGCATGACCTGAAGGAGTTCTGGCATGTCGGGCGCGATCTTCCGGCCGATCATCCTCTGGCCGCGCTGTCGATGTTCCCCAATGTCTGGCCGACGCGGCCGGAGGGTTTTCGCGAAACCTTCCAGGCGCTTTATGCAGCGTTCGACGCCGTCGGGGCGCGCATCCTCTCGCACATCGCCACATGGCTCGGTCTGGATGCGCACTGGTTCGATCCCGCGATCGAGGATGGCAACTCGGTCATGCGGCTGCTGCATTATCCGCCGCTTCCCGCCGATGCCCCCGAAGGCGCGATCCGGGCCGGTGCGCACGAGGACATCAATCTCATCACCCTGCTGCTCGGCGCGGAAGAGGCAGGGCTTGAGCTGCTGACGAAGCAGGGCGAATGGATCGGCGTTTCGCCGCCGGACGGCGCCATGGTCATCAACATCGGCGACATGCTGCAACGGCTGACGAATCACGTCCTGCCATCAACCACGCACCGGGTCCGCAACCCGCAGGGCGAACGCGCAAGGCACAGCCGCTATTCGATGCCGTTCTTCCTGCACCTGCGCAGCGATTTCCGCTTCAAGACGCTGCCCCAGTGCATCACCGCCGACAATCCGGACCGTTATCCGGTTTCGATCACGGCTGATGATTACCTTCAGGAGCGCCTGCGCGAGATCGGCCTGAAGAAGTGAAGCCTGCGCCCGAACCTGCGCTCCTGCTCCGGCGAGAGCGCGGGCTTCGGCAAAGCCCCGCGCAGGCACAAACGAAAAAGGCCGCCTGCGGGCGGCCTGCTTGATCGTGAATGGTGGAGCCTAGCGGGATCGAACCGCTGACCTCCTGCATGCCATGCAGGCGCTCTCCCAGCTGAGCTAAGGCCCCGTGATTCACCCGGTCTGCGATGGGCTTCAGACCGTTCCGGCGGATGTCCGTCGCCGGGAGCCGCGCCTCTAAGGGAGAGCTTCCCGCCTGACAAGACGCTTTTTTCAGGTCCGGCCATTTTTTTTGGCGGACGGGAAGGCAAGCGCGGCCTTCCCGGTGCCGAAGCACTCAGACCTCGTCGTCGTCGCCGTCGTGTCCGGGCACGCCCAGATCGTCGTCGCCGCCAAGATCCACATCGTTGTCGGGCGAATCACCGTCCTCATCGATGTCGAGATCCTCGTCGGCCAGATCGACGTCGGGCACGGCGTCGGCCTTCTCCTTCTGGATCTCCTCATAGGGGATCGGCTGCTTGGACTTGAGCACCGGCTCGGCGGTCCAGGTGTATTTGCACTCGACGCAGGTGATCGGGTCGGTATTGCCCAGATCGTAGAAGCGGGTGCCACACTTCGGACAACCGTGCTTGGCGCCCCATTCCGGCTTGACCATGAAACTTCCTCAAGACTGGCCCGGCGCGGCGAATGCGCCCGGCGGAGAAACTGCACGCTTGATGGGTCCGCGCGTCCGCGGAATCAAGAGAGCGCGCGCCTTGCCATAGCGGCGCGCTGCTGTCAAAAGCCGCGCGCTTTATTGGCCTCCCCGTTTGGAAAGACCCGACGTGTCCTCACACGATCCCGCTGAAATGCGCCCCCGCCGCTTCACCCCGAACGGCCCGCTGAATGGCCGTATCCGCGTGCCCGGCGACAAATCGATCAGCCACCGCTCGATCATGCTGGGTGCGCTGGCCGTGGGAGAGACGCGGGTCAAGGGCCTGCTGGAGGGCGAGGACGTGCTGTCCACCGCCGCGGCCATGCGGGCCATGGGTGCCACGATCGAGCGCGATGCCCAAGGCATATGGCACGTGCATGGTGTCGGCGTCGGCGGACTGCTCCAGCCGCAACAGGCGCTCGACATGGGCAATTCGGGCACGTCCACCCGGCTGCTCATGGGCCTTGTCGCCAGCCACCCGATTACCGCCACGTTCATCGGCGATGCCTCGCTCTCGAAGCGCCCGATGGGCCGCGTGATCGATCCGCTCTCGGCCATGGGCGCAGAGTTCACCGCCAGCCCCGGCGGGCGGCTTCCGCTTACCCTTCACGGGATTTCCCCCGCCGTCCCGATCGAATACCGGCTGCCCGTGGCATCGGCGCAGGTGAAAAGCGCGGTGCTGCTGGCGGGGCTGAACACGCCGGGCATCACCACGGTGATCGAACCGATCCCCACGCGCGATCATTCCGAACGGATGCTGCGCGGGTTCGGCGCCGAACTGACCGTCGATCAGGCCGATGACGGCGCCCGCATCATCAGGGTGCGCGGCGAGGCCGAACTCACCCCGCAGGACATCGTGGTGCCGGGCGATCCTTCATCGGCCGCCTTCTTCGTTGTTGCCGCACTGCTGGTCGAAGGATCGGACCTCGTGGTCGAGAACGTCGGCCTCAACCCCACGCGCGCCGCGCTGTTCGATGTGTTGCGTATGATGGGCGGGAGCATCGAGGAAATGGACCGGCGCGATGTCGGCGGCGAGCCGGTGGCAGATCTGCGCGTGCGCCATTCGGTGTTGACGGGAATCGAGGTCGATCCTGCCGTCGTCCCAAGCATGGTCGACGAGTTCCCGATCCTTTTCGTCGCAGCCGCGCTCGCACAGGGCCGCACCGTCACGAGCGGCCTTGAAGAGCTGCGCGTGAAGGAGAGCGACCGGATCAGCGCCATGCGCGCCGCGCTGGAACTTGCAGGTGCGACCGTTACCGAAACCGGGGACGGCCTCATCATCGACGGCACCGGCGGCGATCTTCTGCCCGGCACGGCCGACGGCGCAAGCGTTGCCACCCACCTCGATCACCGCATCGCCATGAGCATGGCGATTGCCGGGCTTGCCAGCCGCAGAGGCGTGAGCGTGGACGATACGCGCCCCATTGCCACCAGCTTCCCGGCATTCGAAAGCCTGCTCGAAAGCGCGGCGGCCTGATGGACCCGGCGCTGGCCAACGTCATCGGCTTTTGCGGCACGGCCTGCATCGTGCTTGCCTATGGCTATGTGACCAAGGTCGAACAGCCCGATCCCTTCGTGCAGCACGGGGTCAACCTGATGGGCGCGGCGCTGCTCACGATCTCGCTGCTGGTCAACATGAACCCCGCCTCGTTCGTGCTGGAGTTCTTCTGGGCGGCCATTGCCATCTGGGGTCTTGTCAAGGCATTCCGCAGCCGGAGGTTGCACAAGTGATCATCGCCGTCGATGGCCCGACCGCATCGGGCAAGGGCACAATCGCCAGGGCGCTGGCCGCGCATTTCGGCCTGCCGCACCTCGATACCGGGCTGCTCTACCGCGCGGTAGGGCGGCAGGTGTTCCTGAACGGCGGCAATCCGGATGATCCGGCCGACGCGCTTGGCGCCTGCACCTTTCCCGAAAGCCTGCTCGATGATCCCGAACTGCGGAGCGAGGAAACCGGCGGCTATGCCAGCCGCGTTTCGGTGCATCCCGCCGTCCGCGCAGCCCTCTTCGCCCGCCAGCAGGCCTTCGCCAACCAGCCCGGCGGCGCTGTCCTCGACGGGCGCGACATTGCCACCGTCATCGCCCCCCACGCCGACGCCAAGCTTTTCGTCACCGCCAGTGTATCGGCACGCGCCCTGCGCCGCTGGATGGAAATGAAAGGGCTGGGCAAAGATGTCGAACGCGCCGAAATCGAAGCAGACCTCGCGGCCCGCGACGATCGTGATCGCAACCGCGCCGAGGCTCCGCTACGTCAGGCCGAAGGCGCCGCGCTGCTGGATACGTCAAACCTGACCAAGGAAATGGCGGTGGCGACGGCAATCGCGCTGGTGGAGAAACAGGTGGCAGTGCGGGGGTAAACGGGTGTGCGGTTGACTGCGCAGCACGCACGATAACAAACCGCCAACAAACCGATGACTCCTCTCCGCCAAAGCCAAGCCGCCTGCCCATTTTCCTTGCTTTTCCGGCCCTGTGCGCCTAAGCGCCGCCCGTCCGTGATGGCTCGCGCCTGAGCGGATGCTTCCGGCGGCATCCGGCTCCGGGGGCGGTTCGGCCCTTTTTGGCCCGCGCACCGCATGGGGCGGAACGCGGAGGAAAGACCGGCGGAAACAACCGCCTGGCCGGGATACTTGTAAACAGGAAGCTTGAACAATGGCTACCAATCCGACGCGCGACGATTTCGCCGCGCTGCTTGACGAATCGCTTGGCGGCGCCGCCAACGGCGGCTTCGAAGGCCGCGTCGTCAAGGGCACCATCACCGCCATCGAGAACGACAAGGCCGTCATCGACGTGGGCCTGAAGAGCGAGGGCCGCGTTGCCCTGCGCGAATTCGCCGCGCCCGGCCAGCCGCACGGCCTCAAGGTCGGCGATGAAGTGGAAGTCTATGTCGACCGCGTCGAGAACGCCGACGGCGAAGCGATGCTCTCGCGTGACCGCGCCCGCCGCGAAGCCGCATGGGACAAGCTCGAAAACGAATTCGGCGAAGGCAAGCGCGTCGAAGGCGTGATCTTCGGCCGCGTGAAGGGCGGCTTCACGGTCGACCTCGACGGCGCCGTGGCCTTCCTCCCCGGCTCGCAGGTCGACATCCGCCCCGTGCGCGACGTGACCCCGCTCATGGACATGCCGCAGCCCTTCCAGATCCTCAAGATGGATCGCCGCCGCGGCAACATCGTCGTCTCGCGCCGTGCGGTGCTGGAAGAAACCCGCGCAGAACAGCGTTCGGGCCTGATCCAGAACCTGAAGGAAGGCCAGATCATCGACGGCGTGGTCAAGAACATCACCGATTACGGTGCGTTCGTGGACCTGGGCGGCATCGACGGCCTGCTCCACGTGACGGACATGAGCTACAAGCGCGTCAACCACCCGTCGGAAGTCATCGCCATCGGCGATACCGTCAAGGTGCAGATCATCCGCATCAACCAGGACACGCAGCGCATCAGCCTTGGCATGAAGCAGCTTGAAAGCGATCCGTGGGATGGCGTGGCCGCCAAGTATCCGGTGGGTGCAAAGCTTTCCGGCGTTGTCACCAACATCACCGAATACGGCGCCTTCGTGGAACTGGAAGCGGGTATCGAAGGCCTTGTCCACGTTTCGGAAATGTCGTGGACCAAGAAGAACGTCCACCCCGGCAAGATCGTCTCGACGAGCCAGGAAGTCGACGTCATGGTCCTGGAAGTGGACAGCGACAAGCGCCGCATCAGCCTCGGCCTCAAGCAGGCCCAGCAGAACCCGTGGGAAGCCTTCGCCGAGAAGCACCCGGTCGGTTCGGTCGTGGAAGGCGAAGTCAAGAACGCCACCGAGTTCGGCCTGTTCATCGGTCTGGACGGCGACGTGGACGGCATGGTCCACATGTCGGACATCGCATGGGGCATTTCGGGCGAGGATGCCCTCGCCCTGCACCGCAAGGGCGAGCAGGTTTCGGCCGTTGTCCTCGACGTGGACGTCGAGAAGGAGCGCATCAGCCTCGGCATGAAGCAGCTTGAAAAGGGCGCTCCTGCCGCTGGCGGCGCGTCGGCTGCCGGTGCCGGATCGCTGCGCCGCGGCGAAGTCGTCACCGTCACCGTTCTCGAAGTGCGCGATGGCGGCCTCGAAGTGCAGGCTGGCGAAGACGGCGCAACCGGCTTCATCAAGCGTTCGGACCTCGGCCGCGACCGCGACGAGCAGCGTCCGGACCGCTTCCAGGTCGGCCAGAAGGTCGATGCCATGGTCACCGGGTTCGACCGCTCGAAGAAGCCGAACTTCTCGATCAAGGCACGCCAGCTTGCCGAAGAGAAGGAAGCCGTGGAACAGTATGGCTCCTCGGACGCCGGCGCTTCGCTGGGCGACATCCTGGGTGCGGCACTGAAGGCCCGCAACTGAGCATCGCGGCCCCGTAAGGGAGCCTTGCAGCAAGGCCCGTCCGGAGCGATCCGGGCGGGCTTTTGCTTTGTTTGTGACGCACGCGGCGCTAAGCTGCCGCGATGACTTTACATATCCACCAGTTTCCCTGCCTGTCCGACAACTACGGCTTCCTTGTGCATGATCCGGCGAGCGGCGAGACCGCCTGCATCGATACACCCGATGCCGCAGCTTACTTGCGCGAAGCCGATGTGAAGGGCTGGCGGATCACGCAGATCTGGAACACGCACTGGCACCCGGATCATGCAGGCGGCAACGAAGCCATCAAGGCGGCAACGGGATGCATGGTGGTCGCGCCAGCCGGAGATGCAGCACGGATCGCCGGAATTGACCGGCAGGTGGCCCATGGCGACATGATTGCACTGGGTTCGATCAGCGCCACCGTCATCGACGTGGGCGGGCACACGCTGGGGCACATTGCCTATCACCTGCCGGAGGCAAGCGCGGCCTTCGTCGGCGATGCCCTGTTTCCGCTTGGCTGCGGGCGCATGTTCGAAGGCACCGCGCCGCAGTTCTGGGCAAGCCTCCTGCGCCTGAAGGCCCTGCCCGCCGAAACGACGCTTTACAGCGCGCACGAATACACCCTCTCGAATGCGCGCTTTGCCATCTTCGCCGACCCGGACAATGAGGCACTCCATGCCTATGCGCAAAATGTAGAGGCAAGGCGCGAGCGGGGTGAATGGACAGTGCCCACAACGCTCGGCGCAGAACTGGCCGCAAACCCCTTCCTGCGTGCCGATGCGCCGGACATGGCGGCACGCTGGGGCGGCGAATCGCCAGCCGAGACATTCGCTGCCCTACGCGCGGCAAAGGACACTTTCCGCTAGCGCCGTTCCTGCTAAAGCGGCAGTTGACTGGGGGGAACGCATGGCCGGCGACAGGAAGATCATCCGCGTAACGTCTTTCGACGTGGCCGAGGCTGCGGGCGTCAGCCAGTCCACCGTCAGCCGCGCCCTTGCGGGCGATACCTCGATCAGCGAACCGACACGTCTGCGAGTGATCGAGGCAGCGCGGCGGCTGAACTATCAGGTTGACGAGAACGCGGCGCGCCTGCGACGCGGTCGCACGGGCACCTTGGCCGTGGTCATGATCTGCCGTGAGGGGCAGGATCGAAAGGACATCAACCCCTTCTATTTCTCATTGCTCGGCAGTGTCTGCGCGGCGGCCTCCGCGCGCGGATACGAGACTCTGGTTTCCTTCCAGGATGCACCGGAGAACTTCTGGGGGCACTTCCAGGAGCGCCGCAAGGCCGATGGCATGATCGTGATCGGCACGACCACCAACACCGCCGCATGGGACTATTTCCGGAACATGCCGGAAGGCACCCACTGGACCTGCTGGGGCGCGCCTGACAACGACCTGCCATGGGTCCGCAGCGACAACCTTTCGGGGGCGACACTCGCCACGCGGCATCTGCTTGTGCGCGGCTACCGACAGATCGTTTGCATCGGCTCCGCCACATCACCCCAGCGCCAGTTTCAGGAACGCTACGAAGGCTATGCCGAAGCCATGCGCTCTGCCGGGCTGGAGCCGCGGCTGCAACAGGTCGAGAGCGGCCTTGCCCGTGAGGAGCAGGGGCGCCGCGCCGCAATTGCCCTGGCGCAAAGCGGCGAGGCGTTCGACGCGATCTTTGCAGTGTGCGACGAAATGGCGCTGGGGGCGCTGAAGGAACTGACGGCGCGGGGCCATGCCATTCCCGATCAGGTGGGCATCATCGGCTTTGACGGCATTCGCGCCGGCGCATGGTCCACCCCGCCCCTCACCTCGATCGAGCCTGACTTCCAGATGGCAGGTGCGCTGCTGGTGGAGCAGCTTCTGGCAAGGATAAACGGCACCGAAGGTTCTGGGCGGCGCGTGCCGGTGAGACTCGTTATTCGAGGGTCAACCCGTTCCTGAGCGACTGCACGTTCAATCCATCGGGCTGAAAGCAAAGCCCCTTCCGACACAGGCCGGAAGGGGCTTTCCTGATTTTCGCAGTGTAATCCCGACCGCGGCGGATCAGTTCACCAGACCGGCGATGGCCGTGTCCACCAGCGCCTTGTCGGCTCCGGCAGAATGGTTCCGGGCAATAAGATCACGCGCGGCAGCAGCGGCTGCTTCAGCCGCCTTCACGCGCAATTCATCCACCGCAGCGCGTTCGGCAGCAGCGATCTTGTCGGCAGCCATCTTCTCGCGGCGGGCAATGACGTCTGCCGTATCGGCTTCGGCCTTGGCGACGATGGCGGCCGCTTCGCTCTTGGCATGCTCCACCATGGCCGCCGCGTCCTTTTCGGCATTGGCGATCTTGGCGGCATATTCGGCACGCAGCTTTTCCGCTTCGGCGCGAAGCGCCTTGGCTTCGTCAAGCTGCTTGCGGATAGCGTCGATCTGCTTGTCCAGACCGCCCACGATCAGGCCCGGCACCTTCTTGTAAACAAGGATGCCGAGGAAAATGAGCATGGCGAGAGCGACCCATGCGCCCGGCCCCAAGCCAAGCGCGGAAGGTTCGACGTGATGCTCTGCGGCGGCACCGTGTTCCACCACCGCGGTTGTTTCGGCGTGGTCAGCCATGCGCAAGAACTCCCTTAACGGCGGCCTTTGCCTCGTCGGCAGGGATCGACAGACCGGCGAGGCGGCTCGCGATTTCCTGCGCGGCTTCGGCGGCGACACCTTCCACTTCGGCCAGCGCCGCGGCACGAGCAGCGGATATGCGGGCTTCGGCGGCCGTCACGGTCTCGTCAATTCGAGCCGAAGCGGCGGCAAGCGAGGCATCCGTGGCCCTGGCTGCGTCCGCCTTGGCGGCTGCGATCAGGCCTTGTGCTTCGGCGCGCTGCCTGTTTGCCTGGACGCGCCATGCCTCTTCCTCGGCATCGGCGGCGGCCTTGGCGGCTTCGGCAGCGGCAAGGTCGTCGGCGATCTGCTTGTCGCGGCTGTCCATCGTGGAGACGACCTTGGGCAGCATGCCCCGGCCGATCACGAAGAAGACAATGCCGAAGAACACCAGCAACCAGAAGATCTGGCTGGAATAGGTGGTGGCAAGCTGTTCAATCTGAGGCATCGCGGTTGTCCGGGCGTCAGGCGGCCGGGGCGGACCCCGGCCAGCATTTCAACAATCTGTGACGTTCGTTGCCGGATCAGGCAACGAAGATCAGGATCATCGCGACGACGAACGAGAGCAGGCCCAGAAGTTCGGCGGCGGCGAAGCCGATGAACAGGCGGCCCTGCTGGCCGTCGGCAGCGCCGGGGTTGCGCAGCGCGCCTTCGAGGAACTTGGCAAACACGTTGCCCACGCCGAGCGAGGCAAGACCGGCGCCAACAGCGGCGAGACCAGCACCGAGCAGCTTTGCGCTTTCTGCGTCCATGTCAAAAAACTCCTTTGATCAAATCCGGTTGGAAAAATGTTGCGGGTATCAGTGAAGGTTCTCGGCGTCGTTCAGATAGACGCAGGTGAGCAGGGCAAAGACGTAGGCCTGAATGCCTGCCACCAGAAGTTCCAGCGCGCAGATGCCGATCATCAGCAGGAAGCTGGGAAGGGCGGCGAGGAAGAACGTGCCCACCCCAGCATTGGTGCCGGAGATGACGAAGCCTGAGAGCACTTCAAGGAGCACGTGCCCGGCCATCATCGCCACGAACAGACGCAGGCCAAGGCTGAACGGACGCACCAGAAACGAGATCAGCTCGATCGGGAAGATGATCGGGATCATCGGCACGGGCGTGCCGTGCGGCACGAACAGGGAAAAGAAGTGCAGGCCATGCTTGGCAAAGCCGACGCCAAGCACGATGGCAAAGCTCATGATCGCCAGAACGCCGGTGACGGTGAAATGGCTGGTTGCCGTGAACGGATGCACACCGACAAGTGCCAGCGGCAGAAGGCCGAGCATGTTAGCGAAGAGGATGAAGGCGAAGAGCGAGAAGACGTAGGGCAGATACTTGCGACCCGCCTTGCCGATATTGGCCTGAAGCAGGTTGTCGACAAAGCCGGTCAGCCCTTCGACCGCCATCTGCCAGCGACCCGGCACAAGCTGGCGCCTGGCGCCGCCCGCAACGAAAACCACGAGGACGGCAGTGGTGATCGCCATCCACAGCGCCGAATTGGTGAACGCGATGTTGTAACCGCCGATAGCCCAGTTCTCGGTCCCGAAAAGGGTCTGGATCGTGAACTGGTGAACCGGATCGACCTTGCCTTCGGCCACGCGCTAAACCCCGTCTCACTCGAATACAACAACAGCGCCCTATTCGGGGCGCCGGCTCGAAATCCGGATGATGTTGCGGAAGGCCACCACGACCCCCATGAACAGCATCACCAGCAACCCCCAGGGGCTTGTCCCGGCAAACTGGTCGATGACCCAGCCGATGAACGCGCCGCCCGCAAGACCTCCGATCAATTCCGCCAGCACGCGGTTGCCCATGCGGTAATTCGCATCGGTTTCCCCGCCTGCCTTTGGCCGGTTGCGCTCTTCTTCCCGCTCGCGCAGCGCTTTCAGCCGCTTGTCGAGCGCGTCGATCCGCGCGTCCTCACCGATAGGCTCGATCCCGTGCGGATCGTCATTCATGCCGTTTACCCCCCTTGACCGGTTGACCGATCCAAAGTGCAGCACAAACGACGGACATCCGCCGAGGGCGCGGTCCCCTTAGGCGGGGGGTATCGCCGAGTCAACCGTCACGGACTGTGTCTGAACCAAGGTATCATCGCAAATGCGAACGCCCTTCCCCGCAAAGGCGGGAAAGGGCGCAAAAGCGAGAGAAACCGGCTGGCGATTCGTATGCGCGATTTCTGCTCAGGGGCAGCGCGAATCACGCAGCGGCGGCCCATCGCCGCGGGTCTGCCACGAGCCGTCCGGCGCCTGATACTTCTCGCCCGGCTTGGTCTGGGCAATGAGCAGACAGCCTGAGGTCAGCGCATACTCCTCGACTGTCGCCTTGTTGGCCTGAGCCTTTTCGGCGTAGAGCGCCTTGCGCTTGATGTTGATGTCCTCGACGATCGCTCTCAGCGCGGGACTGGGCGGCACGACATAGCCGAGATAGCCGTCCATCTTCTCGCCCACCTGCCCGGCACTGCGCGCTGCGGCATAGGCCGGATCGCGCGCTTGCGCAGCGGCGGAACCCGCCATCGGACCAAGGGCCAGTCCGGCAACCGCAGCGGCCAGAAGTGCCTTATGCATGGGAACCAAGATCATCGCTTCGATCCTTGCTTCAATCCCGTGCCATCAGAAGATGTCGGGATGGGTTTCGATCGTGGCGTTCGCATCCTGCGCGAGCCGGTACACGACCTCCTGCTTGATGTTGATGTTGAGTTCGATGACGATCGGCTTGTCCGGTGCGTTCACCGAAATGCAGCCTGATAACGCCATACCTCCCAACAGCGGCAGCGCCAGCAGGATGCGCCGCCCTTTGTTCATTTCCGTTCCTGCACCGGTCCCATTTGCCATGCCCATGCTGGTCGCAGGATTGGCGGACCGGGTCAATTCCAAGCATGTCATGGCAAGTTTCCGCTTTCTGCCGGCTGAATGCCGTGTTGTGGAACAGGTAGCACCGCTCTGGTCGCACCGCCCGTCTGCCCGATTGCGCCAAGGCGCCGCAGGGGTCTTCCCTGCGCATCGACCAGGCCCAGCAGGCGGGGATCCTTCACGAAGGCTGGGTCATAGAGCGCCTTGAACGAGGTAATGAGCTGGTAGAACGGGGCGCGAATGTTCACGTTGAACTGGATCGGCAGGTTGGCCACCTGCCTGGTGATGAAGTTCCGCTTCGTCCCGGCCCCTTGCCGGACACCGTCGAACTTCACATTGGTGACGATCTCGCCTTCCAGATCGCCGCGCATGGCGATGGCCATGGTCCGGTAATCGAGAGACTTGAGCGAGTCGAAGGCGAAGTTGGCCATCGCGCCCATGTTCTCGTAAGTGAGTGCGCCGATGTAGGAGACATTGCCGCCGCCGCTGCGCGATACCAGCGTGCCTTCCTCGATACGCCCGCCATTGGCATCGAATACCAGCGGGAACTGCCCATCGAAGGTGCCGGTTGCAGCAAGGTTGCCCAGTTCCATCTTCTCGATGAACTTGGCCGCGTCGATCGCGGTGACAGTCAGGGTATAGCGCCGGGCCTCGGCCACGCCGAGCCTCAGATCGGTCGGTTCGAGTACCAATGTGCCGCCAAGGAACGGCCAGCGGGCATCGTGCAGGCGCAAGACCTGATCCGGCAGAAGCGTCAGATCGATCTGCCCCTCGGTCACTTCGATGCCGGGATTGATGGAGGCAACCGTGATCTTCTGTTGGGGCTTGCTCACCATGCCAAGCAGGTCGGTGAACTCGATCCGCCCCTTGATGCCCCTGGCCGGACCGAACGCCGCCGCAAGATCGAGGTTGTCGGTGCCGAAACTGCCCGTGCTGGCAACGCCGCGGGCGTTCCAGTCAATGCGCCCCGATCCCGTGATCCGGCCTTCGACATTGGCAACCACGCCCAGCGCAAGCCGGGTCAACTGGGCAGGCTGAAAGCCCTTGTCGAACTTCAGGTCCGGCACGGCCAGATCGGCATGGCCGACGCCTGTGGAAAGATCGTGCCCGATGGAAACCTCGCCCACCCCGCGCGATGTCCTGGCTTCGCGCAGCGCAGCCTTCGCCGCAATGCGGCTGCCGTCCAGCGTGAGCGCGGCGCCATCGCTGCGCAGTGGCTCGAACCGCGCCGGATCGAGCCGGTCGGTCAGGTCGAAACCGGCTTGCGCAACGCTGAGCCTGCCATCGGCATAGCGCCACTGGCCGGATGCGCCTGCAAGGTCGAGCGGCACATCGGCCAGCCGGGCCTCAAGCCCTGCGAATGTTCCGGCAGGATCATTGCCCAGCCGCAGATCGATATTCGCCACACGAAAACGCGAAGGCGCTGCGTCGGCGCCAAGACGCACATCAACCCCAGCGGCACGAAGTGTGCCGGGATAACCAAGATTCAATGCGCCGGTTGAAAGCACCAGCGGGCTTTCCCCGACACGTCCCGTCAAGGCGAGATTGTCCGCGCGCGCTGCCAGGCGCAGCCCATTGCCCCCGCTTTCCACGATGGCGGAGCCCTGAGAAGGGCAGAGGTCAATCGCCGCGCGATCGAAGACCGCGGTGCCCAGCGAAATCCTCTCGAACCGAGGCCGGGTGCAGCGCTTCCACAGCGCCAGTTGCCCCCGCGCGTCCAGACTGCCCGCCAAAGGCAGTTCAAGGTTCTGCACGGTGCCGCCGGGAATCGCGCCTGACACCCTTGCCAGACCCGAAAAGCCGAGCGAACCATCGGCCACCTGCGCCACCATCAGTTCCGGAATGGCCAGCGAATCGGCGCCTGCGCGCCACGGCGCCATTGTCAGCCGGAACAGGGCCTTGCCGGCGCGCCCTTGCTCAAGACGCCCGACAATGCGCGGCAGACCAGCCCCTGCGGTCGCAAAGTTGCCCGCCAGCAGCGGCGGACCTTCGCGACTGGCCGTGACCAGCTGGAACCGGGAAAGCGAGAACAGATCCTGCCCGCTGCCTCCGGTAAGCCGCGCCTGAGGGACGACGATGGACATAGCCTCGCCATTGCGGCGCAGGCCGACTTCGCCCACCAGCCGGCTGCCGCGTTCCTGCGCGGCCAGAGCCTTGCGCAACTGGTCGAGGAGCGGGCCAAGCATGGTGCCGCGCGCAGCGTCCGCGCTGCTGGCGAGCGCACCGGCAAGACCTTTGCCCTGACGCGCACCTTCACCCTTGATGGCACCACGAAACTCGGCGCGATCCTCGCGCGGCTCATACCGGAGCGCTCCTTCAAGGCCGACCAGCCCGAACTGCACCGCATTGCTGGCAAAGCTTCCCGCATTCGCCTCAACCCGCCCGCTGAGCGCGCCATCGCGCAAGGCCAGCCGCGCATCAAGCGCGAGCGATGCCGCCGTTACCCCCGGCAAGGCAAGATCACGCCCGCGCAGAGAGACTGTGCCTGTCAGCCCGGCCAGATCCCTGTCGGCCCGAACCTGCGCATTGGCTGTCAGCCCCTTGCCCCCGGCACCCTGCGCATTACCGCCAGCACCGTCGCATTGCAGCGATGCCATGCGCAGCGGGCCGTCGAACCGGGGCCTTGCGTCATCCACGGCAATCCTGCCGAACATCGTCACATCTGCTGCGCGGCACTGCCCCATCGCAAGCCTTGGCGCACTGGCCGCAATCGTGCCGGCAAAACCGTTGCGCAAGTTGCCTTCGCCATCGACCGCGATCCCGGCCTTGCCGAACCCGGTGAGCATGAGCGCGCGACCATCGATGACCGTGACCGCCAGATCGGGCAGCTTGAAGGGTTCCTGCGCGGCCTGCCGGGGGAAAAGCAGCGGATCGAGCGCGCCGAAACTCGCCTTGCCATTCAGGAATGTGCCGTAAAGCCGGGGGCGGACCAGCTTGACCGCACCGATCCTTGGCGCACCGAAAACGTAGTCGATCCGCACTTCGACCCGTTCGACGACGAGATCCGGCAAGGCCGGGTCGCCGATGACGACGTTGCGCAGCACCTGGAAGCGCGGACCGATGCTTTCAACCTCGTAGCGGGCTGCAACGCCGTGGCTTTGGAGCTGGTCCAGAATGATCCGATCGGCAATCTGTTCGCGCGTGAACCACAGGCCGGATGCGCCCAGCGCTGCTATGGCGAGCGCCGTCCCTCCGGCACGACGCCAGCCCCTGCGGCGTGGAGGCGCGCCTGACGGGTCCGCTTCCGCCATTTCGAAACGATCTGCCATTCGTCCCCTTCTTGCGCACTCCCGCCGCTTGGGCAATGCACGGCATGAAACACGAAAGCGCCAATTCGGTGCCTGCCGGGAAACCATGGCTGACCAGACCCGACTCTTTCCTGAACAGGAAGCGGCTGCGCACAGAAGTTCCGGCTTCTACGCCAGCGACGCAAGCGGCCACCGGGCACGGCTGCGCAAGCGCCTGATGACCGGCGGCGAGGACGCGCTGGCAGATCACGAACTGATTGAATACCTGCTCATGCTGGCGCGGCCGCGTATCGACACGAAGCCCATCGCACGTGCGCTGATGCAGCGTTTCGGGAGTCTGGCAGGCGTGCTGACGGCCGATCCGCAAACGCTCGCGCTGCATCCTGAAATGGGCGAAAGCAGCGCGGCGGCCTTGCGCATCGTGGCGCTTGCCGCGCGGCGCCTTGCCCGCACCAGCGTGCGCGAGCAGCCGGTCCTTTCGAACTGGCAGGCCCTGCTTGATTACTTGCACATCGACATGGCGCACCTCAACGTGGAGCGGGTGCGGGTGCTCTATCTCAACACGCAGAACATGCTGATCCTCGACCACCTTGTGAGCGAAGGCACGCTGGATGAAAGCCCGATCTACACCCGCGAGGTGGTGAAGAAGGGACTGGACGTGGGCGCGGCGGCCATGATCCTCGTCCATAACCATCCTTCCGGATCGCCCCAGCCGAGCCGGGCAGACATCCAGATCACCCAGAAGATCATGGAAGCGGCGCGCTTCATGGGCATGACCGTTCATGACCACATCGTGATCGGACGGGAAGGCCACACCTCGCTGAAGGCCCAGGGGCTGATCTGAACGGCCTTGATCGATAGAGGGCGGGGCCGGGACTTGCGACGCTCTCCGATGGCGCCTTCCTTGATGGCGCCAGCCATGGTTGCGTGCTTGCCGCCCTTGCGCCAAAGGTGCGAGGGAAGCAGCCGGACACGGGAAACCCTTGCAGCACAGAGCGGAAATCGAAGGTCTGCGCGCGGTTGCGGTCGTGCCGGTCGTGCTGTTCCACGCAGGAATTGCCGGCCTTGGCGGCGGTTTCGTCGGCGTCGACGTGTTCTTCGTCATCAGTGGCTATCTGATAACCCGCGCCATCCTTGCCGATGCGCAGGAACACCGCTTCTCGCTGCGCGGCTTCTACGAACGACGCGCGCGGCGCATCCTGCCCGCGCTGTTCCCGGTGCTGCTCGCCAGCCTCGCCCTTGCATGGCTGGTCATGATCCCGCCGGATTTCCGCCAGTTCTCCCAGTCGCTGGGCGCAAGCGCGCTGTTTGCCGCCAACCTGCTGTTTGCCCACAAGACCGGCTACTTCGACGACGACGAGGGCTTTGCCCCCCTGCTGCACCTGTGGAGCCTTTCGGTCGAGGAACAGTTCTACATCCTGTTTCCGCTGCTGGTGCTCATGCTCCTCAGGATAGCACCGCCGGAACGCAGGCATATGCTGCTGGCAGCATCCTTTGCCTTGCTGGCGCTCGCATCGCTGGCCTTGGCTCTGGCGATGCCGGCAGACCAGTCCTCGCTTGCCTTCTTCCTGCTGCCTGCCCGCGCCTGGGAACTTCTGGTCGGCGCATTGTGCGCCGTGCTTCCCGACAGCAGCAACGGCCAACCCGCAGCCATCCGCAGCGCACAAGCACTTGCAGGGCTTGCGCTGGTGGTCGCAGGCATGATGATCTCCTCCGGAATGCAGGCGCCCGACTGGCGGTTGCTGCTGCCGGTCGGCGGCACTGCCCTTGTGCTTCGCCATGCCAGCGCCGGCAATCTGGCAGGGCGCATCCTCGGCCTGCCCGTGCTCACGAGCATCGGGGCGGCTTCCTACGGGATCTACCTCTGGCACAACCCCCTGCTCGCCACGCTGGACTATGTCTGGCTTGACGCGCCCCCGCTCTGGCTGTCGGCCAGTGCCATCGGGCTGGCAACCGCCCTGGGCTTTGCCTCGCTGCATCTGCTGGAGCGCCCGGTGCGCCAGCGGGTGCTGCTGCGCGATGCGCGCGCGCTGGCGACATTCTGCGCTCTGGCGCTGGCGCTGGCGCTCACCGCGGGCATTGCCGGGCATCTGCGCTGGCTTCAGCCGCGCAGCATCATCGCCGCAAAGGCACTGGGCGCGCACCCCCCGCCCGGCGAGGCGCAGGGCATCATCCTTCCGGACAAGGGCGCGCCGCTGGCCTTCATCGTTTACGGGGACAGCCATGCCCGGCAATACTTCCCGGCCCTTCAGGCGCGTTTCGGCAAGGGGGCACTGCTGACCGTGCCGGGCTGCCTTTCCCTGCCGCAGATCACCAGCCGAAACGAGGAATCCGAAAGGGCCGAAACCTGCGCAATCCTGCCGCAGGAACTGGCAAGGCAGGTGCGAGAGCGGCAGATTCCCGTGGTGATCTGGGCGCAGCGCTGGGACCGCGAACTTTACGACAAGGCATCGCTGCACCTTCTGGGTCAGGCATCGGGCGCGGCCTGGCCCGGCATGCAGCAGGGCATAGAGCAGCTGCGCGCATCCTTGCCGCCTGCAACCCGTCTGATCCTTGTCGGCAATGTTCCCACCGCTGCCGCAGGCGGCCCGGCGCTCTCCGGCGGATATGCAAGGTGCCTTGCCTATCTCGATATCCACTGCCCCGTGTCCTATCCGGCTGAACGGGCCGAAGGCCACCGCATCAATCCCATGCTGGCTTCCGTGGCGACGCGGCTGCCGCAGACGTTCTACTTCGATCCGACACTGGACCTGTGCGATGCCGCCGGGTGCGCGGTGATGCGGGACGGCAAGGTCATCTATCACGATTGGACGCACCTTTCCGAGTATGGTGCCGGGCTTGTCGCGAGGCGTCTGGGCGACGAGTTCCTCGCCCGCTGAGCGTCCTGCGGGCCGCCGTAAAGCTCCTTGCCGGGCGTTCTTGCCCCTTGCCATCGCGCGCCCCCTTGCCTAGCGGCGCGCAGACACAGCCCAAGCGCCAAACCCTGCACGGAGTCGAACATGGTCCCCCGCTACGCCCGCCCCGCGATGACCGCCATCTGGGACCCCGAAGCCCGCTATCGCATCTGGTTCGAGATCGAAGCCCACGCCACCGAGAAGCTGGGCCAGCTTGGCGTGGTGCCGCCCTCCGGCGCCAAGGCGCTGTGGGACTGGTGGGCGACGAACCCCAAGATCGACGTTGCCGCGATCGACGCGATCGAAGCCGTGACCAAGCACGATGTCATTGCCTTCCTCGATTGGGTCGCGCAGCAGGTCGGGCCGGAAGCGCGCTTCATGCATCAGGGGATGACCAGTTCGGACGTGCTCGACACGACGCTGAGCGTTCAGCTTGCCCGTGCATCCGACATTCTGCTTGATGATCTTGACGCCCTGCTTGAGGCGATCAAGCGCCGCGCCTACGAACACAAGTACACGCCCACCATCGGCCGCAGCCATGGCATCCATGCCGAACCGACCACCTTCGGCAAGAAGCTGGCCGAAGCCTATGCCGAGTTCAGCCGCTGCAAGGCCCGCCTCGTGGCGGCCCGCGCCGAAATCGCCACCTGCGCCATTTCGGGTGCGGTGGGCACCTTTGCCAACATCGATCCTGCGGTCGAGGAATACGTGGCCGAAAAGCTGGGCCTTGTAGTGGAGCCGGTCTCCACGCAGGTCATCCCGCGCGATCGCCATGCCATGTTCTTCGCAACGCTGGGTGTCATCGCCAGCAGCATCGAACGGCTTGCTGTGGAAATCCGCCATCTCCAGCGCACCGAAGTGCTGGAGGCGGAAGAATACTTCTCGCCCGGCCAGAAGGGTTCCTCGGCCATGCCGCACAAGCGCAACCCCGTGCTGACCGAGAACCTCACCGGGCTGGCCCGCATGGTGCGCTCGGCCGTGACTCCGGCGCTGGAAAATGTCGCGCTCTGGCACGAGCGCGACATCTCGCATTCCTCGGTGGAGCGGTTCATCGGCCCGGATGCGACGATCACGCTCGACTTTGCGCTCGCCCGCCTGACCTCGGTGGTCGACAAGCTGGTGATCTATCCTGAGCGGATGCAGAAGAACCTCGACAGGATGGGCGGCCTTGTCCACTCGCAGCGGGTTCTGCTTGCCCTCACGCAGGCCGGGCTGGAACGCGACGCTGCCTACCGTCTGGTTCAGCGCAACGCGATGAAGGTGTGGGAATCGGACGGGCAGCTCAACCTCATGGAACTGCTGAAGGCTGATCCAGAAGTGGCCGCAACGCTGTCTGCCGAGCAGATCGAGGACAAGTTCAACCTCGACTACCACTTCAAGGCAATCGACACGATCTTCGCACGGGTCTTCGGCGAGGATTGAGGCAGGCAGCAACGCGGATGCCCTGCGAGGAGGACTCGCAAAGCACGCGCGGCTGTCCTAAGCCTGATGTTCCTGAAGCGGCGGCGAGGCACGAGGATGAGCGTTCTGCGCACGATTTTCTGGGTGGTGGTGCTGGCAGCGCTTGCTGCATTCAGTGTTGCCAACTGGCAACCCGTCGAAGTGCGCATATGGGAAGGTCTTCTGCTCGAAACCAAGCTTCCGGCGCTGATCGTGCTGGCCTTCCTGATCGGACTGGTGCCGACCTGGCTGCTCTACCGTGCCACGCGCTGGCGGCTTCAGCGGCGCATTGCCAACCTTGAAACCCAGTTGACTGCAAGGGCAGCGCCGGCGCTGACCTCGACCAACCTCGAAGCTGCCCGGTCTCCAACCTTGGCAGACGACCAACCGACGAGCGAAAATCCGTGAGCAACCCTGTCTATCTCGCCCTCGATCTGCCACGCCTTGATGCGGCAATCGCCCTTGCCAACAAGGTCAAGGGCCATATCGGCGGGCTGAAGCTGGGGCTGGAGTTCTTCTGCGCCCATGGCCATCACGGGGTGCATGAAATTGCCAAGGTGGGCCTGCCGATCTTCCTCGATCTCAAGCTGCACGACATTCCCAATACAGTCGCCGGAGCGATGCAGGCCATTCATGTCCTAGAGCCGGCCATCGTCACCATCCACGCCCAGGGCGGACGGGCCATGATGGAAGATGCCAAGGCCGCTGCGGGCGAGCATTGCAAGGTCGTTGCCGTCACCGTGCTGACCAGTCTTGACGATGCCGACTTGGGCGATCTGGGCATTGGCGGCTCGGCCCACGATCAGGCGCTGCGCCTTGCCGATCTTGCGCAGGAAGCGGGCCTTGATGGCATTGTCTGCTCCGGTCACGAAGTCGGCGCGATCCACAAGCGGTGGAAGAATGGGTTCTTCGTGGTGCCCGGTCTGCGCCCGGCCGAAGCCAGGCTGGGCGATCAGAAGCGCGCCGTAACCCCGCGGGCCGCGCGCGATGCCGGTGCCAGCGTGCTCGTCATCGGCCGCCCGATCAGCCGGGCCGAAGACCCGGTTGCCGCTGCCCGCGCAATCGAAGCCACCCTGTGAAGGGATGATCCGTTTCCGCCTAGCCCGACCTGCCGATGTTCCCGCGCTGCGCGCGCTGGTCGAACGCGCCTATCGCGGGGAAAGCGCGAAGCAGGGCTGGACGCATGAGGCGGACCTGCTTGACGATGAGCGGACCAGCGACGCCGAACTGGCCGATGCCATCGCCAGCGCCGATGCGCGCGTGCTGCTCGCGCTGAGCGAAGGCAGACTTGCGGGCACGGTCACGATCCGCAACCTTGGCGCAGGCCGCGCCTACCTGGGCATGCTGTGCGTCGACCCTGCACTACAGGCGGCCGGTCTCGGCCGCGCGCTGGTTGCCGATGCAGAAGACATGGCCGCCGAGGAGTTCGGCGCGAGCGTCATGGAAATGACCGTGATCGCCATCCGCGAAGAGCTGATCGCATGGTATGAGCGTCTGGGCTATGTCCGCACGGGGGAAACGCGGCCCTTTCCCGACGGGGAAGACCGCCCCTTCCGCATGGCGGTTCTGGAGCGCAGGATCGGCTGATCGCTGCGGTGGCTTATCTTCCCCGATGCACGATTTGACAGGAAGCGCGCATCGGCCCTAGTCCGCGCAGCATGTCATCCCCGGCGCCATCGATAAAGATCTGCGGCATCACCACACGTGACGCGCTTGACGCCGCCATCCGCGCACGTGCCAGCCACGTCGGTTTCAATTTTTTCCCGCCGTCGCCGCGGTTCCTGCCCTTCGCGGATGCTCCGGCCCTTGCCGCTCAGGCCCAGGACCGCATGGCCCGCGTCGGGGTCTTCGTCGATGCTGCCGACGATTTCATCGCCGAGGCCGTTGCCGCTGCAAGGCTCGATGCGATCCAGTTGCACGGCACAGAAGATGCAGCGCGCGTTGCCTCGCTGCGCCAGCGCTTCGCAATACCGGTTTGGAAGGTCATTTCCGTTGCCGGCCCCGGCGATGTGGCAAAAGCGGATGGCCATGCCGGTGCTGCGGACTTCATCCTGTTCGATGCCAAGACGCCCAAGGGCGCCGCGCTGCCGGGCGGACTGGGGCTGGCTTTCGACTGGACACTGCTTCAGGCGTGGAAAGGGGCTTGTCCCTGGGGGCTGGCAGGCGGACTGAACCCGGCCAATGTAGCCGAAGCCCTGCGCCAGACCGGGGCCGGTCTGGTCGACGTTTCCTCTGGCGTGGAAAGCGCGCCCGGCGTCAAGGACGCGGATCTCATCCGCACGTTCTGTTTCAACGCGCGCGCTGCCTGAATGACGCAAGAAGGGCGGCCCTCCATCGGGAAAGCCGCCCTTCCTCAGCTCACATCTGACGAATGGACTGTTCGTCAGAAGCGCAGGCCGACGCCCACGACCGCAGCATCGCTGTCACGCAGCAGGGCGTTGTCAGCGAAGAAGTGGCGATATTCGACCTTGCCGTAGAACTTGCCGAAACCGTGCTGATAGCCCGCGCCCAGCGACCAGGCACCATCGCACAGATCGCACGATTCGGTGTTGTAGCCACCGATGCCGTAAAGCTTGCCGTTATCGGTGATCTTGACACCGGCGCGGCCGTTGAAGCCGAACGTCACCTTCGTTCCGCCCTGAAGCACCTTGTCGGCCGACACTTCGGCGCCGACGAACGCGGTCTTGCCGAGATCGAAGTCATAGCCCGCGGCAATGCCGGCGATCGCTTCGGTATTGGTGCGGTCCCACACCACGCCGCCACGCGATTCAATGCGGGCTTCGTTGGCAAGAGCCGGGGTTGCCGCAACGAGCGAAGCGGCGAGCGAGAGAAGAACCAGACGCATAGTTTTTACTCCTGACTTTTTGGCCCCTTCTGTGGTGGGGGCGAGGGTCAGGTAGGTAGAAAATCCTGCATCTACAATGAACGGGAAGAACGTCTGAAAATCACGTCGACAATATGTGACAATTTTGTCACATTAGGATTTTCGGACAATTGTTCCGTTTTCTGTTTCTTCTTGCCATTACTTAAGCACGAAAAGGCGGCTCCTTTCGGAACCGCCTCCACGACGTTGCAAAGCCCGCCTACTGCGCCGCGCCTTGCCCGAAGATGAACGGGCAGGCAAGGCTGCGGTGGCAGGAAAGGAACGCGCTCCTGCCCGAAAGGGTTCCACGCTCGGAATCTGGACAAGCGCCGCGCCCTCTGCCAAGCGGCATGGCCATGAACGCGCAGACTCCGAACAGCTTCCGCAACCAGCCAGACGAGCGCGGCCACTTCGGCCAGTTCGGCGGGCGCTACGTTGCCGAAACGCTGATGCCGCTGATCCTCGATCTGGAAAC
>JBKBKD010000059.1:0-4947 GCA_046294595.1 Novosphingobium sp.
GGCAACTGCGCTATTTCACCGTGCTGGCCGATACGCTGAACTTTCACCGCGCGGCGGAACGCCTGCACATCTCGCAGCCGCCGCTGACCGTGGCCATCCGCAAGCTGGAGGCCGATCTGGGCGTGGCGCTGTTCGAGCGCGATCCGCGCGGCGTGCGGCTGACGGCGGCGGGGCAGGCCGCGCTCGGCCCGGCGCAGGCAGCGCTGCTGGCCGCGGAAAAGGTGCGCGATGCGGTGCGGATGGGGGCTGCGGGCCTGCGCGGAAGGCTGGCCGTGGGCTTCATCGGTTCGGCCATCAGCGATCTTCTGCCGCGCATCATCCCGCCCTTCCGGCAGGCTTTCCCGCAGGTCGATCTTGCGCTGGAGGAGATGAACAGCGCCGACATCGTGCGCGCCATTGCCGCGCACCGCATCGATGTCGGGCTGGTGCGGCTGCCGGTGATGGATGCCACCCCGGTCATCACCGACGTGATCGAGCGCGACGTGTTCGTGGCAGCGGTGCCGGCGGGCGATGTGCTGGCGCGCCGCCGCGCGATCCGGCTTGGCGCACTGGCGGACCGGCCCTTCATCATCTACAGCCCGGTCAGTTCGCTTCACGCCACGATCCGGCTGGCCTGCCACCGCGAAGGCTTTGCCCCGCAGGTGGCGCAGGAGGCGATGCAGGTGCAGACCATCCTGAGCCTTGTGGAAGCAGGGCTTGGCGTGGCGCTGGTGCCGCAGCGCAGTTCGCGCTTTGCCGGGCAAGGGGTGCGGATCGTGCCGCTGGAAGAGCCGGTGCCGATCGCCATGGGCATCGTGCGCAGCTCCGATCCTTCGCCGCCCGCCGCCAATTTCGTGGCCATGGCGCTTGATGCCTTCGCCCAGGAATGAGCCTGTGATAGGAAATGAATATCACGAGGCATGAATTAAATATTTGATTCAGAAGTGTCGGCGGGTGCATGCCCGGCAGCACGGCGCCGGGCCATGGGCCTCGCGCTGCGGGACAGGAGCCAGCCTTTCGTGTTCGATACCCTCACGCTTGCCCACTTGCCACCCGAAGACGAGGCGCTGCGCCCCCAGGTGCGCGCCTTTCTTGAAAGCGAACTGGCCGGAATGCCGACCGACCGCCGTGCCCGCTCGTGGCAGGGCTTCAGCGCCGGATTCAGCCGTGCGCTGGGCAAGGCGGGGCTGGTGGGCCTGACCCTGCCCGAATCCTATGGCGGACGCGGCATGGGACCGTTCGCGCGGTTCGTGGTGGTGGAAGAGCTGCTGAGCGCGGGTGCGCCCGTGGCCGCGCACTGGATTGCCGACCGGCAGAGCGCGCCGCTCCTCCTGAACTTCGGCACCGAGGCGCAGCGCCAGAAGCACATCCCCGCGATCTGCCGGGGCGAGCAGGTGTTCTGCATCGGCATGAGCGAGCCGGGGGCAGGCTCCGACCTTGCCGGGGTGCGCACGCGGGCCGAACGGACCGGCACGGGCTGGGTGGTCAACGGCCAGAAGATCTGGACCACCAACGCCATGCATTCCGACTACATGATTGCGCTGCTGCGCACATCGGGCACCGCGGCCGACCGGCAGGCAGGGCTTTCGCAGCTCATCATCGATCTCAAGGCGCCGGGCGTCACCATCCGCCCGATCGTCGATCTGACGGGCGATGCGCACTTTGCCGAAGTGTTCTTCGAGAACGTGGAACTGGCCGAGGATGCGCTCGTCGGGCAGGAAGGCGACGGCTGGAACCAGGTCGTGGCGGAACTGGCGTTCGAGCGCTCCGGGCCGGAGCGCGTCTATTCGAGCGTGGTGCTGCTGGATGCCTGGGTAAGGCACATGCAGGCCGCCGGGCGCAGCGATGCCGCCGCGCTGGCAGGACGCCTCACGGCGGAACTGGCCACCTTGCGCGCCATGTCGATCGCCTGCACCGCGCGCCTTGCGCTGGGCGAAAGCCCGGTGGTGGAAGCCAGCATCGTCAAGGATCGCGGCACCAGCTTCGAACAGGAACTGCCCGTCGTGATCGCGGATGATCTGGCCGCCCACCCGGACGAACCGGTGAGCGAGGAGCTTTACCGCACGCTGATGTATGTGACCCACATTGCGCCCAGCTTCAGCCTGCGCGGCGGCACGCGCGAAATCCTGCGGGGCATCATCGCGCGCGGCATGGGCCTGCGCTGAGGGAGAGAGAACATCATGGACATGGCTGAACTTCTCGAACCCTTCGACCGGATGCTGGAGGCTGCCTGCCCGCCCGCCACGGTGCGTGCGGTGGAAGCCGGGCAAGGGCCGTCTGATGCCGCAGCCGCGCTGTGGCAGGAAATCGCCGGATCGGGCTTTCTCGATGCACTGGTGGACGAGGCGCACGGCGGGGCCGGGCTTTCGCTGGGCCAGATCGAGCCGCTGATCGAAGCGCTGGGCGCACGCGCGGTGCCTCTGCCGGTGGCAGAGACGATGGTTGCCCGCGCCCTGCTGGCGCGCGCCGGGGTGGCGGCTCCTGACGGACCGATTGCGCTCGTGTCCTCGCTGGCGCAGCCGGTTCCTTCCGCGCTGGTGGCCGGCCATGCGCTGGTCGATACCGGCGAGACGCTGCTCCTGTGCGCCATGGCCGACCTTGCGCCTGCGGCCACCGGGGTTGTCCATTCGCTGGCAGGACGCATCGGTGTGGCCCCTCAAGGGACATGGCTGGAGCGCCCGGCGGGCGGCCTGCGGGCCATTGCCGCCGTGCTGCGCGCCTGCCTCATCGCGGGCGCGGCGGCGCGCCTGTGCGACATGACCACCGATCACGCCTCGCAGCGCGTCCAGTTCGGCAAGCCCATCGGCCGCCAGCAGGCTTTGCAGCAGATGCTGGCGGTGATGGCCGAAGACATGATTGCCTGTCGTATCGCAGCGCAACTGGGCGCTGCACAGGGCATCGATGTGCCGCTGGCAGTTGCTGCCACGGCCAAGAGCACTGCCTCGGCAGCTGCCGCGCGCATTGCCGCCAGTGCCCACGCGGTGCACGGGGCCATCGGCATCAGCGAGGAATACGACCTGCAACTGCTCACCCGCCGCCTCCACGAATGGCGCATGGCCGATGGTTCGGAAGGCTACTGGACCCGCGCGCTTGGCGAAGCGCGCCTTGGCGCAAGCGAAGGCAGCGTGGACTTCGTGCGCAGCGCGGTCTTCGCCTGATGCAGTGCGTCAGGCGGCGGCGCGCTTGCCTGCCTGACGCCCGAAGAACGTGCAATCGGCAAGGCTGAGGCCCGATGAATAGCCGTGCCCCCACGCGGGCAGGCCCGATGTGCACCGCCCGGCGGCGAAAAGGCCGGGGATCGGACTGCCCGAACGGTCCAGCACTTCGCCATCGGTGCTGGTCCTGAGGCCGCCGAGCGTGAAGAAGCTGAAATAGCTGGTCTGGAAATCGAGTTCGAGCGCGACGAAGGGCGACTGGTCGAGCGCCTTCAGGATCGGCGGCTGCTTGTCGAACAGGGGATCGCGGCCTTCGCGGGCGTGGGCATTGTAGAAGGCCATCGTGGCCGCCAGCGTGCCAGCAGGCATTTCCAGTTCGGCCTCCACTTCCTCCCAGGTTTCGCCCGTGGCGGCGATGGTGATCCCGGCAATGTCGAGCGGCTGGCCGAAGTGCGCCACATCGAGCAGGAGATAGACCTTGCCGCCCGGCTGATCGACCGCGCAGCGCGAGACGCGGCCATGATAGCAGTCCTCGTTGATGAAACGCTGGCCATGGACGTTCACGAACACGCCATAGGCATGACTTTCGGGCATGGTCCAGGGGCAGGTGGTGAAGAACTGGTCCATGTGGATGGCATCGCCGCCCGCCGAGACCCCTAGTTCGATGCCCACGCCATCGTCCTTGTCGCCGATGGGGCTGTTCACGCGGAAACTGTCGGGGCAATACTTGCGCCGCATCGCCTCGTTGAAGACGAAACCGCCCGTGGCCAGCACCACCCCCTTGCGGGCGCGCACGAAGCGGTCGCGGTTGTCGATCCGCACGACTGCGCCGGCGACGCCATCACCATCGGTAATCAGCGCCACGGCGCGCGCATCGACATGGATCTCGGTTCCCAGATCGCGCGCGCGGCGCTCCAGAATATCGACCAGCGGCCGTCCGCCGCCCCAGCCCATGTGCCGGATGGTATGGCCGCGCGGGGCAGGGCGGGCCTCATGGCAGAACGGCGCGGCCGCTTCGCTGCCCGACCAGATGAGGGTCGAATCGTCGGTCGGCTCGATATACTTGCCGGGCAGGAAGTTGCCGCGATAGGGCACCCCCTGGTCCTTGAGCCACTGGTAATGCGCCAGCGCCTCGCGGCCATAGAGTTCGCACTTGGCCTCGTCGGCGCAGGGACCGCCCGCCAGCTTCAGGTAGCGGGTGAAATCCTCGACCGTATCGGCAAAACCTGCGGCGATCTGCGCATCGGTGCCCCCGCCCACGTAGATCTCGCCGCCCGAAAGCGCCGATGCCCCGCCCGATCCCGACGAGCGTTCGAACAGCAGGACCTGCGCACCCGCCATGCGTGCCTCGATCGCCGCGCAGGCCCCGGTGGCGCCAAAGCCGATGATGGCGACATCGGTTTCGAAATCCCACTGCGGCACCTGCGCCAGCGGCAGGGGCCGGTATTGCGAATAGTGGCTCATCGCCGCGGTTTCTCCCAAACTTCGCGCGCTCCGTCGCTGAAAGCAGCAAGTCTGCGCATCATTCGTAAATTACGATTGCATTCGATACGCAAATCGTCAATTGAAAAGCGGAAAGGCTTCCGATGAAGGCAGCCAATGATCTGCAAGAGCGGGCGCAACACCAAGGCGGGCCGGGGATGGATGCAGGGGCGATGACAACAGGCAGCGCAGCGATATTCGAGAAACCGGCCGACCTGCTGGGGCGCGAAGGCACCATGCTGGGGCCGACCGACTGGCTGCTGATCGATCAGGCGCGCGTGAACGGCTTTGCCGATGTGACGGGCGATCACCAGTGGATTCACGTTGACGT
>JBKBKD010000036.1:0-28533 GCA_046294595.1 Novosphingobium sp.
CGCCGCCATTGTTGATCGCGGCAAGGCCCAGACCGCCGATCGCGCTGTCATCGCCGCGCAGGCCCGTGGTGTAGCGCAGGCCGACTTCGCCGATCAGGTCGACGCTGTCGCCCAGCTTGTAGCTGAGGCCCAGATCGCCGCCCGCCACGAACGAGGTGCTCGACTTGTAGAAGGGCGCATTGTTGATGGCGATATCCGCATCGGGGATCACGAAGGTGGCATTGATCGAATCGGTGAAGGCCGCGCCGACCCGGCCAGCCACATAGGGCTTGAGCGCGCCCGATCCGAAGAACTGGCGATAGCCCACCTCGATGGCATAAGTGCTCAGGCGGTCGAACGTGCCGTTCACGTCCAGCGTGGTATCCAGCGCGGGAACGAATGCCCCGCCCACCTGCACGGTGCCGCGCCCGGCGCGCTGGAAGCGGAACTGGCCGAACAGTTCGGCATTCTCGCGCAGGCCATAGGCAAGCTCGGCCCCGATGTTCCACGTCGTGCCGTAGATCTGGTCATAGCTGCGCGAGCCGATGCGCAGTTCGGCATCGACGCCTGCCAGTGCGGGGTTGAGCGGCCCCAGATCGGGCACGGGCGCGGTGGCCCCGCCATGCACATCGCCGCTGACGGGGAAATCAGCGCCCCCCAGCAGCGTCATCGAAACCTTGCCCGGCGCGGTCTGGGCATGGGCGGCGCCCGGCAGGGCAATGGCGACGGCGGTTGCGGCCGCCAGCGTGCAAAACGGAAGTGCTTTCATCGTGCAGTGTCCTTTCAGCACCCCCTCCTCGTCGGTGGCGATTTAGCCGAAGCACGGCTTAGCTGGACCTGCCTTTTGGTGTATGTATCTGATATAATGAAATAATCTGGAAATACTCGAAAATGGTGAGATTGGCCTGCCGGGCCGGTCGCCGCAAAAAGCCCCGGCCTTGCGACCGGGGCCTTGTGCCTGCGGGAGCCGCTGCGACGGTGGCTTATTCGCCATCCAGGCCATAGGCGGTGTGCAGAACGCGCACGGCCAGTTCGGTCTCGTCCTCGTCGATCAGCACCGAAACCTTGATCTCGCTGGTGGTGATCGCCTGAATGTTGATGCCGCGATCGGCAAGTGCGCGGAACATGGTGGCGGCAACGCCTGCATGGCTGCGCATCCCCACGCCCACGACGCTGATCTTGGCGACCTTGCTGTTGGCCAGCATCCGGTAGTAGCCGATCGTGTCCTTGCGCTCTTCCAGCAGGGCCTGGGTGCGCGCCAGATCGGCCAGCGGCACGGTGAAGGTCACGTCGGTCTCGCCCTTGTCCTTGGCGATGTTCTGGATGATCATGTCGACGTTGATATTGGCGGCCGCCAGCGGCCCGAAGATCGCGGCAACCGCGCCCGGACGATCGGCAATGCGCGTGAGTGTTACCTTGGCTTCGTTCTTGTCGGCAGCGATTCCGGTGATAAGCTGGCGTTCCATATCAAGTCCTTCCTGGATCCGGGCGAGCTCTTCGTCAGAGACAATCATCGTGCCGGGAATGGTATCGGCTGCGGGGGCGTCATCGTCGATGAACGAGGAGAGCACCTGCACCCGCACGCCCTCCTTCATCGCAAGGCTGACCGAACGGGTCTGAAGCACCTTCGAGCCGACCGAGGCAAGTTCGAGCATTTCCTCGTAGGTGACGTTCTTGAGCTTGCGGGCCTTGGCCACGATGCGCGGGTCGGTGGTATAGACGCCGTCCACATCGGTGTAGATATCGCAGCGATCGGCCTTCACGGCGGCGGCCACGGCCACGGCCGAGGTATCGGAACCGCCGCGGCCCAGCGTGGTCACGCGGCCTTCCGGGCTGAGACCCTGAAAGCCGGGGATCACCGCAATCTCGCCTGCGGCCATGCTGGCCATGAGCGCCTCGGAATCGATCCCTTCGATGCGCGCCTTGGCATGGGCATCGTCGGTCCGGACCGGCAGTTGCCAGCCCAGCCACGAACGCGCCTTGCAGCCCAGCGCCTGCAAGTGCATCGCCAGAAGGCCGGACGTGACCTGTTCGCCGCTGGCCACGACCACATCGTATTCGGCCGGATCATAGAGCGGGTTCGCCTCGCGGCAGAAGTTGACGAGGCGATCGGTTTCGCCCGCCATGGCCGAGACGACCACCGCAACTTCGTGCCCGGCGGCCTGCTGGCGTTGAACGATGCGCGCCACGCGGCGGATCCGCTCGGTTCCGGCCATCGAGGTGCCGCCGAATTTCATCACGATGCGGGCCAAGGGCTTGCTCCCTGTCTAAGCGAATGGGTGTGGACGAAAGAATCTTTCCCGCATGTCCGGTGGAAAATGCGGCGCGCGCGCTTTAGGGACGGGTTATGAGCAATGCAACCTCCGCGCATACCATTCGTCCGGAAGAGGCCGCCCATTTCGGCAAGCTGGCGGCAGACTGGTGGAATCCGGCCGGATCATCCGCCATGCTGCACAAGCTGAACCCGGTGCGGCTGGGCTTCATCCGCGATGCCATCGACAGCCACTTCGGCACCGATTCGCGCGGGGCAAAGCCCCTGGCGGGCCGCAAGGCGCTCGATGTCGGCTGCGGCGCCGGGCTGCTGTGCGAACCTCTGGCACGGCTGGGGGCGGCGGTCACGGGCATCGATGCGGCAGAGGAGAACATTGCCGCCGCGCGCCTTCATGCCGAAGGATCGGGCCTCGTGATCGACTATCGCTGCGGTGATGTGGGCGCGATGGGGCTTGGCGGATACGATCTCGTCACTTCGATGGAAGTGATCGAGCACGTGGCCGACAAGGCCGCCTTCATCGCCGCGCTGGAAGCGGCGCTGGCGCCCGGCGGGCTGATGATCCTGTCCACCCCCAACCGCACCACGCGTTCGCGTCTGCTGCTGGTCGAGGCGGCAGAAGGCATCGGCATGGTGCCCAGGGGCACGCACCACTGGGACGACTTCATCACGCCTGTGGAACTGCACGATCTGCTGGATGCGGCGGGCCTGAAGATGGGCAATCCGATGGGCATTGCCTGGAGCCTGGGCAAGGGGCTGCACCTGTCGGACGATCTGGCGCTGAACTACATCGTCACCGTGACGCGCAGGGATTGAGCCATGGCCGAACGTTTCGAACGCCACAAGCAGCCATGGACGGCCGATGAAATCAGCAAGCTGCACACTCTGGCGAAAAAGGGCATGGCGCTGAAAGCCATTGCCAAGGCCCTGACGCGAAGCGAGGAATCGGTAAAGCTGCGCGCCAAGAACGATGGCCTGAGCATCGCAAAGCTGCGCTAGGCCCTTGCCCCCTATTTCCCGGCAGGCAGGAACTGCTCGATCAGTTCGCGCGCCAGCCGCGCCGGGCGCAGTGTCTTGGCATCAAGGCAGCACCAGCTTGATTTGACCTCGGCCAGAACCTCCTCGCCGCGCTTGATGATCGTCTCGTAGAAGGCGCGGGCGCCCTGCACCCCTTCAAGCACGACATGGGCAATCACCGTGTCATCGAGAAAGGTGGGGCGGCGATAGGTGATCTCGTGCTTCAGTGCGACCCAAAGGTGCGCGGCGACCGCCTCGGCCGGGGCCAGCGCGCGCCAGTGATCGATCACGGCATCCTGCACCCATTTCAGATAGGAGGCATTGTTGACATGCCCCATGAAATCGATGTCCGCCGGATCGACGGTGATCGGCACGAGATGGGGCGGGGCGACAAGGGGGATCGGATTACTCACACTGGTGTAGATAACATGATTCGGCCATGCGGAGTAGGGGCTTTGCCGCCCTTTTCGCCCGCTTTTAACCACCATGTCGGGGCTTTCAGCCGTCCAGCAGCTCCGCAACCCACGCCGGCACGATCTGCGTTGCCGGGCCAAGGCGGGTCTCATGGAACCATGCCGATCCCTTCGAGGGCTCGAGATTCAGTTCCAGCGTCTGCACATCCAGATCACGCGCCGCGCGCACAAGACCGGCCGCCGGATAGACCGCGCCCGATGTGCCGATCGAAACGAACAGGTCTGCCGCGGCAACGGCGCGATAGATCTCGTCCATCCGGTAGGGCACTTCACCGAACCACACCACATCGGGCCGCAGCGCCAGAGCGCCGCACGCCGGGCACGGTGGACGATGGATCAGCGGCCCGGTCCAGCGGTGGCGCATGTCGCAGGCCGTGCACCAGGCTTTGAGGTGCTCGCCGTGCATGTGCAGCACGTTCAGCGCGCCGCCCCGTTCGTGCAGGTCATCCACGTTCTGCGTGATGATCAGAACCGCACCGCCTGCACGCGTGGGCCATTCACGGTCAAGCCGGGCCAGCGCGGTGTGCGCGGCATTCGGCTGCTTCGTCTGCACCGCCTCGCGCCGCATGTCGTAGAAGCGCAGAACCAGATCGGGATCGCGCACGAAGGCTTCGGGCGTGGCCACGTCCTCCACCCGGTGATTCTCCCACAGGCCCCCTTCGCTGCGGAAGGTATCGATGCCGGATTCGGCGGAAATACCGGCTCCGGTAAGAATGACGATATTGCGCGGGCGTTTCATCCCGACCATGAAGCACGCCAGACAAGGGGCAGGCAATGACCAGAATCGGAATCATCGGCAGTGCTGGACGAATGGGCAACGCGCTGGAGGCGGCCATCGCGGCGGCCGGCCACGCATGTGCAGGCGGCATCGACAAGGGCGGCGATCCGCTCGCGCTTGCCAGGGCCAGCGACGTGCTGGTCGATTTTTCCGCCCCCGCCGCGCTTGAGTTCAACCTTGATGCCGCCATTCACGCAGGCATTCCCATCGTTGTCGGCACGACCGGGCTGGAAGAGCGGCACCACTGGCTCATTGATTCGGCAGCGGTCAGCATTCCCGTGCTCCAGACCGGCAATACCTCGCTTGGCGTGACGCTGCTGGCGCATCTCGTGCGCGAGGCTGCAACGCGGCTGGGCGAGGACTGGGATATCGAGATCGTCGAGACGCACCACCGCATGAAGGTCGATGCGCCTTCGGGCACGGCGCTGCTGCTGGGCGAGGCGGCGGCCAGGGGACGCGGCGTCGCGCTGGAAGACGAGGCCGTGCGCGGGCGCGATGGCATTACCGGCGCGCGCAAGGCGGGCACCATCGGCTTTGCGTCCCTGCGCGGCGGCACGGTGGCGGGCGATCATTCGGTGCATTTTCTGGCCGACAACGAACGCCTGACCTTCTCGCATCTGGCCGAAAACCGCGCGATCTTTGCCAAGGGCGCAGTCCGTGCGGCGGAATGGCTGCTGGGCCGCAAGCCGGGCCGCTATACCATGCCCGAAGTGCTGGGCCTGTAACGTGAAGAAGGCGGACATCTTCGAGTTCTTCCGCCGCCTTGCCGAAGCCAATCCAGCGCCCCAAACCGAGCTGGAATACGGCAACGTCTATCAGCTGCTGGTCGCGGTCACGCTTTCGGCGCAGGCGACCGACGTGGGCGTGAACAAGGCGACGCGCCGCCTGTTCCAGATCGTGAAGACCCCGCAGGACATGCTCGATCTTGGCGAGGAGGGCCTCAAGGAGCACATCAAGACCATCGGCCTGTTCAATTCCAAGGCGAAGAACGTGATGGCCATGGCGGAAATCCTCGTGCGCGATCACGGCGGCGAGGTTCCGGCCGACCGCGATGCGCTGACCGCTCTGCCCGGCGTGGGGCGCAAGACGGCGAACGTGGTGATGAACTGCGCCTTCGGGGCAGAGACCTTTGCCGTCGACACGCACATCTTCCGGGTGGGCAACCGCACCGGTCTGGCAAGGGGCAAGACGCCGCTGGCCGTGGAGAAGGCGCTGGAGAAGAACGTGCCCCAGCCCTTCCGCGTGGGCGCGCACCACTGGCTGATCCTGCACGGGCGCTATGTCTGCAAGGCGCGCACGCCCGAATGCTGGCACTGCGGCGTGGTTGACCTTTGCGGCTTCAAGGGCAAAGTTCCCGTCAAGGGGGCGAAACCGGCGGCAGCGGCCAGAGGGAAGGCGGCTGGGCGCAAGAAGGCCAAGGAGAGCAAGGCATGATGCACAAGGCTCAGGTTCGGTTCTTTGTCCCTGCGGTGGCGGCAATCACCATCGCGCTTTCGGGCTGCACCAGCAGCGGCAAGGGCGTGATGGACGACAACGGACACCGGTCCGATATGCCCAAGGCCACCGTGATCGGCAAACCCGTCACCTGCCTGCCGATCGCATCGATCCGGCAGAGCGTGGTGCGCGATGACTGGACGATCGATTTCCGCACCAGCGGCGGCAAGTGGTATCGCAACACCCTGCCCAACCGCTGCAACGGCCTCGGCTTCGAACGGGCCTTTTCCTATGGCACTTCGCTGCCGCAGGTGTGCAACGTCGATATCATCACGGTCATCATCAACAATGCCGGTCCCGGCCCGATGATCCGCGGCTCGTGCGGCCTGGGCGAGTTCACGCCGGTGGAGCTGGAAAAGAAGCGCTGAGGTTCTCGTCCCCCGCCCGCGCGGGGGACCATGGCCCGGCTATTCGAAATTGACCGGGTCGAGGTTCAGCCCCCGCCGCCCGTCGGCTGCGGTATGGGCGGGCGCCTTGAGCGGTTCTGCATCGGGATCGAGCGGGGGCTGCAACATGCCCTCCCACTTGGTGATGACCGATGTGGCAACCGCATTGCCCACCACGTTCGTTGCCGTGCGCCCCATGTCGAGGAAGGTATCGACGCCCAGAAGCAGCGCGATCCCTTCAAGCGGCAGGCCGAACTGCGTCAGCGTGGCGGCGATCACCACCAGGCTGGCGCGCGGCACTCCGGCAATCCCCTTCGACGTGACCATGAGCGTAAGCAGCATGGCGATCTGCTGGCCCAGCGAAAGCTCGATGCCATAGGCCTGCGCAATGAACATCGTGGCAAAGCTGGTGTACATCATCGAACCATCAAGGTTGAAGCTGTAGCCCAGCGGCAGCACGAACCCGGAAATGCGCCGCGGCACGCCGAACCGGTCAAGCTGCTCGAACAGCTTGGGCAGCGCGCTTTCCGAACTGGCCGTGGAAAAGGCCAGCAGCAGCGGTTCGCGGATATAGCGCGCCAGCAGGAACACCCGCCCTTTCAGGAAAAGGCCGCCCAGCGTGAACAGGATGATCCACAAGAGCAGCAGCCCGAAATAGAACTCCGAGACGAAGACACCGTAAGTGATGACGATCGAAAGGCCCTTGGTGGCAATCACCGCCGCCAGCGCGCCGAACACGGCAAAGGGCGCAAAGCGCATCACGTAATCGGTGATCTGGAGCATGAGGTGCGCCAGCGCCTCGCACCCGCGCACGATGGGGGCGCCGGTTTCGCCTATGGCCGAAAGGGCGACCCCGGCAAAGAGCGAGAAGACAAGGATCTGCAAGACGTTGTTCTTGGCCATGGCGTCGAGCGCGCTGGTCGGGAAGATTTCCAGCACGAAATGGCGCAAGGTGAAATCGGCCGTCGCCAGATCGCCCACAGGCCCCGCCGCGGCAAACTCCAGACCGACACCGGGCTGGAAGAAATTGACCAGCACGAGGCCCAGACCGATCGAGATGAGGCTGGCGGTGATGAACCAGGCCAACGCCCGGCCGCCGATGCGCCCCAGCGCGGCACTGTCGCCCATCCCGGCAATCCCCGTCACCAGCGTGGCAAGGATCAGCGGCGCGATGATCATCTTGATGAGATGCAGGAAGATGTCCGGCAGCAGCTTCAGCGTATCGGCAATTTCCGCCAGCTTCGGATCACCCTGCGGGTAGCTGGTGTTGAGCAGGTAGCCGACGAGGATGCCCAGCACCATGCCGATCACGATGTAAAGCGTAAGGCGCTTGGCCAAGGGAAGTGCTCCGTCCGTTGCGGTCCGCAAGATTGTTGCAGCCGAGACTAACGACGTTTCAACGCCGCCTCAACTGCCTGCTTTACCCGCATTGCCCGCGATGGAGCAGCTTCTGGTCCGCAAGCACCAGCGCCATCATCGCCTCGACCACGGGCACCCCGCGAATGCCGACGCACGGATCATGCCGCCCCTTGGTGAACAGTTCGGTCGCTTCGCCCTCGCGCGTGATGGTGGGCACGGGAGTAAGGATCGAGGATGTGGGCTTGAAGGCCACCCGCACCAGCACCGGCTGCCCGGTGGAAATGCCGCCCGCAATGCCGCCGGCATGATTGGCGGTGAAAACCGGCCCTTCCGCTCCGGGACGCATGGGATCGGCATTGCCTTCGCCGGTATTGCGCGCAGCGGCAAACCCGTCGCCGATTTCCACGCCCTTCACGGCGTTGATGCCCATCATGGCGTGCGCCAGTTCGGCATCAAGCTTGGCATAGAGCGGCGCGCCCCATCCGGCGGGCACGCCGTGGGCCACGCATTCCACCACCGCGCCCAGCGATGAACCGGACAGCCGCGCATCGTCCACCAGCTTTTCCCAGCGGGCGGCGGCCTCCGCATCCGGGCAGAAGAAGGGGTTGCGCGCGATCTCGGCCGGATCGAAGCGCGCCATGTCGATGGCATCGCCGCCGATCTCGCTGACCCATGCCGTTATCGTCACTTCGGGGATGACGAGCCGCGCCACCGCGCCTGCCGCCACGCGCGCTGCCGTCTCGCGCGCAGAGGATCGCCCGCCGCCGCGATAATCGCGAAAACCGTATTTCGCGTCATAGGCATAGTCGGCATGGCCGGGCCGATAGGCCTTGGCCACATCGCCATAGTCCTTGGAACGCTGATCCACGTTCTCGATCATCAGGCTGATCGGGGTGCCGGTCGTCCTGCCCTCGAACACGCCCGAAAGGATGCGGACCTGATCCGGCTCCTGCCGCTGCGTGGTGAAACGCGACTGGCCCGGACGGCGCGCATCGAGAAACGGCTGGATATCCGCCTCGGACAGGAACAGCCCCGGCGGGCACCCGTCGACGACCGCGCCAAGCGCAGGCCCGTGGCTTTCGCCCCAGGTGGTGAAACGGAAAAGATGACCGAAGCTGTTCAGGCTCATGGGTCTGCGCTTTGTCGCAGATGGGCGCAAAAGTCCACCACCGGACAAGCGCTGCCTTCAGGCAGGGCATCTTCCCGCTGACACAATGCTGCGCTATCGCACGGCGACCATGTTTCTTGTCGTTTTCCGCAATCGCAAGCGCGCCGATATCGACGCCGAAGCCTATGCGCGCGATGCCGATGCCATGGAACGGCTGGCCGCGATGCAGCCGGGTTATCTTGGCTTCAAGTCCTACACCGCCGATGACGGCGAAGTGATCGCACTTTCCGAGTGGGAGGACGAAGCCGCCGCGCTGGCGTGGCGGCGCGTGGCGCACCACGCCGAAATGCAGGGCAAGGGCCGCGCCGAATACTATGAAACCTATACCCTGTTCGCAGGCACCCCATCGCGCATCCACCACTTCGACAGGCAGCACCCATGAGCATCACGGTTTACGGCATTCCCAACTGCGATACGGTGAAGAAGGCGCGCGTCTGGCTTGAGGGCAAGGGGCTGGATTACGCCTTCCATGATTACAAGAAGCAGGGCGCCGATCCCGCGCAGATCGCGGGCTGGATAGCGGCCGCTGGCATTGACCGGATCGTGAACCGGGCAGGCACCACCTGGCGCAAGCTTGATGAGGGGCAAAGGGCCATGCTGGCAGGAGACGAGGCACCGGCCGTGCTTGCCGCAAACCCCTCGGTCATCAAGCGGCCGGTCGTGGTCCATCCCGGCGGCTTGCTGGTGGGCTTCAGGGAACCCGAATGGGCCGACGCGCTGCTGCCGGCAGGTGCACGGTGATCGGGCGGCTTCTCATGGCGGCCGCACTTGTCCTGACCGGCAATCCCGCAAGCGCCGGGGCGCAGGCCCCGATCCTCATCGCCCATCGCGGCGCCAGCGGCGAACGGCCTGAGCACACGCTCGCATCGTATGAACGCGCCATCGATGCGGGCGCCGACTTCATCGAGCCGGACCTTGTTCCCACCCGCGACGGGGTGCTTGTCGCCCGCCACGAGAACGAGATTTCCGGCACGACGGACGTTGCCGATCATCCTGAGTTCGCCGCGCGGCGCAAGACCGTGATGATCGATGGCGAAAGCGTGAGCGGCTGGTTCACCGAGGATTTCACGCTGGCCGAACTGCGCACCCTGCGTGCGCGTGAACGCCTGCCCGATCTGCGCCCCGCCAACACCCGCTTCGACGGCCTGTGGCAGGTGCCGACCTTTGCCGAAGTGCTGGCGCTCGTGCGGGCCAAGGAGGCCGAGACGGGGCGGCGCATCGGCATCTATCCCGAACTCAAGCACCCGATCTGGTTCAGCCGGCACGGCATCGATACGGCGGCGCTGCTCCTGCCCATGCTGGAGGCGGCAGGCTACGGGACTGCGCAGGATCCGGTGTTCATCCAGAGTTTCGAGGCAGGCGTTCTCGAACGCCTGCGCCCGCTGACCGCTATCCGGCTGGTGCAGCTCATGGCCGCCGAGGGCGGGCCGCCCGATCGGCCCGAAGAACGCTTTGCCGCGATGGCCGGGGAGAAGGGCCTCAGGAAGCTGGCGCGGTCTGTCGATGCCGTGGGGGTCGAAACCGCGATGGTGCTGGACGCTGATGGGCGGCCGACGCCTTTCGTGCGCAATGCCCACGCCGCCGGTCTCAAGGTGCATGTGTGGACCCTGCGCTGCGAGAACGCGTTCCTGCCCGCGCGGTGGCGGATCGGCAGCGATCCTGCGGCGAAGGGCGATTGCGCGGCCGCGTGGCAGGCGCTGGTCTCCGCAGGGGTTGACGGCATCTTCACCGACAACCCGCGCGAAAGCCATGCCGCAAGAACGGCTGCCGTCCTGCCGGGCGAGCAGAGCGCTTCGCGCCCGTGAACCTGCTCGAACTGGCGGCCAGCGTTTTCGGGCTGGCGAACATTGCCCTGCTGACGCGCCGTTCCATCTGGAACTTCCCCTTTGCCATCGTTTCGGTAACGTGCGCGGGATTGGTGCTGCGCGACGCCCGGCTCTATGCCGAAGCGGGGCTTCAGGCATTCTTCGTGCTGGCAAACCTGTGGGGCTGGTGGCTCTGGCTGAAGTCCGGGCCTGACGAACGGAGCGCGGTGGCGGTTGGCTGGATGGAGACGGGCCAGCGGCTGGGGTGGTTTGCGGTCACGCTTGCCCTCAGCGCGTCGCTGGGCTGGCTGCTGCACCGTTTCACGGATGCCGCCCTGCCCTTTGCCGATTCGGCGGTGGCTGGTGCAAGCATTGCTGCGCAGATCCTGCTGGCGCTGCGGCGGGTAGAGAACTGGTTCGTGTGGATCGGGATCGATATCGTGGCCATCGCGCTCTATGTCTCGCGCGGCCTTCCGCTGCTGGCGCTGCTCTATGCCGCGTTCCTCGTCCTCTCGGCCATCGGCCTGCGCGATTGGGCAAGGGCGGCGCGGCCATGCTGACAGTCTGCTTCCACGGGGCGGAAAGCACTGGCAAGTCGGTCATGGCGGAACGGCTGCATCGGCGGCACGGTTGGCCGGTCGTGCCGGAGTTTGGCAGACAATACTGCGAAACCCGCGGAACCGATCTGGCCATGGCCGATCTTCTGGCCATTGCGGAAGGGCATATGGCCGCGGTTGCGGCCGCTGCGGCCGCGGCGCCGGGTGTGCTGGTCCTCGATACCGATCCCCTGATGACGGCGGCATGGGCGCAGATGCTGTTCGGCACGGTTCCCCCGCCCCTCCTCGCCTATCCCAAGGCCGATCTCTACCTGCTGTTCGAGGCCGATGTGCCGTGGATTGCCGATGGCACACGCTTCTTCGGCGAACGGGATGAGCGCGCGCGATTTGCTTGCCTGGCGAGAGCCATGCTGGAACGCACGGGCGTGGTCTGGAAGCGCGTGTCGGGAACGTGGGACGAGCGTGAGGCCAAGGTCGAAGAAATGATCGCCGAGGCACTGCAAGCATCAAGACGGCCCTGAGGCGCAAGAACTCGGCAAAGGCACGGGCCGCGCGGCTGGGCAAGAAAAAAGGGGCGGATCGCTCCGCCCCCTTCTTTGAGTTCGATGCCGCTGCGCAATCAGGCGCTTGGCCCGGTTGCGCTAGGGGACAAGAACCTTACTGGCCAGCCTTCTGGAAGGTTGCGAAGTTCTCGTTGCCGACGAAGCCGAACTTCGTGACCTTGGCATCGGTGATGATCTTCATCATCTGGTTTGCGATCTCGTAGCTCGCGTATTCTTCAGGCTGGAACTGAAGTTCCGGCTCTGGGTCCATCGCCTTGGTCGCCTGGATCAGCGAAACCATCTGCCCCTGCGAAGTGGGCACGCCGTTCCAGAGAATCTCGCCGGCATTGGTCAGCACCAGCTTGTTCTTGATCGGATCGACGACCTGGTTCGGTGAAGGCGGCGAAGGCTGCGGAAGATCGATGTTCACCGCGTGGGTGGCCACGGGGATGGTGATGATGAACATGATGAGGAGAACGAGCATGACGTCGATCAACGGCGTCGTGTTCATCTCCATCATCGGCTCGCCATCATCCTTGCCGGCGCTCATTCCCATGATTGGTACTCCTGTTCGCTCTCTTGTCCGGTGCCGTTCGGATCAGCCGTTCGGATCGACCGGGGTCGAGATGAAGGCCACCTTGGGATAGCCGGCCGACTGGACGTTGTAGATCGCCCCGGCAATGCACTTCCACGGAACGTTGACGTCGCCGCGGATATGCACTTCGGGAATCTTTTCCGGGTCCATGTTGGCAGCTCCGCCCTCACGCTTGACGATCGCATCGAGGCGATTGAAAGCCTGCTGGTAAAGCTCCTGGCTATCCACCGGGGTGGTGTTGTTGAAATAGACGCGGCACTGGCCGGTGCGCGAGGATCCGGTGTAACCGGGTTCCTTCGGGCTGCGGCCGGCTTCGTCGGTAGAGACCACCGAAAGCATCAGGTTCTCGACCTTGTCCTGCGATTCCTCGCTGGGAAGGACCGGCACCTTGAGCTTCTCGACAGTCTGGATCGCGACCGGCACCGCGATGAGGAAGATGATCAGCAGCACCAGCATCACGTCCACGAGCGGCGTGGTGTTGATGTCCGACATCGGGCGTTCTTCTCCGCCAGCGCCGCCTACAGACATTGCCATGGGTTACATCCTGTCCGTTGTGATCCGCGTCGGTCTGCGCAGTTTCCTGACAAGGGCTGCGCGCACCTCCCGCGTTTCCGGAGAGGGGCCGGGACAGGCCCGGCCCGGTTTCAATGCTTACTTCTTGGCCGGAGCGGCAGCCGGTGCGGCCGGGGCAGCAGGAACGGCAGGCTTCACAGCACCCTTCGAGGTGATGTTGGCCAGAATGTCGGTCGAGAAGCCCTGGAGCAGTTCGGCAATGCGCTTGTTGCGCGACTGGAGCCAGTTGTAGGCAAGCACGGCGGGAACCGCGACGAGAAGACCCAGCGCGGTCATGATGAGCGCTTCACCCACGGGACCGGCCACCTTGTCGATCGAGGCCGAGCCGGCCAGACCGATGTTGATGAGCGCGCGATAGATGCCGACCACGGTACCGAACAGACCGATGAACGGCGCGGTCGCACCCACGGTGGCGAGGAAGGGCAGGCCGCCGGCAAGACGCGAGTTGATCGACGCTTCCGAGCGGGCGAGCGAGCCGTGCAGCCAGTCATGGGCTTCAAGGGCGTCGGTCATCTTTCCATGCTGTTCTTCGGCGGCAAGACCGTCGTCCACGAGCTGGCGCCATGCCGAGTTCTTGTCGAGCTTGGCAGCGCCTTCCTTGAGGCTGGCAGCCTTCCAGAAGGTCGAGCGGATCGTCTTGTACTGGCCGAGGATCTTGTTCTGTTCAAAGAACTTGGTGAACAGGATGAAGAACGAGCCGAACGACATGATGCCGAGGATCACGACGGTTGCGTAGGCGATGAAACCGCCCTGTTCGAGCGCTTCCTTGAAACCGAACTTGTTCTGCGGCGCAGCCTCAGCGGCGGCGGCGGCCAGAGTGTAGATGAACATGCGATTCTTCCTCTTTAATTCAAAGCAAAGTGCATGAAAGCCAGGGGTCCGGGCTCTCGTGTCTGTCCCGCGTGGGAACCCTGAAGGCGCATCAGTCCTTCGGGATCACCCAGCGGATCGAGTTCGAATACGAGCCCGTGGTGGGGTTGCCGTCGCCATCGGTTGCAGGCGTGAAGCGTGCACGCCGGCGGATGTTCGAGCAAGTCGCTTCGTCAAGGTCAGGGCTTCCCGAAGAACGGGTGATTTCGCAATCGATGACCTTGCCGTCCGTCCCGATGGTGACGCGGAACCCCGTGGTGCCTTCACGCTCTTCGCGCAGCGCACGCGAGGGATAGTCGTTCGACGTCGCCCAGTTGGCAGGGTTGCCCTTGGGCACGGCTGCCTTCGGCGTGAAACGCGGCGGGGGCGGTGCGGGCGGCGCGGGCAGCGCAACCGGGGCCGGCGGAGCCGGAATCGGCGGCGCTTCGTTCACCGTCTGCACCTGCGGAGCAGGCGCGTTGAAGCTGATCGGCGGCGGCGGCGCGACGATCGGCGGCGGCGGTTGATCCTGCTTCGGAGGAGGCGGCGGAGGCGGCTCCTCCGGCGGCTTCTCTTCTTCGATGTTGACCGCCGAGGTCACCTCTTTGACCTTCTTGATCGCCTCGTACGCCAGTCCAGTGACCAGCGCATAGCCGACGGCGACATGAAGAATCGCAACGATGATGAGCGCGGTGATCTTGTTACCGCTCATCTGTTGGTCAGCGTATGCCATTCAGCTCCAATACTCCTGATCGTCCACCCGGACCCGGAGCACGCATGAACGGCCCTGGCCAAGGTGGAGCCGACGCGCAGGATCACCGTCCTGCCCGCAGGCCAATCCAGCAAATTACAATCCACCCTGCCGGCAACCCGGTCCGCCGACATCGGATGCAGGTGCATCCGGCGGCGGCAAGCGTCGGGCTGCTTGTTTTTGGATTGCCCGAACGGGCGCATCTTTAACGGCGAAGCCAAAGCCGCGCAAATGCTTTATCCGTTAACTGTCGATTCAGGGTTGCACTGCCTGAAATCAGCGGGAAACGAAGCGCGGCTGCCGCCATGAATGCAGCCGGAGACAGAGATATGCCCAGAATGAGCCGAATCCGTCCCTTTCGCGCCTTCGCAGCCCGGCTTGGCCCGCTGGGGATTGTTGCCGCGTTCTGGTCCGGATTCGTTCCAGATGTTGCCCTTGCCCAACAATCCGCGATTCGGACCGGGGCCGATGCCGCCGCATCGCACGCGCTGACCTATGCCGATCTGGCCGATCTGGCCGATGCCAGCGAGCTCGTGCTGCGCGCGCAGGTCCGCAAGGCAACGCGCCTCAAGCCCGAACAGGCACCGAACCTGCCCGCAGGAATGGCCCGCGTCCTGATCGAGGCGAAAACCCAGACGGTGCTGAGCGGACCGGCGCAGGGCGAGACCGTGCGCTATCTGGCAGATGTTGCGCTTGATCCGCGCGGGAAGCTGCCAAAGCTGGGCAAGGCAGTCGTGCTCGTCTTCGCGCGCACCGTGCCGGGGCGTCCCGGCGAGTTGCGGCTGGTCGACAGCGAGGCGCAGATTGCTTGGTCCGGCGAGACCGAGATGCGCACCCGTTCGATCCTCACCGAACTGCTCTCGCCCGATCCTGCGCCGCGCATCCTTGCCGTGCGGGAAATCCTGTTCGTTCCGGGCAATCTGGTGGGCGAAGGCGAGACGCAGGTCTTCCTCCAGACCGAGGGCAATGCGCCGGTTTCGCTATCGGTCGTGCGCCGCCCCGGCCTGCCGAAAACCTGGGGCATCAGCCTTTCGGAGATTGTCGACCAGACCGCGCGCCCGCCTGCGCGCGACACGCTCACGTGGTATCGGCTCGCATGCAGCCTGCCGCGCACCATGCCGGCCGGGGCAAGCCTTTCGGGAAGCGCTGCCAGCGTGCGTGCCGCTGCCGAAGACTATGCCTTCGTGATGCGCGAACTGGGCGAATGCACTCGCTCGCGCCCGCCGGTGGAAAGGTCGCGCTAGGCACCCGCGCGGCGGGTGTTGCCGCACAGGCGCCACTGGCCTAAGGCCCGCAGCGCAACTTTGTGCGTGTTCCAGCAGACGGGATTGAAATGAGCGAACCTTTGCGCATTGCGCTGGCCGGGCTTGGCACGGTTGGCGGCGGAGTTATCCGGCTGATCGAAGCCAACGCCGATCTCATCGCGCGGCGTGCGGGTCGCCCCATCGTCATCACCACCGTCAGCGCGCGCAACCGCCACAAGGACCGCGGGTTCGACGTCTCGCGCTATGCCTGGGAAGACGACATGGTGATTCTGGGCGAACGCCCAGATGTCGACGTCGTTGTCGAACTGGTCGGCGGTGCCGATGGCCCCGCGCTGGCACTCGCGCGCACCACCTTCGAGGCCGGAAAGGCGCTTGTCACCGCCAACAAGGCAATGATCGCCCATCACGGGGTGGAACTGGCCGCCAAGGCGGAAGCCGCGAGGGTCGCCCTCAAGTTCGAGGCGGCGGTGGCGGGCGGGATCCCGGTCATCAAGGGCCTCAAGGAAGGCGTGGCCGCCAACGAGATCGCGCGGGTCTATGGCATCCTCAACGGCACCTGCAACTACATCCTCTCGACCATGGAGGACACCGGCCGCGACTTCGCCGACGTTCTGGCCGAAGCGCAGGCCAAGGGCTATGCCGAGGCCGACCCCACCTTCGACATCGACGGCATCGATGCCGCGCACAAGCTTTCGATCCTCTCCTCGATCGCGTTCGGCACTGCGGTCGATTTCAAGCCGGTTGCCGCAACCGGCATCCGCCGCGTGCTTGCCGCCGACATCGCCCAGGCCGATGCGCTGGGCTACTATATCCGCCTGATCGGCATGGCCGAGACCGAGACCGACGCCGAGGGGAACCGGCGACTGTTCCAGCGCGTGCATCCGCACCTCGTTCACCGCGATCATCCGCTGGCCCATGTCGATGGCGCCACCAATGCCGTGGTGGCCGAAGGCAACTTCGTTGGCCGGCTGCTGTTCCAGGGCGCAGGCGCGGGCGATGGTCCGACGGCAAGCGCGGTCGTTGCCGATCTGATCGACATCGCGCGCGGCGACATCGGCGCGCCCTTCTCCATCCCCGTGGCCGAACTCGAACGGGCCGCACCCGCCGAAACCGGCCATCGCACCGGCAAGGCCTACATCCGCTTCAACGTGGCCGACCGGCCCGGCGTGCTGGCAGAGATCACCGCCGCCATGCGCGATGCGGGCGTTTCGATCGAAAGCCTCATCCAGAAGGGCGGGCAGGACGATGCCCCGGTCATGGTGGCGATGGTGACGCACGAAGGCCCGGAAAGCGCCATCGCCGAGGCGCTGCGCCTGCTCGATGGCTCTCCGGTGCTGGCCGAACCGCCGCTGGTCATGCACATTCTGGGCGAATAGGCCGCCCGGCCCGCAGGCATCGCTCAGGGCGCGGGAATCTCGCCCTTGGCGATGCGGTCGGCGTCGGAGCCCGGCGGCGGCGCGGGCAGCGCCTTGATGTCGAAGTAGTAGATCGGCGGCGGCACACCGCCAAGCCCGATGCACCCGCGGCTGCAATCGCGCAGGCCCGACACATTGGGCGCGCGCGGAACCCCCGTATCGGTTGATTTTGCGCCATCGGTTTCGTCGCGCAGGGGAATGCGCTCGCGCTCGCTCGCCTCCTTGCCGCCGCAGACCACGATCGTGCCGTCGGCGCGCTGCATCGGACGGCAGCGCTGGGTCTGCGAGGTGGAAAGGAGGTTGCGGGCCACTTCCGCATCGGATGCGGGCGCGCCTGCGGAGGCGACCGGACCCTGCACCGGCGCCGATCCGCCAGCCTGCCCCTGCCGGGCAAGCAGCGGGGTGGCTGCAAAAACCAGCGCCAGCCCGATCCCGACCCTCAGTGCCTGTCTCGACAAAACCCCTCCATCGCGTCTAGTGCCATGGGACACACCAGCGTCACATGTGCCAAGCAATACCCGTTGTGCGACACCGTGATGCTCACGCATACGTTTGCACAGGATGATTTGCACAAACCTTTCGCCGCGTCGATCCGGGAATGGCGGGAACAAGCTGCACCCAAGCTGAACCCGTGGCCCGCCCGTCCGCCCAAGTTCAACCGCCTTACCTCAACCGCCCACCCCCAATCCAGCTGGAGCCATCGTGACCGAAGCCAACACCAATCCCGCCGCCTCGAAGGTCCTCGACCGGGTCCTCGTCCTTGAAATGGTGCGTGTCACCGAAGCCGCCGCCATCGGCGCCTCGCGCCTCATCGGGCGCGGAGACGAAAAGGCCGCAGACGCCGCCGCCGTCGAGGCCATGCGCGCCGCCTTCAACGAACTCTACATGGACGGCACCGTGGTGATCGGTGAAGGCGAGCGCGACGAGGCGCCCATGCTCTACATCGGCGAGAAGGTGGGCGCGGCGCCCGGCAAGGGACCGAAGATCGACATTGCGCTCGACCCGCTGGAGGGCACCACCATCACCGCCAAGGCCGGTCCCAATGCGCTGGCCGTGCTTGCGGTGGCCGAAGAAGGCGGCCTGCTCAATGCGCCGGATGTCTATATGGACAAGCTGGCCGTGGGGCCGGGCTATCCGGAAGGAATCATCGATCTCGACAAGTCGCCGACCGAGAACGTCAGGGCGGTCGCCGCCGCCAAGGGCGTGGAACCGGGCGAGATCATCGTCTGCGTGCTGGACCGGCCGCGCCATGCCGAACTCATCGCCGAACTGCGCAGCATCGGCTGCGGCATCAGCCTCATTCCCGATGGTGACGTGGCGGGCGTGATTGCCGTGACCGACGAGGACACGGGCATCGACATGTACATGGGCACGGGCGGCGCGCCCGAAGGCGTGCTGGCTGCTGCCGCGCTGCGCTGCGTCGGCGGGCAGTTCAAGGGCCGCCTCCTGTTCCGCAACGAGGACGAAAAGGCGCGCGCGCGCAAGTGGGGCATCGAGGATCTCAACAAGCAGTATGACCTCAAGGAACTGGCCAAGGGCGACTGCATCTTCGCCGCCACCGGCGTGACCGACGGCTCGCTGCTCGACGGGGTGAAAGTCCACAAGAACGGCGTGATGACCACCGAAAGCGTGGTGATGCGCGCGTCGTCGGGAACGGTGCGCTGGGTCAAGGGCGAACACCGCAAGGGCCGCCGCTGAACCTTCCGCACGCGCTGCACGCAGTGCGCCTCAAGGCCCGGCCTTTTTCGCAAGGCCGGGCTTTTTTGCTGTTTGTCCCACCTGCATGAACTCAGGCCGAGGATACGGCAAAGCCCCGCCAGATCGCTCTGACGGGGCATTGCTTTGCGCCGGGCCTGTGCCCGGTCAGGCCTTGCACCGGGCCTGCGCCCGGTCAGGCGATGACGCGGGATCAGGGACGCGGGATCAGGGACGCGGGATCAGGGACGCGGGATCAGGGACGCGGGATCAGGCCTCGTCGTCGCCCTTGATCAGGTAATCGCCCGCATCTGCATCAAGGCCGTGGGTTTCCCCCTCGACCGCCGCCAGCGGATCGTCGCCGATCGCCGCTTCGGGGCCCTGCGCCAGTTCGGCCGCGTGCTCTTCGGCCGCCGATGCCGGAGCGATCAGCGATTCCTGAAGCTTGCGGTAGGATGCGCGCAGCGCCGCATCGCGCGAGGATGCCGCAACGCGCAGGCGGTTCATGCCCGCACCGGTCCCGGCGGGGATGAGACGGCCGACGATCACGTTCTCCTTGAGACCGATCAGCGAGTCCTTCTTGCCTTCCACGGCCGCCTGCGTGAGCACGCGGGTGGTTTCCTGGAACGACGCCGCCGAGATGAACGAACGCGTCTGCAACGAAGCCTTGGTGATGCCCAGCAGCACCGGCTTGCCTTCGGCGGGCTGCATGCCTTCGGCCAGCTTGGCGTTGATCTCGTTCATTTCCTCAAGATCGACCTGTTCGCCCGGCAGCAGCGTGGTGTCGCCGCCATTGGTGATCTCGACCTTCTGCAGCATCTGGCGAACGATCACCTCGATGTGCTTGTCGTTGATCTTCACGCCCTGCAAGCGATAGACTTCCTGGATTTCCGCAACGAGGTATTCGGCCAGAGCCTCGACCCCCAGAACTTCCAGAATGTCGTGCGGATCGGGCGAACCGGAAATCAGGTTGTCGCCCTTCTTGACGTAGTCGCCTTCCTGCACGTCGATCACGCGGCTCTTGGGCACCAGATACTCGACCGGTTCACCCTCTTCCGGGATGATCGCGATCTTGCGCTTGGCCTTGTAGTCACGCACGAACTCGATGCGGCCCGCGATCTTGGCGATGATCGCGTTGTCCTTCGGCTTGCGGGCCTCGAACAGTTCGGCAACGCGCGGCAGACCGCCGGTGATGTCGCGCGTCTTGGCGGCTTCGCGGCTGGCGCGGGCAAGGATGTCGCCCGCTTCGACGCGCTGGCCATCCTCGACCGAAAGCGTGGTGCCCGGTGCCAGCAGATAGCGCGCCGCCTCGCCCGAATCGTCGTCGAGCAGGGTCAGACGGGGACGCAGATCCTCCTTCTTGCCCCGGCCCGCAGCGCGGTTCTCGGTCACGACACGGCTCGACATGCCGGTGGCTTCGTCGGTCGCCTCGGTCAGGGTCTTGCCGTCGACGAGATCCTGATAGCGCACGATGCCCGGCTTTTCGGTGATGACCGGCGTGGTGAACGGATCCCACTCGGCCAGACGATCACCCTGCGAGACGATCGCGCCGTTCTCGTGCAGCAGGTGCGTGCCGTAAGGCACACGGTGGATCGCTCGCTCGCGGCCCTCGCTGTCGATCACCACGATTTCGCCGTTGCGCGCCAGCGACAGACGACGGCCGCGCTTGTCGGTGATCGTCGGGATGTCGCGGTATTCGACGGTGCCATCGCAGATCGCTTCGAGGTGCGACTGTTCGTTCACCTGCGCCGCACCGCCGATGTGGAACGTGCGCATGGTGAGCTGGGTGCCCGGTTCACCGATCGACTGGGCAGCGATGACGCCCACCGCTTCACCGATGTTGACTGGGGTGCCGCGGGCAAGATCGCGGCCATAGCACTTGCCGCACACGCCCTGCTGGGCTTCGCAGACCAGCGGCGAGCGGATGCGCGCCGACTGCACGCCGGCCGCCTCGATCCGGGTGATCGCGGCTTCGTCGAGCAGTTCGCCCTTGTGCGCGATGACTTCGCCCGACTTCGCCTCGATCAGGTCTTCGGCCAGGGTGCGGCCCAGAATGCGCTCGCCCAGCGAGGCAATCGTCGAGCCGCCCTGCACGATGGCGCGCATCTCCAGCGCGCGCTCGGTGCCGCAGTCCTCCTCGGTGACGACGCAGTCCTGCGACACGTCCACCAGACGGCGGGTCAGATAGCCGGAGTTCGCCGTCTTGAGCGCGGTGTCGGCGAGACCCTTGCGGGCGCCGTGGGTCGAGTTGAAGTATTCAAGAACGGTCAGACCTTCCTTGAAGTTCGAGATGATCGGCGTCTCGATGATCTCGCCCGAAGGCTTGGCCATCAGGCCGCGCATCCCGGCAAGCTGCTTCATCTGCGCCGGGGAGCCACGCGCACCGGAGTGGCTCATCATGTAGATCGCGTTGATCGGCTTCTGACGGCCGGTTTCGGGATCGATGGGCGAGGACTTCAGCTCTTCCATCATGGCGTTCGCCACCTGGTCGCCGCAGCGGCTCCAGGCGTCGATCACCTTGTTGTACTTTTCCTGCTGGGTGATGAGGCCGTCCTGATACTGCTGCTCGTAATCGGCAACCAGTTCCTTGGTCTCGGCCACCAGCGCATCCTTGCTGGCCGGGATGATCATGTCATCCTTGCCGAACGAGATGCCTGCCTTGAACGCGTGACGGAAGCCCAGCGCCATGATCGCGTCGGCGAAAAGCACCGTGTCCTTCTGGCCGGTGTGGCGATAGACCTGATCGATCACGTCGCCGATTTCCTTCTTGGTCAGCAGCTTGTTGACCACTTCGAAGGGAACCTTGTGGCTCTTGGGCAGGCATTCGCCGATCAGCATGCGGCCCGGCGTCGTCTCGAACCGCTTCATGTACTGCTGGCCGTTTTCATCGGTCTGCGGCACGCGCGCCTTGATCTTGGAGTGCAGCGTCACCGCCCCCACTTCCAGCGCCTGATGCACTTCGGCCATGTCGGAGAAGGCCATGCCCTCGCCCGGCTCACCGTCGCGGTCGAGCGAGAGATAGTAGAGACCGAGCACCATGTCCTGCGAAGGCACGATGATCGGCTTGCCGTTGGCGGGGCTGAGGATGTTGTTGGTCGACATCATCAGCACGCGCGCTTCAAGCTGCGCCTCAAGGCTCAGCGGCACGTGAACGGCCATCTGGTCGCCGTCGAAGTCGGCGTTGAAGGCCGAGCAGACGAGCGGGTGAAGCTGGATCGCCTTGCCTTCGATCAGCACAGGCTCGAACGCCTGGATGCCGAGACGGTGCAGCGTGGGCGCACGGTTCAGCATGACCGGGTGTTCGCGGATCACCTCGTCAAGGATGTCCCAGACTTCCTTGCGCTCCTTTTCGACCCACTTCTTGGCCTGCTTCAGGGTCATCGACAGACCCTTGGCATCAAGACGCGCGTAGATGAACGGCTTGAACAGTTCGAGCGCCATCTTCTTGGGCAGGCCGCACTGGTGCAGCTTGAGTTCCGGACCGGTCACGATGACCGAGCGGCCCGAATAGTCGACGCGCTTGCCGAGCAGGTTCTGGCGGAAGCGGCCCTGCTTGCCCTTGAGCATGTCGGACAGCGACTTCAAGGGCCGCTTGTTGGCGCCGGTTATGACGCGGCCGCGGCGGCCGTTGTCGAACAGGGCGTCAACCGCTTCCTGCAGCATGCGCTTTTCGTTGCGCACGATGATGTCGGGCGCGCGCAGCTCGATCAGCCGCTTGAGGCGGTTGTTGCGGTTGATGACGCGGCGATAGAGGTCGTTGAGGTCCGAGGTGGCGAAGCGGCCACCGTCGAGCGGCACCAGCGGGCGCAGTTCGGGCGGAATGACGGGCACGACATCAAGGATCATCCATTCCGGACGGTTGCCGGATTCGATGAACGATTCGACGACCTTGAGCCGCTTGATGATCTTCTTGGGCTTCAGTTCCGACTTGGTCGTCGCCAGTTCCTGAAGCAGGTCTTCCTTTTCCTGCTCCAGATCGAGGTTCATCAGCATCTGCTTGACGGCCTCGGCACCGATCCCGGCCGAGAACGCGTCCTCGCCGTATTCGTCCTGGTATTCGTAAAGCTCGTCCTCGGTGAGAAGCTGATACTTCTCCAGCGGGGTAAGGCCCGGCTCGATGACGACATAGCTTTCGAAGTAGAGAATGCGCTCAAGCTGCTTGAGCTGCATGTCGAGCAGCAGGCCGATGCGGCTGGGCAGCGACTTGAGGAACCAGATGTGCGCGACCGGCGCGGCCAGTTCGATATGGCCCATGCGCTCGCGGCGCACCTTGGTGACGGTCACTTCGACGCCGCACTTTTCGCAGACGACGCCCTTGTATTTCATGCGCTTGTACTTGCCGCACAGGCACTCGTAGTCCTTCACCGGACCGAAGATGCGCGCGCAGAACAGGCCGTCGCGTTCGGGCTTGAAGGTGCGGTAGTTGATCGTCTCCGGCTTCTTGATTTCGCCGAAGGACCACGAACGGATGCGTTCGGGCGATGCCAGGCCGATCTGGATCTGGTCGAAAGTCTCAGGCTTGGCGAGCTGGTTGGTAAACTTGGTCAGGTCGTTCATCTGGTGCCGTTCCCTTGCCTCATGCCGAGGCGCTGGACGTGAAATCTGGTGCGACAGGGCGGGCGGCGATGCAGGCGCCGCCCGTGATCCTTATTCCGCCGCCTCCGCAAGGCCGTCGTCGTCCTGATCGTCGAGCGACGAGAGTTCGACATTGAGGCCGAGCGAGCGCATTTCCTTGACAAGCACGTTGAAGCTTTCGGGAATGCCGGCCTCGAAGGTGTCGTCGCCCTTGACGATCGCTTCGTAGACCTTGGTGCGGCCGACCACGTCGTCGGACTTCACCGTGAGCATTTCCTGGAGCGTATAGGCCGCGCCATAGGCCTGGAGCGCCCAGACCTCCATTTCGCCGAAGCGCTGGCCGCCGAACTGGGCCTTGCCGCCCAGCGGCTGCTGGGTGACGAGGCTGTAAGGCCCGATCGAACGTGCGTGGATCTTGTCGTCGACAAGGTGGTGCAGCTTGAGCACATACTTCATGCCCACCGTCACCTTGCGGTCGAAGGCTTCGCCGGTGCGCCCGTCATAGAGCGTGACCTGCCCCGATTCGTCGAGGCCCGCCAGACGCAGCATGTCGGTCACGTCCTTTTCCACCGCACCGTCGAAGACCGGCGAGCCCATCGGCACGCCCTTGCGGACGGCTTCGGCAAAGTCGATGATCTGCGCGTCGTCGCGGGCGTCGATCTCGGCGGTGTAGTTCTCGCCGTAGATCTCCTTGAGCAGTTCGCGCACCGCTTCGGGCGGCTGACCGGCTTCGGGGTTCGGGTTGGCCTCGCGCCAGGCATCAAGCGCCTCGCCGATGCGCTTGCCAAGGCCGCGGGCGGCCCAGCCAAGGTGCGTTTCGAAGATCTGCCCGACATTCATGCGCGAAGGCACGCCCAGCGGGTTGAGCACGAAGTCGACCGGCGTGCCGTCTTCGAGGAACGGCATGTCTTCCTGCGGAAGAATGCGGCTGATGATGCCCTTGTTGCCGTGGCGGCCGGCCATCTTGTCGCCCGGCTGAAGCTTGCGCTTCACCGCCACGAAGACCTTGACCATCTTGAGCACGCCCGGCGCCAGTTCGTCGCCGCGTTCGAGCTTTTCCTTGCGGTCCTCGAACTTCTCGCTGATCGCCTTCACCGCGGCATCATACTGCGCCTTGACCGCTTCGAGCTGGGCCTGACGCGCATCGTCGGCCACGGCGAACTTCCACCATTCGTGGCGCTCGACATCGGCCAGCACCTGCTCGTCGATCTCGATGCCCTTCTTGATGCCCTTGGGCGCGGCGGCAGCGACCTGCCCCAGCAGCATTTCGCGCAGGCGGTTGAACGTGGCGCGGTTGAGGATCGCACGCTCGTCCTCGCGGTCCTTGGCGAGGCGTTCGATTTCCTCGTTCTGGATCGCGCGGGTGCGGTCGTCGATCTCGATGCCGTGGCGGTTGAACACGCGCACGTCGACGATCGTGCCCGAAACGCCCGGCGGCAGACGCAGCGAAGTGTCGCGCACATCGCTGGCCTTCTCGCCGAAGATCGCGCGCAGCAGCTTCTCTTCCGGCGTCATCGGCGATTCGCCCTTGGGCGTGATCTTGCCGACAAGGATGTCGCCGGGATGCACTTCGGCGCCGATATAGACGATGCCTGCCTCGTCGAGGTTGCGCAGCGCTTCCTCGCCCACGTTCGGGATGTCGCGGGTGATGTCTTCAGGCCCCAGCTTGGTATCGCGGGCCATGACCTCGAACTCCTCGATGTGGATCGAGGTGAAGACGTCTTCCTTGACGATGCGTTCGCTGATGAGGATCGAGTCTTCGTAGTTGTAGCCGTTCCACGGCATGAACGCGACGAGCACGTTGCGGCCCAGCGCCAGTTCGCCGAACTCGGTCGAGGGACCATCGGCGATGATGTCGCCCTTCTCGACCAGATCGCCCACCTTCACCAGCGGGCGCTGGTTGATGCAGGTCGACTGGTTCGAGCGTTCGAACTTCTGCAAACGGTAGATGTCGACGCCCGACTGACCGGGTTCGATATCGCCCGAAGCGCGGATCACGATGCGGGTGGCATCGACCTGATCGACCACGCCCGAACGCAGGGCCGAAATCGCCGCGCCCGAATCGCGCGCCACGGTCTCTTCCATGCCGGTGCCGACGAAGGGCGCATCCGCCTTGATGAGCGGCACGGCCTGGCGCTGCATGTTCGAGCCCATGAGCGCGCGGTTGGCGTCGTCGTTTTCAAGGAACGGAATGAGCGATGCCGCCACCGAGACGAGCTGCTTGGGCGAAACGTCCATCAGCGTGATCTGGTCGCGCGGGCTCATCACGAATTCGCCGTTCTGGCGGGCCGAGACGAGTTCCTCGACGAACGAGCCGTCCGGGTTCAGCTCGGCCGAAGCCTGCGCCACGGTGTGCTTCTGCTCTTCCATCGCCGAAAGGTAGATCACGTCGCCCGTGACCTTGCCGTCGATCACCTTGCGATAGGGCGTTTCGATGAAGCCATACTTGTTGACGCGGGCGAAGGTCGACAGCGAGTTGATGAGACCGATGTTCGGGCCTTCGGGCGTTTCGATCGGGCAGATGCGGCCATAGTGCGTGGGGTGCACGTCGCGCACTTCGAAGCCCGCACGCTCGCGGGTCAGACCGCCCGGCCCCAGCGCCGAGACGCGGCGCTTGTGCGTCACTTCGGACAGGGGGTTGGTCTGGTCCATGAACTGCGAAAGCTGCGAGGAACCGAAGAACTCGCGCACGGCGGCCACGGCGGGCTTGGCGTTGATGAGGTCGTTCGGCATGACGGTGGACACGTCCACGCTGCTCATGCGCTCCTTGACCGCGCGCTCCATGCGCAGCAGGCCGACGCGATACTGGTTTTCGAGCAGTTCGCCCACCGAACGCACGCGGCGGTTGCCGAGATTGTCGATGTCGTCGATCTCGCCCTTGCCGTCCTTGAGGTTCACCAGTTCCTTGACCACGGCAAGGATGTCCTCGGTGCGCAGGGTGGTGACGGTGTCCTCGCATTCGAGGCCAAGGCGCATGTTGAGCTTGACGCGGCCCACGGCCGAAAGATCGTAGCGATCGGCGTCGAAGAACAGGCCGTCGAACAGTGCCTCGGCGGTTTCGCGCGTCGGCGGCTCGCCGGGGCGCATGACCCGGTAGATGTCGGCCAGCGCGTGATCGCGGTCCGGGGCCTTGTCGGCCTTCAGCGTGTTGCGGATCCACGGACCGGTCGTCACGTGGTCGATGTCGAGCAGTTCGAGGCGGTCGATCCCGGCCTTGTCGAGCAGGTCGAGGTTTTCGGGGCTGACTTCGTCGCCCGCCTCGATCCAGATGCGCCCCGTAGATTCGTCGATCAGGTCGCGCGCGGCATAGCGGCCGAAGATTTCCTCGGTCGGGATCAGCAGTTCCTCAAGCCCGTCCTTGGCCGCCTTGCTGGCCGCACGCGGGCTGATCTTCTGTCCTGCCGGGAAGATCACTTCGCCCGACTTGGCATCGACGATGTCGAACGCCGGCTTGGTGCCGCGCCACTGTTCGAGCACGAAGGGCACCTTCCAGCCGCCTTCCGCACGCGCCCAGGTGACGATGTCGTAGAAGTGATGGAGGATCTGCTCGTCGTCGAGGCCCAGCGCATGGAGCAGTGCGGTGACGGGCAGCTTGCGCTTGCGGTCGATGCGGACATTGACGATGTCCTTGGCGTCGAACTCGAAATCGAGCCACGAACCGCGGTAGGGGATCACGCGCGCAGCGAACAGATACTTGCCCGAAGAATGGGTCTTGCCGCGGTCATGGTCGAACAGCACGCCCGGCGAGCGGTGCATCTGCGACACGATCACGCGCTCGGTGCCGTTGATGATGAACGTCCCGTTCTCGGTCATGAGCGGGATGTCGCCCATGTAGACGTCCTGCTCCTTGATATCGATGAGGCTCTTGGTCTCGGTCTCGGCATCGACCTCGAAGGTGGCGAGCTTGAGCGTGACCTTCATCGGCGCGGCATAGGTGATGCCCCGCTGGCGGCACTCGTTGACGTCGAACTTGGGCGCTTCGAGCGTGTAGCCGTCGCGCTCCTTGATATCGAGGCTGGCGGTCCCGGCGAAATCCTGGATCGGGAATACCGAGCGCAGGGTCTTCTCAAGGCCCGAAACATAGCCCGTTGCCGGATCGGAGCGGAGGAACTGCTCGTAGGATTCGCGCTGCACCTCGATCAGGTTCGGCATCTGCACCACTTCGTGGATATTGCCGAAGATCTTGCGGATGCGCTTCTTCGATCCGGGGCGGCCGGCCGTCGTGCCGGGCGTCATGGTCGACGTCGCCTTGGTAGCCATAAAGGTTACGAGCCTCTTCTCACTGGAATGCCGGCATGAGCCGACAGGAAATCTGCCACGCGCAGCCTGTGGCGCCATCAAACGGGAAAAGGCCGCCCAGCGCACGCCATCCCTCTTGCCGGAGATGCCGCAGCCCGCAGCCTTTTGCGTCAGATGGTATGCCCGCCGCTTCCTTCCCGGACCGGTTCCTGCGCATGAACCGCTCTTGCTCGAAGCATCGGACCGGCGGGGCTATAGGTAATCCTTGCCGGGAAGTCAAAGCCTGCGCGCTTGCGGGAGAACACGGCGTCGCTGCGGTCCGGCAGGCACGGGTTCATGGCCCGGCGCCTTGCGTCAGGCCCGCAACCTTGACTTCGCCGCCCGAATCCGCCAATGGCCCGCCCGGTTGCCTGCCTTCGTGGTTAGGCAATCAGCCGTCCGAGACAGCTGGCGTCCGGGATCTGCCCGGACTTAATGTCCAGCCTAGACGGGGAAAAGAGTTTCAGGCTTCCCGTTCCTCCATCGGATCGTGATGCCCTTGCGCGCTTCAACCGCGCGTCTCCTTCCCTTGTCAACGGACTCGCCGGTGGTCTTCGGGCCATCGACAAACGTAGCCGATTGTCCGGTCCTGCCGGGCAGTCACATGTGAAGGAGTAAGGCATGGATCGTTCGCAGAAAGCCGAATCGGTCGCGTTCCTGAACGGCGTCTTCTCCGAGGCCGGCGCGGTGGTCATCACCCGCAACCTCGG
>JBKBKD010000003.1:0-148401 GCA_046294595.1 Novosphingobium sp.
TCCTGCTCCTTGATCATGCCGATGATCTGCTCCTCGGTAAAACGACTCTTCCTCATTCGTCCGCTCCTTCGCGCGAGGCAGACTCTACATCAAATCGAGGGAGCCAGCGGGGGGCAGGTCAACTCGCCGAGGCCGAGCGACTGCGCGACCATCTCCCTTCCAGCCAACGCGCAATCGGCCTCTCTGGGCTCGAACTCGCTGCGCACACCTGCGAAAAACTCGACAGTTTTGCAGACGACTATGCCAGCCGCTGGCAGACGCTCGAAGAACGCCTCGAAGAGGCACGCGAGGCGAAGAACGATGGCTATGCCTTCAAGCTGGGCAAGGAACAGGAGCGCCTGCTCGACCAATTCCTGATCAACGCACTCTCCCGCGCTGCAGTCATCCCGACCTACAGCTTCCCCGTCCACAGCGTTCGGTTGGAGGTCACTCAGCAAAGTGGCAAGCAAGCAACGCCCTTCGGCGGAAGCGACGAAGCAGTTCAGCTCGATCGCCCCGCGGTCCTTGGTATAAGTGAATATGCGCCTGGCGCTGAAGTCGTGGCTGGAGGCCGGATCTGGGTCAGCGCCGGGATCGTGCGCTATCCTAACGACTTCATGCCAGAACAGCTCGCGCAAGTGAGTCACGACTGTGGCCATGTTGCCATCCGGCGTTTCAAGGACGATCTCCCGGAAGCCTGCGAACAATGCGGAAGCAGCAATCTTGCAAAGGCGACCTCGTTCATCGAACCGAAGGCATTCCTGACCTCGATCGATGCCAAGCATGGCCGCGATCCCGCCGCATCACGGGTGCGGCAGCGTTCCGCCGAAGAAGCGCGGTTGGTGACAACGGCTCCTACTAATCAGTTCGTGCCGACCGACCTGCCAACCAAGGTCACGACTTTCTTTGCTCCCGCGCGCCCCCTGCAAGGGGAGAATACTGCGCGCGGCCAGCTGTTCGTTCTGAACAAGGGACCGCGAGGCGCGGGCTATCACCGGTGCCCGCGGTGCGAACACGCCCAGGCCGCAGAGCCCGCCAACCGTTTTAAAAAGGTCAAGACGGTCCACAAGGGCATCGACCCGGCGGGCTCACAGATGAGCTTCGACCTGTATGCCAAGACCCGGTTCCTCGAAGGGCGGCAGCCTGGGCGCAATCTGGTGCTGGCATCCGGCACGCCCATCACGAACACGATGGCAGAGCTTTTCAGCGTCAGCCGCTACCTGCAGCAGGGCGAATTGGAGAAGCGCGGCCTTGGTCATTTCGACGCTTGGGCGGGCGCTTTCGGCGATACCGTCACAGCGCTCGAACAGGATGCGGCCGGCGGATACAAGCCTGTCACCCGCTTTGCGCAGTTCGTGAACGTGCCTGAGCTGTCGGTCATGGTCCGGCAGGTCATGGACGTGGTCGGCGCGACGGAGCTTCGCCAGTACGTCAGCCTGCCCAATCTCAAGGGCGGGGGCCGCAATCTCATCACCGTGGAAATGACGCCGGAGCAGGAGCGCTACAAGGCGACGCTGCAATCGCGCATGGAAGCGATCAAGCAGCGCAGCGGGCCGCCTCAGAAGGGGGATGATATCCTCCTCTCGGTGATCGGTGACGGGCGCAAGGCAGCGATCGACTATCGCCTGATCGACGCCAGCGCGCCGAAGGAAGCGGGCTCGAAGCTTGAACGCATGATCGAAGAGGTCGCGCGTCGCCACAAGGAGTTCACCCGCACGGCGTTCCACAAGCCGCTGCCGGGCGGCGCTGGCTTCTCCGAAAAGCCCGAAACCTATGGTCCGGCCACGCAGATGATCTTCTCGGATTTCGGGATCAACGGTGACTTCCCGGTCCACAAGTACATCAAGAGCGCGCTGATCGAGCGCGGCATTCCCGCCAGCCAGATCGCGCTCATTCAGGACTTCAAGACGCACATTGCCAAACAACGCCTGTTCAACGACATGAACGAGGGCAAGGTGCGCGTGCTGATCGGTTCGGTCGCCAAGATGGGCACCGGCGTGAATGCTCGGAAGCGCCTTCGTGCTCTGCACAACATGGATGCGCAGTGGTACCCGGCCAACGACACGCAGCGTAACGGGCGCATTATCCGCCAAGGGAACATGAACCCGGAAGTGGAGATCCTCGATTACGCCACGAACGGTACCTACGATTCGACGATGTGGGGCCTGATGGCGAAGAAGGCCCGGTTCATTGAGGGCTTCATGCGCGGTGATCCGACCATGCGCGACATGGAAGACCTGGGCGAGGCAAGCCAGTACGAGCAGGCCTCGGCCATGACGACGTCTGACCCTCGCATCATGGACCTGACGGAGTGGAAGCAGGAGCTCGAGAAGATCGAGCGCCGCCAGATGGCTCACGAGCGCGAGCAGCAGAGCGTCCGCATGCGCCTCGCATCGGCGCGCAGTGACGTCGCCGAGCAGGACCGTCTCATCCCGCTGATCAAGAGCGACATCGAGAGCCGGCAGTTGCAGGAAGGCGAGGAGTTCTCCGTCATCCTCAACGGCGAGACGTTCGAGGACCGCACCGAATATGGCGCGGCTCTCATGGCAGCGATGGACGCGCTTGTCGAAAAGTCGAACGGCAAGGAACTGCGCGAAGGCGTAGGCTCGTTCGGCGGCTTCCCGCTGGTGGCCGAAGTCTCCCCCCGCACTGGTGGGGAAATGGCCCTGTCGTTCTACGTCAAGCGAGCAGGTGGGCGTGAGACACGCGTCGACATGGGCACTGACGCGCGCGGTCTGGTGACGCGCCTGACCAACGCGATCAAGGGCTTCGACAAGGAGCTCACCTATTCCGAGGACCGCAAGGCCGAGGCAGAGCAGCGCATTGCCGACTTCGAGCCCAAGCTCGGCGCCACGTTCGACGATGGCGGCAAGGGTGACGCGCTCCGAACCAAGATCCGCGATCTCGAATCGACCCTCAAGGCTGAGAGCGAAGCAAGGGACGCGGCCCTGAAAGCGCAGGCTTCGCCCGAAGCCCAGCAATCAATCCCGGAGACAGCGCCGCAGGGCGATCGTCCGGCGGATATCCGCACGGCATTGCAGGAGCAACTTGCCGGGCTGCGGCTTGCCGACAAGGTCAAGGTGCGTCTCGTCGACACCTTGGGCGGCGCGGCAGGCGAGTATCGCGCGCAGATCGTCTCGATCGCGACCGACACGCCGCAGAGCGAGGTATTTACTCTCAATCACGAGGCCATGCACGCATTGCGGGCGCTCGGCCTGTTCAAGAACGAGGAGTGGGCAATCCTGTCCGCCAAGGCCCGGCGCGACACCATGCTCATGCGCTCGGTGCGCCAGCGCTACGAGGCAGGCTTCCGCAAGCGCGGGCTTACCGGCGCTGCGCTGGAAGAAGCCATCATTGAGGAAGCGGTGGCGGACCAGTTCGCCCGCTATCAGGATGGGCGCTACAAGGCCGAGGGCACGACCGATCGCCTGTTCAAGATGCTGCGCCAGTTCTTCGAGGCGGTGCGTAACGTCTTTGCCGGACGTGGCTTGCGCACGGCAGAGGGCGTCATGCAGGACGTGGCGCGCGGTGAAGTCGGCGGGCTCAACAGTCAAGCTGCGCTTGACGGTTCGGCAGGACCGCTCGCGCGGTCGATCCCTGTCGAGCGGTCGGCAAAGAATCTCGTGGAAGCGCGAGACGCCGCTGCTGCATTCGTAGGTCGGCCAATCGAAAATGCGGCTACCGGATTGGTGGCAACCGTTTCTCGAAATAACCTACTCAAGATGACCAGCGGCAAAGCCGTGCAGAAGTCGACAAGTGCGGCGGACCATGCACGCGCTGTTGCAAATGTTGACCGCCTCTTCGAAGGCGCTGTCCTGCAGGAGACCCACGCGGATCGAAATGGTGAGCCGACAATCGCAGCGATCCATCGTTATGTCGCGCGAATGGAAACGAATGAAGGCGGTTCGCTGGATGTCAAGATGACGGTCAAGGAGACGACTGGGCCTAATCAGCCCAATCCGCTCTACACCGTCGAAACCTTGGAGGTGGAGCCTCCATCGGTGTCAGAGACGTCGGCACCCGAACAAGATCGGAATGTCGCCCCCGAAGGCTCCGATGGCAATATAGGCGATAGCGAGCCAGATTCCAAGTTCTCCATGCCCGAGCGCGACGATCTCGTTGCGCTGGGTGGCTCCGATCCGACGTGGAAGGGCAAGGTCGCCGACGCATTCGACCGTTGGCGCACGGCCATGCAGGACCGCTACCTGCCCCTGCTCAAGGTGCAGCGCCAGATCGAGGAGCAGACCGGAAAGCCCCTGCCTGTATCGCGCAACCCGTACATGGGCGAAGAGCTTATGACCGGGCGGATTGGCTCGCGCCTTGAGCGGTTGGCCGAGGATCATGTGCAGCCGCTGTTCGACGCGATGCACGCAGCGGGCGTAAGCGTGGAGGAGCTTGAGTCCTTCCTCTATGCGCGGCACGCACCGGAGCGGAACGCACGCATTGCCGAGATCAATCCCGAGTTCACCGACGGTGAAGGCTCCGGCATGACCGATCTTGAGGCTGCGGCGATCATGTCGCGCATCCGCAAGGCCGGGAAGATGGAGGCCATGGAACGGCTGGCCAATCGCGTCGACCGCATCCGAGACGATGCGCTTGACTATCGCGTGCAGACCGGCCTGATCTCGAAGGATGAAGCGAAGGAGTGGCGCTCGACCTACCAGTTCTATGTGCCGCTGCGGGGCTTCAAGGAGACTGGCACCGACGCAATTCCTGAGCGCATGAACCGCTCAGGCGGTGGGATCAACGTGCGCGGGCGCGAAAGCAAGCAGGCCTTTGGCCGTCGCAGTCAGGCTGATAGCCCACTCGCCTACACGATCCTTCAAGCCGAAGAGGCGATTATCCGCGGCGAAACTAATCTCGTGGCGCAGCGCTTCTACAACCTCGCCAAGGCGAACCCGGATCCAGAGTTCTGGACGATCAACAAGACGACGGCCCGCAAACGCATGAACGAAGATAGCGGGCTCGTCGAATCGTACCTGACGCACAACCTTCTGGCCGAGGACAAGGACTGGACCGTCAGCGCCAAGATCAACGGGCGCGAAGTGCGCGTCACGATGAACAAGCAGAACGTCGACGCGCGCCGCCTCGCTGACGCCATGCGCAACCTGACCCAGCACCAGCTTGATTGGGTGACGCTGCACATGGGCAAGGTGAACCGCTTCCTCTCGGCGGTGAACACGAGCTACAACCCCGAGTTCATCATCACCAACGCCTTCCGCGATTTGCAAACCGCGACGTTCAACCTCTCCGGCGATGGTGTGAAGGGCATCGTGCGCGGCACACTCAAGGATTACCGCAAGGCGCTGGCGGCATCGGCCAAGGGCGCGTTCGGCAAGCACTCAGGCGAGTGGGGCAAGTGGTACGACGAGTTCGTGATGAACGGCGGGCGCGTCTATTTCAACAAGGTCGAGAACGTCGAGCAGATCAAGAAGCGGATACAGGGCGCTGCCGACATGGCGAAGGCCAAGGCAGGCGAAGGCGGCCCCCGCCTGCAGGCCAAGCGCCTGTTCCTCGCAGGCCGCGACATGATTGAGAACCTGAACAACGGCGTCGAAAATGCCGTCCGCCTCTCGGTCTACAAGAATGCGCGCGAGGCAGGCCTGACACCGGCGCAGGCCGCGAGCATTGCCAAGAACGTCACGGTCAACTTCAATCGGCGCGGCACAGCTGGTCCGGCGATGAATGCGGCCTACCTGTTCTTTAACGCCTCGGTGCAGGGCTCGGCCCGCATCATCATGGCGCTGCGCTCTCCGCGCGTGCGCAAGATGGTAGCCGGAGTGATGATTGCAGGCGCGGCTATGGAGATCCTGAACGCACTGGTGACGGCGATCGACGACGACGGCGAGAGCATCTACGACAAGATCCCCGCCTTCGAAAAGTCGCGCAACATCATCATCATGTCGCCCGACGGGAAGAGCTATTTCAAGATCCCCATGCCCTACGGCTACAACGCCTTCTTTGAAGCGGGCCGATCGACCGCAGAGATTGCGCGCCGTGGTGGGGATCGCTGGAAGGAAACTATGGCGCAGTTCGTCGGCACTGTAGCGGACGCGTTCAATCCGATCGGTGGCTCGGACAGCCTGTTGCGCATGATCTCGCCTACAATCACGGACCCGCTTGTCGACCTTGAGCTCAACAGGGACTTCACCGGCAAGCCGATCATGCCGAACCAGCCAGCCTACGGGCCGGAGGAACCGGACAATCAGCGCTACTTCAACAGCGTGGGGCCGCACTGGCGCGCGATCACGGACTTTTTCAACACCGCCAGCGGCGGGGACGAGGTTATGCCAGGCGCTATCGACGTGTCACCAGAGACGCTCGAATACCTTGCTGGTACGGTCGTAGGTTCGGCGGGCGGCTTCCTTGATCGCATCGCCACGTTGGTGGGCAAAGGCTTCGACGAGAGCGAGGAAGTCAGCGCGAACGACATTCCCCTCGCACGCAAGGTTGTGGGCGGCAAGCCGTCATGGGTGGATAAGGCCTCCTACTATGACCGGGTCAACCGCGTGGAGCAGGAGATTGGCTACGTTGAGGACTATCTCGACGCTGGCAAAACCGAAGAAGCGCAGGCCTATGCCGAGAAGAACCGCAAGATCCTGACGCTGGAAAGCGCGGTAAAGCAGGCGAAGAAAGATATGCGCGAGGTACGCAAGGCGCGGCGCGAGATCGAGGCCGCCAAGGAGCGCGGGCAGATCAACGACGCCACTTATCGCCAGCAAAAGGAAGTGGTCGACCGCGCCGAAAAGCTGGTCGTCACCGAGTTCAACACCGCGTGGAATCAGGCGATGCAGAGCAGAGAGTGACGAAGGGCGTGGCGACTGCTATAGGCGGTCGCCATGCACCCATGGATGGCCCTCGGGCTTCTCTCTGCCGTCACCGTTGCTGCTTGGGCGTGGACACGCCACTTGCGCCGCGACTGGTATCCTCGTCACGCCATTGGTCTTGCTGGCCTTGCGGTTTTGGTGACGTGCCTCACCGTCGGATATTGCTCGGCGCGCTATGGCTCTGAACACGCCAGCATTGGCAAACAGGAATGAAGGACACGAGAATGCGCGCGTTACTCTTTGCCGCGGCGATCTTGGCTGCCACGCCTGCCCAAGCGATGACTTACTATCTCGTCACGCAATGGATCGAGGGCGGGAACAACTTCTGCAAGTACGGCGCCGGCACCGTCCTGAACGTCGGGTACAAGCTGTGCCCGTTGAGCATTGAGGGCGAGCCTTAATCCTTCCTGCGCGCCACGGTCAGCAGCTCCTCTGCGGGCGGCAGGCCATCGAGCAGCAGGTCGGCCCACTCGCAGGCAATCTCGCGCCGACGCGGCATAAACTCGGCCCGGTTGTAGGCGCTCTCCACCTTGTTCTCGGGAACGTGCGCCAGCATCAGGTCGATCACGGCGCGATCGTCTGCAATCCCGGCGAGCTTAGCCCGCTCGTTCATAATGGTGGAAAAAGCTGCGCGCCAACCATGAGGAACGTGTCGGCGGTGCCACCCTGCCCGGTTGTAGAGATAGCCGATTGCGTTCTCGGATAGCGGGATATGCGCGTGGCGCTGGCCGGGAAACACGAGCTCGCCGCGTCCGGTCAGGCGGCGAACTGCGTTGACCACGTCGACCGACTGCGGCGCCAGCGGGACGACGTGGTCAAAAGCCTGCTCGTCCTTGCGATCGAGAGTGAGCTTCATGCGCTCGGCCGGGACGTGCCAGTAGGGTTCGTCGCCTTTGAGACCCTTGAACTCCTCCCATCGCGCGCCGCGCACAACGCCCGGTCGAACGGCAGTGAGGGCAAGGAGCCGTGAAGCTAGCAACGTGACCGGCGAAGCGCCTGATCGCTCGGTTTTCGCCAGCAGGTCGCGAAGCTCGGACAGGTCGAGAACGGCTGGCTGCTTCCTAGCCTTCGGCTTCGGCAGCAGAGCGGCATTCAGATCCTTGGCCGGATTGTCTCGCGCGATGCGCTTGGACACCGCCAGCAGGAATACGCCGCTGATGCGCTGCCGGATGCGCTTGGCCGTCTCGATCGAACCGCGCTTCTCGATCTTGCGCAACAGGTCGAGGACGTCGTGCGCCTCGATGTCGTTGATTTGCCGCTTGCCCAGGGTAGGGAATACGTCGCGCTCGAGCGAGCGCAGGACGTCGGCCTGATGCACGTCGGTCCAACGGCCCTTGTTGAGCTCGTGCCATTCACGCGCGACCGATTCGAACGAATGCGCCTCCTCCAATCTGGCGGCCTTGGCTTCGCGCTTCTTCTCTGCGCTCGGGTCGACACCCTGGCGCAGCAGGCGGCGGGCTTCGTCGCGTCTCTCGCGTGCGTCGATCAGGGTGACGTCGGGATAGGGGCCGAACGAGAGGAGCTTCTCCTTCCCCTCGACGCGGTACTTCATGCGCCAGAGCTTGCCGCCGTTCTTGCGCACGAGGAGGAACAGGCCCTTCTCGTCGGCGAGCTTGTAGTCTCGCTCGGCTGGTGCGGCTTTGCGGATCTTCGTGTCGGAGAGCATCGCGATACCTCTGCCTTGGGGGTATCGGCTAGAGCGCTACCCCCACAGTTACCCCAAAGCGGGCAGTGCAAGGATGGCATGGCATGGCACTCGCCGCACGTCCCAATGGGACAGACCGCCCGGTTTCCTTGGGGTTTTTGGCACGGTACGGCATGTCTTGGCAAGGGCAAATGGCGGAGAGGGTGTCCGAATAACATAGCCTCCGCACCTGTTCGCCGCCCTTCGCTACCCGTATCCAAATACCTTTAATTCAACCATTATTTGTCCGCCCTTCACCTTCGCCGCGCTTGCCTGTTCGTCTGTGTTCGCGTATGAGTGTGGGGACGATTGGGGGGACAGACGGGGGGATTATGGGAAAGCTGACAGCCCTTGCCGTGAAGAACGCCACCGCGCCGGGGCGCTATCAGGACGGCGAAGGCCTGTTCCTGTTGGTGAAGCCTTCCGGCGCGCGCTCTTGGTGTCTGCGCATCCAGGTGGACGGCAAGCGCCGCGAATTCGGGATCGGGCCAGCCGCCGATATTGGCCTTGGCGAAGCGCGCGAACGGGCGGCGGCGATCCGCAAGCAATATCGGGACGGGGTGGACCCGGTGGCCGCAAAGCGCGCGGCGCGCGCGGCCCAGCGCGAAATTCCCACCTTTGTCGAAGCGGCGGAAACCGTCCACGGCGAGCGCGAGAGCGGCTGGCGGAACGAAAAGCACAAGGCGCAATGGCTCTCCAGCCTGCGCGCCTACGCCTTCCCCGCGCTGGGGACCAGCCGGATAGACCAGATTGACGCGCCGATGATCCGCGCGGCCCTGTTACCGATCTGGCTCGAAAAGCCCGAAACCGCGCGCCGCGTTAGCCAGCGGATCGGGACCGTGCTGGACTGGGCACATTCCAACGGCTGGAGGCCGCAAGAGGCCCCTATGCGGTCCGTGCTCATGGGCCTTCCCCGCCAGCCGCGCCGGGATCGGCACTTCGCCGCCATGCCCTTTGCCGACGTGCCCGCGTTCTGCGCGGCTATGGAAGCCGCCGCGCCTGTCGCTGGGCGGCTGGGCCTGCTGTTCACCATCTACACCGCCAGCCGTTCAGGCGAGGTGCGCGGCGCGCAATGGGGAGAGGTGGACCTTGCCGCCAAGGTGTGGACCATCCCTGCCAGCCGCATGAAGGCGCACCGCGCGCACACTGTCCCCCTGTCACCAGCCGCGCTTGCCGTGCTGGAGCGGGCGGCGGCGCTGCGCAAAAGCGCCAAGCCCAGCGCGCTTGTGTTCCCCAGCCGGACCGGCGGCGAGCTGTCCGACATGACGCTGGCGAAGGTGCTGCGCGATGCAGGCCAACCCTTCACTGTCCATGGCTTCCGCTCTGCCTTCAAGGACTGGGCGGCAGAGGAAACCGCCTTCCCCGATGCCGTGAGCGAGGCGGCGCTTGCCCATGGCGACCCCGACAAGGTGCGCAAGGCCTACCGGCGGACGGACTTTCTCCAGCTTCGCCGCGAACTCATGGAGGCGTGGGCCGCATTCATCGCAGGCCCCAGCGGCAACGTGGTGCCGATCCAGCCGCGCCGGAAGGGCGGTGCAGCGTGACAGACAGGAAACCGGCGGGCCGATCTGGCGAGCCGCATTCGCAGGCGAGAGCATAGGAGAACGCAATGCAGACCCAAGAAACCAGCCGCGCGCCCAGCCCCTTCGAGGGTGCGACCTTCCGTCGCGCCTTCGCCCGCTGGGGCGATGCCCAGCAAGCGGGCGAGCGCGCCGCGTGGGCGCTGTTCGAAACGCCCGCGCCCGATCTGGCGGCGCTGGAGCTGAAGCTGGAAATTGCCTTCGATCCGGAATTGAACCTGTTCGCCCGGCGCACCGCCGATGATGCGGACCGGGTGCGCGCTGCGATCATGGCGGACGTGGCACGGCTGGCGGGTGCCTGATCGGCCCATTTGGCCGGGTTGGCAAGACTGGCGCGGCTGGCGATTGCCAGACCGGGCGCGCGATGAAATCGGGCGGCTGGGCCTTGAGCCAGAGGCAATCCGGCTCGTGGAACTGTCTCTTGCCCGCGTGATGCGCCGGGATGATCCAGCGTTCACATTCTCCCCAGCCGCGCCCCCAACGGGCCTTTTGCCAGAGGATGCAGCCCATGAGCGCATCGCCGCGCTGGCGGGTGCGCTTGCCCAAGAACTGGAGGCGCTGGCGCTGTCGGGCCGCGCAAGACGGCTGGGTGAGGCGTTGGCGCACTATCAGCCGCCAGACATTGCCCGCGCGCTTGATGAGGCCGGGACAGCCGAATATCGCGCCACCATCCATGCCCTTGGGCTGGGTGCCTATACTGATCGGCTGGAGCGGGTGCGCGAACTGGCAGCGGCGGCGCATGAGCTGCGCCCACCGGATGAGCCAGCACAGCGGGGCAGACCAGCCGCGCGGGATCACCTCTTGCAGGCGCTGTTCGATGGGCTGGACTTGGGCCATTGCGATGAAGCGCGCGACTGGCGGCGTGACTGGGCACCCCTTACTGCACCCAAGGGCCAGCTTGTGCGGCTGGTGGCAATCATCCTAGAGGCAATTGGGGAGCCGACCACCGCAAACCCGGCGCGCATGATCGGGCGGGCCTTGCAGCGGGAAGCCGTCCGGCTGGAGCGCGACGGGCCTGCTTGACCACAATTCACCGGCGCGGGTGCCTATTTGTGGTCACACTGGCTTGTTGAGTTGCAGCGGTTCGTGCGTATTCAGACGGGCGGCAATCACGCCGCCAGCGGTTGGCGGCGAAACCGGAAGGGAGCCGCCAATGCAACGGGAACTCTACACCGTCACCGAATTCTGCGAGGCCTACGGGATCGGGCGGACGACATTTTATGCCGAAGTGAAGGCCGGGAAGCTGCGCACCGTCAAGATTGGCGCGGCAACCCGCGTCCGGCGGGCCGATGCGCAAAGCTGGGCCGATAGCCTGCCCACCGCCGACGCCGCCGCCTGATTGTGGCGCGGCAAATGGGAAGCCCCAGCGCGCGGGGGAGCGCGGCTGGGGCGAAAGCAACGCGGGGGGCGTGGCTGGTCGATCTATCGCACCCCAGCCGCACGGCGGCAAGGGCAGGCGGCACCGGGACCGCGCAAGGCTATGGGTAAGCGCAGGGAGAAAGCGCCCCATACCAGCAAGGCAGGCGGACGGTTTGCGGCAATCCCCCATGACGTGATGAACAGCGCAGCCTATGCCGATCTTTCCAATGCTGCGAGGTGCCTGCTGTTCGACTTGGTAAAGCGCTTCAACGGACACAATAACGGCGACATTGCCATGAGCCATCGCGAAGCCCGCGCGCTTTTGCGTGTCAGTCCGCGCAAGGTCACAGCGGCCTTCGATGAACTCTTGACGCACGGCTTTATCGAACTGGCGGCAGAGGGCACTTGGCGAGAGCGCGAGGCCCGCGAATACCGATTGTGCTGGCTGCTGTCTGGCAAGGCACCACCTTACCGCCCGCCCACCCTTGCCTATCGCGGCTGGGCACCCGATGCGCCCGCCATGCCTATCAAGCGCCAGCGTGCAGCCATTACGGCTGGCAGGCCGCCCCGCTTATCCAACGCCGCGCCAGCCGATCAATCAAGCGTTACCGCAGCGGTAGCACCGCAGGGCAAAGATGATACCGCAGAGGTAGCAGAGGAACGCGCGCCTGTTACCGCACCGGTAGCAGCGCAAGCCGAGAAACCACGGAAATCCGGCATTCCTGAAATTGGCCCCTGCTACCGCAGCGGTGACGCATATAAGTTACCATGTCCCCCGGCACCGGCCAATCAGCCGGGCCAAGGGGACGGGGGACATGGTGAGGCCGTGAAGGGCGCGAATTCAATGCATTCGGACGGCAAGGCGGCTGGGCGTAAATGCCACCCTTTGCCGCCAGCCGAGAGCAAGGCAAAGGCTTTGCGGGAAGGTGCTGGCGGCAAGGGCGCGCTGCGAGCCTCTGGCGGTGCGCTGGGCGACTGGCGGGCCATAGAGCGCGCCGATCCGAAGGACGTGTGCGCCCACCTTGCGGCTGGGGATGCGCGCGCCGCCGATCTGCTGGCAGGTATGAGCGAGGCCGAAGCCTTGGCGGCTGCTGACACCATCAAGCGCACCTTGGGCGCTTGGCGGCCCCGATAGGGAGGGGGGATGCAATCTCTGGAAGGCCATGCAATCCCGGACCGGTGGGCCGTCAAAAATTTGCGCGGGCGAATTAAACTTTCTCCCCGCAATAAGATTTTGCAACCGGGGGGTGTGCCATGCCAGCCCGATCCTCTTTCCTCTCATGGGGTTGGCGTCGGGCCTAACCCGCGTTAAGCCCTTCAGCGGACAGGGGAGAACCGATGCGGCTTGGCTGGGATGAAATCAAACGGCGCGCCAAGGCGTTCAGCGAAGAATGGAAGGACGCCCACTACGAAAAGGGCGAAACCCACAGCTTCTACAACGATTTCTTCGAGATTTTCGGGATCAAGCGTCGCCAGGTGGCAGTCTATGAAAAGCAGGTTCAGGCGCTCGACAAGAACCGCCGGGGCTTCATTGACTTGTTCTGGCCGGGCACCCTGATTGTCGAACAGAAAAGCGCAGGCCGCGACCTCTTGGCCGCGCAAATGCAGGCCAGCGAATACTTCAACTGGTTGCCCCCGCGCGATCAGCCGCGCTTCATCCTCACCTGCGATTTCCAGCGCTGGAACCTGATTGATCTGGACGATAACGGGCGCGAACTGTCGTTCCACCTCAAAGACCTGCACAAGCACATTACCGCCTTCGATTTCATGCTGGGCCGCAAGGTCAGCTTTGAAACGCAGGCCGCCGTCACCATCAAGGCGGCGGAACTCATGGGCAAGCTGCACGATGCGCTGGAGGCATCGGGCTACACCGGGCACGATCTGGAACAATTGCTGGTGCGGCTCTTGTTCTGCCTGTTTGCCGACAACACCGGGATTTTCCAGCCCAAGGACATTTTCCTGCAATTGCTGGAGAACGACACCAAGACCGATGGCAGCGACACCGGCAACGTGCTGTCGGAACTGTTCGACATTCTCGATACGCCCGAAGGCCAGCGGCTGGCGGGCACCTCTGCCGAGCTGGACGCCTTCCCCTATGTCAACGGCGCGCTGTTTCGCGGGCGGCTGCGCATTCCCAAGTTCGACGGTGCGATGCGCGAATTGCTGCTGGATGCCTGCCGCCATGATTGGTCCGGCGTATCCCCGGCCATTTTCGGCTCGCTGTTCCAGTCTGTCATGTCGCCCAAGGAACGCCGGGCCAAAGGCGCGCACTACACCACCGAAGCCAATATCCTGAAGGTGATCGGCCCGCTGTTTCTCGATGATCTGAAGGCCGAACTTGCCAGCATCATCGCCCGGCGCACGGGGCGCGACAAGGCGCTGGCGCAGTTTCAGGACAAGCTCACGCGGCTGACCTTTTTCGATCCGGCCTGCGGCTGCGGCAATTTTCTGGTGATTGCCTACCGCGAAATCCGGCGGCTGGAGCTGGAATGCCTGAAAGCGCAATATGGCGATCAGGCGATTGATGCAGCGCTGCTGTCGCGCGTCACGGTCGATCAGTTCTACGGCATCGAATATGAAGAATTCCCGGCCCGCATTGCCGAAGTGGCGATGTGGATGATGGACCATATCGCCAATAATGAACTGAACGAGGCGTTCCGGCTGAACTATGCCCGCATCCCTTTGAAAGACAGCGCGCATATCCTGCACGGCGATGCGCTGGAGGCGGACTGGAGCGCACTGTTGCCGCCGGATCGGTGCCACTTCATCATGGGCAACCCGCCCTTTGTGGGCGCAAAGTTCCAGAGCGAGCTTCAACGCGCGCAGGTGCGCCGGATTGCCGGGCTGGGCGGCAGCGGCGGCACGCTCGATTATGTCGCGGCATGGTTCATCAAGGCCGGGCAGTTCGTGGCCGCGAACCCGCGCATCCGGGTGGCCTTCGTTGCCACCAACTCCATCTGCCAGGGTGAACAGGTGGCGCAATTGTGGCCGATCCTGTTTGACCGGTTCGGGCTGGAGATTGCCTTTGCCCACCGCACCTTTTCATGGGGCAGCGAGGCGCGCGGCAAGGCTCATGTGCATGTGGTGATCGTGGGCCTTGCCCACCGCGACCATGAACCAGCCGAAAAGCGGCTGTTTTCCTATCCCGATATCAAGGGCGATCCGGTGGAGAGCCGCCACGGCGCGCTGACCGCCTACCTGTTCGATGCGCGCGGCGTGGCGAACCGGCATCTGGTGGTAAAAGAGGAAAGCAGGCCGATCAATGGAGCGCGGCGAGTGAAGTCAGGCGTCCAGATGATCGACAACAGAATCCTCACGTTCACCTATACCGAAATGGCAGACTTTCTTGCGAAAGAGCCTGAAGCCAAACCGTTGTTCCGCCAGTTCTTGGGCGGCGATGAATACATCAACGGCTTCAGCCGGTGGATTCTCTACCTTGCCGATGCCGATCCGGCCTTCCTGCGAACCCTTCCGCTGGTGACAGACCGTATGCAAAAACTGAAGGCCTATCGAGCATCAAGCAGCCGGGCGAGCACGAAAGCAATGGCGGATTATCCGACTAAGCTGGGCGTAGATGAAAGGCTGACGTCAGATTACCTTGTCATTCCGAATACCAGTTCGGAGCGCCGCGATTATGTCCCTATCGGCTGGCTATCCCCGCAGAGCATTGCTAGTCAAAAATTGCGCATTCTCGCAGATGCGTCCCTTTGGGAGTTCGGTGTCTTAACTAGCAGGTGCCACATGGCATGGCTTGGATATGTGGGAGGGAGGTTGAAAAGCGACTTCAGCTACACTCATGGCCTCGTTTACAACACCTTCCCCTGGCCCGATGCCACGCCCGCGCAGCGCGCGCGGATCGAGGCGCTGGCGCAAGCCGTGCTCGATGCCCGCGCCGCGCACCCCACCGCCAGCCTGGCCGATCTCTATGATCCGGACACCATGCCCGCCAACTTGCGAAAGGCCCATACCGCGCTCGATACCGCCGTGGACCGGCTCTACCGCGCAGCCCCCTTCGCATCCGACCGCGACCGGGTGGAACACCTGTTTGGCCGCTATGAAGCGCTGGTAAACCCGCTCCAGACCATCGGCGCAGCCAAGAACCGCCGCGTCGCCAAACGCGCCAAGCCCCGCCCCGCCCCCTGAAGCGCGCCCTGAACCGCACACCACCCGGCAAACCCCGTCAACGCCAAAGCGCCCCCAGCCGTCCGCCCCAGCCCGCCCCCATACGCCGCGCCATGTGGGGACAATTGAGGGGACTGGAAAGCGCATTTCCAGCAAGCCATTCAATAAAAACGGATATTTGGGATTAAATGGCGGAGAGGGTGGGATTCGAACCCACGGTACGGTTGCCCGTACACCGCATTTCGAGTGCGGCGCATTCGACCACTCTGCCACCTCTCCGTGGTGCCAATATGGCAGCCTGCGGGGCTGCCGGTCGAGGAAGCGCGCCGTTAGCCCAAGATTTATGGCTTGCCAAGCGAAAACCTGCCTGGTGCTCAGCCGCGCCCTCATCCCCGCGGGGCTGGCGGCTTCTGCACCCGCCGGGCACGCCGGCGCAGTGCTTTCCCGTGCTCATGCCTGCCTTTGTGGGCCTGGTGCTTGTTTGCGGTGCAGCAGGACACTATATCCCTACCATGCACCGTGCGAGTTTCTTTTCGCCACAGGCCGGACGCGAGATTTCGGCTCCGCCCGTTTCATCGGCACGCTTTGCCATCGGAGACGTGGTGCGGCACCGCATGTTCGGTTTTCGCGGCGTGGTTTTCGACATCGACCCGGTCTTTGCCAACAGCGAGGAATGGTACGAATCGATCCCCGCCGACATGCGTCCGGTGCGCGATCAGCCCTTCTATCATCTCCTCGCCGAGAATGACGAAAGCAGCTATGTCGCCTATGTCAGCCAGCAGAACCTGCTGGCCGATGCCGATGGCGGCCCGGTCGATCATCCCTCCATCAATGAAATGTTCGAAGGCTTTGCCAACGGCCGTTATCGGCTGAGGCGCAGCCTTTCGCACTGATTGCCGCAGGGCGCCGCATCCGGGCCATGGCAGCGGGGAACGGGTGCCGGATCAGCTTTTCAGCTTCCAGCCGGAGCGCAGCACCGCGTAGAGCGCCACTGCAAAGGCGAAGTTGAGCACACCCAGCCCGATGGCACCGTGCAGGACCGCTTCGTTGGTGCTGCCAATGTCGCTGCGGCCAAGGAAGCCGAAACGGAAGCCGGAGATGACATAGAAGATCGGGTTGGCCCGGCTTACCGCCTGAAACGCCGGAGCGAGATTGTCGATCACATAGAAAGTGCCCGACAGCATCGACAGCGGCGTGATGACAAAGTTGGTCACGGCGGCGTTATGGTCGAACTTTTCAGCCCAGATCGAGGTCAGCACCCCGACAAGCGCCAGAAGGATGGAGCCCATGAGGCCGAACCAGACGACGGCCCAGGGGTGGGCAACGCGCAGCGACACGCCCGGCCAGAGCAGCATTGCCGCTGCCACCGCCAGCCCCACCAGCACTGCCCGCGTCACCGCCGCGCCCACGAGCGCCGCCATGAGTTCGCCGGTCGAGATCGGAGGCATCAGATAATCGACAATCGTGCCCTGTATCTTGCCGCCAAGCATCGAGAAGCTGGAATTGGCGAAGGAATTGTTGATCATGCCCATGGCGATCAGGCCGGGCGCCACGAAGCTGGCGAAGTTCACGCCGAGCACCTGCCGCCCGCCTGTTCCGAGCGCCAGCGTGAAGATCATGAGGTAAAGGAGGGTTGTGACCGCTGGCGCCCAGATCGTCTGGGTCTGCACCTTGAAGAAGCGCCGCACCTCCTTCATATAAAGGGTCCAAAGCCCCAGCCGGTTGAAACGACGGAACACAGGCTGTCCGGGCGGAATGAACCTTCCGGCAGCGAGTTGGTCTGGATGGGTGTTCTGCGCCCGGCTCCGGGGAAGCGGTTGATTGGCCATGGGGATCGCGGTATCGCGCCGCTGCGTCCATGGCAAGATGATGCGCACCGGCCCGGCCGCGATGGTCCGTCCGGGAGGAAATGAATGGCCGGTCTGACGGCCTTGAGGGAATATTGCAGGCATGAGCTGGACCGAAGAGCGGATCGAGAAGCTGACCAGAATGTGGGAAGGTGGATCCACCGCCAGCCAGATTGCGGAAGAACTGGGCGGCGTGAGCCGCAACGCGGTTATCGGCAAGGCGCACCGCCTTGGCCTCAAGGCGCGTCCGTCCCCGGTCAAGGCCAATGACAAGACCGATGCTTCGGCCGCGCCTGCGGCCAAGGCACCCAAGGGTGCAGCAGCTTCGCCCGCGTCTGAGCCGAAGACAGCGCCTGCCGCCCGTCCCGCACCGGAAGCGCCGGCGGCGACCGCCCCCGCATCGCCCGCCCCGCAACCGGCAGCGCGGCCCGCGGCAGCGGCAGCGGCGGCACCCGCGCCCGCTGCGGCAGCTTCTGCCGAACCCGTTCAGGACGCCGCGGATGCGCGCCCGGCAGCGGCCGCTCCGGCAGCGCCTGCGCAGCCGCGCATCGTGTCGGTCGGTCCCGGCGGCTTCCTGCGTCAGGGACCGGGTGATCAGCAGGCGCCCATCCCGCCCGCACCGCCGCGCCGCCTGGTGCCCGCGCGGCCCAGCCCCGAAATCGCCGACAAGACGAGCCTGCTTGATCTGAACGACCGGATCTGCCGCTGGCCCATGGGCCATCCGGGCGAGCCTGATTTCCACTTCTGCGGCGAGAAGGTGAATCCGGGGTTCCCCTATTGCGTCGAGCATTGCGGACGGGCCTATCAGGCGCAGCTTCCGCGTGGCCATCGCCGCCCGCCGCCGCCGATGCCCTTCGGCGGGCCGCGCGTGCGCTGATCCGGATCAACACCTAGCCTTCGATTCATCCGGCCCGGCGTGGTTAATGCCACGCCGGGCCGGTCGTTCTGGGTGGCATGACTCACGATCTTTCTCCACGCGGGTCGCGCTCGCGCCTGCTCAAGTGGCTCGGTATCGCCGGTGACGAGGAGGAGCATGGCGAGGATGCGCCCGCCGATCTGAGCGGCTTTCGCGACCCCAGCGCGCGGGAAATCTGGCTTCCGGCCAAGCGCCGCCTGCTGGGCAAGGTTGCCGACTTCCTGATCGATCACGACCTTGAGGTCATGCCCTGGACGCTGGAGATCGCCTATGACTGCGTGACCGGTGCCAAGCCCCGGCTGGCCCAGCTGATCCTTGAGCGCAGCGAGGCGGATCTTCCGGTAACGCTGCAATGGCTCGAACAGGTCATGCGCGAGGAGAAGGGCGATGGACTGGCTGACCGGCTGGTGGCGCTGATGACCCGGCTGGAGGAGAGCCTTGAGGACTTTGCCACCACCGCCACCAGCGCGCGCGAGGCGACCAGCGAATATGGCGCGGCCCTGCAACAGCATGTCGATGATCTTGAGCAGGTCAGCCGTGCGGGCGTGGTCATCACCGAACTGGCCGCGCTGGCCAAGGCCATGATGCACCGCACGCGCGAGATCGAGCATAATCTCAAGGAATCCGAAAAGCGCACCCTGGCGCTTCAGCAAAGCCTCGACGAGGCGCGCCGCGTGGCGGACGAGGATCACCTCACCGGCCTGCCCAACCGCCGGGCCTTCGAGACGTTGCTGACCAGGGAATATGCGCAGGCCAGCGCGGCGGGCGAGCCGCTGTGCGTTGCCTTCGTCGATATAGACCATTTCAAGCGCATCAACGATACGCATGGCCATGCCGCCGGGGACCGCGTTCTGAAAGTCGTGGCCGAGACGCTCAACCGCATTTCAGATGCGCGCTGTCATGTCGCGCGCCATGGCGGGGAGGAGTTTGCGGTCCTGTTCCGCGGGCTTTCCCTGCGCAAGGCCTGGGAAAGGCTTGATGCAGCCCGCGAGGAAATTGCCGAACGCCGTCTCGTCAACCGCGCCACAGACATGCCCTTCGGCCGGGTGACGTTCTCCGGCGGCATTGCCGATGTCCATGCCTATCCCGGCAAGAGCGAAGCCCTCAAAGCCGCAGACCAGGCGCTTTACGCGGCCAAGCAGGCCGGCAGAAACCTGATTCTCCTGGCAGGTGAAGCCCCCTCACCCTTGCGGGATGCGGCCTGACAGCCGACCCGGCAGCAGCCTGCAGGGGCCTGATGCGCTTCGACGCATCAGGGCTTGATGCTGACGAAGACGGGATTGGCGTAGAACCACAGGTCGTCCCACGGATTCTCGCCTGCGGGATCGATGGCCGGTTCCAGTTCGTCGGTATTGGTGCCGCGCACGCGCAGATAGATCGGGCCGCTGACTTCGGGCAGGCGATGGCGCACGACGATGTCCTCGCCCTCGACCTTCCAGTCCGCAGCGGTGAAGCGGGCAATGACGGCGGTCTGCGGCGCACGGTCGGCGCTCCGGTCTGACGCGGGGCCGGTAACGGGACCGCCGATCAGATCGATGCGGCGCACCATCGGATCGCGTCCTCCGGCATTGAAACGCTTCGGATCGCGCACGCGGATTTCGATCAGGAGAGGCTGGCCCTTGCGCACGGCCAGTTCCTCGCCGATTCCTGCCCTGCCCTTGCCGCGCTCCGGGCGCACATCGACGCTGACGGCCGTTACCAGATCACCCGTCGTCACGAAGATGCGGCCGTGCCGCAGGCCATCGACGATGTCGGCATAGTCCTTGCGCGCCAGCACATAGGTCTTGGAATATTCGCCGGGCCAGAAATCGTTGCCGCCTTCGCGCCAGTTGAAGTGCGAATCCGAAGTGGCCGTGATCCACCAGCGGCGACCTTCGGCCAGCATGGCATCCCACAGCCCCCCGGTAATCGCGGTCATGGGATCGAAGCCACCGCGCGTGGGCACCTGCTTGTAGCCACCGCGCCGTCCTTCGGGATCGATCCCGCCATCGGCCTTGAGCGCGCTGGCCTGATGGCCGGGCGCGCCTTCCATGCCCACGGCAACCTTTGGTGCGGCATCGTTCCAGTCACGCAGTTCGGCCGGATCATAACGGCCATAGGCATCGAGCGCCTTGGCCGATCGCGATGGATGGTTGGCAAAGACCAGCGGCGGCAGCGTCTGCGCCTTCATCGCGCGCAAGGCGGAAAGCATGTGCGAAGGCTCATCGAAGGCGGGATCGACGGGCCAGGGATCGCGCCGGGAATAGCCCTTCTCGATCTCGAACAGTTGCGAGCGTTCGCCCGCGCTGTGCGGCACGATCAGGCTGGCATGATCGCCATTGGGCGGATCAAGCTCCATCCCGAAGAACTGGAGCACTTCGGGCACGGCCTTGCGCGATTCAAGCAGCGCCGGATAGGCCAGATCGTGGTTCACGCGCGCGTGGTTCGGCCCGCCGTGATCGGTCGATACCATCCACGAAAGCCCGAAGCTGCGGGCCATTTCCGCATTCTTGCGGATGGAATAGCGCCCGTCCCGGCCCAGCAGGGCAATCGGCGGGCCATCGGGATTGGCGGGATCCTTTTCGTAATCGGCGCTGAACTCGCTGTGGATATGATGATCGCCTGCAAGCCACTGACGCGCGCCCTTCGCCTTGCCGCGCTGCACGGGCGCTTCCAGCACCTGTCCGTGATCACCGTGGGCGAGGGCTGGGAGCGGCGAAAGTGCTACGGCGCCGAGCACCGCAAGCTTGAACAGTTTCATGGCGCGATCATTCTCCGGCAGCGCTGCTTGCATGACCCCGCGCCTGCACCCTGTGCGTTACATCTGTTTGACGAAACCTGTCATTTTCCCACGCGGCGAAGGCGAAACGAAAAAGGCCCCGCCTTGCGGCAGGGCCTCGTCCGTCTGATCGCTGGCGCGGTCCTCAATCGTCAGACTTGAGGAATGCCGGCATGTGATCGGGAGCCGGGCCGTCATCACGGTCACGGCGCGGGCGATCGCCACCTTCGCGGCGCGGGCCGCGATCGCCGCCCCTGCCGCCACGATCACCGCGCGGTCCGCGGCGATCACCGCCACGGTCGCCACGCTCGCCCTTGGGTTCGCGCGGCGGGCGGGTGTCTTCCAGTTCGGCCCCGGTCTCCTGATCGACCACCCGCATCGACAGGCGGACCTTGCCGCGCGGATCGATCTCAAGAACCTTCACATAGACTTCCTGGCCTTCCGAAACGACATCGGTCGGCTTTTCGACACGCTCGTTCTTCATTTCGGACACGTGGACCAGACCGTCCTTGCCGCCCATGAAGTTCACGAAGGCACCGAAGTCGACGATGTTGACGACCTTGCCCTTGTAGATCTTGCCCGGTTCGGCTTCCTCGACGATGCCGAGAATCCAGTTCTTGGCCGCTTCGATCTGCGCCAGATCGGACGAGGAGATCTTGATGATCCCTTCGTCGTCGATGTCGACCTTCGCGCCGGTGGTCGCCACGATCTCGCGGATGACCTTGCCGCCGGTGCCGATGACATCGCGGATCTTCGACTTGTCGATCGTGATCGTCTCGATACGGGGGGCGTGCGCCGAAAGTTCGGTGCGCGCTTCGCCCAGCGCCTTGGTCATCTCGTTGAGGATGTGGGCGCGGCCTTCCTTGGCCTGCCGCAGCGCCACCTCGAAGATCTCGCGGGTGATGCCGGCAACCTTGATGTCCATCTGCATCGTGGTGATGCCCTCGGACGTGCCCGCCACCTTGAAGTCCATGTCGCCGAGGTGGTCCTCGTCGCCGAGAATGTCGGACAGCACCGCAAACTCGCTGCCTTCAAGGATGAGGCCCATGGCGATGCCCGAAACCGGACGCTTCACCGGAACGCCCGCATCCATCATCGAAAGGCAGCCGCCGCAGACGGTGGCCATCGAGGATGAGCCGTTCGATTCGGTCACGTCGGAAAGCACGCGGATGGTATAGGGGAACTCTTCCTTGCTCGGCAGCACGGGGTGCAGCGCACGCCATGCCAGCTTGCCATGGCCCACTTCGCGGCGCCCCGGAGCGCCGAACCGGCCAACTTCGCCCACCGAATAGGGCGGGAAGTTGTAGTGGAGCATGAAGCTTTCGTAGCGCAGGCCCTCAAGGCCGTCGATCATCTGCTCGGCGTCCTTGGTGCCCAGCGTGGTGGTGCAGATGGTCTGCGTTTCACCGCGCGTGAACAGCGCCGAACCGTGGGTGCGGGGCAGGAAGCCCACCATCGCCTCGATCGGGCGGACCTGCGTGGTGGTGCGCCCGTCGATGCGCTGGCCATCCTTGAGGATCGCGGTGCGCACGATGTCGGCTTCCACCTTCTTCATCGTCTTGATCGCGACCATCTGCGTCTGCGGGCTTTCATCCGCAAACGCGGCCTTTGCCTTGGCGCGGGCCTCGTTCAGTGCGTTCGAGCGCGCCGACTTGTCGGTCAGCCTGTAGGCAGCAGCAACGTCGGCACCGACGAGTTCCTTGAGCTTCGCCTTGATATCGGCCGTGTTGTCCGTCAGGTCGATTTCCCAGGGATCCTTGGCGGCCTTTTCGGCCAGCTCGATGATCGCGCCGATGACCTTGCGGCATTCGTCATGCGCGAACATGACCGCGCCGAGCATTTCTTCCTCGGTCAGTTCCTTGGCTTCGGATTCGACCATCATCACGGCCGAATCGGTGGCCGCGACCACAAGGTCGAGGCGGCCCTGTTCAAGCGCTGCATCCTGCTTGGGATTGAGCACGTATTCGCCATCGACATAGCCGACGCGGGCTGCACCGATCGGGCCCATGAACGGCACGCCAGAAATGGTCAGCGCGGCCGATGCGGCAATCATGGCCACGATGTCGGGTTCGGTTTCGCCGTCATAGCTCAGCACCTGGGCGATGACGTTGATCTCGTTGTAGAAACCTTCGGGGAACAGCGGGCGGACCGGACGGTCGATCAGGCGGGAAACCAGCGTTTCCTTTTCCGTCGCGCCACGTTCGCGCTTGAAGAAGCCGCCGGGGATGCGCCCCGCGGCCGAATACTTTTCCTGATAGTGGACGGTCAGCGGGAAGAAGTCCTGCCCTTCCTTGACCGACTTGGCGGCCGTGACGGCGCAAAGGACCACAGTTTCGCCATAGGTGGCGAGGACCGCGCCGTCAGCCTGACGGGCAATGCGGCCGGTTTCCAGAGTGAGGGTCTTTCCGCCCCACTCCAGCGATACGGTTTTGACGTCGAACATTTCACATCCTTCAGCCCGCGCGCCCTATTGCGAGCGGGGTTTGCTGCCGGGCAAATACCGTCCCGGTCCGGTGCGGGGCATTTGATCCTGCCCCCAAGGCGCTTCGCCGAATTGCAAAGGCACCTCCATTTCCGGATGCATCGCGAAGAGCGGAAACCGGTTCCCCCATTTTCGCGCGATACGCCCAGAAAGCAAAAGCGGCCCGCTTGGGGCCGCTCCGCTGGTTACTTGCGAAGACCGAGCTTCTGGATCAGTGCGTTGTAACGCTCCACATCCTTCCTCTTCAGGTAATCAAGCAGCGAACGGCGCTTGTTGACCATCATCAGCAGGCCGCGACGCGAGTGGTTGTCCTTGTGGTGGGACTTGAAATGCTCGGTCAGCGTCTGGATGCGCGCGGTCAGGATTGCCACCTGCACTTCCGGCGAACCGGTGTCGCCTGCGGCGCGGGCGTTGCTGGCAATGACTTCCTGCTTCTTCTCGGCGGTAATCGACATGTCTTCTCACTCCGCGACATCGGAAAGGTTGAACCCCCTCCGGACCTTCAGGCTTCCGCCCAAAACCTCTGCCAGCGCCAGCGGCACATGGCCTGCTTTCGCCCAGTAAAGCCCGTCCTCGAAGGGCAATCCCGCCAGAACGCGGCCCTGACGGACCGCCCTTGCCTGCTCGGGATCGAGGGAGAGAGCCGGGATGTCGACCAGCCCTGCCTCCAGCGGCAAGAGAGTGTGTTCAAGGGCCGCCCCTTGGCCCAGTTCGTTCAGTTTGTCCAGCGAAATCGCCTGTTCGATGGCAAACGGCCCGGCCTTGAGGCGGCGCAGCATGGTCACGTGGCCCACCGTTCCCAGCGCCCGCGCCAGATCGCGGGCAAGGCTGCGGATGTAGGTGCCCTTTGAAACATGCGCGATCAGGGTCAGTTCCTCAAGCCGCTCGTCCACAAGAGCAGGCGCGGCGACCAGCGAATGCACCGTCACTTCGCGCGATTTCAGCGCGAAGACCTCTCCCTTGCGGGCAAGATCATAGGCCCGCTCGCCATCCACCATGAGGGCCGAGAACGCGGGCGGCACTTGGCTGATCGTGCCGGTGAAGCGCGGCAGAACCGCCTGAACAGCAGCCCGTGAAGGCCGCTCCGCGCTTTCGGCAATGACCTTGCCTTCAAGGTCGAGCGTATCGGTCTCGGTTCCGAACCGGACGGTGAAAGCATAGACCTTGGTCGCATCGAGCATCCGCCCGCACAGCTTGGTCGCCTCGCCCACGGCAATCGGCAGGACGCCGGAGGCCAGCGGATCGAGCGTGCCGCCATGGCCGACCTTGCACTTGCCATATCCCGCCTCGCGCAGGTTGCGCTTCACCGCGCCAACGCCCTGCGTCGATCCGAGGCCGAGCGGCTTGTCGAGAATGATCCAGCCATCCACCACGATCAGCGCGGCTCCGGACCGGCAACAAGATTGGCCAGCGCGGCCAGCTGTTCGCTCATCCACTGCACCGGCGGGCCGATGAGGCGCTGCACCAGGTGCAGATCGGGCGCGAACCACGGAAGGATCACCAGCAGGCCGAACACGATGAGCAGGCCGAACGGTTCGAGCCGGGCATAACCGCGTGCAAGCGGCCCCGGCAAGACGCCCATGACGATGCGCGATCCATCGAACGGCGGGATCGGCAGCAGGTTGAAGGCGCCCAAAAACAGGTTGATGAACAGGAAGTTGAGCAGGTTCTCCGCCACGAACCGTGCAGCCATGCCCGATGCCGATACCATGAGGCCAAGGCAGACCGCCGCCAGCGCCGCCAGCACGAAGTTCGTGGCAGGGCCTGCGGCGGCCACCAGCACCATGCCCCAGCGCGGATTGCGCAGGCGCCGGAAATCGACCGGAACGGGCTTGGCCCAGCCGAATACGGGCGCGCCCGACAGCTTGAGAAGGCCGGGCAGGATGATCGTGCCGAAGGGATCGACATGGCGCAGCGGATTGAGGCTCAGCCGCTTCTGTTCCGCCGCGGTCGGATCACCCAGTGCGCGGGCCACCCAGCCATGCGCCACCTCGTGAAACACGATCGCGAGGATCATGGGCAGGGCAATGGTAGCGATCTGCCATGCAAGGCTTTCGGGGTTCATGCCCGTTTCTCCTGCCACTCAGCGCGCAGGATGGAATAGAGCACGGTATCGCGAACCCGGCCCGTCCAGGTCCGGCGCTCGCGGCGCATGATCCCTTCCTCCACGCAGCCCAGCTTGGCAACCGCTGCCCGGCTGCGCAGGTTCATCACGTCCACCTTGAAGACCACCCGCTCCAGCCCGCAGGCAAAGGCGTGATCCAGCATGAGCCGCTTGAGCCGCCCGTTGAAGCCGGTGCCGCGCAGACGAGGCACGATATAGCTGTTGCCGATCTCGATGGACCAGCCCGGCATCCCGTTCTCGATCCAGGCCGTCATGCCCACCAGTTCCTCGCCGCAAAGCACCGCATAGGGCCGGCGCGCGCGGCCACTGGCCAGAAGGCTGTCAAACTGCGGATCGAAAGCCTCGCCCCAATAGCTGAAGGGATAGATTTCCCAGATTTCGGCATCCTCGGCGCAGGCAGCGCGCAGGCCTTCGCGGTGCGCTTCGCCCAGCACTTCCAGCCGCAGTTCGCCGTCCGCCAGCGGCACATGAAGGCCATCGTCCACCGTCATGCCAGCGCCTCCGAAAAGTGCTTGCGGCAAAGCGCGACATAGCGGTCATTGCCGCCGATCTCGGTCTGCGCGCCCGCCCGCACCGCACCGCCGCTCTCGTCCACCCGCAGGTTCATCGTCGCCTTCCGGCCGCAGTGGCACACCGCCTTGAGTTCGACCAGCGTGTCGGCAATGCCCAGCAACGCGGCCGAACCTTCGAACAGTTCGCCCTTAAAATCGGTTCTCAGGCCGTAGCACAGCACCGGAATGCCCGCCTCATCGGCAAGGCGCGCCAGTTGCCAGACCTGCCGCCTGGTCAGGAACTGCGCCTCATCGACCAGAACGCATGAGAGCGGCTGTATCAGATGGGCAGCTTTCACCGCCGCCCACATGTCGGTATCGCTGCTGAACCGGTGGGCTTCGGCGTTCAATCCGATCCGGCTTTCGATGGCACGGTCCCCGCCGCGGTCGTCGATGGCGGCGGTCCACAGCATCGTCGCCATGCCGCGCTCGCGGTAGTTGAAGTCCGCCTGCAACAGGTTTGTCGATTTGCCCGCATTCATGCTGGCATAGTAGAAATAGAGTTTGGCCATCGCCCGACTGCCATAATCGCGGCGCACCGGAACGCCAGAGGGCAGAAGCGATTATTCGACAGGTCACTTGGTCCGCAGGATGTGCCCCATGCCGATGCCAGATGCCAGCAGAACCGTTCTCGGCCTGATCGCGATAGCCGCCCTGCTTGGCGGAGCGGGCACTGCCGCCGCCAATGGCAGCTCTGCGCTGCGCTACCAGCTCTATCCACGCCAGAGCGATGTCGCCGCCAGGGTGAGCTTCTTCGGCCTTGCCAGCAAGACGGCCCGCTTTCCCAAGGTCAGCGGCGGTATCGAACTCGTCCCTGCCCGCCTCGATACGATCCGCATGGATGTCACGCTCGATGCCTCGGCCCTTGAAGCGGGTGATCCGGTCACGCTCGAACGCCTGAAGGGCGAAAGCTTCTTCGACGTGGCGCGCCATCCCACGGTGCGTTTCAGCGGGCGGCGGATGACGATGACCGGCCCCGCAACGGCCATGGTGGAAGGCGACCTCACCGCGCGCGGCGTGACCCGGCCGGTCACGCTGGATGTCAGCTTTGCCGAACCGCCCGCCTCGGCTTCGGGCCGCGAGCCGATCCGGTTCAGCGCGCAGACCCGCATCGACCGGACCGATTTCGGCATGGAAGCCTACCGCCTGATCGTGGGCAAGACGGTCACGATCACCATCAAGGCCCAGATGGTGCCGGGCTGAGCCGTCGGGCCGCAGTCCTGTTTCAGCCGCCGTCGCCTTCGGCTGCATCAAGATCGCGGCGGACCTTGGGATCGGCCAGCAGTTGCTCGATGCGGCTCGCCTCGTCGAAGCTTTCGTCCGCAAGGAACTTGATCCGCGCCGCGTATTTCAGCCTCAGCCGCTGCGCCACCTCGCGCTGGAAAAAGGCGGTGTTGACGCGCAGGGCCTTGAGCACGATGTCCTCGTCCTGCCCCAGCAGCGCTTTCACGAAGACCGTGGCATGGCGCAGGTCGGGCGACATGCGCACTTCGGTGACGGAAACGGTATGCGCCGTCAGCACGTCGTCATGCACCTGCTGGCGGGTCAGCAGTTCGGAAAGGATATGGCGCACCTGCTCGCCCACTTTGAGCAGGCGGACGGAACGGGTTTCGGGGGACGTCTGATGCTTGGCCAAATCTAACTCATCTTCGAAAGGATGCGCGCGATGGAACGCACGTTTCGGGCGGTTCCCCGGCAGCCGAGCCGCCGCTCGATGAAGGCGCCGGTCAGCTTGCTTTCGGCAACGCCGTTCGCAAAATCGATATAGATGCTGCGATCACCGATTGCCAGTTTCTCCAGCCCGCGCATTGCCTGGTCCGCCGCCAGCCTGTCGAAAGCCGCCCTGTCGGGCTGGCGTTCAAGAAACATCGTGTGGACCAGATTGTCCTTGCCGATTCCGGTGAAGGGATTGCCCTCTACCGCCTCGGCAATCGCCGCACGATCACGCACGGCCACGAAGCTCCTGATATTGAAGCGGTCCAGCATCACGTGGCTGAACAGGTCTTCCAGCCCGTCGAGCGGGCGCTCGTCATGGTCGAACAGCAGGTTGCCGCTTGCAATGACGGTTTCGATGCCGCTCAGCCCCTCGCGCTCGAATGCCCAGCGCATGTCCGCCATCGACAGACGGTTTCCGCCCACGTTGATGGAACCGAACAGGGCAACATAACGGGCCATGCGAGCCTCCATTGCGCCGACAGGCCCGGAAAGCGCTACCATCCCGGTTCCCTCCCGCAGGCAGGAGGGAACCACAGCGGATCGCGGCCTCGCGGAACCGGCCTTACAGGGTGCGTTCGCGCATCTCGACTTCGAAGACTTCGAGCTGGTCGCCCGGCTTGATGTCGTTCGTGTCCTGAAGCACCACGCCGCATTCGAGGCCCGCGCGCACCTCCGGCACGTCGTCCTTGAAACGGCGCAGCGAGGCAATGATCGTCCGGCTGACGATGACATCGTTGCGGGTAAGGCGTGCATGGATGCCCTTGCGGATGGCCCCTTCGACCACGAGCAGACCGGCGGCCTTGTCCTTCTTGCCTGCCGGGAAGACTTCCTTGACCTCGGCACGGCCGACGACCGTTTCGATTGCCTCCGGTCCCAGTTCGCCCGCCATTTCCGAACGGATGTCGTCGGTGAGCTGATAGATCACGTCGAAGTATTTCATCCGCACCTTGTTACGCTCGATCAGCTCGCGCGCCTTGGCGTTCGGACGGACATGGAAGCCCACGATCGGCGCACCGCTGGCCTGGGCAAGGTTCACGTCGCTTTCGGTGATCGCGCCCACGCCAGAGGCAAGGATGCGGACCTTGATCTCGTCGGTGGAGATCTTGTTCAGCGCATTGACGATCGCCTCGACCGAACCCTGCACGTCGGCGCGGATGACCAGCGGATACTCCTTGACCGTGTTCTTGGCGGCGAGCGCAGAGAACATGTTTTCAAGGCTGGCGGGCGCCTGCGCGGTGCGCTTGGCCGTGGCGCGTTCCTGGCGGTAGGCCGCCACTTCACGCGCGCGGGCCTCGCTTTCGACCACCGTCAGCGTATCGCCTGCCATCGGCACGCCGCCGATGCCCAGCACTTCGACCGGCAGCGAAGGCGGCGCGACCTTCACCTGGCGGCCCTTGTCGTCAAGCATTGCGCGAACGCGGCCCGACTGGGTGCCAACCACGAAGATATCGCCAACCTTGAGCGTGCCGCGATTGATGAGCACGGTTGCCAGCGGACCCTTGCCCTTGTCGAGCTTGGCCTCGATCACGGTGGCTTCGGCCGCGCGGTCGGGATTGGCCTTCAGTTCCATGAGTTCGGCCTGAAGCAGGATCTTGTCGATCAGTTCGTCCAGCCCTGCACCGGTCTTGGCCGAAACCTCGACATCCTGCACATCGCCCGACATGGCCTCGACGATCACTTCGTGCTCCAGCAGTCGCTCGCGGATCTTCTGGGGGTTGAACTCCGGCTTGTCCGACTTGGTGATCGCCACGATCATCGGCACACCGGCCGCCTTGGTGTGGTTGATCGCCTCGATCGTCTGCGGCATCAGCCCGTCATCGCCCGCCACCACGAGGATGACGATATCGGTGACATTGGCCCCGCGCATGCGCATTTCGGTGAAGGCTTCGTGGCCCGGCGTATCAAGGAACGTGATGAGATCGCCGTTCTTCGTCTTGATCTGATAGGCGCCGATATGCTGCGTGATGCCGCCTGCCTCGCCGCGCACCACATCGGTTCCGCGCAGCGCATCGAGCAGCGAGGTCTTGCCGTGGTCGACATGGCCCATGATGGTGACAACCGGCGGACGCGGCTTCAGCGTGTCTTCGGGATCGACGTCGGCTGACGTGTCGATGTCCGCGTCGCTTTCGCTCACGCGCTGGATGTTGTGGCCGAACTCGGTCACAAGCAGTTCCGCGGTGTCCTGGTCGATCGTCTGGTTGATCGTCACCATCATGCCCATCTTGAACAGGGCCTTCACCAGATCGGCCGCCTTTTCGGCCATTCGGTTCGCCAGTTCCTGCACGGTGATCGCATCAGGCACCACCACATCGCGCACCTGCTTTTCGCGCGGCTGCGACTGGCCTGCATAATGCGCCCTGCGCTCCTTCTCGCGCGCCCGCTTCAGCGCGGCGAGCGAACGGGCACGTGCGCCTTCGTCCTCGTTGAGGGCGCGGGTCACGGTCAGCTTGCCGCCGCGCCGGTCCTCGACCTTGCGGTCACGCGGCACGCTGGTCGGCTTCTTGGCGGCGGGTTCCGGACGCTTGGCCGGCGCAGAAGGCGCAACGGGGGTGAACCGGCGCGGCGCGGGCATGGCCGGGGCCTCGGCTTTCGCGGCTTCGGGCTGGGCCGCATCGGACTGGCGGTTCTGGGCGCCCGGTTCTGCCTGCGCGGAGGCGGTAGCGCTGGCCTCGGCCGGGGGCGATTCCTGTGCCTGCGTTGCCGCTGCGGGCGGTTCCGCATCGGCGGATGCGGGAGCGGGCGTCTCGGCCTTCGTCACCGCGGCCTCGGCGCGCGCCTTTTCCTCGGCGCGGCGGCGCTCTTCCTCGATGGCGCGCTGGCGTTCTTCCTGCTCGCGGCGGTTGGCAGCCTCAAGCGCGGCAAGGCGCGCTTCCTCCGCCTCGCGCAGCAGGCGGGCCTGCATTTCCTGGCGCGTCTCGCGCGTTGCCGAAGGCGGCGGCGGGGGCGGCGGGGGCGGCGGAGGAGGAGCGACCGGCGTGGGCTGCGGCGCAGGCGTCGCGGGTGCGGCCGTTGGCGCGGCCTCGCCCGGACGGCCCATCAGCTTGCGCCGCTTCACTTCGACCACCACCTTGTTGGTGCGACCATGGCTGAAGGTCTGCTTGACCTCTCCGGCCTCTACCGCCGTCTTCAGGCCCAGCGGCCTGCGGCCCAGCGTCGGCTTCTTGTCGCTATCGCTCATCGAACTCATTCGCCCTTCGTATCAATATCGTCGTTTGCCGCCCCGCCCGATGGAGGAGTGGCGGCTTCAGTCCCGTTGCCGAGAAAATGCATCAGACGCTGCAGCAAGGCCTTCAGCCTTTCGGCGGCGGCCGGATCGGTCAGCGCAAAGTGAACGACGTTGTCGCGGCCCAATGCCACAGACAGCGCCGCGCGGTCCAGCGGCAAGATGACGCCCTTGAGACCGGAACCTTCCGCGCCCTCGCCAACCCGCCATGCCTGCGCCAGCTTGTTGGGTCCGTCGCTGCCCGCATCGCAGGCATGTCCAAGGAACGTTACTGCCCCTGACCTGCACCCCTGCGCGATCTTTTCCGTGCCCAGCAGCATGTTGCCGGCACGCAGTTCAATGCCGAGCCGGTCCGTCAGGAGACGGCGCAATGCCTGCTCGATACGGTCGGCCAGATCGTCCGGAATGGTCAGCGGCGCACCCTTGAAGGCACGGGCCAGCGCTCCACGCAAGCGGCCGCTGGCCAGCGCCTTTTCCAGTTCCTGCCGCGACACGCCAAGCCACGCCCCCCGCCCCGGCGCGCGCGCCATGACATCGGGCAGGACCATGCCATCGGGCGAAATCGCAAGACGGATCAGCTGCCCGCGCGAATCGTGTCGCCCGGTCAGCACACATTTCCGCTCCGGCGGGGCCTTCCCCGCCGGCGAGGCGCCAACGCTGTCGGAGCTCAGCGGCTCATTGTGAGGAATCCGCATCGGCGGCCTCCTCGACTGCCGGCTCGTCGGCGAACCCCGGCTCGTCTTCAAACCAGTGCGCACGCGCGGCCATGATGATCTCGTTGCCCTGCTCTTCGCTCAGGCCATATTCGCCCAGCACGCCGCCCTTGTCCTCGGCGCGCTCCGGACGGTCGCCCTTCTCGCGCGGCCCCTTCTCGTTGCGGCGGCGCTGTTCGGTGCGCTTCCTCGCGATAAGTTCGTCGGTGGCAAGATCGGCCAGATCGTCAAGCGTCCTGATTCCCGCCTTGCCGAGCGTGACCAGCATGGCCTCGGTCAGGTGCGGCAGTTCCGCCAGCGCATCTTCCACGCCCAGCGCGCGGCGCTGTTCGCGCAGCGCTTCCTCGCGCCGCTCGATCGCCTCGACCGCACGGCTCTGAAGTTCCTCGGCCAGTTCCTCGTCGAAGCCCTCGATCGCGGCCAGTTCGGCCATCTCGATATAGGCCACTTCCTCCAGTTCGGTGAACCCTTCGGCCACCAGCAACTGCGAAAGCGTCTCGTCGACGTCGAGCTCCTCCTCGAACATCTTCGAGCGTTCGGCGAACTCCTTCTGGCGCTTCTCCGAAGCCTCGGCCTCGGTCATGATGTCGATGGCCGATCCGGTCAGCGAAGAGGCCAGACGCACATTCTGGCCACGACGGCCGATGGCAAGGCTGAGCTGATCGTCGGGCACGACCACCTCGATCCGGCCCTCTTCCTCGTCGATGACCACGCGGCTGACGGTGGCAGGCTGCAACGCGTTGACCACGAAAGTCGCGGTATCCTCGCTCCAGGGAATGATGTCGATCTTCTCGCCCTGCAATTCCTGCACCACGGCCTGCACGCGGCTGCCCTTCATGCCGACGCAGGCGCCGACCGGGTCGATGCTGGAATCGCGGCTGATGACGCCGATCTTGGCTCGGCTGCCCGGATCGCGCGCGGCGGCCTTGATCTCGATGATGCCGTCGTAGATTTCGGGAACTTCCTGCGCAAAGAGCTTCTTCATGAACTCAGGATGCGCGCGCGAAAGGAAGATCTGCGGACCACGGTTCTGCCGTTCGACCTTGAGGATCAGCGCGCGCACGCGCTCGCCCACGCGCGGCACTTCGCGCGGGATCTGCTGGTCGCGGCGGATCACGCCTTCGGCCCGGCCGAGGTTGACGATCACGTGGCCGAACTCGACCGACTTGATGACCCCGGTGATGACTTCGCCGACGCGGTCCTTGAACTCGTCATACTGGCGGTCACGCTCGGCATCGCGGACCTTCTGGAAGATCACCTGCTTGGCAGACTGGGCATCGATGCGCCCCAGATCGACCGGCGGCAGGGGATCGACGATGAAATCGCCGATCTTCGCGCCCGGCTGAAGCTTTTCGGCCTGCTTGAGATCGACCTGCTTGAAGTAGTCCTCGACTACCTCGACCACTTCCACCACGCGCCACAGGCGCAGGTCGCCGGTGCGCGGATCAAGCTTGGCGCGGATGTCGTTTTCGGCGCCATAGCGGTTGCGCGCCGACTTCTGGATCGCCTCCTCCATCGCCTCGATGACGACCGACTTGTCGATCATCTTCTCGGTGGCAACCGCATTGGCGATTGCAAGCAGTTCGGCGCGGTTTGCGGAAATCGCACTGGCCATGGGTCAGTCTTCCTGTTCTTCGAGTATTTCGTCCGCGCCGCTGCTGTCGAGCGGCCGGGAAGCGGCGATAAGCCGGTCCGTCAGGATCAGCTTGGCATTGGCAACAAGGGCAAAGGGCACGGTGAACACCACGCCGTCGTCCTCGATGGAAATCGTCTGGCTCGCGGCATCGAACCCCTTGAGGTCGCCACGATAACGCTTGCGCCCGTCGAGCAGCTCGGACAGCTCGATCCGGGCTTCATGACCGGTCCAGGCCGCAAAGTCCTTCGGCCGGGTCAGCGGGCGATCAATGCCGGGCGAGGAAACCTCAAGCCGGTAGGCATCCGCGATCAGCACCTCACCCTGCTCTTCCAGCGCGTCGAAGCGGTCGGAAATGCGGTGCGAAAGCGCTGCACAATCCTCGATCACAAGCTGGCCGGTCTCCGGCCGCTCGGCCATGACCTGAAGCGTGTGCTCCTCGTCGCCGATCTCGCCGCCCTTGAAATAGCGCACGCGCACGAGATCGAAGCCAAGGGCCTTCGCCTCCGGTTCGATAACCTCGGTGATACGCGCAAGATCGGTCATGCAGGCTCCAACTGTCCGAATGGCAAAAGCGGGTCCGCGCCGGAGCCTTTCGGCGCCAGCCTGACCTTGCTTTCACAATGTCGGGATGAGCGCCAGATAGGCGCCTTGCCGGAAAATTGCAAGCTGCAATCGCCATAGCCGCATGGCCCTCGCCACTGTCAGATGAGTCCCTTACGAAAAATTGGGAATATTTCCCAGTCTTCAGCACGTCCTATTGCGGCATGTCGCCAAGCGATCACGGAAAACCCCGGTTTTCAGCCATTATCCGAGTTTGGCACGGCCCATGCAGAAGGGTCGGCATAGGCCGGAACGGCTTCAACCACTTGCCCATGAGGACCCGCACCATGACCGAATACACCAACCGCATCGCCGCCGCGCTCAGCGCGTTCGCCCTCAGCCTCGCGCTCATTGCCGGAACCGTCAGCGTTCCCGAAGTCCCGTCCGGCCATGCCGCGCCCGCAGCCCGTGCCGAAGGACTGATCTGATGCGCACCGCTTTCACTCGGCTTGGCAGCGCGCTCGGCGCCGTCGCCCTCAGCCTCGCACTCATCGCAGGCACCGTCCACAACCCGGCCAGCCCCGGCCAGCCCTCGGCAGCCCCTGCTGCCGCCATGCAGGAGATGATCTGATGTCCCAGCTTCGCTTTGATGATGCAGCCCCTCGTCCCGTCACCCCGTCGCGCGGCTTTCAGCTCGACAAGGCGCGCGGCAAGCTCATGGGCGTCTGCGCCGGCATCGCCCGCTACTTCAACATCGATGTCACGCTCGTGCGCGTGGCCTTCGCCCTTGCCACCCTGCTCGGCTTCGGCACGGCGCTGATCGTCTATGTCCTGATCGGCCTGATCGCGGATTGACCGGACGGCCGGGCCGGAAGCCCTGCGGCACTCTCCCGGAAGGAAACAATCCCAGCGCCCCCGCACCATGCCGGGGCGCGGGGAGCCTTCAGGCAATCAGATCGATGGCGCCTTGGCGAAGGGGGAAAAGTCGGTATCGGTATCGAACACGTCCGCCCCTTCGCGCCGCTTTAGCCATCCCACCACAAGGTAGGTCAACGGCGTCAGACCTGCCTCCCAGGCGACTTTCAGCGCCCAGTTCGTCACCATCACCGTCAGCACCTGATCGACCGTCCAGATGCCGAGGAAGGCGACCGGATAGAAGATCAGGCTGTCCACCGCCTGGCCGAACACCGTCGAACCGATGGTGCGGGTCCAAAGATGCTTGCCGCCTGTCAGCACCTTCATGCGCGCCAGCACGAACGAATTGACGAACTCCCCGGCCCAGAAGGCGGCAACCGACGCGATCACGATTCGCCACGTCGATCCGAACACGCTTTCATAGGCCGCCTGCCCGTCCCAGCCCGGCGCCGGGGGCATGGCCACGACCACGAAGCTCATGAACGCCATGAAGACCATGGCGAAGAAGCCCATCCACACGCAGCGCCGCGCATTGGCATAGCCATAGACCTCGGTCAGCACGTCGCCGATCACGTAGGACACGGGAAAGAACAGGATCCCGGCGCCAAAGGTGAAGCCGCCCACCTGTGCCAGCTTGGACGCGCCGATCAGGTTCGACAGCAGAAGGATGGCCACGAACGAGGCCATCACATAGTCGAAATAGCGAAAGTGGCGGCGGGCACCCGAAGTGCCATCGATGCGCGAAAGCTGGGGATCGGTCATGGACGCACTTGCTAACGCGGTTTGCACGATCCGCAAAGGATGCTTATGGGACATCCCGCGCGCGCCCGTAGCTCATCTGGATAGAGCGCGAGACTTCTAAGCGGAGGGTCTGGGCCGCGAAAGGGATGGGAGTATTGTAGGTTAGCCGTTGCCGGTCATCCAGCGAACCGTGTAACGAACCGTATTGGGGCCCCGTAGCTCAACTGGATAGAGCACCTGCCTTCTAAGCAGGTTGTTGCGTGTTCGAGTCACGCCGGGGTCGCCATCTTATCGCTCACATCGCGCGTGTTCACTTTTCGTTCCAACCGTGCTAGGGACGGGGAAGGTCGGCAGAGCTGGCCCAGGAACAGGAGGCCAGATTGGCAAATAACCTTCACATTTCGTACGATCTGTATCAGCCCGGCCAGAACTACGATGGCGTGATAGCCAAGATCAAAGAGCTTGGTAGCTGGGCCAAAATCCATAAGTCCTTATGGTACGTGAACTCGGCCTACACCGCGAGCCAGGCTGCGGATTTTGTCTGGTCCGCTATGGACGCCCGTGACACCGTTTATGTCGTTGACGCCTCGAACAACGTCGCGGCTTGGCATAATCTGTCGGATGAGGTTTCTAACCACATTAAAGATCAGTGGTATAAGTAGCCCACTCGTCATCGTGCCCTTGTAACGAGCCATATTTTTCTTCACGTTCTGGACGCTGACTGTTCTAGACCGCTGTTATGGGAGGCTGGGGGCAATGACGGAGAGGAAATCTCTCACTGTTCACTATCGACGCATGGATGACCCGGTTGGGGCGCTGAACGGAGCAACTCTGGAAGCGCGTGTGCGTGGGGCGCTCACCGACCAATTTGGCGGTGGTGCCTTGGCGGAGCATTGGAACAGGCGCGCGTGGATCGTGCCGCCTGACAACTCCGACACCCTGTTGATGAACTTGTATCATGACGACGGCGTGAGCTTCTTTGGCGATCTGACCGTTTATACCCGAGGTTACATGCAGGCGTTGCTCCACAATGAGCCTGACGCTGCAATGCTTCCAGTGGAACAGCAGCCACCTCCGGCCGGAAGGGAATACATCCATTCGATGATGTACTGGATGGTCATCGGCAATCACGTCTTGACGATTCAGAGCCGTTCTCTCTCCACTAAGCACTTGGAGCAATATCTGACGTGGTTGCTCACTGAGCGAACCGCCCAGATGGCTCAAAACGGCCATGTCCTGCTCACTGCCAAATTCGACAGCGACGAGGTAGGCGGCGACCTCGATGATATACGCGAAATCATCGTCGGTGGTACGGGAGCTGTAGAGGCCGCCCCGGCAAGGTTGCCGCACGAACCTATAGTCGAAGGGGAGGTTGATCAGCACATAGACGTTGGGGCGCGGCGTTCATGGGGGCAGCGTGCAGTTGAAGTCCTTCGCGCGATCATGAACAATGAGGCCGACGTGCAGAACCTGCTGGAAAGTATCCCAGAAGGCGCAGACTTGGACGTGTCCGTCCATATCGGGTACAAAACCAAACGACGCCGTGTAACGCGCGCGCCGATGCAACAGGCCCTTCGCAATCTGCCCGATGGCGAAATCACCGCTGTTGGGAAGCATGGCAGGCTGACCGGGAAAGACATTCGTCTCAGCTACCCTGTTCGCGTGTTGTCCACAGGCAGCCTTCTCGACCCTACGGACGTTAGAGCGAAACTGAGAGCCGCCTACGACTACTTCATTGAGAATGGCAAAATCGAGGCTTAGAGGCACCGCTTAGATGCGTTGGATGCTGCAGAAATGGGACTTCTTTTCCGCTGCCTTGCTGGCGGCCATAGGAGCCTATTTTCTGCCGCACAGCGCTATGAAGGACATAACGACCGAACTGATCGCGTTTTTCAGCATTCAATCGGCCGTGATTCTCCCAGCAATGATCTTTACGGCCGGTATACTCAAGCCGGATGGATTGGAACTGGAGGATGCAGAGCGCTATCACAAAGCCCTGAAGGCTCAGATGCTCTTCTGGGTTGCCCTCCTAGGGCTAGATTTTGTCGCTGTCGTCGCACTCATCGCGGGTAAGGCGCTGAACTGGGGCTTGACCATCCCCATGCCCGAGCGTTTTCAACCCATTGACCTAGGCTGGCTACTCCCTGGCATTCTTTACTTCGCCGGCAGTTTGGCAGTGTTCCGCACCATACCCTTTGTGCGGGGCGTGCTGAGCCTGCTCGACGTAAACAGCGACATGACCCAAAAGGCGATCAAGCGTCGCAACAAGATCGAGTTGGCTGAGAAGAAGGCTCAGGCCGATCCTCGACCAATGAAACTGCCCGAAGGCTATGGCCAAGTGGTGGAGCCCAAGGATCGCTGAATCCGGCAACATCAGTACAACGTTAAAACCTGTAGACACGCCGCCCCAAGACTGCCTACCGTCAATTCGCTCGGGACAGCATGACCATCGCCGGTGCAGTCCGGGTCCGAGCCGGTGGGCGACACAACAAGCCCTTCATTCGCGTTGCAGGCCCAGGGCGATCCCCTGTGCCGCGTGGACCCTGCGAGCCGACGACAATGCACAAACTTCAACACTGTGCGCTGATCGTCGGCGAACGCCGTTTCATGTCTGACGATCAGCGCCAGCACCGCAAAGGAATGACAAATGCGTAGCCTGAGTGAACTGGCCGATAGCTATACCATGCCCGCGAAGACGCGGCGGGCCCTGATTTCACTGAACAGCAGCCTCGAAGCCACCCGTGAATTTCTCATTGAAGTGGACGACGACGGGACATTTGAAGGTGTCGTGGCTCTGGACTTGTTCCGGGCCGCCATCGTGGCACCAGACCTGACAGCGCATGAGCGCGCCCGGCAAATGTTGGTGAGCATGGCATGGTTGAGTGGTTACATGGCGGGCAACGAACGGCTGCCTGACGCGCTTACCACTCGCGCCGCCGTCATCGACAGCGCCATTGGAGATTTCCGCGAATTCTAACCCGGCTCGAACGGGCTAACATCACGGGTCCGGCAGTCGCCACACAAGCGGTTGCCGGGCCCATGACTCATGAAGGGCTTGTGGCAGCGTAGGCAGGGCCGCTCTTGCTCGGCTGGCCTGACATACTTGACGCCCGTTCCGTCCTCATCAGCCGCGATGATCCCCGGCCCGTTCACGTTTGCTGCCCGTCCTCGTCGAGCTCCGGTTCCGGTTCGGGCTCAGGCTCCCACGCGAGCTCGTCACCATGCAGTGCCAGCGCCTCGTCCCGCGCGTCGAGGTAACGCAGGTTCATGTGCGGATCGCCCTGGAACAGGTCAATGTCGGCCTGCGAGGGCTCGACGCCCCGGCCGAGGTTGGCCAGCGCCCGGTCCAGCGCTACGGCGCGGGCCTCCCCGACAAGCCGCGCGCCCAGCTCGGCCGCCGTCTCCCCCTTCGGCCCGCTACCGTGGCGGGCAATGTAGCTGTCCGCCAACAGGACCGAGATCGGATCGGGCCGCGTCACCGGCCCGCCCCTTCCAGTGCCTTGATGCTCTTGGCGGCCTTCGCCGCCGGGGCGTTCCGCAGCGCGGTCACATCCCCGAAGCGCTTCACCAGGGCAGAGCCGGACGCGGTGACGTGCTTGATCGCCGCCTCGGTGGCGGCAAGCTGGGCATCATCGACCGGAGCGAACTTGGCCGCCGCGCGCGCCCGGAGCGTGGCATGGGTTTCGGGCTCAAGCCCAGAGAGGAACGGCTGGGCATGGAGCACCGCCGCCACGGTCGGGATATCGCCCGCGTCGATGGCCTGCGTCACGAACTTCATCCGCTCGTCGGGCTTCTTCATGCCCTTGATGTGCGCGCGCACCTCGGCCGCCAGGGCGAGCCCTTCCGGCGTCTTGCGCGCCGGATGGTCGAGCGCCGTTGCGACCCGCTGTTCCAGCGTGTTCCGGTAGCCGTCGAGCTCCTTCAACCGCCGGTCAATGGCCGGGCCGACGCGGGCGAATGCCTGTTCGGCCGCGACAATGAACTCTTCCGCGTCCACGACGCGGGTAGGCTTGCCGTTCTTCATCCGCACATTGTCGGTGTAGTCGGTGCGGCCGCCACGTTCGGCGGGGTGCTGGCGACGGCGCGCGGGATCGGCCATCGCCTGCAAATCGCGCTCGGCATCGTTCATCCGGCCGAACAGATCGTAGCACAGGCGCAGGCTCTCCCGCGCGGCAGCGAGCACGTTCGGGCCCAAGGTGCCCTCGGTGGTCAGGGCTTCCGAGAAGCCCAGTAGGCTATCGGGGTGGAGGCCGAGCGGCACATCGGGCCGGATCGGGGTACTGTCATCAATCAAACGGGGCATGGTTGGTCTCCTAGTAGTGGCCAGCAGCAATCCGCCCGTGCCTGGCCAGCATCACGGGGGAATTTACGAGGTAGCGAATGGCGTCGGCCGCATGGTCGGCGGCGGTCGTGTCCACGTCCTCCATCCGCACGTCATCGCGCGGCAGGAGCGGCAAGGTTTCGAGGGCATAGCGGCAGCGCTCGGAAATCCAGAGGCCGGGCATGTCGGGGTCGCCGTCGCGGGCGGCGGCCATCATGGCCTTCACCTTCACCCAGCCGGAAATGCGGTCCTTGCGCGGCTTGGTCAGGTGCAGCCCGTAGCGGCCGAGCTGTTCCAGCAGGGTGTCGTTCTGCAGGCCCCGCGCGTCGTCTCCGACACCTTGCTTGCGGATGTTCCAGCGCTCGCAGGCTGCCAGCACCTCTTCGGCCACCATCTGGGGCGGCCAGCCCTTGCCCGCGTTCGGGTCGTCCGAACGAGCGCTGTGCACCTCGTCCACGATGATCCACGAATGCTTGGGGAACACTCGGCCGCCGGGCCCGACAAGACCGGGGATGCGCGGCTGGATTGCAAGCATGGCGGCGGTCGGTGCCGACCAGCCCCAGTCGAGCGCCACACAGCTATACCAACCATGTTCCGAGACGGGCCCCTGCGGAACGCGGAAATTGCTTTCGGGCAGGATGCAGTGCTCGCCGAATACGTCCGCGAAGAACGCGCCTGCCAGGTCGGCCCAGTTATTGTTCAGCCAGGCTTCGGCCAGCGCACGGTCGCCGCCGGAAGATGCGATCAGCGAACGGGCATAGCGCTCGGTGTCGATGGTCGGATTGTCCAGGTAGGTCGAGGGCGCGAACACCCAGCGCGAGCCGTCTTCCAGCTCGTAGGGCCGCCACGGAATGCGGCCGGTGACGTGCAGCCGGGCGATGGTGGCATGGAGCGGGCCGCCGGGGTTGCCGAGCACGATCATGCGGGTCGGGATGCCCGCCGGGCCGCGCAGGTTGGCGCGCAGCATATTGATGTGGCGCAGGGTGGTGAAGTTGGTGATCTCGTCCACCGCCAGCAGGTTCGCTTCCTGCCCTTGCCACTTCGCCACGTCCTTCTTGTGGGAGAGATTGCCCAGGGTGACGACAGCCCCGTTCGGGCAGCGTATAACGAAGTCCGCACGGTTGGAGCTAATGCCGCCGGGGAAGGCATCGCGGAACAGCGCTTCGAGCTCGTCCCAGAGGTTGGCGAGCGACTTGTACGTGGCGCGCAGGATCAGGACGCGGGCCTTGTCCTCGTACTGGACGCAGTGCCGCAGGGCGATCAGTGCCAGGGCGGTCGTCTTGCCGGAGCCGCGCCCTCCCAGCATGGCGATGTTCAGGTCTTCGGGGATGGCCAGCACCCGCTCCTGCCAGGGCGTCGGGTTGGTGAGCTTACTCATCGGCCGAGCTCCCCTTCCGTTCGGCCTCGACCATTGCGGCGTAGGCCTTAGCCTCCATCGCGGCCGGGAGGTTGATCTGCACCGCGACCTTGGGGGCGGTGTCGGTCTGGCCGTTGTCGCGGTAGCCAAACATCGACTTGAGGGCGAACATGGCCGCCACGATGTTGCCCTTGCGGGCAGCCTCCACGAGGCTGCTGGCGAGCTCGAATTCCAGCCCAGCGCGCCCCTCGGCAAAGGCCTCGTCCACCTCCACCTGGCGCTTCCGGCACTGGTTGAACGTCTCCCGGCTCACGCCCAGGGCGGCGGCGATGCTCGGCACCGGATGGCCCAGCCGGGCCATGTTGCGGACAATGTCCAAGGCCGGGGGGAGCAAGGCGATACCGGACGCATCGCGCACGGTCAGGCCGGTGGCCCTTTTGCGCCCCTTCTTGCCGGTAGGCGGTTCGCTAGACGGTTCGACTTCCATGTTCATGAAATGTTCCATATACTTTTCCATGGGGTTACGGCTCTAGGTTTGGAGCCTCAGCAGCGTGGGGTCTGCCAGAGAGGGCAACTTTGGGGCTTGATCCGCCGTCTGGCTCTCTTTTTTAGGGAGCAGGAACGCGGGGTGGGCGGGCACTTCGCCCCTGCCAGGGGAACCCGATGCAGCAGCTCCGGTCCGGCCGGTCCGGGAGGTCCGGGCATTTAGCATTGCACTAGCTACCCTCTTCTTCTCTCCCTCTGTCTCCGTCTGTTTTGTTACCCCTGCAGAAAGTTTGCCTAACCCGGACTTCCCGGACCTCCCTAGGTAATCCATGGGTTTTGCCCGGACCGTAACCCGGACCGAACCCAGACCGTTGCCCGGACCGAAGGGCGCCAAGACCTCAGAACGGCACATCGTCATCTCCCCTGGCGAACAAACCACCTTCGCCCGGTTGGTCGTGGCCTTGGCTTAACCCGGACCGGCTGCCGCAACCCGGACCGGGACGAAGCCCGATGCCGGACCACGCCCATTGCCGCTTGCCGCCGACGTTTGGCCGGGTTTCGCGGATATGCTGCCCGATGGCTGCCTGTAGGTTCTTGCCGAACAGCTCCTTGCTGCCCCGCCAGGTGTAATCGGCGTCTTCGGCCCAGTGCTTAAACCGCCGGTATAGATCGTCCTTCGCCACAGACAGGTCGGCGCCCATCTCGCATTCTTCGTCAAGAAAGGCCTTAATGGGAGAGGCCAGACGATCCATCGCCTGCACAAGCGCCAGCGAGCTTGCTGGTTGCGCGAGACGGCCTTCGGCGCGGAGCCGCCGCCAGCCTTCAATGGCCCAGTTAAGGATGCCTGGCAGCTCTGTCGCCAGCACCGCATCAAGGCTCCGGTCCTCGCGACCAAGGAAAGATTGCCGCATCTGCAAGACGATGTAGCGGCTCATCAGGGCGCCAGACGGATCGTTCAGCGAGGGCGCTTCGTTGGACATGATGACGAAACGGGCCGACAGCTTGCCAGCCCAGTCGTTCATGTGCTTCCGGGGGACAGAGAAATCGTCCTCGCCACTAACCCGCAGGAGCGTCTCCGCCACCTTCGCAGTGTCGGTGCGATTACCCAGCCGCATATCGGAGACGAGCGCGAGCTGCTTGCCGATCAGGCATTGCAGCCCGAACTGTTCGGCCAGGCTACTCAGCGTTGGGGACGAGACGTTGTGGCGACCGAGAAGGCGCAACAGTACGCGGCCGATCGTGCCCTTGCCAGAGCGCGGCGGACCGACCAGCACGAACACCTTCTGCTGCGCCGTGTCGGGCGTCAGCAGGTAGCCAAACATCTGTTGCAGGGCATCGTGGCAGTCGGCTTCATCGGCGGCAGGCCAGATTTCGTGCAAGAAGGCTAACCAGCGTTCCGGTGCTGGTGCGTCGGGATCGTAGGCGAAGTCGAGGGCGTTACGGGTAAACAGCGCCGGATCGTGTGGCGACAGTGTGCCAGCCGCAAGGTCGAGCACACCGTTACGCAGCACCAACAGCGAAGTCGGGTCCGGGCCTTGGCGGTCGTCCAGCCAGCATGGTGGGGTCAGCCTGGTCGCATCGGAGTAGGCCAGGCTCCGCAGCGCATCGAGCACGCAGCTAACGCCCTTGCTGGAGAATGTCGGGAACTGGCGGTAAACCTCGGCCCGCATTCCTTCGTCTTCGCGCTGCCGATATGCGCCGTGGGAATAGGTCAGCCATTCGCCGTTAAAGCGCAGCAGCGGTTCCTTGCGGTCATCGAGCAAGGCCTGTGCAAGATCGAGCGGCGACGGCTGTTCGTTTGGGCTCTTTCCCTTTGGGCCAGACGTGTTGCCGAACCAGCCGCGCACATCGTCCAGTAGCTCGGAAATACCGAGTCCCTTGAACAGGGCAGGCATACCGGTCACTTCGTTTCCGGCTTCAAGATTGGCGCGCGTGTCGGCAGCGTGGCGCGCTTCCTGCCGCTTCGTGTCGCCAGCAGCCTCCCGCACGGTCCAGACCAAATCGTCCACCGTGGCATCGTCCAGGTTCATGCGGACGAGGGCGCCGGTCAACGCCAAGGTCAAGTCGTGGCGCCCGGAACCTTCCTCGCGGGGCCAGCGCCGGAGAACGACACCGAGAAAGGCCAGCAGCCGCCCCTTCGTCGCGATTTCGTCCCATTCCCAGCGCTCTTCCAGCGAGATTTCGTCAGGGGAGCGGCCGGGCAGCCAGGTCAGATAGTCGCCGTCTGGGTGGATGGAGGGCGGCGCCATTGTGTATTGGCCCGCGCTCGCGCGAAGCTCGATGGCGCGGCACTTATTATCCGACCCCGCTTCCAGCCCAAGCAGGCGGTGTGCGGCCTCCTTATCGGAGAACTCGAACACCACCTGTTTCGGCGCCGCACCATTGTGGCGGATGAACAGATGCGTGGTCGCGCCGGAGCGACCGAAGGCAACGGTACCGGTGCCGAATACAGCATCGACCAGTTGGCGCGCTTCCGCCATGTCGAGATCGACATCGACCAAGCCGCCGCTGGTATCACCAAGGACGATGCCATAGTTGATGCCGCCGGGTTCGTTTCCGGCAAAGCGCTGGTCCGCCATCTTGCCAGGGCGGAGCAGCTTCTTGCTCGCTGGTGCCAGGGGAACGGGGTGCAGGCCATGCTTAGCGAAACCTTCGACGGTTTCGCTTTGTTGTGGGCGCCTGCTCGGCATGTGCAGGAGCGCCTCAGCCATGGACCAAAATCCTCTTCGCCTCGCGCCGTACTTCATCTGGTAGGCCCGGCGGCAGGCAGCGGTACAGACTGGCGTAGGGCGCGTAACAACGGGCCTGCACACGGCTTGCCCAGTCCTCCAGCCCGTCCTCAAATTCGCGGTCCATATCGAACACGATTTCCGCAAACTCGGCCGCGCGCTCGGCTGCATAGCGGAGAGCGAAAGGCAATTCGCTGATTGCGAGGTCGTGGTCGGGGAGCGATGGTGACGGTAGCTGGTTGGCTTCTGTATGGTCCGCTCCGGTTCCGGCCGGGGCGGCCATTTCATATGGGAGGCGCGTCATGCATCACCTCCCGCATCCATCCATGCCCGCACATCGGCCACGCGGTAACGGACGCTATTACCGACCTTCATAAAGGGCGGGCCGATCCGCTTGGCGCGCATGTTCTCCAGCCCTTTCGGCGTAAAGCCGGTAAGCTGGGCGACCTGGAATGCGGTCAGATATTCGGGAGCGACAGGGAGCTCGCCCTGCCGGAAGCGCTCGACCAGACGGACGGCGATTTCGTCGCCGATCTTTTCCGCCAGCCCGCGCAAGGACCTTTCAATTTCAAAATCCATGGCTCATCCACCAACAGCGACCGCCTGCGAAAGCGGTCGGGTCAGTGGCCAGCCACACTCCTTGCGGAAGTGTCAGACCCCGAAGGGTCGCCGATTTGCTGGGCTCTCGCGAGAGCCTCGTCGGGCGCGTTAGGGATGGTCGGCTTCCCTGCCCGAAGATGCAGCCACGAATTACATGCCTACGCGGCGGCCTTTTCGCAACCCCGTTCAGCATTTTCCGGCACGCACAATGCCAGCAGGTGTTTCGTCATTGTCTCCTGCGTTTCAAGCAAACCGTCAAACAGCGCCTTTTCATGGACATATACACCGTCGATGCCCGGCACGGCATGGTCGAGCATCAGCCGGGCGTTAATGCGGTCGATGCCCACCCTCTGCGCGACAGTGCGGTAGGTGTGGCGCAGGATATGGCCGGTTTCGCTGGGCAGCGTCTTTTCCTTCCATACCTGCGTAGCGATCACGTCCCGGCTGCTGTTCGCGCGGGTCGGGAACAGCCAGGGGGAGCCGGGATAGAGCAGATCGCCCGCCGCAATGACCCGCTTCACGAGCTCGACCATGTAGGCCGACAACGGCAGCGCGAAGGACCGGCCGGACTTCATGCGCGGGATCACAATGGCGCGCTCGTTCAGATTTACCCATTCGCGGCGCAGCGATACCAGCGTCCCCGGCCGTAGGCCGCTCAACAGGCCCATCACATGCATGTCGCGCCGGATCGGGTTGGGGATCGCCTGCACCCGTTCCCACCAGTGGGGCAGATCGTCGGGCATGATGACGCGGTTGCTGGCCCGCTCCTTGTTGAAGGTGACGGCCTTCACCGGGTTGTCGCCAATGGCGTCGGGATCGTCGGCGGCCTTGATCGCGAGATTGAAGGCTGCGCGGAACTCCTTGAACACCATGTTCGCAGCCCGTTTGCCGCTTTCCCGCGTCAGCTCCTTGTGCCGTTCACGCGCCATGCTGCGCTTGATTTCGCTGATCGGAATATCGAGCCAGGCCTTGAGGTGCCGGTCGCGCCGGGACAACACATCCTCAATGGTCCGTTCGCGGCAATCGCGGGCCCGCATGTCGGCGGCATATTCATCGTACATGCGCCGCACTGTCCACGCATCCGGGTTGGCGGTCTTGTCGTCGGGGCGGGCATTGGGGTCTTCGCCCCGCTTCACCTGGGCAATGAGCTCCTGCGCCCGCGTCCGGGCCTCATCCAGCGTTATCTCGTCGGTGGTGCCTAGGGTGCGGCGAAAGGTCTTCACGAAGCGGCGGCGGCCGCGCTCGCCAACATAGAGGTCGCGCTGGACCTTATAGCTCTTGCTCTTCTGGTTCACCTGGACGAGCAATCCGGTAACGGCCGTATCGCGCACGGTGTAGGGGCGATCCGTGTAGCCCAAGGTGCGAATGTAGCCCTCGGTAAGGCGGCGCGGCTGTGGGTTTCCTGACATTCTTGGCTCCTTCGTTGCGAACCGTCTGCGCCACGCCAGCGAACCGTTTGCGAACCGGGTGCTGGGAGTGGCACAAAGGGTGAACGAGTGGACTCATCTCCAAGAATGCGAATGCAGACAATCGTTTAGAGTGCTACAGCGGGCTCGGCGGTGCCTGTAGGAATCGACTTCTAATCTTGAGGCAGCAGGTTCGAGTCCTGCCGGGCGCGCCAACTGCAGCATGGATGAAGGCAACAGCATCCCAGGCTTGCCGACCTTGCGTGTCAGGTGCCGCGCAGCACCTTTTCCACCGCTTCGCAGATCTGCTGCACCGAAAACGGCTTGGCCAGGAAGTGCATGTTGGGAATGTCGATCTCGCGGCGCAGCTGCTCCTCGGCATAGCCCGACATGAACAGAAAGGGCAGATCGGGCTTTAGGGCGCGGATCTCGCGGGCCATGGCGGGGCCGTCCATCGTCGGCATCACCACGTCGGACACGACCAGATCGAACTGCCCCCGCCCGATCGCCTCCAGCCCTTCCTCCCCATCGGCAGCGGTCGTCACTTCATACCCCTGCCGCACCAGCGCGCGTTCGGCCACGGCCCGCACGGTGTCCTCGTCCTCGACCAGCAGCACCCTGCCGCCGCCCGACCACTGGCGCTTGGGTTCCGCAGTGGCAGACCTTGCCGCCTGCGCAACTTCCGCCGCATCGGGATGATGGACGGGAAGATAGATGCTGAAGCGGGTGAACTTGCCCACTTCGCTTTCGGCAAAGATGAAACCGCCCGATTGCTTGACGATGCCGTAAACCGTGGAAAGGCCAAGGCCCGTGCCCTTGCCCTTCTCCTTTGTGGTGAAGAACGGCTCGAAAATCTTGCCAATCTGGTTGGGCTTGATGCCCTGTCCGTTGTCCTCGACCAAGAGCGCCGTATAGTCGCCGACGGGCAGGATTTCGCTGCGCATGGCGCGCACATCGGCTGCGGTCACACGGCGGGTCATCAGCCTGACCACGCCCGCAGACCCCTTCCCGCCGCTGGCGGCAAGTCGCTCGGCAATCGCGTCACGGGCATTCACGGCAAGGTTCAGCAGAACCTGTTCAAGCTGGGTCGGATCGGCCCGGACAAAGCCCAGATCACGGTCATGCGTCACTTCCAGCGTGATCTTTTCGCCGATCAGGCGCTTGAGCAAGGCCGAAACCTCGGCCACGACATCGGGCAGTTGCAGCACCTGCGGACGGAGCGTCTGCTGACGCGAGAATGCCAGCAACTGCCGTGTCAGCGATGCGGCGCGGTTGGAATTGGCCTTGATCTGCTGAATGTCGTCATAATCGCTGTCGCCCGGCGTGTGGCGCATGAGCATGAGATCGCAATAGCCGATGATCGCGGTCAGCACGTTGTTGAAATCGTGGGCGACACCGCCTGCAAGCTGGCCCACGGCCTGCATCTTGGTGGCCTGCGCGATCTCGCGCTTGAGCCGGGCTTCCTCGGACGAATCCTTGAGGCTCAGCAGCACCGCGCCTTCGCCAAGCCCGCGCACCCCGGCAAGGCTGAGCGATACCGGCTCTTCCGGAGCGGCGCGCAGACGCACGGCCACGTCGCCCGCAGTGGCCTGCCCCTGCGCATGGCGCCGCACCGCATCGACCAGCGCGCCCTTGTCTTCCTTGATGACCAGGTCCGAGGGGTAGGGCGGCGGGATCGTGTCATCATGCCCCGCCGCGCGCAGGAAGGCGGCATTGGCAAAGAGGAAGCGTCCGTCCCGGTCGCACATGGCCAGACCCAGCGGCAGTCGCGCCAGCAGCGCCTCGATCTGGGGCAGCCCGGCACGCACCTCGCCCATGCCTGCCTGACCGAAGCCGCCGCTGTCGATCAGCACGAAAAGGGAAGCCGTGCGTGCCGGATCGGTATTGGCCACGCCATCGGGATCGGCCACAGGCAGATGGATGAGCCGCACCGGCGTGCCCTTGCCGCCCTCGCGGACATAGTGGATGCGCTCGGAATCGTCGCTGGCGAGGAACGAGACGAAGTCTGCGCCGGCAAGATCGGCCGCGGCATTGCCGGTTGCGCGCTGGGCAAAGGCGGTATTTGCGGCAAGGATCGCGCCTTGCGGCGAAACCACCGCGGCCTGCAATCCCTCGCGCGCCAGCGCGCGGCCAAGCTTGCCGGAAACATGGGCAGCCATGTCGGCCACCAGATTGGGGGTCACAACCGGCACGAAGCGCCAGATCAGATGATCCTCGCCGCGCCCGGCCCGGCTCACTTCGGCGCGAAAGGTGCCATTTGCGGAAACCAGCATTTCGGCACTGGCCCCGCCATTGCGCCATGCCGCGCGCAGCGCCTGCTCCAGCGCATCGACCGACGGTCTTTCCAGTGGCAGCCGGGGTGGAGCGCTACCGGGGCCGAACCATGCGGCCATGCGCGCGTTGGCGCAGACCAGCCGGCCCGCCCGGTCGGTGATGGCCATGGCCGCATCCGCGCCTTCGATCGCCGCGTTGGTGACGGACCAGTCGGGCGGGGCGAATTCGTCCCGCTCTTCCTGCCGCCGCGGGCGCAGCGCAAGACGCAGGCCCGCCCCCAGCACGAGCACGCCGCCCACGAAACCGCCGAGAAGCAACGGCTGGCCGGAGAGGCCCCACAAGGCCCCGGCGCTTGCGGCAAGTGCGCCGCCGAGAAAGAGCCAGTCGCGCAGCGGCGCCCTGTCGGGGTCTTCAACCGCTGCTGCTTCGCCCCCCGTGCCGCTCATCAGTCAGGAAAATCCCGCGCATCGGCGCGCAGCTTGCGCACCTTGCGCTTGTGCGCCGTCCACCAGCGCCAGCCAAGGGCCGAAATGACATAGCCCAGCGCGGCAGAGACGATCGAGATCAGGAACAGGCCCAGAATGAGTGAAGGCGCTGCGTCCGAACCGAGCCAGACCAGCCAGTCGCGCAGGCCCGCGCCATCCGTGACCATGGTCCGCACGGTCATGAAATCGGCGTGGAAGCCGAAGCTGTTGCCTACCGCGATCGCACCGGGAAGGAACACGAACAGCGTGGTCGGCGGGATCGAGATGAAGGTCATCAGCACGGCAAGCGGAATGTTGCCCCGGCACGGCACGCACATCAAGGCCGCGCCCACGATCTGCACGCCCGGAATCAGCGCAAAGATGCCGATGAACAGCCCGGCCGCCACGCCGCGGGGGACAGAACGCCGCGTGAACCGCCACAGTTCATGGCGCGCGGCCAGCGGACGGGCAAAGCGGTTCTGCTCCATCTGCTCGCGCGTGGGCATGTTGGCCCGCGCCCAGTTGACGATCCTGCTGAACATCCCGTGCTGCTTATCCGCCTTCTTCCTGCTGCGCCACGCGCGATGGATTGCATCTAGAGCAATCAGGCTTTCGGTTTGGTGAAGCGACCCGCAGTCCTGCCCGCAACCGCACAACCGCAAGGCCCGACCCGACTAGCCATGATCCTTCATGATCCGCGCCTTGTCCCGCTTCCAGTCACGCTCCTTGATGCTCGCGCGCTTGTCGGCCACGTTCTTGCCCTTGGCGAGCGCCAGTTCCACCTTGGCGCGGCCGCGGCTGTTGAAATAGATCGAGAGCGGAACGAGTGTCATGCCCTTGCGTTCCACGGCCCCGGTGAAACGGGCAATCTGCCGTTCTTTCAGCAGCAGCTTGCGCGGGCGCTTGGGCGTGTGGTTGAAGCGGTTGCCGTGGCTGAACTCCGGCACGTTGGAATTGACCAGCCAGACTTCGCCGTTCTTCACCTCGGCATAGGATTCCGCGATCGAGCCTTCGCCGAAGCGCAGCGATTTCACCTCGGTTCCGGTCAGGACGATCCCGGCCTCGTAGGTATCCTCGATGAAATACTCGAACCGCGCGCGCCGGTTTTCGGCGACGATCTTCTTCTTGTCGAACTCTGGATGAACGGGACGGGCCATGATGTGCGCCCATGTAGGCGCTGCCCCGGCAAAGCGAAAGTGTCCCTTCGCACTTTGTCGCCTGCGGGGCGCACCAGCATCCAGCCGCGCGGCAAGGTGCCGCCAGGAAGTGCCGTCAGGGTGTGCCGTCAGAGCAGGCCGGCGTGCTCCAGCGCGGCATCCACTTTCGCGCGCGCTTCGGCGCTCGCAGGCACCAGCGGCAGGCGCAGCTCGTCGGTGATCCCCTCGAACACCCGGCTCAGCGCATACTTCACCGGCGCGGGCGAGGCATCGGAGAACATGGCATAGTGCAGCGGATAGAGCCGGTCGTTCAGTTCGCGCGCCCTTTCCAGATCGTTGGCCGCGCAGGCAGCCTGAAACTCCGCGCACAGCTTCGGGGCGACATTGGCCGTCACCGAAATGCAGCCTACCGCACCCGCCGCATTGGCAGGCAGCGCCAGTTCATCGTCGCCCGAAAGCTGGCAGAAATGCTTGCCGATGCCCATGCGGTGATCGGTCACGCGCGAAAGATCGCCGCTGGCATCCTTGATGCCGATGATCTTTTCGGGATAGCGCTTGGCCAGTTCGCACACGGTTTCGGGCAGGATGTCCGTCACGGTGCGGCCGGGCACGTTGTAAAGCACGATAGGCAGTTCGTTGTGTTCGGCCAGATAGCTGAAGTGGGCGATGATCCCCGCCTGACTGGGCCGGTTGTAATAGGGCGCGACGCAGAGCGCGGCCTGCGCGCCGCACTTCTTCGAAAAGTTCATGTGCAGGAGCGCGTTCATGGTATCGTTGCTGCCGCAGCCCGCAATCACCGGAACGCGGCCAGCGGCCTGCTCGACGCAGACCTCGATCACGCGGTGGTGTTCGGCATTCGACAGCGTCGATGCCTCGCCCGTGGTGCCGCAGGGCACCAGCGCCGATGACCCGTTCTCGATCTGCCAGTCCACCAGGCGCCGGAATGCTTTCTCGTCGAACGCTCCATCGCGAAAAGGAGTCACAAGGGCCGGAATGGAGCCGGAAAACATGGACAATACCCCTTAGTTTACCCCATGATGCAGTTCGGCCAGGTTCAAGCCGAAACCGTCAACGGGTCTGTTCAGCGCCTGATAAGGAGCCGCTCCATAGTATGTCCGGCATGGACGTGAAAGCCTTGATATTGCGCTGGGGTGTCGCGGGCCTGCTGATGCAGACGGTGGCCGCCTCCGGCGTGGGCAACGCCAGCAGCGCAGGCAGCAATGATGGCGCCGAATGGGATCAGGCGCGCGCCAATCTCGTGGCCAGCGGCCCCGGCCCGATGCTGGGCGCGGTGGAACGCTGGAAGCTGCTGTCCAGTTCCAACCGTTTCAGTTTCGGCGATTATTCCAGCTTCGTCACCACCTATCCCGGCTTCCCGGAAGAAGAGAAGCTGCGCCGCTTCGGCGAACTGGCGCTGGAACGCGAAGGCGCGGATGCGGCGCGGCTGGTGGCCTTCTTTGCCCAGAAACCGCCGCTGACCAATGTCGGCCGCGCGCAATATGCGCTCGCGCTGACCCAGCTTGGCCGCCCCGAAGCGCGCGAGGCCGCGCGCGCGGCATGGCGCGGCGGCCCCATGCCCGATGCTGCCGAAAGCGCGCTTCTGGCCAACTGGGGCACGAGCTTTACCGCAGACGATCACGATGCGCGCATGGACGCGCTGCTCTGGGCGGGTGCAGCAGATCAGGCCGCACGGCAGATCGTGTGGGTCAGCGCCGCGCGCAAACCGGTCGACAGTGCGCGGCTTGCCGCGATGCAGGGCACCGATCCCTATGCCGCGGTTGCCGGCGTATCGACGCAGCTTCTGCACAGCGATCCCGGCTTCGTGTTCCAGCGCGTGCGCCAGTTGCGCAAGGCCGGAAACGGCGCGGGCGCGCGCGATCTTCTGGCCAACCGGCCACTCCTCGCCCGCATGCCGCTCGACCGTGAAAAGTGGGTCGAGGAACTGCTGATCAATGCGCGCGGCGCGGCAAATGCCGGTGATGCCCGTGCTGCCATGCGCATTGCCGCCGGGATCGACGATGCCTTTGCCGCGGGCGAGGACGTGAGCAAGCTCGGCTATGGCCTGCGCGATGATTACACCTCGCTGATGTGGCTGGGCGGCACCCAGGCATGGTTCAACCTTGGCGACTATGCAGGCGCGGCCCCGCTGTTCTGGCGCTATGGCGCGGCGGCGCGCACGCCGGGCACGCGGTCGAAAGGCTTCTACTGGGCCGGAAAAGCCGCCGCACGCGCAGGCCAGCAGGCCGAGGCGAGGCGCTATTTCGAAATGGCCGCGCAGTATGCCGATCAGTTCTACGGCCTGCTGGCGCTTGAGCGCCTCGGCCGCCCGGTGCCGCAGTTCGCCACCGATTCCACCGCGCAGGCATCCCCGGAGGAGCGCAGCCGGTTCTACAGCCAGCCGCTTACGCAAGCCGTGCGCGAACTGGCGCGCGACGGCGACTGGCGCACCACCGTGCGCTTCTTCAAGGAAGTGGCCGAACAGCAGCAGACCGAAGCGCAGCACATGATGGTGGCCCAGCTTGCGCGCGATCTGGGGCGGCGCGATCTGGGCGTGATCGTGGGGCAGGCAGCGGCAGCCCGCGGCTACCTAGATTTCCAGCACATCGCCTTCCCGCTGATCCCCGTGCCGCAGGGCTATGAAAGCAAGTGGACGAGCATCCACGCGATCAGCCGTCAGGAAAGCCAGTTCGCGCAGAATGCCGTCAGCCACGCAGGCGCGCGCGGCCTCATGCAGCTCATGCCCGGCACGGCGAACGAGCAGGCGGGCAAGCTCGGCCTGTCCTACCGTGCCTCTGCCCTGATCGAGGAGCCGCACTACAACATCCAGCTTGGCGCGGGCTACTTCGCCCGGATGCTGGATTACTACCGCGGGTCTTGGCCGCTGGCCGTGGCGGCCTATAACGCTGGCCCCGGCAACGTGAACAAGTGGCTGCGCACCAATGGCGACCCCCGGAACGGCGATATCGACTGGATCGAATGGCTGGAACGCATCCCGCTTTCCGAAACGCGCAACTACGTCCAGCGCGTGCTGGAAAACGCGGTCGTCTATGAGGCGATGAACCCGCAATATGCCAGCTACCGGGGACCGAACCCGATGAGCCACTTCATCGGCAAGCGGGAGCCGGGGTGAAATCCGCAGGTGCCTTGCGTCCGCGTGAATTGATGCTTGTCGGCAGTTGATGCTTGTCTGAACAGGCCTCATCCTTCAGATGCCACCCGATGAAGACTGACGGTCATCCCATCACTCCCGCCGGATTTGCCGCCCTGCGCGCCCGCTATGATCATCTGCTCGGCACTGAACGGCCCGCCATTGTCGAGATCGTGAGCTGGGCGGCAGGCAATGGCGACCGGTCCGAGAACGGCGATTATCTCTACGGGCGCAAGCGGATGCGCGAGATCGACCGCGAACTGGCCTTCCTTGCGCGGCGGATGAAGGCGGCGCGGGTGGTCGATCCGGCACGGCAGGAAGATCGCAGTCGGGTGCTGTTCGGCGCGACCGTGGAAATTGCCGACGAGGACGACAACCGCAGGGTGCTGACCCTTGTCGGCGATGACGAGCAGGATGCCGCAAAGGGGCTGATTGGCTGGAGCGCCCCGCTTGCAAGGGCCTTGCGCGGGGCACGGGTGGGGGATCTGCGTGTCGTCCGGCTGCCATCGGGCGAAAAGGAATGGGAAATCATGAGCATTTCCTATCCCGATGCTGCGGGCTAAAGCGCTGTTCCATGATTTCCGGCCGCTTCTTCATCATGCGCCACGGCGAGACGGTCTATAATGCGACCCGCCGTTTGCAGGCGAACCACATCCATACGCCGCTCACGCGGCAGGGCTTCGAGCAGGCCGTGACCATGGGCCGCGCGCTGCGCGCCGAACTGGGCGAACGTCCGGAAGTGACGCTGCACATCTCCGACACCGGGCGCGCCTTGCAGACCGCGGCGCTGATCGCCGAGGAACTTGGGCTGGACTGGTTTGCCGCGCGGCGCTCGATGGATCTGAAAGAGATCGACATGGGGTCGTGGTGCGGCCGCTCCTACAGCGATGTCGAGGACGAGGTCGGTCCCATCGTGATCGAGGATCACCTGCTGCGCCCGGCCCCCGATGGCGAGGACTATCCGATCATCGCGGCGCGGCTGAAGCGCTGGCTGGAGGAGATCGGCGATGCAGGCGGCGATCACATCGTGGTGATGCACGGCATTTCCAGCCGGGTGCTGCGCGGAATCATGGCAGGTTATCCAGTGCATCCCCTGCACGGCGCGCCGATTGCGCCGTCGCTGGTGCAAGGGTCAATCGCGCTGGTGGAACACGGGGCCGAACGCGTGCTGTTCGGATCGGAACGCGGGATCGAGCACGCCTGATGGGCGATGTCGTGAACCTGCGGACGGCGCGCAAGGCGAAGGCGCGGGAGGCGCGGGCGATCGAGGCGCAGGCCAATCGGGCGAGGTTCGGCCGGACAAAGGGCGAGAAGCTGCGCGAGGCGCAGGAAGCCGAACGCGCCGCGCGGCTGCTTGATGGTGCAAGGCGGGAGGACCGGTGAAGCGTCCGGCCGCAAGAACGCTGCTGCTGCCCCTGGCGCTGACGCTTGCGGGCACGGCATTCGCGCGTGACAGTCTGGGCGTGTTCGGCAACTGGGGCGCGTTTCGCGATCCGGCGGTGCCGCGCTGTTATGCGATCGCCATGGCGGACAAGGTGGCGGGGAGCGAACAGGCGTTCCAGCCCTATTTCACCGTTGGCTACTGGCCGAGGCGCGGGATACGCGGCGCAGTGCACGTGCGGCTGGCGCGCCGTCTGGCGCCGGGATCGAAAGTCATCGTCTCGTTCCCGGAAGCCAACTTTGCCCTGAAAACCGGACAGGCCGATGCATGGCCTGCCGATCAGACCGTGAATGCCGGCATCCTCGCCCGGATGCGCAGCGCGAAATCCATGGTGGTGATCGCCCGCGGCGCGGACGGACGCACTTTCCGCGATCGCTATGCCCTGACAGGGGCCGCATCGGCGCTCGATGCCGCAGCGCTGGGATGCGCCGGAAACACCGGTTGAGCAACCGATCCCGTCAGCGTTGCAGCAGCGGGGCGAGATAGCGTCCGGTAAAGCTGCGCGGATTGCCTGCAACCTGTTCCGGTGTGCCTTCGGCCACGATCTCGCCGCCACGCACCCCGCCTTCGGGACCAAGATCGATGATCCAGTCGGCCGTCTTGATGACATCGAGATTGTGCTCGATCACCACCACGCTGTTGCCCTGCTCCACAAGGCGGTGAAGAACCTCCAGCAGCTTGCGCACATCTTCGAAATGCAGGCCGGTGGTGGGTTCATCGAGGATATAGAGCGTCTGCCCGGTCGAGCGGCGAGCCAGTTCCTTGGCCAGCTTCACGCGCTGCGCCTCGCCGCCCGAAAGCGTGGTGGCCTGCTGGCCGACCTTGACATAGCCCAGCCCCACTTCGTTGAGCATGTGCATCCGCTCGCGGATCGGGGGCACGGCCTTGAAGAACTCCTCGGCATCCTCGATCGTCATGTCGAGCACGTCGGCAATGGAGTGGCCCTTGAACTTCACTTCCAGCGTTTCGCGGTTGTAGCGCTTGCCGTCACACTCCTCGCAGGTGACATAGACATCGGGCAGGAAGTGCATCTCGATCTTGATGAGGCCATCGCCCTGGCACTTCTCGCAGCGGCCACCCTTCACGTTGAAGCTGAACCGCCCCGCCTTGTATCCGCGCGCCGCGCTCTCCGGCAGCCCGGCAAACCAGTCGCGGATCAGGGTGAAGGCTCCGGTATAGGTGGCCGGGTTCGAGCGCGGGGTGCGTCCGATGGGCGACTGGTCGATCTCGATCACCTTGTCGCAGTGCTCAAGGCCCGTGACACGATCATGCGCGCCCGCGATGACCCGCGCTCCGTTGAGCGTGCGCGCCGCCACCGCGTGCAGGGTGTCGATCGTGAAGCTCGACTTTCCTGAGCCGGAAACGCCGGTCACGCAGGTGAAGGTGCCAAGCGGCACCCTGGCGCTGACATTCTTCAGGTTGTTGGCCCGCGCGCCTTCGACACTGATGTAAAGACCGTTGCCGGGACGGCGCCGTTTCGGAACCTCGATCCTGCGCGCGCCGGTGAGATACTGGCCGGTCAGGCTGTCCGGGTTGTCGAGAATGTCCTGCAAGCGCCCCTGCGCCACGATCCGGCCACCATGGACGCCCGCCCCCGGCCCCAGATCGACCACGTGATCGGCGGCGCGGATGGCGTCTTCGTCATGCTCCACCACGATGACCGTATTGCCCAGATCCCGCAGGCGCTTCAGCGTTTCGAGGAGCCGGTCATTGTCGCGCTGGTGCAGGCCGATGGACGGTTCATCAAGCACATAGAGCACGCCCGAAAGGCCCGAACCGATCTGGCTGGCAAGGCGGATGCGCTGGCTTTCCCCGCCCGAAAGCGTGCCGGAGGTGCGATCGAGATTGAGGTAATCCAGCCCGACATTGTTGAGGAAGCCAAGGCGCTCGTTGATTTCCTTGAGGATGGCGCGCGCGATCTGGCTCTGCTGGGGCGTGAGCTTTGCATCCAGCGCGCCGAACCATTCGACCGCCGCGGCAACCGAAAGGCGCGTGATGGCAGAGATGTCGCTGCCTGCAACCTTCACCGACAGGGCTTCGGGCTTGAGCCGCTTGCCTTCGCAGGTTTCGCAGGGCTGCGCCGTCTGGAACTTCGACAGTTCCTCGCGCATCCATGCGCTTTCGGTCTGCAACATCCGGCGGTTGAGATTGCCGATCACGCCTTCGAAGGCCTTCTGGACGGTGTAGGACTTCTTGCCGTCGATGAAGGTGAGCGGAACCGCCTTGCCGCCGGTGCCATAGAGGATGACGATCTGCACTTCGGCCGGCAGCTTGTCCCACGGCGTATCGAGGCTGAACCCGAAATGCGCGGCAAGGCTGGCCAGAACCTGCATGTAATAGGGCGAAGGCGGATTGCTTTTCGCCCAGGGCACGATTGCGCCCTGCTTGAGCGAGAGATGCTCGTTCGGGACCACCAGTTGCGGATCGAACAGGAGCTTTTCGCCCAGACCGTCGCAGGCGGGGCATGCCCCCTGCGGTGCATTGAACGAGAACAGGCGCGGTTCGAGCGCGTCGATGGTGAAGCCGCTGACGGGGCAGGCGAACTTTTCGGAAAAGACGATGCGGTTGGGAGCAAGACCGGTCCGCTTCATCGCTCCCTTCTTGCCCTTGGCCTCGGTCTCGCCCTCGCGTCCCGGCACCACGCCATCGGCCAGATCGACATAGGCCAGCCCGTCGGCAAGTTTGAGCGCCTGTTCGAAACTGTCGGCAAGGCGGGTCTGGATGCCGTCACGCACGGCGATGCGGTCAACCACCACTTCGATGTCGTGCTTGAGCTTCTTGTCGAGCGCCGGAGCCTCCTCGATCGGCATGATCTCGCCGTTGATGCGCACGCGGGTGTAGCCCGCCTTCTGCCATTCGGCGAGTTCGCGGCGGTATTCGCCCTTGCGGCCGCGCACCACGGGCGCAAGCAGATAGGCGCGAGTGCCTTCGGGCAGGGCCATGACGCGGTCCACCATCTGGCTGACGGTCTGCGCCGAAATCGGCTCGCCGGTGGCGGGGCTGTAGGGCACGCCGATGCGCGCCCAGAGCAGGCGCATGTAATCGTAGATCTCCGTCACCGTGGCAACGGTGGAACGCGGGTTGCGGCTGGTGGTCTTCTGCTCGATCGAAATGGCGGGCGAGAGGCCGTCGATATGCTCGACATCGGGCTTCTGCATCATTTCAAGGAACTGGCGCGCATAGGCGGAAAGCGATTCCACGTAGCGCCGCTGCCCTTCGGCATAGATCGTGTCGAAGGCGAGGCTGGACTTGCCCGAACCCGACAGCCCGGTGATGACGATCAGGCTGTCGCGCGGAAGATCGATATCGATCCCCTTGAGATTGTGCTCACGCGCGCCGCGGACGGAAATGGTTGAAAGAGACATGCGCCGCGGTGTTCCATATTTGTTCAATTATCGCAAGGCCCCCTGCCCCGCGCCCCGCGCATGTGGGGAGGACAGGCGCTGCGTGCAATACGGGCTTTGGGGGGATGAAGGCGGACCCTGCATCCTCGTGCCGCAAGCAAGCGGGGCTGGCCCGAAAAGACGCAAGGATTGTCGGATGCATACAATTGTCTGTTGCCGGATGTTGCCATAAGGGGCGCAGGCACAAGGAAATGGTGGTTGTCCGGTTCGATGGTCATGCAGGCGCCAGAACGACACGAGGCCGATAGGCCGCTGGCGGCGGAACGCAGCCTGTTCTGCCGCAGCGAAGCCCGTCCTGTCGCGCGGCCGGTCGTATCCGATGCGCTGCGCGAACGCTTTGCCGCCTTCTTTGCTGCCGATTTTGCGGCGGCCATGACAGAACACCAGCCTGACGAGGAAGCGCCGCCGGCACTGGCGGTGTGACTGTGGAATCCAATCGTCTCAGAGCGCGAGCGCGCGGTGGCCGGGATCGCCCAGCCAGCGCGCATCAAGGTTCCAGACCCGCGCGATGACATCTTCCGACAAGGCGGCTTGCGGCGCCCCCTGGGCCGCAATCCCGCCCCGATCGAGCACCACGACATGATCGGCGTGGTTCATCGCCAGCGCCAGATCATGCACGACAATGACCACCCCGCGCCCGTCCCGCGCCAGCTTGCGGAAATTGCGGATCAGGCCGCGCTGGTGCGCCAGATCGAGCGCGGCCAGCGGTTCGTCGGCAAGGATCCATTGGGGCTGCGTGGCAAGAACGCGGGCGAGCATGGCGCGGGCGCGCTCTCCGCCTGAAAGCGTGGACAAGGGGCGATCGGCCAGAGCGCAAAGGCCAAAGGTTGCAAGAACGTCATCCACGATGCCCGCGTCTTGCGCCGCAGGGGTGCGGTGCGGCAGACGGCCCAGCGCGGCAAGCGTGCGCACCGAGAGATTCCACGCCACTTCGGCCGATTGCGGCAGATAGCCGATGCGGCGCGCACGTTCCTGCGGTGGCAGATCCGTCAGCGGCTGGCTGGCGAGCGTGACCTTGCCTCTGGCAGGCGCGATAAGGCCCGCCAGTGCGGCCAGCAGCGTGGACTTGCCCGCACCGTTCGGCCCGCAGATCGCCGTGACCCGGCCCCGCAGCAGTTGCGCGGTGACATTGTGCAGGCGCCCGGTGATGCCAAGGCCAAGTGCTTCCAGCATCACCCGATCTCGCGCCGCATCTGGAGCAGGAGACGCAGGAAAAACGGCGCTCCGGCAAGGCTGAGGGCAATGCCAAGCCGCAGTTCGCCTCCCTTGAGCGGCATGATCCGGCACAGGCAATCGGCAATGAGCAGCAGCAGCGCCCCGGCAAGCGCGCTGGGCAGCAGCGTCGAGGACGGGCGCTGGTCGGTGAAGGGGCGCACGATGTGGGGCACCATGAGGCCGACGAAGCCGATCATGCCCGCCACCGCCACGCCACTGCCGACGATCAGGCCGATGGCGGCGATCATCAGCCAGAGCAGGCGCGTCGCATCGACGCCGAGCGAACGCGCAGCCGCTTCTCCCAAAGCTAGGGCATCCAGCGCAGGCGCCGCCCGCCACAGCAGCGCAAGCCCTGCCAGCGTCAGCGGGGCCGCAATGCGCACCTCGTTCCAGCCACGATCGGCCAGCGCGCCCATCAGCCAGGTGACGATTTCCGACAACGCAAAGGGATTGGGCGAAAGGCTGATGGCAAGGCTGGTGAGCGACCCGGCAAGGCTGGCCACCATCATACCCGCCAGCGTGAACAGGGCAATGCCCCCCGCCCTGCCCGCGATCAGCGCGAGCAGGCCCATGGCGCCGCCCGCGCCGAGAAGGGCAAACAGCGGCAGGGTGAACGCTTGCGCCTGATAGCCGGAGTAGAACGAAAGGACGGCACCGAGCGCGGCAGCCGGAGCGATGCCGAAAAGGCCCGGATCAGCCAGCGGATTGCGCAGGTATCCCTGCATGGCCGCGCCCGCAGCCCCCAGCCCTGCGCCAAGCACCAGCGCCAGAACGGCGCGCGGCAGGCGCAGTTCCATAAGGATGGCAAGCGCATTGGGCACCGGAGGGCTGAAGGGACTGATCCACACCTGCCCGGCCAGAAGCGAGAGAGGAAAGGCAAGCGCGAGAGCGCCGAGCAGGATCCGGACCGGGCGAGTCATCGGACGGTGACCGGGGACGCTGCCTGGCCCGTTCCCGCTGCATCCGCGCTGAAAGAAGCGCCTCCCGCCGTCCGGGGCGGGATCAAGTTGCGCACGGCCGCCAGCCTGCCCGCAGCGACAATCAGGGTGGGACCACCGCAATACAGCAGATTGGCCGGGAAGGAGACGCGGCGCGTTGGGCCGAGCGCCTTGAGCGCGGGGTGCGACAGCACCCGGTCATCCCTGCCGATGCCCGATGCATGGCCGGTTTCCGCGCTCTGGCCTGCCACAAGGATCAGGGCCGGGGGATCGGCCAGCATTCTTTCAAGCGGCAGAAGATCGGCCTGCCCCAGCCCGCGGGCCGCGGCGAAATTGGCAAAGCCGGTGCGGCGCAGGAGATCGGCGATCAGCGTATCATCGCCGGGCACCATCCCGCCCGATTGCCAGACAACGGCGGGGATCGGACGCGCGGCTGACGGCGGCGCGGCGGCGGCAAGCGCGGCTTCGATGCGTCCGATCAGCGCCTCACCGCGTGCCGGATGGCCCGCAAGCGCCGCGATCTGGCGGATCTGGGCATAGTTCTGCTCGATCGTCGTGGCCATGCCGATGCGTTCAAGCCGCACGCCAAGGCGGCGGTAGGCACTGGCCGTGGCAGGATCGGTAAAGGTGCTGCCCAGCACGAGCGAGGGCCTGAGCGCCACCACCTCTTCCACCGTGCCGCGCGTTGCTGAAAATCCGCGTGCCTGCGCGGCGGTCATCGAGGATGAGCGCGGATCATGGCTGTAGTGCGAGATGGCCAGAACCTGCGCCGGATCGGCCACCTCGGCCAGGATCGCATCGGTGCAGGGATTGAGACTGACGATGGTGGGCTGCGCCAGACCGCTGCCCACCGGACCGGATGAACCCTGGCCGGAAAGCTGGCCAGAAAACGGGCCAGAAAACGGCGAGGTAGCGCTGCTCTGGGGGATGCAGCTGGCGGTGAGGAACGCTGCGAGAGCGACCACCCAGCGCCCCACTCCCTTGCGGAAGCGGGCTTGCCGGGCGGCCTTGCGCAGCGGCGCGCAGGCCGTCCCCCCGGTGCTTGCGCGCGCCCCTTGCCCGAAGCCGCCGGCATCCCCGCCAGCGCGGGCCAACCCTGCGAGGTGAAGGGGTGCGCCGGTGGTCATCAGTAACGCGCGCGTATGCCGATGAAGGCGCTGCGCCCCCACGTGCCATAGCCTGCCACGGTCTGATAGACCTCGTCGGTCAGGTTCTCGACGCGCCCGTAGATTTCGACCCGCTCTGTCAGCGGGAAGCTGGCGCGCAGCGTTGCCAGTGCATAGCCATCAATACGCGTGGTATTGGCGGCATTGTCGAAACTGTCGGAGACAAGGCGCAGATCCGCTCCCAGCGCCAGACCTGCCAGCGGCGTCGTCCAGTCGGCTGAAAGGGTCAGCGCATGCGCCGGACGGCGCGGCAGAACCTTGCCGAAATTGGCGGCGCCGGACGTGCGGTTCTCGGTCTCCAGATAGGTATAGGCGGCCTGCACATGGAGATTGTCGGCAGGCCTTGCTCCGAGTTCGGCCTCGACACCCTGCGCTCTTGCTAGGCCGATGTTGTCATACAGGCCGAACGGGCGGTCGGCGCAGCGATTGAGGCTGGCGCAGGAAACAAATGCGATGAGATTGCGGCTGTCGCGCCGGAACAGGGTGACGGCGGCATGGAGCTTGCCGTAGGGTGCACCCCATTCCAGCCCCGCGTCATAGCTGCGGGCGCGTTCGGGCTGGAGCGCGGCATTGCCGTAGATCGAAAGCAGGTTGAACAGCGTTGGGGCGCGGAAGCCCTCGCCATAGGAAGCGCGCAGGCGCAGATCCTGCATCAGCGCGAACGAACCGTTCGCACCGAAAGTCCATGCCGTGCCGAAACGGCTGTGGTCATCAACGCGCAGCCCCGCGGCAAGGCTGGCCCCGCTCCGGCTCCAGCCCAGCAGGGCATGGCCGCTGGTGAGATTGGCCTTTGCTTCGGCATCGAAGGTGCTGGAAAAGCGGGTCCATTCGCTGTCCGCGCCGAAATCGAGGGTAAACCCGGATGGCAGGGCAAGGCGGCCCGTGAGGTCCGCCCGCTCCGAGCGACCTCTGTAACCATAGGACGGGCTGGCCGCCGCGGCATTCGCGAAATAGTCGCGCGCGGTATCGGCGATGGCAAAGCCGGTGTTGATCGTGAGCGCAGCCGACTGATAGCGCAGACCTGCGCGGCCCGAAGTCTGCCGGGTTTCCTGCTGGTCGGGCGTGTCGCCAAAGCTGAAGGTGGGCGGCGCGAACCCGTCGATGCCGATGCGGCTGTCGGCGTGGCGGGCGGTCGCCACGATGGCGAGACTGTCGGTCAGGTTCACCCGGCCGCGCCCGCCGATGCGCCACTGGCGGAACCCGTCGCGTTCGGTGCCGACGGCGGCGGCAGATACGCCGTCGGTGCGGCTGTAACCGCCATTGAGCGCCAGCGCCGCGCGATCCGACGCGATGCCGGCAGCGGCATCGGCCGTCCAGCTTGCGTTCGCGCCATGTTCGGCGCTGGCCTCAACCCCGTCAAGCTCGCGCGACTGGATGGCGATCACGCCGCCGATCGCCGCGCTGCCCCAGACGACCGAGTTGGAACCGCGCAGCACATCGATACGCTCTATGCCGCCGGATGTTACCGTGCCGAAATCGAAGCCGCCCGAAGGGGCCGAAACATCCTCCACGCGCACGCCATCGACAAGGACAAGCACCTGTTCCGCGTCAGAGCCGCGCAGGCGCACGCCGGTAAAGCTGCCGGGGCCGCCATTGCGGGTGATGGTGATGCCGGGCACGCGCTCCAGCACGCGGGTGATGTCAGGCCCCTGAATCGACTGGATTTCGGTGGCGGTGATGACGGTCACGGGCTGGCCGAGATCGCTCAGCAGCGTCTGGCTGCCAGTGGCGATGACGGTGATCGCATCAGGACGGATATTGTCGGCGGTGGCGGTGCCATCGGCGCCTTGCGCAAGCGCGGGAGAGGCAGCGGCAGACAGGACGGCAAGGGCAGAAACGGAAAGCAGATACGTCTTCACAGAACACAACTCCGGCCACGAACGGTTGACGCCGTTCATGGCGAGAGGTGCGCTGGGCCATCGAATTGGCGCGCCTCGTCGCGTGCGCCCGGTACACCCCGCCCGGCCGCGGAACGACTACCATCGGCAGGTCTCCTGGCTTCCGGGTCATTGCAGGTTGTCCGCCTTCCCAGCGCGGGCAGAGCCGCACCAGTGGCATAACTGGACAACGCGCTATCCGGTTACAGTTGCGGGGGCAGCGCCGGATTTGAACCGGCTTCCCTCTTAGCCCGTGTTACCGGGCACCGTTGGCGTCGGGAGGCGCAATAACCCGAAGTCGCGGTCACGACAAGGCCGCTCATGCACTTTGGTGCAGGATCGCCCCCTTCGATTAACCGGATCGCAGGGCAATGTGCCGCATCGGGACAGGCGCAAATGCGCGGATGCGTGTGCCGCAGCAAAGGACTAGCGCAAGACAGGAGCAACAGGATTCTCGCTGCCGCCATGCCCTTGGAAATCGCCTACCGGCCGATTGCCCTGCCCGCACCTGCGGCAGCAAGGACGGCTGCGTGGCCGATCGGCGCGGAGGTGAAGCCGCGCGATTTTGCGGCGCGCATCCGCCGACGCGACATGCGCTCGATCCGCCGGGCCCTGCGCGCGCCCTCGATGCTGCGCCAGCGCGTGGCGGGCGTGGCAGCGTTCGGCCTGCTGGCAAGCACGCTGGGCGCAACCGGCTGGGGCGAACCGGGCGGCGTGCGCATGGCCACCGCGCGCGTGCACATGGCCGGACTGCAACCCTTCGAGCGCGGCGGCGACAGCTTTCCCGGATCGGCGTTCTACTGGCTGGATGAAAGCGAGAACGGGTTGATCGATCCGGTCGAGGCGCAGAGCGCGTGGGACCGCAGCCAGAGCGATGCGGCGCCGGGACCGAAAGGCGAGGTGGCAGCGCGCCCCATCCTTGCCACGGGCACGAGCGAGGACCGCTGGCGCGCCCTGCAATGCCTGACGACGGCCATCTATTACGAAGCCGCCAGCGAACCCGATGCCGGGCAGCGCGCCGTGGCGCAGGTCGTGCTGAACCGCGTGGCCCATCCGGCGTGGCCCAATACGGTTTGCGGCGTTGTCTATCAGGGATCGGAGCGGCCCGGTTGCCAGTTCTCGTTCGCGTGCGACGGATCGCTGGCAAGACGGCCGATGAAAGCCTTCTGGGACAGGGCGCGGCGCGTGGCCGCCGATGCGCTGGCCGGTTATGTCTATGCCCCCGTGGGCCTTGCGACGCATTACCACACGACAGCGGTCCATCCGCACTGGGCGCCAAGCCTGCGCTTCATCGGCACGATCGGCGCGCACCGCTTCTACAACTGGGCAGGCGCTGCCGGAAAGCCAGCCGCCTTTGCCGCACGCTATCTGGGCGCAGAACCCGTGGCGGCGCCCCACCCGCGCACGTGGACACCTGCGCCCGCGGACCTTGCCGATCCGCTGCTCCTCGAAAAGGCGTTCGAGCGCGGACAGCTTGGCACCACTGGCGGGCCGCTCGCGGCCAGCGCGCTGGACCGGCAGACGAGCTTGCCCGCAGCCGCATCCTCGGCATCGCTTCTGCACGGCGGACCTGCGCCTGACCGCTCCGCCCCATTCGGCGCAGCGCGAAGCAAGGAGCCGCCGGCAACGGGAAGCGGATCGATCCTGCCGGGGCACGAAGCGGCAAGCACCTGGGTTGCGCAGCCCGGAGCCTGAGCCGGAAAGGCAATGATTGACGAGACCCCGGTTCAGACCGGCGATCGCGGCCCGCAAAGAATCAGGATCGTGCCCGAAAGGCTGAGACCTGCCCCGATGAGATCCCAGCGATCCGGCCGCACGCCTTCAAACGCCCACAGCCAGACCAGCGCGGCCACGATGTAGATGCCGCCATAGGCCGCATAGGCCCGGCCTGCATTGTCGGTTTCGACCAGAGTCAGCACCCAGGCAAAGAAGGTGAGCAGAGCAAGTCCCGGCACCACCAGCAGCGCGGTCTTGCCAAGGCGCAACCACGCCCAGAAGGCAAAGCATCCCGCGATTTCGGCAAGGGCAGCGGCGATGAAGGCAGGAATGCTCATGCCCCGCGCCTATCACTGCCCGGATCGGGATGGCAATGCGCCATCACGCGCAACCGGGTGCGACTGCGCAGGGCGCGCCATTCGTCATTACCGCCTCCTTTACCCTGTCGCGGAACACACTCTTAGGTCCGCATGGCTATCATTCGCCTCGTGGAATGCGGCCGGGCAGGATCAGCCGGTCGCGAAGGAGAGAAAAGACATCATGGTGCGATTTGCCCCTCGCTACGGCATCATCTCGCCGTGCATGGCGCGCCCAATCCTGGGACGGCACCTGCGCGCGGCAAACGACAATGCCGAGGCATGGAGCAGCTCGCCGGGCCGGCAGCAGGCTGCGCTCGAAGCGGCGCTGCGGCTGTTTGCGGCGCATGGCTTTGCCGCGGCAGAACGCGCGCGTGACGCGGCACTGATCGCCGATGCCAACGCCGATCCGGAGCGTGCCGAGTTCTGGCTGGCCGTTTGCCACACGCTGGACCGGCGGCTTACGCGCACGCTGATCAAGCGGCGCTGATGAAGCGGCGCTGATAGCGCCCGGCCATCCGCATTCAGCCTCGTGAAGCCCCGGTCTTGCCGCCGGGGCTTTTTCGTCTGCCTGACTGGCGGATGAACGCATTATTGCTATTGCGAACTGTTATCGTAAAAACCCCGGAACTAGCTGTTTTTCGCGGTTGCATTCACTTGCCCGCAGGCTTAGGGGCCGAGTCATTCGGCCAGAACTTTCCTGTCTCGCGGGGCACGGGAAGGCGTTGGGCGCAAGCTCTGCTGGCATCTGTATGCTTGTCCCCGCGAACGGGAAAGGACCGTAGAGCATGGCACGCAAGAAGATCGCGCTGATCGGCGCGGGCAATATCGGGGGCACGCTGGCCCACCTCGCCGCCCAGAAGGAACTGGGTGATATCGTCCTGTTCGACGTGGTCGAAGGCGTTCCGCAGGGCAAGGCGCTCGATCTGTCGCAGTGCGGCCCCGTCGAAGGCTTCGATGCCAACATCATCGGTTCGAACGATTATGCCGACATTGCCGGTGCCGATGTCATTATCGTCACCGCCGGTGTCGCCCGCAAGCCGGGCATGAGCCGCGACGACCTGCTGGGCATCAACCTCAAGGTGATGAAGGCGGTGGGCGAAGGCATCAGGACCCACGCGCCCGACGCTTTCGTCATCTGCATCACCAACCCGCTCGACGCCATGGTCTGGGCGCTGCGCGAATTCTCCGGTCTTCCGCACAACAAGGTTGTCGGCATGGCCGGCGTGCTCGATTCGGCGCGCTTCAGCACTTTCCTGGCCTGGGAGTTCGGCGTCTCGATCCGTGATGTGAACACCTTCGTGCTCGGCGGCCATGGCGATACCATGGTGCCCGTCACCCAGTATTCCACCGTCAACGGGATTCCGGTTCCCGATCTGGTCAAGATGGGGCTTTCCACGCAGGAAAAGATCGACGCGATCGTCCAGCGCACCCGTTCGGGCGGCGGCGAGATCGTGGGCCTGCTCAAGACCGGCTCGGCCTTCTATGCCCCGGCGGCATCGGGCATTGCCATGGCCGAAGCCTACCTGTTTGACCAGAAGCGCATTCTGCCCTGCGCCGCCTATGTCGACGGCCAGTATGGCGTTGACGGGCTTTATGTCGGCGTCCCTGTCCTGATCGGCGCGAACGGCGTGGAAAAGGTCATCGAGATCGAACTCGATGCCGAAGCCAAGGCCAACCTTCAGGTCTCGGTCGATGCGGTCAAGGAACTGCTGGTGGCCTGCAAGGGCATCGATCCTTCGCTGGCGTGATCGCCGCACCCCGTTTCAAGCTCAGGAGTTTCATCAATGAGCATTCTCGTCGACAAGAATACCAAGGTCATCACGCAGGGGATGACCGGCGCGACCGGCACGTTCCACACCGAACAGGCGCTTGCCTATGGCACGCAGATGGTCGGCGGCGTCACCCCCGGCAAGGGCGGCACCACCCATATCGGCCTGCCCAACTTCAACACCGTGCACGAAGCCAAGGCCGCCACGGGCGCGACTGCCTCGTGCATCTACGTGCCGCCGCCGTTCGCCGCCGACTCGATCCTTGAGGCGATCGACGCGGAAATGGAGCTGATCGTTTGCATCACCGAAGGCATCCCGGTGCTCGACATGGTGAAGGTGAAGCGCGCGCTCGTCGGTTCGAAGAGCCGCCTGATCGGCCCGAACTGCCCCGGCGTTCTCACCCCGAACGAATGCAAGATCGGCATCATGCCCGGCTCCATCTTCAAGAAGGGCAGCGTCGGCGTGGTTTCGCGTTCGGGCACGCTGACGTATGAAGCGGTGTTCCAGACCTCGAACATCGGCCTTGGCCAGACCACGGCGGTCGGCATTGGCGGTGACCCGGTGAACGGCACCAACTTCATCGACGTGCTGGAACTGTTCCTTGCCGACGATGAAACCAAGTCGATCATCATGATCGGTGAAATCGGCGGCAGCGCCGAAGAGGAAGCCGCACAGTTCCTCAAGGACGAAGCCCGCCGCGGCCGCAAGAAGCCGATGGTCGGCTTCATCGCAGGCCGCACGGCGCCTCCGGGCCGCCGCATGGGCCACGCGGGTGCGATCGTGTCGGGCGGCCAGGGCGGCGCCGAAGACAAGATCGCGGCCATGGAAGAAGCCGGCATCCGCGTCAGCCCCTCGCCCTCGCTTCTGGGCGAAACGCTGGCCGAAGTGCTGAAGGAGCGCGTCTGATCGCGTAGGAAAGCTTCCGCCCGGATAGGCTGTTCTGCGTAACGGTCGCCGGGCGGATACTTTCATTTGCTGCCGCCAGTATGCGCCCTTGCGCACGCGGCGCGGCAGCGGGATTTTGCAGGGCCGCACGGGCGATCCTGCCGGAAAGGTCCGCTTCGCCGCGTGGCGTGGGCGCAAGTGTCCGAAGCCCCCATCCTCCCCGGGGGGACAAGGAGTTGAAAATGGGTTCCGAACTGCACGATTTCGACGTCGATCCGGCTCAGGAAGGTCCGCAGCCCGGTCCTTCGTGGGCAAGCAAGCGCTGGCCGATCACCGATGCCGCCGCTGGCGACGACCTGACCCAGGCGATGGACCCGATGGCGCTCAAGCTCACCATCCAGAAATCGGCAAGCAAGGGCGGCGCCAAGCTTGACGAGCAGGCCCTGCAACAGGCGGCGATGGATTCGATCCGCGCCATGACGCTGATCCGCACCTATCGCGTGCGCGGGCACCTTGCCGCCGATCTCGATCCGCTAGGCCTTGCCCGCCAGAAGCTTCCGGCCGACCTTTCGCCCGAATATCATGGCTTCACCGCAGCCGACGCCAAGCGCAAGATCTATGTCGGCGGCGTGCTTGGCCTTGAATGGGCGACGCTCGATGAACTCGTCGCGATCCTGCGCGCGAACTACTGCGGGCACATCGGCTTCGAATACATGCACATTGCCGATGTGGAGGAGCGCCGCTTCATCCAGGACCGCATCGAAGGCGGCGACAAGCATGTGGACTTCACGCCCAACGGCAAGAAGGCGATCCTCGCCGCCGTGGTGCGCGGCGAACAATACGAGAAGTTCCTCGGCAAGAAGTATGTCGGGACCAAGCGCTTCGGCCTCGACGGCGGGGAATCGATGATCCCCGCGCTTGAGGCGATCATCAAGTATGGCGGCCAGCTCGGCGTGCGCGAAATCGTCTATGGCATGGCCCACCGCGGCCGCCTCAACGTGCTGGCCAATGTCATGGCCAAGCCCTACCGGGTGATCTTCCACGAGTTTTCGGGCGGATCGGCGAACCCGGAAGACGTGGGCGGATCGGGCGACGTGAAGTATCACCTCGGCACCTCGACCGACCGCGAGTTCGACGGGATCAAGGTGCACATGAGCCTTGTGCCCAACCCCTCGCACCTTGAAACGGTCGATCCGATCGTTCTGGGCAAGGTTCGCGCGCAGCAGGTGTTCCGCGACGACATCGGCGATGACGTGGGGCCGGACGCGCGCCACAAGCAGGTTCTGCCCGTGCTGATCCACGGCGATGCCGCCTTTGCCGGGCAAGGCATCGTGTGGGAGTGCTTCGGCCTTTCGGGCGTGAAGGGCTACAACACCGGCGGCTGCATCCACTTCATCATCAACAACCAGATCGGCTTCACCACCAGCCCGCAGTTCTCGCGCGGCTCGCCCTATCCGTCGGACGTGGCCAAGGGCGTGCAGGCGCCGATCCTGCACGTGAACGGCGATGATCCCGAAGCCGTGACCTTCGCCTGCAAGCTGGCGATCGATTATCGCCAGAAGTTCGGCCGCGACATCGTGGTCGACATGTGGTGCTACCGCCGCTTCGGTCACAACGAGGGCGACGAGCCTTCGTTCACCCAGCCGCTGATGTATGCCAAGATCCGCCAGCATCCTGGCGTGAGCGAGATCTACGCCAAGCGGCTCGTGGCCGAAGGCGTGATCGACGCCAACTACAAGGGCGAGATCGAAAGCCATTTCGTGGCGACGCTGGAGACCGAGTTCGAAGCCGCCAAGGGCTACAAGGCCAACGAGGCCGACTGGTTCGGCGGACGCTGGTCGGGCTTCAACAAGCCGGCCGATCCGGTCACGGCGCGCCGCAACGTCGGCACCGGGATCGACCAGAAGCTGTTCGACAGCCTTGGCCGCACCCTGACCACGGTCCCCGAAGACCTGACGATCCACAAGACGCTGGCGCGCGTGATTGACGCCAAGCGCGAAATGTTCGCCACGGGCCAGGGGTTCGACTGGGCCACCGGCGAAGCGCTCGCCTTCGGCAGCCTCGTGACGGAAGGCTACGGCGTGCGTCTTTCGGGTCAGGATTGCGGGCGCGGCACTTTCAGCCAGCGCCACGCCGTCTGGGTCGACCAGAAGGACGAGCGCAAATACGTGGCGCTCTCGACGCTGCCGCATGGCTCGTTCGAGGTGCTGGACAGCCCGCTTTCGGAATATGGCGTGCTTGGCTTCGAGTATGGCTATGCCAGCGCGGACCCCAAGAGCCTCGTCTTGTGGGAAGGCCAGTTCGGCGATTTCGCCAACGGTGCGCAGATCGTCATCGACCAGTATATCGCCGCATCCGAAGCCAAGTGGCTGCGCGCGAACGGCCTCGTCATGCTGCTGCCGCACGGGTATGAAGGCCAGGGGCCGGAACACTCGTCGGCGCGCCTCGAACGCTATCTCCAGCTTTGCGCGGAAGACAACATTCAGGTTTGCAACATCACCACCCCGGCCAACTACTTCCACGTGCTGCGCCGGCAGATGCATCGCCCGTTCCGCAAGCCGCTCATCATCATGACGCCCAAGAGCCTGCTGCGCCATCCGCTGGCAAAGTCGGCCGCATCGGACTTCATCGGCGAAGGCCACTTCATGCGCATCCTGTCGGACATCAATCCGGCAGCCGACAAGGACACCCGCAAGGTGATCCTGTGTTCGGGCAAGGTCGCCTATGACCTGATCGAAGCGCGCAATGCAGCGGGCATCGATGATGTGCAGATCATCCGTCTCGAACAGCTCTATCCCTTCCCCGGCGAACCGCTGGCCCTGCGCCTGTCGCGCATGACCAATCTGGAAGAGGTGGTCTGGTGCCAGGAAGAACCGCGCAACAACGGCGCATGGTTCTTCGTGGAACCGCTGATCGAGGAAGCGCTCAAGGCTGCGGACAGCAAGGTCGCGCGGGCGCGCTATGCGGGCCGCGCAGCAGCGGCATCGCCGGCCACCGGCCTTGCCAGCCGCCACGCAAGCGAACAGGGCGCGCTCGTTGCCGATGCGTTGGGCCTTTCGGTGCGTGACGAGATCCGCCGGCAAAAGAAGAACTGATTTTCCTTCTCCCCAAGGAACGAAGCTATGTCAATTGAAGTGAAAGTCCCCGCGCTGGGTGAAAGCGTCAGCGAAGCCACCGTCGGGCAGTGGCTGAAGAAGCCGGGCGAGGCCGTAGCGCTGGACGAGCCGATCGTCAGTCTCGAAACCGACAAGGTCGCGGTCGAGGTGCCGGCACCGGCGGCCGGTGTGCTGGGCGCGCTGGTGGCGAACGAGGGTGACACGGTTTCGGTCGGCGCGCTTCTGGCGCTGATCGAGGCGGGCGGCGCGGCGGCGGCTCCTGCGGCAGCTCCTGCGGCGGCCCCGGCAGCTTCTGCGCCTGCGCCTGCGCCTGCACCCGCTCCGGCGACCGCTCCTGCCGAGGCAGTGGGCGACGTGGCCGCGCTTTCGCCCGCTGTGCGGCGTGCCATTCTGGAATACGGCATCGATCCCTCGACCGTGAAGGGCACCGGCAAGGACGGACGGCTGACCAAGGAAGACGTGATGGCAGCGGCCGCAGCCAAGCAGGCATCGCCTGCTCCTGCGGTTTCGGCAACGGCAGCAGCGCCCGCTGCGGCTGCGCCCACCGCTGGCCGCAACGAAGAGCGCGTGAAGATGACGCGCCTGCGCCAGACCATCGCCAAGCGCCTGAAGAGCGCACAGGAAACCGCCGCACTGCTCACCACGTTCAACGACGTGGACATGACCGCGGTCATGGAAGCGCGCAACAAGTACAAGGACGTGTTCGAGAAGAAGCACGGCGTGAAGCTGGGCCTCATGTCGTTCTTCGCCAAGGCCTCGGTTCTGGCGCTGAAGGACATCCCTTCGGTGAATGCCCAGATCCAGGGCGACGAAATCGTCTATTTCGACTATGTCGACATTTCCGTGGCGGTCTCGGCCCCGAACGGCCTTGTCGTCCCGGTGGTCCGCGATGTCGACAAGATGAGCTTTGCCGATATCGAGAAGGCCATCGCCAACTATGGCAAGGCCGCGCGCGAAGGCACGCTGACCATGGCCGACATGGCGGGCGGCACCTTCACCATCTCCAACGGCGGGGTGTTCGGCGGCCTGATGTCGACCCCGATCATCAATCCGCCGCAGTCCGCCGTGCTGGGCCTGCACCGCATCGAGGACCGCCCCGTCGTGCGCAATGGCGAGATCGTGATCCGGCCGATGATGTACATCGCGCTGTCATACGACCACCGCATCATCGACGGGCGCGAAGCCGTCACCGCGCTGAAGACGATCAAGGAAGCGATTGAAGATCCCACTCGCCTGCTGATCGACCTCTGAAGGAGCCGGGACATGGCTGAATACGATTACGACCTGCTTGTCATCGGTGCTGGTCCCGGTGGTTATGTCGCCGCGATCCGCGCGGCGCAGCTTGGGCTGAAGACGGCCTGCGCCGAAGGGCGCGAGACCCTGGGCGGCACCTGCCTCAATGTCGGCTGCATTCCATCGAAGGCGCTGCTGCACGGCTCGGAAAAGTTTGATGAAGCGCGCAACGGCACCTTCGATGCTTACGGGATCAAGACCGGCGCGGTCGAACTCGACCTGTCGAAAATGCAGGGCCAGAAGGCGGATTCGGTCAAGCAGCTGACCGGCGGGATCGAGTTCCTGTTCAAGAAGAACAAGGTAACGTGGCTCAAGGGATATGCCACCTTCGAAGATCCCCACACCGTGACCGTGGCGGGCGAGAAAGTCACGGCAAGGAACGTGGTGATCGCCACCGGGTCCAGCGTCACCCCCCTGCCGGGCGTGGAGGTGGACAACGATGCAGGCGTGATCGTGGACAGCACCGGTGCGCTCGCCCTCGATCGCGTGCCGGAGCATCTCGTGGTGATCGGCGGCGGCGTGATCGGGCTGGAGCTTGGTTCGGTCTGGCGGCGCCTTGGCGCAAAGGTCACGGTGGTGGAGTTCCTTGACCAGTTGCTCCCCGGCATGGACGGCGACGTGCGCAAGGAAGCTGCCAAGATCTTCAAGAAGCAGGGCATGGAAATCCGCCTTGGCACCAAGGTGACGGGTGTTTCCGTGAACGGCGGGAAGGCGACGCTCACCATTGAGCCGGCCAAGGGCGGCGAGGCTTCGACGATCGAGGCCGATTGCGTGCTGGTGGCCATCGGGCGCCGCCCCAACACCCAAGGGCTGGGCCTTGAAAAGATCGGGCTTGAGTTGAACGCGCGCGGCCAGATCGAGACCGACCATGATTTCGCCACGAAGGTGCCGGGCGTCTGGGCAATCGGCGACGTGATCCCCGGCCCCATGCTGGCGCACAAGGCCGAGGACGAAGGCATTGCCGTGGCCGAGAACATCGCGGGGCTGACCGGCATCGTGAACCACGATGTGATCCCCGGCGTGGTCTATACCATGCCGGAGTTCGCCGGTGTGGGCCTTACCGAAGAAGCTGCCAGGGAGCGCGGCGAAATCAAGGTGGGCAAGTTCCCGATGCTCGCCAACAGCCGCGCCAAGACCAATCATGAGCCGGACGGCTTCGTGAAGGTGATCTCGGATGCGAAAACCGACCGCGTACTGGGCGTCTGGTGCGTGGCATCGGTTGCCGGAACAATGATTGCGCAGGCCGCGCAGGCCATGGAGTTCGGCGCGACGAGCGAGGACATCGCCTATACCTGCCACGCCCATCCGACCCATTCGGAAGCGCTCAAGGAGGCGGCCATGGCCGTGACCGGCAAGCCGATCCACATCTGACCGGACAGACCCGGCACCATGAACGGGGCCGTCCCTGCGGACGGCCCTTTTCGTTTGTGCCCCGCGCCCCGCGGCGTTAACCGCAGGGCTTGAAATCAAGGAGCGCCCGCAATGGCCATTAAGCTGACCCTGACCGAAGACGAAACCGAGATCCTCATCGACGCGCTGGAAGCGGACATGGAAGGCTATCTCGAAGCGGCCAAGGAAGCGCGCGGGAACACGCGCCGCGAAGAGGTGAAGACCTAGACCGAAGCGGCCGAACGCATCGGCGCGCTCAAGGCAAAGCTGGAAAACCTGCTGGGAGCCTGAGCGGACGGTGTTCCTGTCGCGCCGCCAATGGCTTGGCAGCCTGGCCGCGCTGGGCCTTCTGCCATCGCGGCTGGTGGCGCAGCAGACAGGCACAGAGGCCGTTTCGCCCGCATCCGGGCCGATGACTGCGTCAACGCTGACCATGCTTCGCCGTGCAGCAGGAACGCCCGGCATGGTGGTGTTCTGGCAGCGCGGGCAGGACAGGCAGGCCATCCTTGCCGACGGTCTGCGTGCTGCCGGACACGCGCAAGCGGTCAGTCCGGCAGACAAGTGGCATATCGGCTCGATCACCAAGTCCTTTACCGCCACGCTCTTTGCCCGCGCGGTCGAGGCAGGCGCGATCGGCTGGGATACGCCGCTGGGCGCTGTTCTCGCGAACGTGCCCCGCCGCCACCGCAAGCTGACCGGCATTGACCTGTTGAGCCATCACGCCGGGCTGGCCAAGGACATTCCCCTGCCTGCGCTCTTTGCCATGCCCCAGCAAGAGGCGGATGCCCGCGGCAGCCGCGCGCGCTATGCCGAACTGGCGCTGGCCATGCCGCGCGCGGGCAAGCCCCGGCGCGATTTCCTCTATTCCAACGCGGGCTATGTTCTGGCCGCACACATGCTCGAAGCCGTCAGCAACCTGCCCTTCGAGGTGCTGCTGCGGCGCGAGGTGCTCATCCCGCTTGGCCTTGGCAGTGCAGGGTTCGGCCCGCCGGGATCGCCAGCCAGCCACGAACAGCCCTGGGGGCACGATGGCGGCGTTCCCGTCTTTGCCGACAATCCTGCCGCCATGGCCCCCGCAGGCGGCCTGCATCTGGCCGCGGCCGACCTGCTGACCTATCTTGCCGCCCACCGCGACCGGGCGCCATTGCTCAGGCCGGAAAGCTGGGCGCAGCTGCACCGCCCGCGCTTTGGCAGCCAGATGGCGCTGGGCTGGTTCGTCGATCCCGACGGGAGCCTGTGGCACAACGGATCGAACACCCGCTGGTATGCCGAAGTGCTGATCGATCGCGGGGCAAATGCGGTCATGGGCCACTGCGGCAACGACATGGCGCTGTTCCACCGCCAGCGGCTTCTGCTTCCCCTGCTGCGCAGCGCCGCAGCGGCAATGCCCGATCAGCGCACCGAAGAACGCCGCTGAAGGCGCAGTGCGCCTGAGCCAAGGGCGGCCTGCGCGAGGAAGCCCCTCGGTCTTGCCGGGTGCGATCCTGCATCCGCGCCTGCGATTTCTGCCACTGGCCATAGCAACAAGGCGGGGCTAATGCCTGCACGATGCCCCTTCCCCTGTCCGTGCCAGCGACCGACATCGCCCCGCTGATCGGCCTGCTCGATCTGGCCGGCATTGCCGTTTTCGCACTGACCGGGGCCTTGCTCGCCGCGCAACTGCGCCAGACATTCGTGACCATGGCCTTCTTCGCGCTGGTCACGGGGGTGGGCGGCGGTTCGATCCGCGATCTGCTGATCGGGGCGCCGGTGTTCTGGGTGCGCGATCCCTGGGTGGCCCCCGTGTGCCTTGGCGTGGCGATGGTGGCCTGGTTCACCCCGCACCGCTGGTGGGAACGTCCGGTGCTGGAATGGGCGGACGCGGCCGGGCTGGGGGCCTATGCGGTGCTGGGCACGGCCAAGGCGTTGGCATTTGGCGTGACGCCGGTGCCTGCGGTGCTGATGGGGGTGATTACCGGCTGCGTGGGCGGCATCATCCGCGACGTGCTTGCCGGACGCCCGTCGATCCTGATGCGCCCCGAACTCTATGTGACGGCCGCGGCACTTGCATCGGTGATCTGCGCGGGCGGGGCCATGCTGGAACTGCCGAACGGCGTGGTATGGCCCGCCGCCGCGCTGGCCGGGTTCGGTCTGCGCGGCGCGGCGATCCGGTGGAAGCTGGGCTTGCCCACCTACAGCGCGCATGGCGAGCGTTGAACGACCGCGCTCATACCAAGGGGCGATGAGCTTGACTCATCGCCCCTTGGTCAAGCCCGTGCGGCGCTTGAGCATTTCCAAGGCGTGATGCGTCAGCATCTCAGCGCCTTGGTATCACCCGATCATCTCGACCACGACTTTGCCCACGGCCTGCCGGTTTTCAAGCAGGGCAATCGCTTCGCGCCCCTGATCTAGGGAAAAGCGCTGCGAAATGCGCGGATTGATCCGGCCTTCAGTGAGCAGCGCGAAAAGCTCTTCCACTTCGGCCTTGAAGGCGGCGGGTTCCCGCGCGGTCCATGCCCCCCAGAACACGCCGCAGACATCGCACGACTTGAGCAGCGTGAGGTTGAGCGGCAGCCTTGCGATGCCGGCCGGAAATCCCACGACAAGGAAGCGCCCTTCCCATGCGATCGCGCGCAGCGCCGGTTCGGAATAGTCGCCGCCAACCACATCATAGATGATGTTCGCGCCATCGGGGCCGCAGGCGGCCTTGAACTGTTCCGCCAGCGCCCTGGACTGGGCCTTGTCGAACGGGGCGCGGCCATAGATCACCACATCATCGGCCCCGGCAGCACGCGCAACCTGCGCCTTCTCCTCGCTTGATACCGCCGCGATGACCCGCGCGCCGAACGCCTTGGCCAGTTCCACCGCCGAAAGGCCCACGCCGCCGGCCGCACCCAGCACGAGCACGGTGTCGCCAGCCTTGATATGGCCCCGGTCCTTCAACCCGTGGATGGTGGTCCCATAGGTCATCAGCAGCGAGGCGCCGGTGGCATAATCGACACCATCGGGCAGCGCGAAAAGGCGCTGCACCGGAGCCACGACCTTCTGGGCAAGCCCGCCGTGGCCGATCATGGCAATCACCCGGTCGCCCACGGACCAGTCGGTCACGCCCTCGCCCAGCGCGAGGATCCGGCCCGCCAGTTCGCTGCCCGGCGCGTAGGGGCGCTCAGGCCGGAACTGGTAGAGATCACGGATCATCAGGGTATCGGGAAAGTTGATCGAACAGGCATGAACCTCGATCAGCACTTCGCCCTTGCCTGGAACCGGATCGGCAATCTCTTCAAGAACAAGCGTTTCCGGGCCACCGACCGCGTGGGTGCGCAGAGCCTTCATCATGCATTCTCCCTATCACCAGTGCGGAATCGCTCCGCTTGCCGTGCAGGGAAGCAAGTTTTGGCAGGCTTGAAAAGCCCTATTAAACGATCGGTTAAGCCGTGATGTCAATCTGGCTGGCGGCCGATCAGGCCGCAACATCCGTTCCGCGCGCAAGGAACGGCAGGCTTTCGCGCATCCGCGCCTCGTGCGCGGCAATGGCGTCGCCGCGCGCCATCGTCAGCCCAACTTCGTCAAGCCCGTTCATCAGGCAGTGCTTGCGGAACGGGTCGATCTCGAACGAGAAGCGGTCCTGGAAAGGCGTCGTCACGGTCTGCGCTTCCAGATCGATCATCACCGGATCGGTCTGCGCCACTTCCATCAGCCGGTCCACCGCTTCCTGCGGCAGAACGACGGTGAGGATGCCGTTCTTGAAGGCATTGCCCGAAAAGATGTCGGAGAACGAGGGCGCGATCACCGCCTTGATCCCCATGTCGCCCAGCGCCCACGCGGCATGTTCGCGGCTTGAACCGCAGCCGAAGTTGTCACCCGCGATGAGGATGGGCGAGCCTTTGAACTCGGCGCTGTCGAAGATGTTGCCGGGATCGGCGCGCAGTGCTTCGAAGGCCCCCTTGCCAAGGCCCTGTCGGGTGATCGTCTTGAGCCATCGCGCAGGGATGATGACATCGGTATCGACGTTCTTGCGGCCGAACGGGATGGCCCGTCCTTCGATCTGCTTCACCGGTTCCATGGCGCTCCGCTATAGCCACCGGGCCGCCGGATGCAACGGGGCAATGGCATCAGGCCCTGCATCGAACGGCAGGGCCGGCCTGCCGTGCTGGCAAAGCAGGCAGTGGACGATGGCGATGCCCGCGGCTAGATGCAGCTCATGCGCAGCCTCGACGACATCCTCGAAGAATACGAGTTCCTTGACAGCGATGAACGCTACCGCCTGCTCATCGAACTGGGGCGCGAACTTGAAGACATGCCCGATGCGCTGAAGACCGATGCCACGCTGGTGCGCGGCTGCTCCGCCAGTGTGTGGGTCTATCCGACGCAGCCAGAGGACGGAAAGCTGCACTTCCTTGCAGACAGCAACGCCGCGATCACCAAGGGCATCGTGGCGCTGGTCCTTGCCGCGGTGCAGGACAGGCCCGCGGCTGAAGTGGCCGCCACCGACATTGCCGAAGCACTTGCTCCGTTCGAACTGAAGAAGCAGCTTTCATCGAACCGCACGCAAGGTGTGCCCAACATGATCGCGCTGGTGCGCGAACATGCCGCCCGCATCGCCGCGGCGGGCTGAAGCGAACGGAGCCGGAACAACTTGCGCCGCTCCCTCTATCTGGCTGGCGGCGTCATCAGTGTCGGGCTGGGCACGCTTGGCATTTTCCTGCCGCTGCTTCCCACCGTGCCGTTCATGCTGCTGGCGGCCTTCTGCTTTGCCCGCTCCAATCCGGCGTGGGAGCAGCGCCTGCTCGATCATCCGCGTTTCGGCCCGCCCCTGCGCGACTGGAGGAACCGCCGCGCCATCTCGCGCAAGGGCAAGGTGGGCGCGCTCGGCGCGATGACGGCTGGCGTCATCCTCACCGGACTGACCGCAGGCTGGCCGTGGGTGCTCATTCCGGCCGCAACCATGGGCCTCATGGGCGCATGGATCTGGACGCGCCCGGAATGAGCCAATGGGCCGCGCAGGAACGCATCACCAGCGTGCAGGGCCTGCGCTTTCTTGCCGCCTTTGCCGTGCTGATCGGTCATGTCGAAATCTTCGCCTATCATCTTGGCCGGTTCCGGGGCGTGGAACTGGGGCGCCCGCCGCTGATCGGCAGCACCGCCTTCGGTGTCGATCTGTTCTTCGCGATTTCCGGCTTCATCATGATCGTTTCATCGCAGCACCTGTTCGCAAGCCCCGGTGCGCGCCGCACGTTCATGGCGCGCCGCCTGCGTCGCATCGTGCCGCTCTACTGGCTGGCGCTGGGCTTTACCGTGACATGGGGCTGGCGCTTTGGCCCGGCGGCCGATCTGCGCAGCGTGGCAAGTGCCTTTGCCTTCATCCCGCACCCCTCGCCGGTCGCCCATGGCCGGATCGTGCCCCCGCTCGAAGTCGGCTGGACACTCAATTACGAGATGCTGTTCTATGTTCTGTTCGCGCTGTGCCTTGGCACAAGCGCGCGCCACGGCCTTGCGGCTCTTCGCCCTGCTGGCTGCGGGCGTTGTTCTGGGCGCGGTCCTTCCCCTGCCTCAGCCGCTGGCCTATTGGACCGACCCGATCGTGCTGGAGTTTGCAGGCGGCATAGGTATTGCCCTGCTCTACCGGAAAGGCGTGGCGCTACCCGCACCCGTGCGGCTGGGAATGGTGCTGCTGGCGGCCCTGCTGGTGCTGATGCCGTCATCCGCTGCGACCGGCACGGGCGGGCAAGGTGGCTGGCTCCGGCTGCTGACGTGGGGTGCAGCAGGATGGCTCGTGCTGGCAACCACAGTGCTGGGACCATTGCGGCTGCGTCCGCCCGGCGCATGGCGCATTGGCGGTGATCTGTCCTATGCGCTCTATCTCGTCCACATGCCGCTGCTGATGGTTGCCCAGTTCCTCTGGCGACACTACCGCCTGCCCTATGGCCCGGCCGAGGCCCTGCTGTTTGCCATCGGCATGACGGCACTGTCCCTCGCCGTGGCGGCGGCGGTGCATTTCCTGCTGGAAAAGCCGCTGCTTTCGCGCCGCGACTAGAGCGGTTTCCACCCATTCCGGTTCACCGTGATTGTGCCGGGAGGGTCACTGGGGAGGCGCGGTGCGCAGCAGGGGCTGGTTGCCCCTGCAAGCGCCGCAACGCTGCCAGTGACCTTCCCGGCGCAACCGCTCTGCGGCGGGCCTGATGAACCAGAATGGGTGGAAACCGCTCTAGGCGCTTTACTCCACCGCCTCGCGCAGCACCGCGATGCCCTGTTCGCGCTGGGCCCGCAGCTCCTTCTTGAGCACGGCGGGATCGCGCGCGAAGATGAAGCCGAAACTTACCCCGCCTTCCTTGCCGATCGTGGCGTGGTGCAGCTTGTGCGCCTGCACCAGCCGCTTGGCATAGCCGCGCTTGGGCACCCAGCGGAACCAGCGCTGGTGCACAAGGCCATCGTGGACCAGCGTGTAGATTGCGCCATAGGCCATGACGCCAAGCCCGATGAACGTGGCAGGCCACCATGCGCCTTGCCCCATGATGAGCGGGCTGCCGAGCGCGAAGAAGCTGATCGAGATGGCAGCCCCGACAACGGCATAGAGATCGTTCTTCTCGAAGAAGCGATCATGCGGTTCGTGATGGTCGCGGTGCCAGCCCCAGCCCCAGCCATGCATGATATACTTGTGGCTGGACCATGCCACGAACTCCATGACCAGAACGGTGGCGAGCACGATGAGAATGGCGGCAAGCGTCTGCATGGCGCTCCCATACACCGCCCGCGAGCGCGTCGCGACACATTCTTGCACTTTGCCCCAAAGGCCCGACACTTTGGCTGAATGGCGCGACAGGTTGTTTTTCCGGCGTTCATCCAGCCGACAGCATTTTGCGGGCCTCAACCAAGCCGAGGAGAAATCCCATGCGCAAGACCATCGTTACCGCCACCCTCTCAGCCCTGATCGCATCCGGCCTCGCCATGCCGGCAATGGCAAGCACCGCCCAGCCGGCCGGCCAGAGTGCAAAGCCTGCCGCTGCCACGCCGCAGGGCACGGGTCAGGCCAGGAAGATCCATGCTTCCACCGCCCGCAAGGAAATGAAGCAGGAACGCACGGCGAAGAAGCTTGGCGCCAGCCATGAAGGCGCGGCGGCCAGCACCTCGCTTGCCAAGGAAACGCGCGCCATGGAACGCAAGGCCCATACCGAGCGCAAGGAGCATGCCGAGCGCAAGGACCATGGGCACAACAGGATGAAGACCGCCGAGAAGCATGCCAAGCATGGACGCTCGGAAAGCAAGAGCAGCCGCGGCTGACGCGCCCGCCGAACCTGCCGTTTGCGGGACGGCATGTCGGCGATCATGAAACTGCGCAAGAAAATTGCGCCCATCCGCACCAAGGCCCGCCCTTTCCTGCTTGAAAAGCACAAAGGGCGGGCCTAACCGCAGGTGCCATGTCGAACCCTGCCACACCCCGCACGCTCTACCAGAAGATCTGGGACGCCCACGTCGTCGAACGCCGCGATGACGGCACCTGCCTCATCTACATCGACCGGCATCTGGTTCATGAAGTGACCAGTCCGCAGGCATTCGAGGCTCTGCGCGCAGCAGGCCGCAAGGTGCGCCGCCCCGATCTGACGCTGGCGGTGCCCGATCACAATCTTCCCACCACCGCGCGCCGCACTGCCGATGGCGCGCGCGTGCCGATCGCCGATCCCGAAAGCGCGCAGCAGCTTGCCGCGCTTGAACGCAACGCCCCGGAGTTCGGCATCCGCTATATCGGTGATGCCGATGTCGAACAGGGCATTGTCCACGTGGTCGGCCCGGAACAGGGCTTTTCGCTGCCGGGCGCAACCATCGTGTGCGGCGACAGTCACACCGCCTGCCACGGCGGCCTTGGTGCTCTGGCCTTCGGCATCGGCACGAGCGAGGTGGAGCACGTGCTCGCCACGCAGACACTGCTGCTCAAGCAGTCGAAAAGCATGGAAGTGCGCATCGAAGGCACGCTGCTTCCGGGCGTGACGGCCAAGGACGTGGTGCTGCACATCACCGGCGTGCTGGGCGCGGCGGGCGGCACCGGCTCGGTGATCGAATACACGGGGCAGGTGATCCGCGATCTTTCCATCGAGGGACGCCTCACCATCTCGAACATGGCGATCGAACACGGCGCGCGCGCCGGCCTTTGCGCGCCTGACGAAAAGACCTTCGCCTATCTCAAGGGCCGCCCCTATGCCCCCAGGGGCGAAGACTGGGACAAGGCCGTGGCATGGTGGAAGAGCCTTGCCACCGATCCCGGCGCAACATACGACAAGGTCGTGGTGATCGACGCCAGGGACATCGCACCGTCCGTTACCTGGGGCACCAGCCCGGAAGACGTTTTGCCCATCAGCGGCGTGGTTCCTGCCCCCGAAAGCTTTGCCGACCCTTCGAAGCAGGAAGCAGCGCGGGCAAGCCTTGCCTACATGGGCCTTGAGCCGGGCCAGCGGATGGAGGACGTGGAGGTGCAGAACATCTTCATCGGTTCGTGCACCAACAGCCGCATCGAGGACATGCGCGCCGCCGCCGCCGTGCTCAAGGGGCGCAGGAAGGCAGACAACGTGAAGTGGGCGATCGTCGTCCCCGGTTCGGGCCTCGTCAAGAAGCAGGCCGAGGAAGAGGGGCTGGACCGCGTGTTCATCGAAGCGGGTTTCGAATGGCGCGAGCCGGGCTGTTCGGCCTGCCTCGGCATGAACCCGGACAAGGTGCCAGCGGGCGAACGCTGCGCATCGACCTCGAACCGCAACTTCGTCGGACGGCAAGGCCCCGGCGCTCGCACGCATCTCGTCAGCCCGGCCATGGCGGCGGCAGCGGCCGTGACAGGACGGCTGACCGACGTGCGCAAGCTCATCGGCTGAGCCACGCATGGCGGGCCTTCCCACCGCAGCGCTCCAGTTGGCCGGGTTTCTCATGGCCCACGCCTTCTGGTCGGCATCGGAACTGCCCGCCGGCAGCAGCTACCAGCCGCAATCGCTGTGCATGCGCAGCGATGGCAACCGCCAGCTGCAATCGTTCGAAGGCGCCAGCCCCAAGGAACAGGACGATGCCGCAAGGGCGTTCATTTCCGGCGCCGCCGCGCAGTGGCCCGATTGCGCCGTCGCCCGCCAGGTCAAGGTCGATACTCCCGCCGGCGAAGTCGATGCGCTGGTGATCGATGTCGTGCAGTATGGCGGCAGCGTGATGACGGTTGTGCAGGCTTTCCGCCCTGCCGCGCAAGGCTTCCGCCTGCTGGGCGACGAGCTCATGCTGTCAGACAACGGGCCGCTGCCGCCCTTGCCCGCGGCGCAGGCCGCCGCCGCGATGCGCGAAGGCGCGCTCGATCATCCGGGCATGGGGGAAAAGTGGCAGCAGTGGGAACAGGACCGCGACCGGACCAGCCCGCTGGTCCAACCCTGAGCGCCACTTGCCGACCTCTTGATTTACAAGCCCTTTCGATTGCCATAGCCTCGCCCTGTGTGTCGGGGGTTTGAAGCATGGACGTAATCAAGGGCGTGCGCGTGCCGGAGCGGCTCTATCGCGGGGTGCTCTGGCTGGTTTCGGTGATTTTCGCCGGATTCATCATCGGTCTGGGAAATCTGGTGATCGGCGATCTGCCGATGGTGGAGAACCAGGTCTATTCCAGCCCGGCCGAGGATGGGCCGGAAGTGCGCAAGCTGCGCGCCGAACTGCGCCGGATCGAAAGCGAACAGCAGGCCGTAAACGACCGTCTGGAAATCCAGCGCCTCCAGCTTGAACAGGCCCAGCGCGCCTCGCAGACCGGCACCGAAACCTTCCGCGCGTGGATTGCGGCGCGCACCGCCACCACCAATCCCGAACAGGATCCCGAAGTGCTTGCGCGCACGCGCGATCTGGAACAGCTCAAGGCCAATGAACGCGCCGTGCAGGAACGGATCGCCGGGCTGGAAAACCAGCGCGCGCCGCTGGATCAGCAGGCAGGCGCCCTGCGCGAACGGGAACAGCGGCTGATCGCCGAGGCATGGCCCGCGCGCGAACGGGCGATATTCTGGCAGGAACTGCGCATCTTCGGCCTGCGGCTTGCCATCACCCTGCCGATGCTGCTCGCCGCGGTGTGGATGGTGGCGAAGAAGCGCAAGAGCGACCACTGGCCGCTGATGCGCGGTTTCGTGCTTGCCGCGGTCTTCGTGTTCTTCGTGGAACTGGTGCCCTATCTGCCCAGCTATGGCGGCTATGTGCGCTATGCGGTGGGCATCATCCTGACATTCGCGGCAGGCCATTTCCTCGTCAAGAACATGCGCGCCTATCTGGCGCACCGGCAGGAAGTGGAAGCACAGGCCGAACAGGAGCGCCGCGCCCGCGTCAGCCATGACGAGGCATTCAAGAAGATGGCAGCCAAGGTCTGCCCCGGTTGCGACCGTCCAATCTCAACCACGGGCGATGCGGAAGCCAATTTCTGCGTCCACTGCGGCATGACGCTGTTCGATCACTGCCACCACTGCAATACGCGCAAGATGGCCTTCTTCCGCTACTGCATGACCTGCGGCACACCTGCGCAGGACAAGGAGCAAGTGGCTGCGGCGCCTTAGGGTCCAAACCCGATCAGGGCGCATTCGAGGCGTCCAGATGGCGAAGAGATCGGGCGAAACGGCCCGCCGCGAAGGCTTGTTGCCTTTGCAAGGGCCGGTTCGTCCGAGATCGAAGCCATCTGGACGCCCCGAAGGGGTTCGCCCAGAATGGCCCAGCGCTGCGTCGGCAGGACTTGAAATATAGACATAATCCTGCGCCCTGCCTTCTTGCGCTGAGCCATTCTGCCTCGAACCTCGAATGCGCCCTGATCGGGTTTGGACCCTTAGGAAACTGCGCAAAACTTGCGGAACCGGCTTGCAATCGGGGACATGGCGGCCGATTTTGCCCACAGAGCAGCCAAGGAGTTTCCCAAGCGTGACCAAGAAGACCGACTGGACCGGCAAGGCAGCCATGGCAGGCGCGGCAATCGGATCGGCGGCTCTGGCGGCTGCGCTGCTCTATGCATCGCGCCGCAAGGAACGCGCGGAAAAGGCCGAGCCGAAAGAACCGCCCGCCGACGCCCCCGAAACGGACTGAGGCCGATCAGCCGGAAAGTCCGCCGGGGCGCGTGACCGCGAAGTAGAGGACATAGAGCCACGACAGCACCCCGTGGATCGCGGCCCATACAATAGACTTGTTCGCGCTCCACGATATCGCGACGGCAATGGCCGAACCAAGGCCGATCCCCGCCTTGGCCGCGCCTTCGGTGCGGCCCGTCATGGATCGACCCCGGCAGCGATGGCTTCAAGGCGGCGCAGCCTTTCGCGCAGATCCGCAAGTTCGATCCGGCTGGCGACATCGGCCGGCCCGGCCAGGTCGAGTTCATGGCGGCGGAAGGCAAGCCATCGGTCCCAGCCGCGAAGGGCGGCAAGAGCAATCATCCCCAGCCCCAGCAAGGCAGAGAGCGCATAGACGATTTCAGCGACGGGCAGATCGGAAGTCATAGGCGGCAACTCCCTGTTGCAAATGGATTTACTGGTCGCGCAATGCCTCGATTTCGCGGGTCAGACGGCGGGTTTCACCATCTTCCGTGGCAATGCGCTCCAGCACTTCCAGACGCTTGCGCAGGTCGGCCACTTCGCGTTCGAGCGCGGCAATGTAGGCCGGATCAGCCTCGGCGCGCTGACGGCCATTGCCGTCCCCGCTCCGGTAACGGTCGCGGTTCATGCGGATGCTGGCCCAGGCAATGATCGCGAAGATCGCCACAAGGGCGCTCCAGAATGACATCGGATGCCTCCTCAGTTGACCTTGGCAGAGCGCAGATGCTCGATCTGCACGGCAAGGTCGGCGTTGTTTTCGGTGGCGATGCGTTCCAGCACGCGCACCCGCTGCTCCAGCCGTTCGGTCTGGGCCGCATATTGCGCAGCCTTCTGCGCGGTCTGATGCGACAGGAGTTCAAGTTCCCTCTCGCGGAAGGCAAGGTGGCGCTTGTAGGCATCGCCGAGCACCCCCATCACCACCGGCACCACCACCAGCATGAAGGCAAGGCCATAGACAAGGCTTTCGCTCACAGTCTTCTCTCCTCATCCCGATAGCGCAGCGCTTCGATCTGTCCGGCCACAGCAAAGCCGCGGTCGGTGACGATCGCCTCGACGTTCGCCAGTCGCTTCTGCGTTGCTTCAAGCTGCGCGCGCAGGTGCAGGTTTTCCTCGCGCAGCGCGGCGACGGCCTGATCATCGGGGCGTTCGGTCTTGCCGCCCCATTCGTCTTCCAGCGCATAGCCGTGGCGCGCCCGGATCCAGTTGTTGACGATCCAGCCCCCGGTCGAGAGAGTGACAATGGCGATGACGAACTCCGGCCCGGCCCAGTTCATTGCCGCCTCCCGTCAGCGAGGGCGGAGCCGTCGAGGCGAAGCGCTTCAATCTGCTGGGTCAGCCCGAACCCGCTGTCGGTGACGATACGTTCGACATTGGCAAGGCGATCCTTCACTGCGCCAAGCTCGGCACGAAGCTGCGCGTTCTCCTGGCTCAGCAGCTTGATCCGCTCGATCTCGGCAGTGGAGGTCTTTGGATACACCGCCTGCCCCCATGCGCCATCGAGGGGATAGCCATGACGGACCCGCAACCAGGTGGTGACAACCCATCCGGCAACGCCGGCCACCGTCACGGTGACGATCAGCGGGGTCATGCCTGCAAGCTGCGCAAGGTTCTCAACGGCCATCACTGCCTCCGGTCTTCAAGCGACGAAGCATCGCGACGCAGCGCTTCGATCTGCGCGGCAGTGTCGAACCCCTTGTCGGTGACGATACGTTCCAGAACGCGCACACGCTCCTCCAGTTCGCGGGTGTGCTGCGCATATTGCGCGGCCTTTTCGGCGCTGAGTTCGGCGGTGGCCCTGATCTGCATTTCGGCAATCTTCTGGCGGTGCTTTGTCCAGATCGCCACGATCGGAATGCACAGCGCAACCACCGGGATAAGCGCGCCGATTTCGGCAGGTCCCATGATGTTCAGTCCCCCTCAGGAATGGTGAGTGCGAGCGCTTGTCTTCAGCGCAGCTTCTCGATTTCGGCGGCAAGGCGCGGATTGGAGTTGACGTAGAAGCTTTCCACGTCGGCCAGGCGGCGGTCGATGTCGCGGAACTTCGCGCGCACTTCGCGGGCGGTGCGGGCGGGCGACTGGCGCACGCGCTGCCAGAACTGCTGCTCGTCGCGGTCGGAATAAAGGTAGCCGGGCTTGGCCTGCGTTATCATGCCCAGGACGAAGTAGGCGAAGAACGGCCAGCCCATCGTGAAGCCGAGGATCAGGACGCCGAGCCGGATCCACAAGGCATCGACGCCGGTGTAATCGGCTATCCCGGCGCAGACGCCCATGACCTTGCCATTGACCTTGTCGCGGTAGAAGCGGGTGCGCGGGCTGTTCACTTCACGGTCCTTCCCTGTTCGGCGAACATGCGATCGAGTTCGCGCAGTTTCTGGTTGTCGGCTTCGCTGTCATGGACGATGCGGGCAGGCTGGAACCCCGGATTGTCGGCAGCCACCAGACGCTCCACCGTATCCATCCGTTCATCCAGACGGCGGGCAAGCTGGTAAAGCTCCTCCAGCAGCGCCTCGTCGCCGCTGGTCAGGGTGGCGGCGGTCTTCCACTTGGTGATGTAGTGCAGGATCAGCCAGGGCAGGCCAACGAAGATCGAGATGACGGCGGTAAGCGGAATAAGATCCTCCATGGCTCAGCCCTCCTTGCCAAGCTGGCGCTTCATGGCTTCGAGTTCCTCGTCGATCTTGTCCTGACCGGCCAGCGCCGCGATCTCGTCGGCAAGCGTGGCCTTGCCCGCACCATCGGCAAGGCTGAGTGCATCGGCGCGGCCTTCGGCATAGTCCACCCGGCGTTCAAGCTGGTCGAAGCGGGCCATGGCCTCGTCCACGCGCTCGCTGGCCAGCAGGCTGCGCAGCCGCACCCGGTTCTCGGCGCTTTCGAGCCGCGCGGCGATGGCGGTCTGGCGGCTGCGGGCTTCACGAAGGCGGGTCTGGAGCTTCTCGATGTCCTGCTCGTAAGCGCGCATGGCATCGTCAAGCACGGCAATCTCGGCCTTGAGCTGCTCGGCCATGTCGGCGGCCTTCTTCTTCTCGACCAGAGCCGCGCGCGCCAGATCCTCGCGATCCTTCGACAGCGCAAGCTGGGCCTTTTCCGCCCAGTCGGCCTGAAGCCGCTCAAGCTTGGCCACATGGCGGCCCATTTCCTTCTGGTCGGCAATGGTGCGCGCGGCCGAGGCGCGGACTTCGACCAGCGTCTCTTCCATTTCCATGATGATCATGCGGATCATCTTGGCCGGGTCATCGGCCTTGTCGAGCAGGTCATTGAAATTGGCGGCAATGATGTCGCGGGTTCGCGAGAATATGCCCATCAGGTTTACTCCGGGGTTGAAAGTGGGGCGCGGCGTGGCGCCATTGCTCTGACCGAACGCGGCATCCGCCGATCTGCGCAGGCGGTCCAGTTCGGCATCAAGGCGCGTGGCGCGTTTGCCTTCTGCCGCAGCGGGCCAGATCGGCGAAAGATCATCGTCCATCATGCCAGCTCGCCGGTGATGGCAGCGGAAGATGCCATCACCGTGGGCACGCTGCCAACCTGCTGGGTCAGGGCAACGCAGCACAGCACGACCATGGCACCGATGCTGGCAAGGCTCGCACGGCCAAGCTGGGTGGTGAAGAAGCGGACGGTGTACATCGGTCAACTCCAGGCTGGCGGGTCGGTCATGAAACCCGGCTTTCCGGCGACGATCTGCATATGGCCGACCGTCACCATTCCCCAACTCAATAGCAACCACCGTGCCAACTTGATGAATCCTTATATTTCAGAGACTTGATCGAGAGACTGTTGTGACAAAAGGAGCGATACTCTCAAAATCTAGCGTCACAGGCCACTATTTGGCGTATTTTCCCAATGCAGCTCATCGCAGCCGAGCCGCGCAGGTGGCTCTCGCAGCGGAAGAAGCAGTTGCAAGGGCAGGGAGTCGGCGATCGCATCGTGCGCAGCGCCCAATCCGATACGGCCAGGACTGGCCTCGTCCAGAGCACCGGAAGGAAGGCGCAACGTGCCGAACAGGCGATCCCACACGATCAGCGTATTGCCGAAGTTGCTGTCCGTTTCGGCCGGATAGACGGAATGATGCAGGCGGTGCAGCCGCGGCGTTGCCAGCACAAGGCCAAGCGCCCGATCCATGCCAGGCGGCAAGCGTGCATCCATGTGCTTCAGCAGCGAACCGGCAAGCATGACGCCATCGGCCGCAAGTGCCGCCCAGACGGGCAGGCCAAGCGCGAGCACGACGCCAAGGCGCACGGGCAGCGTGACAATGGCTTCCAGCGGATGATGGCGGAACGCGGTGGACAGATCGAGCGCGCGATCGGCATGGTGAACCCGGTGGACGCGCCACAGCAAAGGCACCGCGTGCATTGCACGGTGCAGCCAATAGAGCGCAAAACTGTGGGCCGCAACGGCAGCGGGAACGGCCGCAAGGCACACTATGACGCGCTGCCAGCCTTGCGCCCCCCACGCGGCCAGCCCCCAGCCGAGCCTCTGCGCCAGCAACGCCGCCGTCACCGAACCAAGCGGAAACAGCATCTGCACGGCAAGGCCGGAAATCCCCAGACCGAAGTTGACCAGATGCCGCCGCCCACCGACGGGCGGCACCCCCGTAGGCCGGGGCAGGAAGCCTTCCAGAATGGCAAACAGCACGACGGGTGCGATCAGCAGCCATGCAGCCGCACGACCGGAAACGGAAGCATCGAAGCTTCCGGCAAGATATAGGGGGTCAAACCATGCCATGAAATCTCGTTTGCACCATTTATCGAACTGTGTAACCAAGATCATGGTAAAGATACTTAGTGGCAACTACCAGGTAACTTTGCCGCTCCGCACTTGCGCCAAGCCGCATCAACAGGGATCGAAAAACCATGATGAACCGTATCGCCTTCTTCGCCGTTGCCGTTGCCGTTCCGGCCGCTCCTGCTCTGGCGGGCCTTCCGATCGGCGTTCCCGGCCCCGAAGCAGGCGTCGGCCTTGGCGCACTTGCCGCCTTGGGCGCAGGCTACGCCTGGATGCGCAAGCGCGCACGCCGCGGCTGATTCGCCGGCACCAGCCATGACCGCGATGGCGGCACCGGACCCGCTCCGGTGCCGCTCTTGGCACCCGGCGAAAGCCTGGCTCCGGCACGATCGATGAGCAATCGCCCCCCGACACGGCTTTTCGCCGCCACACGCAGCGAAGTCTTTGCGGCGCTTCTGGTAACAGCAACTCTCAATGCCCAGGCCGGGCGCATTGTCGATGCGCTGGCGGGCAATCTGACCGCGGCATTCATCAGCCTTTTCGGCATCAACGCGATCGTCTGGTTCGCCTGCTTTGCGCTTATGCGCATCGGGCTTGAGGCGCGCGATGGCGGACCGCAGGAGCAGATAACGCGGGCAGACCTTGGCATCGCCATCGGCATGGCGCTCGCCTGCCTGCTTCCCACCCCGTTTCCTGCCGCGGCTGCACTGATCGGCGGCGCAATCTGGCTGTGGCGTTCATCACCGGCCGACAGCGGCGGACGGCGGTTGGCGATCATCGGCCTGGCGCTTACCGGCCCGGTTATCTGGGGTCCGCTCGTCCTGCGCCTGTTGGGGCCGCAACTGCTTTGGCTCGATGCCGCTCTCGGCGCAGCACTGGCTGGCTACGAAGCCAGCGACAACCTGATCGTGACTCCCGGCGCCCGGCTCGATCTCATGGTCGCCGATGGCTGCTCGGCCTTCCGCAATGTCACTCAGGTGCTGCTGCTTGCCACGACGCTCTTCGTGCTGCTCGATCTTCGCCCGACACTTCGCGCAGGCATCGGCATTGCCGCAGCGGTTGGCGCAGTCATCCTCATCAACGGCACACGCCTGGCCGCAATGGCGCTTTACCCGGCCCGGTTCGATTATCTCCACGATGGCGGGGGTGCCACGTTGTTCGGCTATGCCACGCTTGTCGCCAGCGTGCTCATCCTTGGCGTGTTCCTTGGGAGAAGCCCGCGCCATGCGCACTAGTCTGTGGCTGCTGCCGCTGCTTCTGGCAATGTCCCTCGGTCAGCGCCTTGCATTCGCCGATGCCAGAATCCGCGTCGATGGCAAAAGCGCCCTTGCGGGGGTAGAGGCGTCGCTGCGGACGGCGGGCTTTTCCACACAGCGCGAGCATCGCCGCGCACTCGACAGCGTGATTGCCCGCCGTCGCGGCTGCGTGCTCGCAGCATCCGCCGAAACGAACGTGGCGCGTCTCCCGGCGCTTGCCTCGATCCGCCCCTCGCACTGGCAGCAGCGGCTGTTTCTGAAAGACCGCGAACTGGCCGCATTTCCTCGCTGGCAGATCACGCTGAACGGCCATCTGCAACAGCAGCTGGCGCGGCTGGGGGTCAACTACGCCTACCGCCCCGTCGTCGTGCTCATGGCGGAACCAGGCTGCACTCTCGACGATCTCAGCTTTTCCGGTGTGACGATCCGTCCCTCGTAACCCCTTGCCCAAGTCAAATCTGCGTAGGTCAGCGGCAATTCGCTTGCCATTGCTTGGGCATGGTTCCTATCCTTTGGCAATGGATCGGGAAGTTCAGTTCATCGGCCAGTCCGGCGCGTTTCTCGATGCGGTCGAGCGGGCCAGCCGTGCCGCGCCGATGCGCCGCCCGGTGCTGGTCATCGGCGAGCGCGGGACCGGCAAGGAACTGATCGCGGAACGCCTGCACCGCCTGTCGACCCGCTGGCAGGAACCGCTGGTGACGATGAACTGCGCCGCGCTTCCCGAAACGCTGATCGAGGCCGAACTTTTCGGCCACGAAGCCGGGGCCTTTACTGGTGCCACCCGCGCGCGCAGCGGGCGCTTCGAGGAGGCGGACCGGGGCACGCTCTTCCTCGATGAACTGGGGACGCTTTCCATGGGCGCGCAGGAACGATTGCTGCGCGCGGTGGAATATGGCGAAGTCACCCGCATCGGGGCGAGCAAGCCGATCCGCGTCGATGTGCGCATCGTGGCTGCCACCAACGAGAACCTGCCGAAGCTGGCCGAACAGGGCCGGTTCCGCGCAGACCTGCTCGACCGGCTCAGCTTCGAGGTCATCACCCTGCCGCCCCTGCGCGCGCGCGAAGGCGATGTTGCGGTTCTGGCCGACTATTTCGGGCGGCGCATGGCGGCGGAACTGCACTGGGATGCATGGCCGGGATTTGCCCCGTCCGTGCAGAAGGCCATGGACGATTACCTGTGGCCGGGCAACGTGCGCGAGCTGCGCAACGTGGTCGAACGCGCGGTCTATCGGTGGGATGACTGGACCACGCCGGTCGGCCATGTCCAGTTCGATCCCTTCGAAAGCCCGTGGAGGCCGGCGCAATCGCTGCGGCCGGAAGCGACTGCGCCCGAAACCACCTCGCCGCCGCGCGCGCCGGCCATGCCGGTGGCCGACCTTGACGGCATCGATGATCTGCGCGCGGCGGTGGATGCCCATGAACGCGCGATCATCGAGCATCACCTTGCGCGCAACCGGTTCAACCAGCGCCAGACCGCCAAGGCGCTGGGGCTGACATACGACCAGTTGCGCCATTGCATGAAGAAGCACGGCCTCATGGAAAAGTCCTGACCGGGCACAGGCCGCCCGACCCGCGCCGCTTGGCACCACTTTGCACTCTTTGCACCTCTTTGCACAATGGCGGGAAACCCGTTAACGCCCTGCGCGCATGTCGCTTACCCGCCTGACCCTGCGCGATTTCCGCAATCATGCCGCCACCCGGCTTGATGACATGCGCCCGTTCAACGTGCTCGTGGGCGATAATGGTGCGGGCAAGACCAACGTGCTCGAAGCAATCAGCCTGCTCGCGCCGGGGCGCGGTCTGCGGCGGGCACACCCTGCGGAAATGGCCGGGCGCGCGAGGGACACCGGCCTTGCCACCGGGGGCTTTGCCGTGGCCGCAGTGCTTGAGCACGGCGCGGTACAGATCGGCACTGCGACTTCTGGCGATGCGCCGGGGCGGCGTTCGGTGCGGATCAACGGTGCGGAAGGCCCGGCCGCGCGGCTGGCCGAATGGCTGTCGATCACCTGGCTGACACCCGCCATGGACCGGATCTTTGCCGAAAGCGCGGGCACGCGGCGGCGCTTTCTTGACCGGCTGGTGCTGGCGCGCGAACCGGGCCATGCCCGCAATGCCGCCCGCTATGAAGCCGCGCTGCGCGAACGCAACCGCCTGCTGGCCGAACCGGCCGAACCCGATCGAGCCTGGCTGGACGGGATCGAGGCGCAGATGGCCGAAGCCGGTGCCGCCATCGCCGCATCCCGCACCGCGCTGATCGCCGATCTGGCCAATGTGCTGGAAACCGTGCCCGAACAGCCCTTCGCGCGCCCCGCGCTTGCCTATGCCAGCGATGTGCCGCTTGATGCCGAAGAGCTGCGCATCGCCCTGCGCGATGGACGACGCCGCGACCGCGCCGCAGGCCGGACGCTGACCGGCCCGCACCGCGATGATCTGGCCGTGAGGCTGGCGGCCAAGAATGCCCCGGCGGCGGATTGCTCGACCGGCGAGCAGAAGGCCATGCTCATCGCCATCGTGCTTGCCCATGCGGCGCTCGCTGCCGCCGAACGCCCGCGCCTGCTGCTGCTGGATGAAATCGCCGCCCACCTCGATCCGGTGCGGCGGGGCGCCCTGTTCGAACGGCTTGCCACCAGCGGCGCGCAAGTGTGGATGACCGGGACGGAAATGGCCCCCTTTGCCGATCTTGCGGACCGCAGCGCGGTGTGGCGCGTCACTGATGGTCAGGTGGCGCGGCTCGGCTGAACCGCGCCGCCGGTCATCACCCGAACACTTCCAGATCGGTGAGATTCTTGGGGTCCGCACCGAACCGGTTTGGCCCGCGCGTGCCCTCGATGCACATGAAGATGAACACGATCAGCCCGCCGACATAGGGAATGAACCCCAGCAGGATGAACCAGCCCGACTTGTCCTGATCGTGGAAGCGGCGCACCTGCACCGCAATCGAGGGGATGAAGCTGGCAATGCCCCAGATCGCCAGAAGTGCAAGCCCCGCATAGAACAGAGCGCCCGGCTCCGCCTGCCCGCTCTCATCGAACGTCATTCCGCCCGCCAGCATCAGCGAAATGCAGATCATGGCCACGATGAACGACAGCAGCGCGAACATCCAGTATTCCTTGCGCCGCGAACGGCCCGAAAAGTCGGCATAGCGCCGATACGGCATGAGCATCCATTCCATGAGACTTCCCCCCTCGACAGGATTGAGGAAACAACGACACCATGTATCGCCGCGCACGGCAAGTATGCGCCGTCACAATGGTGCAGTTCTTCGGCGATGGCGGCTGAAGGTGCGGCGCGCCTAATTGAGCCAGCCTGCCTCGCGATACCACGCGGCCGTGGCGTGAAGGCCCATGCGGGTTTCCACCTGCGGGGTCCATATTTCGGGCGGCGGTTGCAGCCCTGCGCCCACCCGCCAGTCGGGGTGGCACATGTAGCCAACCCGGTCCATGGTCAGCTTGGCTCCGTTGCCCCGGAACCGGGTGTCGAGCTTGGCGCCAAGGCGCAGGACACCCGCGGGCAGATTGATGGCCGTGGCGCGCCTGCCCACCGCCATGCCGATGGCCCTGGCAAGATGGGTGTTGGTCCATCCCCCCGGCGTGCCGTCGTCGGGTTCGAAGGTCATGTGCGTTACCGCCTCGCCGCCGGGAACAAGCGCCAGCAGCAGCCGGGCAAGATCGCTGACATGAATGATCGAAAGATGGCCCTGCGGCGGCAGCGGCACGATCCCGCGCCGCGCCAGCCGGAACAGTTCGAACATTTCGGTATCGCGCGGGCCATAGACCGCGGGCGGACGCACCACGGTCCAGTCGAGGCTGCTCGCCTTCACGATCTTCTCGCCGCGCAGCTTCGACTTGCCATAGACCGAAAGCCCCGGCTCGCGGGCCGAGAGCGACGAGACATGGATGAAGCGCGGCACCCCCGCATCGAGCGCGGCGTTGACCATGTTGAGCGTGCCCCAGACATTGCCCTGCTCGAAGCCGTGCGCATCGGGCGCGTTGACCACGCCCGCAATGTGCAGGACCACGCTGGCCTTGCCGACCAGCCGCTGGAGCGCGCGCCGGTCATCGAGATCGCCCTGCACCCATTCCACCCCGGCCCGCGCCTCCTGCGGGCGGCGTGCCAGCGCGCGGACCTCGATCCCCGCACGCGCTGCCTGATCGAGCACGGCTTGCCCGACGAAGCCGGTGGCTCCGGTAATCGCCAGCAGTTCTGCGGCCATTACAGCAGCACCATCTGGTCGCGGTGGATCAGCGCCGATCGCGGCGCATATCCGAGGATCGCCTCGTGCTCACGGCTGTGATGCCCCTTCAGGCGCAGGCACTCTGCCGCGTCATACTCCGAAAGGCCGCGGCCCAGCATCGCCCCGTCGGGCGCGATGACCGCAATGGCATCGCCGCGCTTGAAGTCTCCGTCCACGGCGGTGATCCCGGCAGCCAGCAAGCTGGAGCCACGCGCAAGAGCAGCCGCCGCTCCGGCATCCACCGTCACACTGCCGCGCATCCGCATCCGCCCGCCCAGCCATGCCTTGCGCGCCTGCTTGCGCCCGCGCGGGAGGAAGAGCGTGCCCCGATCCGCCTTGATCGCCGTGCCGACCGGCGCGTCCGGCTGACCGTCAATGATGGCAAGTGCCATGCCCGCCAGTTCGGCGATTTCGGCCGCCTGAAGCTTGGATGTCATGCCCCCCGAACCCAGGCCCGACGATGAACCGCCGGTGGCCATGGCGTGGATTTCGGGCGTGACGCCGCGCACCACCGGGATGCGGACCGCACCGGGCAGGCGCGGGTCGCGATCGTAAAGGCCGTCGATGTCGGAAAGCAGCAGCACGCCGCTTGCCCCTGCCGCCTGCCCCACGCGGGCCGCGAGGCGATCATTGTCGCCAAAGCGGATTTCCTCGGTAGCGACCGAATCGTTCTCGTTGATGACCGGCACCGCGCCCGCAGCCAGCAACCGGCCAAGCGTTGCCGTGACATTCAGGTAGCGGCGGCGATCCTCAAGGTCTTCCAGCGTCAGCAGGATCTGCGCCGCGGCAAGGCCGTGGTCGGCAAGCAGTTCCGCCCACAGGCCCGCAAGCGCGATCTGCCCGACCGAAGCGGCCGCCTGCGCATCCGCCAGACTGCCGCGCCCGCCCTTTGCCAGCCCCAGCTTGCGCGCGCCAAGCGCGATGGCGCCGGAGGAGACGACGATCACTTCCTGCCCGGCCGCGCGCGCCGCGGCGATTTCGGCAACAAGGGCTGCCAGCCAGGCGCGGCGCGGCGCGCCATCCCTGCCCACGAGCAGCGCCGAGCCGACCTTGACCACAAGGCGCGGACAGGTGGCAACGTCGGTCAGATGGGCAAGCTGGCTGATCTTCATGATGGCCGCTTAGGGGATTTGTCGTGCTGCGTGAAGGGTGGCCGGGCTCGCCGCCAGCGCGGCTCGCCGATCAGATCGGTGACCACGGCTTCTGGTCGGCCTCTTCCTCGACCTCGCCGGTCGGCCGTTCCGTGACCGTGGCGGCGGGCAGATGCTCAAGCACCGCATCGAGCAGGGCGTTCATGCCCTTCCCTGTTGCCCCCGATATGGGATAGACCTTGCCTGCGCCCGCATCGCGCAGTTCCTTCGCGAATGCCTTGACCAGCTCGGCATCGACCAGATCGATCTTGTTGAGCGCAATCAACCGCGGCTTTTCGTCCAGCCCCGCGCCATAGGCGGCAAGTTCGTCCTCGACGATGTGCATGGCCTCGACCGGGTCCGTCTCGCTATGGATGTCGATGAGATGGATCAGCACGCGGCAGCGTTCGATATGCCCAAGGAACCTGTCTCCGATGCCTGCGCCTTCGGCAGCGCCCTCGATGAGGCCGGGAATGTCGGCCAGCACGAACTCGCGGTTGCGGTGACGCACCACGCCAAGCTGCGGACGCAGCGTGGTGAAGGCATAATCGCCGACCTTGGCCTTGGTATTGGTGATCTGGTTGATGAAGGTCGACTTGCCTGCATTGGGCAGGCCGACAAGCCCGGCATCGGCCAGCAGCTTCAGCCGCAGCCAGACATACATTTCCTCGCCCGGCCAGCCGGGACCGTGCTGGCGCGGGGCGCGGTTGGTCGAACTCTTGAACGAGGCATTGCCCCGGCCACCGTCGCCCCCGCGCAGCAGAACCTCGCGCTGGCCTGCCTCGGTCAGGTCCAGCAGCACGGTCTCGCGGTCATCGTCGAGCACCTGCGTGCCGACGGGCACCTTGATGACAAGATCCTCGCCGCCTGCGCCGGTGCGGTTCTTGCCTGCGCCGCCGTGGCCGCGCTGGGCCTTGAAATGCTGGGTATAGCGAAAGTCGATCAGCGTGTTGAGACCGGCGACCGCCTCGAAGATGATGTCGCCGCCCTTGCCGCCATCACCGCCGTCCGGCCCGCCATATTCGACATACTTCTCGCGCCGGAAGCTGACCGCGCCTGGGCCGCCCTGACCGGAACGCACGAAAATCTTGGCCTGATCGAGAAAATGCATGACGCTAACGTGTCCACTGGCAGGCCTGAATGCAAGAGCGCCCTCGCCCCCTAAGGGAGCCTGCTGGTCCCGTTCATGGAGTTCCCGGAAGCGTCGGACCGCAGGCGCCTGCCCGATCAGGCGGTCCGGTCTGACCGGCCCGCAACACCTGCTGAGGATGCCGGCCGGTGATACCTGGTGGAGCCGAGGGGGATCGAACCCCTGACCTCGTCATTGCGAACGACGCGCTCTCCCATCTGAGCTACGGCCCCGTTCCCGGTATCGCCCGGTTCCGCCGCGATACCGCGACAGGCCGGGAGCGACGCCCCTTAGCGCAGCGCTCCCGGCCTGCAAAGACCCAATTTTCATGCTCGCGCAGTGCCGGGGTGGCAGCGAGCCACTGGATCAGTTGCTCGCGCTTGTCACCACGGGCGATGCCGGGTTGCCCGCAGCCTGCTGCTGCGCGGCCACCAGCGGGCCATACTGCGCCTGCCATTCGGCCAGTGCATTGCGATAGGCTTCATAGCGGCGATAGAAGTCATCGAAGACGACCTCGATGCTCGGCAGACTGCGCATCGCGAAGGCTTCAAGCTCGTTCGACTTCACCGCCATGCCATCGCGCGAGACCGCCCCGACCGCATCGCAGAAATCGGTCAGCGTCGGCGGCAGCGCAAAGTGGTTATAGACCGACGTCATGTAGGCTTCGCGCGGGGCGATGAACTTCGCGCCGTGCTTCGCCTTCCATTCGGCATCGACCTTGCGATTGGTCGCCGCCAGCGTCTTGGCGTGATTGGCAAGGAACGCCTTGTAGCGCGGCAGGATATCGGCATGCTGCGGCGCAAAGCAATTGAGCGCGGCAACATTGTAGGCCGAACGCAGGTTCCACAGCATCTGCGCGGGGCTGATATTTCGGTTGAGCGAAATCCTGAGGCCGCTCGCATCCGCCGGAGGGATCGGCAGGTTGTCCGATGCACCATTGGGGGCCACCGGCTTGGGCGGGATGACCACGACCTTGGGCGGCGGCGGAGGGGGCGGCGGTGGCGGCGGCGGTGCCTTGGGTGCGCACGAGGCGAGGCCCACGGCCAGCGCCGCAACGAGAACGGATGGCGCCGGAATGCGCCGGAACTTGAACATCGGCATTTCCCCCAAAGGAAGAACCCTTATCATAAAAACTGGACGGACCGGGATGACCGGACCTCGCCGTTCGCAGGCGGTAAACCATTGCCTGCGCCAAGACTAGCGCGGGCGCAAGGCCATGAGAATCCCCGCCGGAAAAGAAAACCCGGCGAAGCCAGATGCTTCGCCGGGTTTGATCGGGATTGCTCCTGCGCGTTCGGCGTCAGCGACGCTCGCCAAGGAACTGCAGCAGGAACTGGAACATGTTGATGAAGTCGAGGTAGAGGCTCAGCGCGCCAAGCACCACGGCCTTGCCCGCAAACTCGGTCCCCGCGACATAGGCATACTGTTCCTTCAGGCGCTGCGTGTCATAGGCGGTGAGCCCTGCGAAGATCAGCACGCCGAGGAAGCTGATGGCCCACTGCAACCCGCTAGACTTCAGGAAGATGTTGATGAGCGAGGCAATGATGATGCCGAACAGCCCCATGATGAGGAAGCTGCCCATGCCGGACAGGTTCTTCTGCGTGGTGTAGCCGTAAAGGCTGAGACCGGCAAAGGCACCTGCCGTGGCGAAGAACGTCGTCGCGATCGAAGCCCCGGTATAGACGAGGAAGATCGTCGACATCGACAGGCCCATGGCCACCGCAAAGCCCCAGAACATGCCCTGAAGCGCCGTGGTCGAGAACTTGTTGGCGCCGAAGCTCATGAACATCACGAAGGCGAGCGGCGAAAGGATCACCAGCCACATCAGCGGCGTGCCGAAGAGAACCTGCGTCATCCCCGACGAGGCCGAGAGCAGCGCGACGATACCCGAAAGCAGCACGCCGGAGGCCATGTAGTTGTAGATCGACAGCATGTGGCGACGCAGACCCGCATCGAACACTTCGCTGCGGCCCTGGAGGCCGGAAAGGCTCGGAGACGCGCCGAAGCCCGTTCCGGTGGGCCGAGGGTCGTTCCAGTTTGCCATTTTCAAAGCTCCATAAGCGTGGTCCCAGTGACCACTCACATGGGAATATCGGTGCAAGCGCGGCGGCTTTCAAGCGAAACCGGCTCGCCCGCCGGGAAATCAATTGTAACGAATTGTTGCGGGGCTCAGCTTCGGCTGCGGGCCTGCGCGGTCATCTCGGCGCTGCGATCGCGTGCGCTGCGCAGGGTATCTTCCATCAGGCGCACAAGGCGGCGCTCATGGTCGAGCACGTCGATGCCGACTTGCGTGACCCCGCCGGGGCTAGCCACACGGCGCGCCAGTTCGGCGGGGCTGTGTCCGGATGCCGCCGCGAGCATTGCGGCGCCTTCCACCATGGCCAGTGCCAGCCGGTCGGCTTGCTGGCGCGGCAGGCCAAGTGCCGCTGCGCCTTCGGCAAGGGCATCGATGAAGCGATAGACGAATGCCGGACCGGACCCGGCAAGCGCGGTCACAAGGTCCATCTGGTCCTCGCCCGAAAGCCATTCGGCCTGCCCCAGCGGGGCCATGAGCGCATCGGTCTGCGCGCGCGCGGCGGCATCGGCATCGCCCACCAGCGCAATCGGCGACTTGCCCAGCGCGGCGGCAAGATTGGGCATGACCCGCACGATCGCCCGCGCTTCGGGGAAAAACGAACGCAGCGTGGCAAGATCAACCCCGGCAAGGATCGACAGCAGCAGCGTGCCTGCCGCCACGAAGGGACGCACGGCAGGCGCGGCCTCGGCCAGTTGCTGCGGCTTGAAACCCAGGAGGACGATGTCGAACGGGCCTTCGCCTTCGGGAGCGGACCGCAGCAGGCGCACGCCCTGCGGTGCTGCCCCAAGATAGGGGTCGATCACGGTGAAGGCTGCGGGCGCAATCCCCCCTGCGAGCCAGCCCTGAAGCATGGCCCCGCCCATGTTGCCGCAGCCGAACTGGAGAAAAGTTGCATTCATGGGATCACTCGCTCGACAGACGGACCGGGGTTCTCAGGCTTCGCCGGCGGCATCCACCATGGCGCTGGCCAGAGCATCGGCAGGGCTCTTGTCGCCCCAGAGGATGAACTGGAAGGCCGGATAGAACCGGTCGCACTCGTCCACCGCTGCCTCGATCGTGGCCTGCGCCTGACCGATGCTGAGCAGGCCGTCATCGCCCAGCATCAGGCCGTGCCGGTAGAGCAGGACCGCCCCGTTCGACCAGATGTCGAAATGCCCGATCCACACCTGCTCGTTGATGAGCGCCATCAGTTCGTAAACGGCGGCCTTCTTGTCATCGGGAATGCGGATATCGGGAAGGCACAGGATCTGGAGAACGTGGTCCTCGACCCGCCAAATCGCGCGAAGCTGGTAGTTTGCCCAGGAACCCTGGATTTCGCCCGTCACCTCGTCGTCCGAGACAAACTCGCAAGGCCAGCCGCGCGCCTCGAACAGCGATGCGATCATGTCCACCGGGGCGGCCTCATCGCGCTCGCTGTCATCATGGCCCGACCGCATCGTCCGTCCCCTGAACACTCTCTCCGGGCCTCCCTCAAGTGGCGGCCCCGGCAAGGCGAACTGCCCTGCGTTGCTGCGCACCACCGTCATTGGCGGTTAACACCCCGCACCGACAATCACCGCCTAACAGGCGGTTGGGCAAAACTCGACAACCTTGTGGGAAAGCTGTGGACAAGGCCGGGAGTGGCACAACCTGCTATTTGAGCGCCAGAACATCGACCGCCTGCCCGGCCGGGCTGGTCCACTGATAGCTGGAGACCCCTGCCTTGCGCAATCTGTTCACGAAGTCCTGTGCTTCGGCATCGCTTTCGAACGGGCCGGTAAGAAGGCGGAAATTGCTTCGCCATGCGGTGATATAGGGCTTCTGGCCGCGCATTGCCGCAGGCGCCTCCTTGACGATCCGCCGCCATTCGCGGTCCATCACGTCGCGGTTGGCCCCCGTCAGGACCTGAACCCAGATGCGGCTTGGATGAGCGGGCTTCCTTGGTTTCTCGGCAGCCTTCCCTTTCGCGTCCTTCGCGCCCTTCGCGTCCTTGGCAGCCTGCCGGGCATCCTTCACCGCTGGCTTTTCCGGCTCTTTCACAGGCGTGCGGCCGACATCGGCAGGCGCATCGGGACGCTCGCCGCGCGGATCGGCAGCAACCGTCTTTGGTGCAGGCTTGGGCGGAAGGCGCGTAATGTCGACGGCCGCCACGGTCTGCTGCCGTTCTTCGGGCGGCGGAGTGAAGCTGCGGAACATGGCCGCGAAATCAACCGGACGCGGCGGCGTATCCGCTTCGGCGGACGGCTGGCCGGTCGGTTGCACCACGGCCACGGATGTGGATGGCGCAGGCGCAGGAGCAGGAGCCGGTGCGGGCGCTGTTGCTGTTGCTGTTGCTGTTGCTGTTGCTGTTGCTGTTGTCGGTGCAGGTACAGGTGCAGGTGCAGGTGCAGGCCGCGGGGCAGACTGGCTGCCCGGCACCTGCGCCAGATCGAAGCGCGGCGGGCGCTTGTCCGGCGCCGAAGCCGAAGGGGGCGGCGCGGCGGCGAGTGATGCTGTTGGCGCTGGTGCTGGTGCTGGTGCTGGCGTCGGGGAAGGACTGGGCGTGGCTGCACGAACCTGCGTCGCGGCACCGGCATTGGCGGCAAGCGCAACCGGCGCCGAGACTGACGCTGCGGCAGGCGTTGGCGCGGGTGCCGGCTTCGGCGCTCCGGGGGGAAGATCAAGCACCGACAGCACCTGAGGGCGCGGCACGGCATTCGCTGGCGCAGACGGCGGGTTCGCCGCGCTGGCGAGGGCTGATGCCGCTCCACCCGCTGCCGTGGCAGGCGCCGGTGCCGGCTGCGCCGCGGGCCGGGTCGGAGGCTGAACCGGCGCCTGCGTCTGTGCTTGAGGCTGCGGCTGGGCGGATGCCTGTCCCGCCGCGCCCTTTGCGGTTGCGGGGGAACGCTGCGCCTGCGCCAGCACGGTCTTCTGCTCGGCGCGCTGGCGCTCATCGCGGCCGGGGCGGCGGCGCGCCTCGCGGCTCGGCTTTTCGGTCCCTGCCTTGGCCGCCCCGCCAAGGGGCTGGCCTGCGGGTATCAGGCCCGCTTCGGCCATGCGCGGCGCTCTGGGATTGACGGCGGCATACTGCACCACGCGCGGATCATCGCGCCCCATGTCGGCCGCCCGCGGAAAACGGCCGAAGTTGGCGGCGGCTGCCTGCTGCGCCGGGGTCAGGCGCGGCATGTAGCGCAGATAGGGGGAAATGCTGGCCGCAAGTTCCTGCGGCATCGTGGCATAGGCAATGGCGATCGCCTCGTCGGGTCCGCCCGTGACCGACATCGCGAAAGTGCGCGTGCGCCAGGCCGCGCGGTCCTGCCTTTCGATGAGCGGCGCCAGCAGCGCCTCCGCACCGCGCCTGTCGCCCGAAATGGCCAGACTCATCGCGTATCGCCGCGTGATCTCGTCATTGGGACCACGGCTGAGCGCAACCTGATACCAGCGCTGCGCGCGCCCGTTGTCGCCCACAAGATCATAGGCAAGCGCCCGATCCTCGGCCATGGCAAAGGTATCGGCGCCGGCCTTCTCCGCTTCGTCAAACGCGCGGATGGCATCGACGGGATTTTCCGACGCCAGATAGGCCTTGCCCATCAGGGCCTTGGTCCGCGCGTTGCCCGGCTCGGCCTCGTCGGCCCGGCGCAGGAACCCCACTGCCGCATCGGTATCGCCCAGCTTCAGCGCCGCTTCGGCCGCATCGCGCAAGGCAACGGCGTTGCGCGGGTCCGAAGCGAGACGCGCCAGCGCTGCACCGAGATCCCGGCTCGGACTGGGCGCAACGGACTGCACCACCGGCTGCGATATGGTGGGCACACCCTGCCCGCTGGCCAGCGATGGCAAAACGCTGCAAGCCCCGCCGGAAAGCAGACCAAGCACAAGGCGCAACCTTGGCGCGATGGGGAAACGATCAGTCATCCTGCCGCGCTAATTACCGGACACATCATGAAGCTGCGGCAACGGGTATTGCCGCGCGCCTCAGGGCTTACTGGTTGTTCTGCCGATTGAGAAACCGCGGAATGTTGAGCGCCGCGCCATCATCGGCATCGCCCTGATCTTCGGCGCGGCCGCCCCGCGAAAGGTTGGCCATGCGCTCGAACAGGGTGCTGCCGGAGGAAGGCTTGCTGGCCTGCGGCTCATCCCCCAGCCCCAGCCGCGGCATCCGCAGCGCAGGCTCCGGTTCGGACGCGCTTTCGGCAGGGGCCTCCATCCCGCCCAGCAGCAGTTCATCCGCTGCGGGTGCATCCGGCACGAAGGGCTGCGCTTCATCCGCCGGGGTCAGGTCCAACGGTTCCGTCACAGGCTCTGCCGGAGGCGTGAAGACCGCGGGTGCAGGCTCAGCCGGGACAGCCGCGGACGCGGCAATTGGCGCGGCTGGCGGCGGCGTATAGACGGCTGCGGCTGGCGCTGCTCCTGCAACAGGCACGGCGGGGCCGCGCGAAGTGCCGGGGATCGTGACCGGACGCGATGCGATTTCGGCCTGTTCCTGGCTCTGCTCGATGCCGGTGGCGACGACCGAGACGCGGATCTTGCCATCGAGATCCGGGTTGAACGCCGAACCCCAGATGATGTTGGCGTTGGGATCGACCAGTTCGCGGATGTGGTTCGCCGCTTCATCGACTTCGAGCAGCTTCATGTCGTCGCCGCCGATGATCGAAATGATGACGCCCTTCGCGCCCTGCATCGACACACCGTCGAGCAGCGGATTGGCAATGGCGCGTTCCGCCGCCTCAAGCGCGCGGTTCGGGCCTTCGCCCTCGCCCGTGCCCATCATGGCCTTGCCCATTTCGCCCATGACCGAGCGCACGTCGGCAAAGTCGAGGTTGATGAGACCCGGCATGACCATGAGATCGGTGATCGAACGGACCCCCTGCTGCAACACCTCGTCGGCAAGCTGGAAGGCTTCCTTGAAGGTGGTTTCGGCCTTGGCCACCAGAAACAGGTTCTGGTTGGGAATGACGATCAGCGTGTCGACGTGCTTTTGCAGCTCTTCGATGCCGGCCTCGGCCGCGCGCATCCGGCGCGTGCCTTCGAACAGGAACGGCTTGGTGACGACGCCCACGGTCAGCACGCCCTTGCGGCGCGCGACTTCGGCAATGACCGGAGCCGCCCCGGTGCCGGTGCCCCCGCCCATGCCGGCCGCGATGAACACCATGTGCACGCCATCGAGCGCGCGCTCGATCTCCTCGATCGTCTCTTCGGCGGCGGCGCGGCCCACTTCGGGGCGGGCACCCGCGCCAAGCCCCTGGGTAATGTCGGGGCCAAGCTGGATGCGGGTTTCGGCGATCGAGTTGTTGAGCGCCTGCGCATCGGTGTTGACGACGATGAAATCGACGCCTTCGATCTGCGCCTTGATCATGTTGGCGATGGCATTGCCGCCCGCGCCGCCAACCCCGATCACCGTGATGCGGGGCCGCAGCTCGTCGATGGCCGGCGGTCCGATGTTGATGCTCATAGTCGGTCTCCCCTGCGGGCAAATGCCTTGCGGACAACTGGTCCTGCCACGAGCCGTTCCCTGACCCGTGGCGCGATCGAAAACTTGACTTTAACCTGTTGCACAGGCGGCGGCGCTGAATCAAAGGCCCGGCGTTGTTTTTGCACAGGTTGCAACGTGTCTCCGGCTCCGGTTTCCGGCAATTGCGGCGCATTCCGAGCCGGAACGGTGGAAAACCGGATCAGAAGTAGTCCTTCACCGCTTGCCATAGCCGACTCAGCAGGCCCCAGCCCTTGTAGGAACCGCTTGCCGCATGAGCGGGGCCGATGCTGCGGATGTCCACCGGATCGGCCGCGGCAAACAGCACCAGGCCCACGAGCGTTGACGAACTGGGCGTGGCATGGCCCGGCGGCAGCCCCAGCATGGTTGGCGGAGAACCGATGCGCACCGGGCGGCCAAGGGCGGCCTGCGCGTAATCGGCAAGGCCGGGAAGCTGCGCCCCGCCGCCTGTCAGCACCACCTGCTGCCCCGTCTTGCCCACGAAGCCCAGCGCCTTGAGCGCGCGCGATACCTCTTCGGTGAAGAAGCCAAGCTGCTGGGTAATGACCGAAATCAGTTCGGCACGGGGAATGCGGTTCTTGTCATCGGCATGGCGCGCAACCGGTCCGCCTTCGGGATCGCCGGGCGCGTTGACCGGGATCATCTCGCGGTGATCGGCCGGGCTGGCGATGGCCGAACCCGACATGCACTTCAGCCGTTCGGCCTGATAGCGGCGGATGCCGAAGGCCGAGGCAATCGCGTCGGTAATGTCGCCCGATCCATACTGGATGACCTGCATCCCCAGCAGCATCCCGGCGGCATAGACCGAAACCGTCGTGACTTCCGCCCCGAACTCGATGAGCGCCACGCCCAGTTCGCGCTCTTCCGGCGTCAGGCAGGCATAGCCCGCGGCAACCGGCGCACCGACGACCGCTTCCACCTCAAGATGGGCGTTCTGCACCGCCTCGCGCAGATTGCGCACCGGCGCGCCGTCGGCCAGCATCACGTGAATGTCCACCGCCAGCCGTTCGGCATGAAGCCCCTTGGGGTTGGGCACACCGTGCGCGCCGTCCAGCGTGTAGTGCGCGGGCTGGGCGTGCAGCACCGTGCGGCCATCCGGTTCGATCACCTCGCGTCCGGCGACGAGCAGATGTTCGATATCGTCCTGTTCGATCCGGCGGCCGCCAATCTCGACCTCGACTTTCGCCGTCGTGCTGGCAAGCCCCGCTCCCGAACAGCCGATCCAGACCTTCTGGATGCCGACATTGGCCATCTTCTCGGCCCGTTCGATGGCATCGCGCACCGAATGGGTGGCGGCCTGCATGTCGGTCACATAGCCGCGCTTGATCCCCTGCGCGGCGCGGTGGCCCGAACCGAGCACCACCATCTCGCCGGTCTCCGAAAGCCCGGCAATCATCGCCGAAACCCGGAACGAGCCGATGTTGACGGCAGCGAAGACCTTGGAAAAACGCGGAGACGCCATGACCGGGGATCAGCCCTCGTCGGTCTTGGCGGCCGCGACGATGCGCCGGGCTTCCGCCTTGGCCTGTTCCTCGGCGCGCTTTGCGGCAGCGCGTTCCTCGGCGTGGCCGGGGACACGCATGTAGATGCGGTCAGGCGCGCGCATGTCGAAAGCGGCAACCTTGCCGCCCAGCAGGCGGTTCACGCCATCCATGCGCGCAAAGCTCAGCAGCGCGCTGGCCGATGGTTCCTCGCCTTCGGGCAAGGCCAGAACCTGGCCCGTCTTGAATGTGAGATTCCAGCGCCGGTTGCCGATCCATTCGGCCTCGGCCACCTGCGGCCTCAGCGCAGGCGCGGCATCGAGCAGATGCGTCAGGGCCTGAACGTTCCTGCCTGCCCCCGGCCCCGACAGGACCAGCATCCCCTTCGCGCGCTCGGCGCTGACGGTTTCGAGTTCGGCGCCGCTGTCATCGATCAGCACCAGCCTGTCAGGCTTGCGCAGGACGGCATGGGGCGTGCGCTCGACGATATCGATGACCAGCGTATCGGGCAGCTTGCGCGAGACGCGGGCATCCTTGACCCATGAAAGGCGGTTCAGTTCATCGCGCAGCGCCGCAAGGTCGAGCGATGTCATCGCCCGGTCGTTCTGGCCCAGCACCTTCTCGAAGATCTTGCGCTCGTTCATGTGGTTGACGCCGCGCACTTCGAGATGGCTGACCTTGAAACCGGCCTTCGCCGCGACAAGCGACGCCTGCTCCGCCGCAAGCGCGGGCACGCCCGCAGCGACCGCCACCATCCAGACAAGCCCGCCAACGCCTGCAAGAATGGCTGCCATGACGATGCGGTGCAGCGTTTCCTCGCCGAACGGCAGCCAGCGCATCACTTCATCGAGCGCAGACCCGGTCTGCCGCCGCGCGGTCTGCACCTTGCGCTGCGCCGTGCGCGCCGCGGCTGCGCGCCGCACGCCTTTTCCGCCCCGCTTGATCGTCTGCGCCATGAACCTTCAGCCTCTTGCCGTCCGTGCTGCCGTATCTTTCGCTTTCGCATCGTTCAGGGCCTCGGCGATGATCGCTTCGACGAGGTCCGGATAATCCATCCCCAGCGCGCGCGCCTGTTCAGGCACGAGACTGAGCGGCGTCATCCCCGGCTGGGTGTTCACTTCCAGCAGGAACAGGCCCTCGACGCCCTGTTCGTCGTCCCAGCGGAAATCCGAACGGCTCGTGCCCTTGCAGCCCAGCAACTGGTGCGCGCGCAGGGCAATCTGCCGGCAAGCCTCGGTGATCTCGGCCGGGATCTCGGCCGGGCAGATGTGATCGGTCATGCCATCGGTATATTTGGCATCGAAATCATAGAAGCCGGATTTGGGCCGCAGTTCGGTGACGAGCAGCGCCCTGTCACCGAGAACGGCCGTGGTCAGTTCGCGCCCGCGGATGAAAGGCTCGGCCAGCAGTTCGTCGAACTCCTGCCACGGCCCGCGCGCGTCGGGGCTGATGGGATTGCCGAAGTTGCCATCCGCAGTCACGATGGCGACGCCAACCGAGGAACCCTCGTTGACCGGTTTGAGCACATAAGGGCGCGGCAGGGGATCGGCCCGGTAAAGGTCCGCCACCTTGACCACGCGCCCGCCGGGCATCGGAATGCCATGCGGCACCAGCGCCTGCTTGGTCAGTTCCTTGTCGATGGCGATGACCGAAGTCGCCAGCCCCGAATGGGTATAGACCAGCCCCATGATGTCCATCAGGCCCTGAATCGAACCATCCTCGCCGGGCGAGCCATGAAGCGCGTTGAACACGACATCGGGCCGGGCTTCGGCCAGCTTCTGCGCGACATCGCGGCCCATGTCGATGCGCGTGACCTCGTGCCCGCGCGCTTCGAGCGCCTTTGCCACCCCTTCGCCCGACATGAGGCTGACCGGCCGCTCGCTCGACCAGCCGCCCATGAGAACCGCAACATGAAGTCTGGGCAAAGTCACTTACGGCCTATCCTCTTGATTTCCCATTCCAGCTCCACCCCGGAGCTTTCGCGCACGCGGCGGCGCACTTCCTCGCCCAGCGCCTCGATCTCGGTGCTGGTGGCATTGCCGGTGTTGATGAGGAAATTGGTGTGCTTCTCGCTGACCTGCGCGCCGCCCATCGTCAGCCCGCGGCAGCCTGCACGGTCCACCAGTTCCCACGCCTTCGCGCCATCGGGGTTCTTGAAGGTGGAGCCGCCGGTCTTGCTGCGCAGCGGCTGCGATGCCTCGCGCGAGGCGCCGATGCGGTCCATTTCGGCCTGAATGGCCTCCGGCGTGCCCGGATGGCCGCGAAAACGCGCCGCCACCACGATCGCGCCGTCGGTCAGATCGGAATGCCGATAGGCATAACCCAGTTCCGCCACGGGAAGCCGCGCCATTTCGCCCGAACGGATCACCACGTCGCAATCGACCAGCACGTCCTTGACCTCGCGGCCATAGGCCCCGCCGTTCATCCGCACGAAACCGCCCACCGTGCCGGGGATGGAGCGCAGGAACTCAAGGCCCGCTATCCCGTTGTCGCGCGCCGTGGACGAGACGAGGATTCCGCTGGCCCCGCCGCCGCAATCGAGCGTGACGGGATCAACCTTCTCGACCTTGGCGAAGGCTTTTCCCAGCCGGATCACCACCCCCGGCACGCCGCCATCGCGCACGATCAGGTTTGAGCCCAGCCCCAGCGCCATGACCGGCACTTCGGGAGCAAGCCCCGCCAGAAAGTCCTGAAGATCGGCAACGTCCTTGGGTTCGAACAGCCAGTCGGCATTGCCGCCCGACTTGAACCAGACCAGCGGCGCAAGCGGAGCGTCGGGCGTCAGCTTGCCGCGGACCTGCGGCAGGACCAGCGTCGTCATGCCGCCCCCCTTGCGCGCCCGATGGCATCAGCCAGCCCGGCAGCCCATTTCGTGATGTCGCCCGCGCCAAGGCACACGACCATGTCGCCCGCCTGGACCGTTCCTGCCAGTTCCCTGGCGAGCGCGTCGGCGCCTGTAACCAGATGGGCGCTGCGGTGGCCGCGCGCCTTGATGCCTTCAACGAGCGCAGCGCTGTCGACGCCCTCGATCGGCTGTTCACCGGCCGGATAGACGGGCGCGGCATAGACGATGTCGGCATCGTTGAAGGCGCCCTGAAAGTCCTCCATGTGATCGCGCAGCCGGGTGAAGCGGTGCGGCTGGACCACCGCGATGACCCGCCCGCCCTGGCCTTTTCCGGGCACGCCCTCGCGCGCGGCGGCAAGAACGGCGCGGATTTCGACCGGATGGTGCCCGTAATCGTCGATGATCGTCACCACCCCGGTGCCGACGGCCAGTTCGCCCACCTTGGTGAAGCGGCGCTTGACCCCGCCGAACTTGGCGAAGCCGCCCCGGATGGTATCGTCGGGCACGCCCATTTCCGCCGCCACGGCCACCGCCGCCAGCGCATTCTGCACGTTGTGACGGCCGGGCATGGGCAGTTCGATGCCCTCGATCCGGCGGAACGTGCCATCGCGCTGGCGCAGCATTGCGGTGAAGCGGTTCCCGCCCGGAATGGGCGTCACGGCCTCGCCGCGCACATCGGCCTGCGCGGAAAAGCCGTATGTCACCACGCGCCGGTCGCGCACCTTGGGAATGATCGCCTGCACTTCGGGGTGATCGATGCACAGCATGGCCGCGCCATAGAAGGGCACGTTCTCGATGAACTCGACAAAGGCGGCCTTCACCCTCTCGAAGCTGCCGTAATGATCGAGGTGTTCGGGATCGATATTGGTGACGACCGCCAGCGTGCCGTCAAGCCGCAGGAACGAGCCGTCGCTCTCGTCGGCCTCGACCACCATCCACTCGCTGTCGCCCAGCCGCGCGTTGGAACCGTAGGAGTTGATGATCCCGCCATTGATGACCGTGGGATCGATCCCGCCCGCATCGAGCAGGCAGGCGATCATCGAGGTCGTCGTGGTCTTGCCATGGGTTCCGGCCACGGCCACGGTGTTCTTGAGCCGCATCAGTTCGGCCAGCATTTCGGCGCGGCGCACCACGGGAATACGGTTCTCCAGGGCTGCGACGACTTCGGGATTGTCGCGCTTGACGGCCGTGGATGTGACGACCACCGCCACGCCTTCCACATTCCCGGCCTTCTGGCCGATCATCACCTTGATGCCGCGGGCGCGCAGGCCATCCACGACATAGCTTTCCGCGATGTCTGACCCCTGCACCGCATAGCCCATGTTGTGCATGACCTCGGCAATGCCCGACATGCCGATGCCGCCGATGCCGACGAAGTGGATCGTGCCGATTTCCGTGCCGACGCCCTTCACGCCAGTTGCTCCTGCCCCTGCGCGGCGGTCTTGCGGCTGTCCACCCGGATCACGTCCATGATCGGCTCGCCCCCGAAACTCTCGACGAGATCGGCAAGGTCTTTCACCGCATTGGGCAATCCGCAGTTCCACGCGGCATGGGCGGCATTGGCAAGGGTCTGGGGATGCTGGGCCATGACCTGAATCTGCTTGGCAAGCTCCTTGGGAGTGAACGCGGTCTGCCGGATCGCGCGCGCCCCGCCCGCCGCCACGATCTCGCGCGTGTTGGCGGTCTGATGATCGTCGGTGGCGATGGGCAGCGGCACCAGAATGGCAGGGCGGCCCACCGCCGTCAGTTCGGCGATGGTCGATGCCCCCGCGCGGCCGATGAACAGGTGCGCACCTGCCAGACGGGACTGCATGTCCTCGAAATAGGTGCCGAGTTCGGCGGGGATTTCATGCGCGGCATAGCGGGCGCGCACGGCTTCAAGGTCTTCCGGGCGGCATTGCTGCGTCACCTGAAGCCGGTGGCGCAGTGCGGGCGGCAGCATGGCAAGCCCATCGGGCACGACTTCGGACAGGATCGACGCGCCCTGACTGCCCCCTGTCACCAGCACGCGGAACAGGCTGTCTTCGGTGAACGCGGGAAAGGGTTCGCCGCGCAGCGCCAGCACTTCGGGCCGCACCGGATTGCCCACCCGGCGGACCTTGCCCCACAGCTTTGGATCGAGCCGGTCGATCTCGGCATAGGCCGTGGCAATCGCATCCACCCGCGAGGCAAGGAAACGGTTGACCCGTCCCAGCACGGCGTTCTGTTCGTGAATGACCGTGGGGATGCGCGCCGAACGCGCGGCCAGCAGGGCCGGAAGCGCCGGATATCCGCCGAACCCGACCACGCATGAAGGCGCGAAGCTTTCGAACAGGCGCAATGCCATGGCGCGGCCCTGCCAGATCGCCCGCAGCCCCTTGAACGCTGCCACGGGGTTCTTTGCCAGACGCCCCGCCGGAAGCACGTGGGCCGGCAGAAAATCGGGCTTTCCGGGGATCTTCGCCCCGCGCTCGTCCGTGACCAGCGCGACGTGGTGACCGCGCCGTTCAAGCTCTACCGCCAGCGCAAAGGCGGGGATCAGGTGCCCGCCCGTCCCGCCCGCGGCCAGCACGTAGTGGCGCGAAGGACCGCTCATTTGCGCACCAGATCGGCAATGTCGAACTTCTCGCGCGAGAGATAGGGATTGCGCCGCGTGATCGCGAGCAGCAGCCCCACGCCGAGAAGCAGCGCAATGGTCGATGAACCGCCATAGCTGATGAGCGGCAAGGTCATGCCTTTCGATGGAAACAGTTGCAGGTTGACGAGGATATTGATGAACGCCTGCCCCACCAGCTGCGCGGTCAGCCCGGCAGCGGCAAGGATGGTGAACAGATCGTCCTCATCCAGCAGGCGCATCAGCACGCGCAGCGCCACCGCGCAATAGAGCAGCACGATCACCGCACAGGCAATCAGCCCGAACTCCTCGCCGACAACCGAGAAGATGTAGTCGGTATGCGCTTCGGGCAGGGCGTTCTTGCGGCTGCCCAGCCACAGGCCCGCGCCGCTCCAGCTTCCGTTGAGCAGCGTCCGCATCGCCAGATCGACCTGATCGAACTCGCTCCCCCCGGAAATGAAGCTGTCGATGCGGTTGGTGGCGTTCGGATAGAACAGGTAAGCCGCCACCAGCCCCGCCAGCCCTGCCCCGACCGACCACAGGATGCGGTTGACCGGCAGGCCCGAAAGCAGGACCAGCACGAACCACACGCCGCCGAACAGGACCGTCGAACCGAAATCGGGCTGCGCCATCAGCAGCGCGGCCACCAGCGCCATCACCACCACGGTGATGGAGATGACCGGCAGCCGGGGATCGCGCACGCGCCACGAGAGCACCCAGGCCAGTGCAATCGCAAAGCCGGGTTTCAGAAACTCGGACGGTTGCAGGCTGAAGCCGATCCACAGCCACCGCTTGGCCCCCTTCACTTCGCTGCCGACCAGCGGGACGAGCACGAGCGCAGCGATCATTGTCACTGCCAGCAGGATCGCCCCGCGCCGGGCGGTTTCCCTGGGCAGCAGCGAGGCGATGAACATGGCCACCAGGCCCACCGCCACCCAGCGCAGGTGTATCCAGAAGAAATACAGATCGCCGAGCGACTTCTTCGCGGTGGACAGGCGCTGCGCGCTGGCGGGCGACGCGGCCGCCACGGCAACGCAGCCGATCACCACGAGCATGAGGATGAGCGCGAGCAGAAAACGGTCGATCTCGCGCCACCAGATCATCAGCTCGCTGCGGCGGCTGCGCCGAAAGCGCGAACCATGGCCTACCACGCGCACGCTGCCATCGGGCATCGGGGTGGCAACAAGCCGGGTGGGGGTGGGCGCAGTGCTCATCTTTCACCCGCCGCTGCGGCCCGATCGGCGATCAGGGTCTCGACGATCTGGCGGAAGGAATCGCCACGCGCCTCGAAGTCGCGGAACTGGTCGAAGCTGGCGCAGGCTGGCGAAAGCATCACCACATCGCCCGGCTGCGCCGCATCCATCGCCTGGCGCACGGCATCGCACATCATCTCGCTGCGGGTCACGGGCATGACCGGGGCAAGGATGTCGGCGAACATCGGCCCGGCCTCGCCAATGGTATAGGCCGCCACGACATTGCCGAAGAAGGGCGCGCATTCATCGAGGTTGTCGCTCTTGGGCAGGCCGCCCAGAATCCAGTGAATGCGCGGATAGGCGCCCAGCGCAGGCGCTGTCGATGCGGGGTTGGTGGCCTTGCTGTCATTGATGAAAAGAACGCCGTTGGCCTCTGCCACGCGCTCCATCCGGTGCGGCAGGCCCACGAAGCTGGCAAGCGCGGGGCGCCATACCTCTTCGGCAATGCCGAGCAGGCGCGCAATCTCTGCCGCTATCGCCGCGTTCTGGAGATTGTGCGGGCCTTGCAGCGAAGGCCACTGCGCCTGCCCCTCAAGTGCATCGGGCTTGACCACGTGGACACAGCCGGGATGGTGATGCGCGGCCACATCGCGGGCAATGGCCAGCGTATGCTCGTCACCGCACCCCAGCACGGCGTGATGATCCGCCGCCTGCATCTGAAAGAGGCGGGCCTTGGCCGCGGCATAGGCGGCAAAGCCGTCGTAGCGGTCAAGATGGTCCGGGCTGAGGTTGATGAGCGCGGCCACATCGCAATCAAGGCTCAGCGTGAGATCGATCTGGTAGCTCGACAGTTCAAGCACATAGACCCCGCCTGCGGGCAATGGCTCCTGCCCCAGCACCGGCAGGCCGATATTGCCGCCAAGCCGCGCCTCCAGCCCCGCCGCCTTGCAGATGTGATGCACCAGCATGGTCGTGGTCGATTTGCCGTTGGTGCCGGTGATGCCGACCACGCGGTGCGGCGGCAGATCGGCGCGCGCCTGCGCGAAGAGTTCGATGTCGCCGATCACCGGCACGCCGAACGATGCGGCATAGGCTGCAATGGGGTGGCGGTTCAGCGGCACTCCGGGGCTGACGACCACGCCCGCAAAGCCGGTGAGGTCGATCGCCAGAGGATCGGCGACGGTGCACCGCCCTTCATAGGCGGCGCGCGGTTCCTCGCGGCTGTCCCACACCGTGACATCGGCGCCGCCCGCCAGCAGCGCCTCGACGCTGGCCTGCCCCGATCGGGCAAGGCCGAGCACGGCAAAGCGTTTGCCGGAAAAGGCGGGCGAGACGATCATCGCACCTTCAGCGTGGCAAGGCCGATCAGCGCAAGCACGATCGAGACGATCCAGAAGCGGATCACCACAGTCGACTCCTTCCAGCCAAGCTGTTCGAAGTGATGATGGATCGGCGCCATGCGGAACACGCGCTTGCCGGTGCGTTTGTAAACCGCCACCTGCACGATCACCGAAACGGCCTCCATCACGAACAGCCCGCCGACAATGGCCAGCACGATTTCATGATGCGATGCCACCGCGATCACGCCAAGCGCCCCGCCAAGCGCGAGGCTTCCGGTATCGCCCATGAACACTGCGGCAGGCGGCGCGTTGAACCACAGGAAGGCAAGGCCCGCACCCATCATTGCCGCGCAGAAGATGGCCAGTTCGCCCGCACCCTTCACATGGGGGATGCCAAGATAGCTCGAATAGTCGACGCGCCCGGCCAGATAGGCGATGATGGCAAAAGTGCCCGCCGCGATGATGACCGGCATGATCGCCAGCCCGTCAAGCCCGTCGGTCAGGTTCACGGCATTGCCTGCGCCCACGATCACGAAGATCGCGAACAGGTAATAGAACGGTCCCAGCGGCACGTAGAGATTGCTGAACAGCGGGACATAGAGGTTCGTCTCGCCCACCGCGAACCATGCGGCAACGGCGGCCACCACGAACTCGCCCGCAAGACGGACCTTGGCGGGCACGCCCTTGTGCGCGTATTTCGTGACCTTGTCGTAATCATCCAGGAACCCGATCAGCCCGAAACCGAGCGTCACGACGACGCAGGCCCAGACCAGCTTGCTCGACAGGTCCATCCACAGCAGCAGCGAGAGCGTGAGCGCGGTCACGATCATCAGCCCGCCCATCGTCGGCGTGCCGCGCTTGGCCAGATGCGACTGCGGCCCGTCGTCGCGGATGGGCTGGCCCTTGCCCTGGCGCACACGCAGCATGTTGATGAAGCGCGGCCCGATGACCAGACCGATCAGCAGCGCGGTCAGCAGCGTCGCGCCAGCGCGGAACGTCTGGTAGCGGATGAGATTGCTGAACCCTTCGAATTGCAGCCACTGTGCCAGCAGATAGAGCATTCACTGTTCCCTGGCGGTGAGCGTGCGCACCAGCGCCCCCAGCCCCACCGAGTTCGACCCCTTCACGAGGATGGCATCACCCCCGCGCATACCTTCGGCCGCCAGACATTGCGCCGCATCAGCCGCCGTCTGCACATGCGACACATCGATTGCACCGGCAAGCGAGCCGGCTCCGCTTTTCCCCAAGGCTTCGACCAGCGGCGCCATTTCGGGACCGACAAGGATCAGCCGGTCAACCTTTGCCTGCGCAATCGGTCCGGCAAGCTCGGCGTGATAGCGCGCCTCCTGCGCACCCAGTTCCTTCATGGCCCCCAGCACCGCAATGCGCCGGGCGGCGGGCGTTGCGCCAAGCTGGCGCAGCGTTACGGCCATGGACGCCGGATTGGCATTGTAGCTTTCGTCGATGACCAGGGCCTTGCCCGATCCATCGCCACCGGATGCCGGGATCGTGTGCCGCGCGCCGCGTCCGGCAAGTCCCTCCATTTCGGCAAGAGCAAGCCCGGCTGCGCCAAGATCGCCGCCGATTGCCTCGACAGCGGCCATGATCGCCAGCGAATTGGCCACCCAGTGCTCTCCGGGCTGCGAGATCGTGTAGCACAGCTTGCGCCCGCCGAGATCCGCCGTCACCAGCGTGCCGCCGCAGGCCGAGGCAACGGCATCGATCAGGCGGGCATCGGCATCGGCCCGGCGGCCGAAGGTGACAATGCGCGCGGCATGCCTTTCGGCCTTGGCGCGCAGCCGTTCGTAATGGCGGTTGTCCGCGGGAATGATCGCCACGCCTTCCGGCTCAAGACCCTCGAAGATTTCGGCCTTGGCATCGGCAATGCCTTCCTCGTTGGCAAAGTGGCCGATGTGCGCAGGCGCGATGGTGGTGATGATGGCCACGTGCGGGCGCACGATCCGCGTCAGGGCCGACAGTTCGCCAGCGTGGTTCATGCCCATCTCGAACACGCCGAAGCGCGTGGATGCGGGCATTCTGGCCAGGCTGAGCGGCACGCCCACGTGGTTGTTGTAGCTCTTGACCGATCGATGCGCGCGGCCGCGGCTGGCGCGGTCGAGCGCGGCGTAGAGCGCTTCCTTCACCCCGGTCTTGCCGGCCGATCCGGTAACGCCGATGATGCCCGCGTCCACCCGTCGCCGCGCGGCATGGCCCAGCGCCTCAAGCGCCTTGGCCGTATCGGCCACCAGAACGTGGGGATGCAGCGCGGCATGTTCGACCACGGCCCCGGCAGCGCCCCTGCCAAAGGCGCCGTCAAGATAGCGGTGCCCGTCCGAAGTCTCGCCCTTGAGCGCAAGGAACAGGTCGCCTTCGGCCACCTCGCGGCTGTCGATCTCCACCCCGGAAACGGCAAAGGGCGCGCTGGCGCGTCCCCCCGTTGCGGCGGCGATCTCGTTGCTGGTCCACAAGGCGAGACCCGCCTCGTCCGATGCTTCCTCTGGCCAGTCGATCAGGGCCGGGTGCGCGGTCATGCGGTACACTCCCTTGCCACTTGCACATCGTCGAACGGCAGGATGCGCATGGCATCGCCCCTGCCGATGATCTGCCCCTGCTCGTGCCCCTTGCCCGCCACCAGCACGATATCATCGCGGCCCGCCTGCGCGATGGCCTCGGCAATGGCTTCGCGCCGGTCGGCCATCTCGCGCGCCTTGCCATCGCAACCGGCAAGCACGGCGGCGCGGATGGCGGCGGGATCCTCGCCGCGCGGATTGTCGTCGGTCACGATGACCACATCCGATCCAGCACAGGCCGCACGGCCCATTTCGGGGCGTTTGCCGCCGTCCCGATCGCCGCCCGCGCCGAACACGGTAATCAGCCTGCCCGCCACATGCGGGCGCAGGGCGGCGATGGCGGCGGTGATCGCATCGGGCGTGTGGGCATAGTCCACATAGACCGGCGCCCCCGCGCGGTTGATCGCGGCCCGCTCAAGCCGTCCGCGCACGGGCTGTAGGCGGGAAAGCGCATCAAACACCTGCGCCGCCGGCACGCCCGATGCCATCGCCAGACCTGCGGCAACGAGCGCATTGGCCGCCTGATAGGCGCCGATCAGGGGAAGGGACACGGTGCGCGCATTGCCCTGCCATTCGATCGCCAGCGTCTGGCCAAGCTGCGTGGGTGTGCGGCCAGCCAGCCGGATGCCGGAACCCCGGCTCCCTACGGTCAGCAGTTCAAGCCCGCGCCGCGTGGCATGTTCGGCGGCGCGGGCAGACCATTCGTCATCCATCCACACGACCGCCGTGCCGCCATCCATCACCACGTGATCGAACAGGCGCATCTTGGCCGCAAAATAGGCGTCCATCGTCTCGTGATAGTCGAGATGATCGCGGCTGAGATTGGTGAAGCCGCCCGCGATGACCTTCAGCCCCTCGTTGCGGAACTGGGCAAGCCCGTGGCTCGATGCCTCATAGGCGACATGAGTCACGCCTTCGCGGGCCAGCCCGGTCATGTTGGCAAGGAAGGTCACGATATCGGGCGTGGTCAGCCCGGTCGAAACGCTTTCATCGGCAGTGGTGACACCAAGCGTGCCGATCGAGGCCGCCGAGTGGCCCGCCATGCGCCAGATCTGGCGCGTCATTTCCACGGTCGATGTCTTGCCGTTGGTGCCGGTCACGGCCACGATGGTTTCGGGCACGGGCCGGAAAAAGCGCGCGGCCAGAAGCGCAAAAGCCCGGCGCGGCTCAGCGTCGGCAATGTGCAGCGCGCCCTCCACCTTCGCTTCGGGGCGTGCGACAACGGCAACGGCCCCGGCCTTTACCGCATCGGCGATGAAATCCTCGCCGTTGAAGCGCGTGCCGGGAAAGGCGCCGAACACCGTGCCCGGCGCAACCTTGCGGTGGTCTATGGCAAATCCGGTGACATTGGCCTCGGCGCCGCTTGTTCCGAACCCTGCCGCTTCCAGAAGCCCCGCAAGCTTCAAGGCTTCTCTCCCTTGCCCACCAGCGGCGAAAGATCGGAGATGTCGATGTCGCGCGTGTCATCGGGCACCACGCCAAGCAGCGGACCGATGCGCGGCACCACGCGGCCGACGATCGGCGCGGCATTCCACGCGGCGGTGCGCTGATAGGATGTGGCGGCAGTGCCCTTCGGTTCGTCAAGCATGGCGATCACCACATAGCGCGGTTTGTCCATGGGAAAAGCCGCCGCGAATGTCGCCACCAGCGAGGTGCGGTTGTAACCGCCCCTACCGCCGGGCTTTTCGGCCGATCCGGTCTTTCCTCCGACGCGAAAGCCGGGGGCATTGGCGGTCTTTCCGGTGCCGTCGACCACGATCATGCGCAGGAGCTGGCGCATCCGCGCGCTAGTCGATGCCTTGAACACCCGGCGGCCTTCGGGGGCCTTGGCCGGATCGACCTTGAACAGCGTGGCAGGCCGCCAGACACCGCCGTTGACCATGGCGGCATAGGCAGCGGCGAGGTGCAGCGGCGTGACCGCGATGCCATGCCCGTAGCTGACCGTCATGGTTGTGATGCGCGGCCATTCTCCCTTGGGCCAGAGCGGGAAGCCGCGCGCGGGCAGTTCGATGAAGGGGCGCTCGTTCATGCCAAGCGCGGCCATGGTGCGCTTCAGCGCCACCCCGCCAAGCTTGTCAGCCACCTGCGCGGTGACGATGTTGGATGAATGGATCAGCGCTTCGGGAACGTTGAGCGATGCGCCGAGATAGTGGCTGTCGCGGATGCGGAAGCCACCGATCTCAAGCGGCCGGTCGGCCGGATAGCGCGTGGCCAGATCGGTAATCACGCCCGCATCGATGGCAGCGGCAACACTCAGCGGCTTGAAGGTGGAGCCAAGTTCGTAAACCTGGTTCGTCACCTTGTTGAACACCAGTTCGTTGAGCGCGCGGTCCGACCGGTTGGGGTTGAACGAGGGCAGCGACGCCAGCGCGACGACTTCGCCGGTATCGACATCGAGAATCACGCCTGCCGCGCCCTTGGCGTCGGTTTCAAGCATCCCGCGGCCCAGTTCGTCCTCAAGCGCGCCCTGCACGCGCATGTCGATCGACAGCGCCACCGGACGCGCGCGCTGCACCGGATCGAGCAACTGCTTTTCAAGCACCTGTTCCATGCCGACGTGGCCCTTGCCTTCGCTGTCGACATAGCCAAGGACATGCGCACCCAGCGAGCCTTGCGGGTAATAGCGCTGGTTCTCGCGCGGGAACTCCAGCGCCGGTTCGCCCAGTGCGAAGACGCGGTTGGCCTCTTCGGGCATCACCCTCTGGCGCAGATAGCCGGGCCGGTCCGATTTCAGGCGCCGCAGGAGATCATCGTAGTCCGCATCGGGGAAGATCTGCACGAGCGCTGCGGCCACTTCCTCCGGCGTCTTGACCAGCGGCGATCCATTCTGGCCCAGCGCCCTGGGATTGAACCACAGGGCATAGGCCGGAAAAGCGCGGGCGAGCGGCACTCCGTTGCGATCGGTGATCTCGCCGCGCGGCGGCAAGAGCGCTTCGCTCAGCGAGCGGCGTTCCGGGGCATTGCCGGAAAGGCCAAGCTGAAAGATGCGCAGGAAGGCAGCAATCCCCGCCAGCACGAAGAGCGCAGCCACCAGCAGCAGCCGGATCTTGGCTTCGACCAGCGACTGCTGGCGAACATTGGCAAGCGTAACCCGGCCCGTGGCAATGGCCGCAGAGGCAGTGAGCGCGTTCACAGCGTGACCCTGGCCTCCTTGGGCTTTGCCGGGCGCGTGGCCGAGGCGGTCTTTTCAGGCTTGGTCGACGACTTTTCAGCAATGGCAGCCTTGCCTGCCGGGGCCGCCACCTTTTGCGGCTTGGTCTTGCGGGATGCGGCCTCATCGCTGGGCGCAGCTTTCTCGGCGAACGCCGTGGCAGCGCGCACCTGCGCGCCCGTAGGCTTGCGCACAGGACCGCCGCGCCGAGCATCGACCACCTTGCCCAGACGATCGCTCAGCGTTTCGACAGCCTTGGCGCGCTCCCGCGCGGGTTCTTCCCGGTCCGCATCGGCGGCATCGATCCGGGCGGATTCGGCGGTCTGGGGCTTGCCTGAAAGCGGCGAGACCATCGCCGGAAAGGCGCTGGAGGCAATCACCGTCTCATCGACGCTTGCCACGCGGATCGGCGCGGGCGCATCGGGCCGCGCCGGAACGCTCAGCGCCGCCAGGGCGCGCTCGCCTTCAAGATACTGTCCGGCGCCGGGGGCGGCATAGCCGAACTCGACATCGTTCCATGTCTTGAGCTGCTGCTGGTTGGAGCGCGTCTCGAACTCGGTTTCGAGATAGAGCCGCTCCTGCTTGAGGGCGACGATGCGGGCTTCGGCGCGGTGGATCTGGCTGCGCAGCGCGTTCACGCGGAAGGCCGTGACCAGCACCAGCCCCAAGCAGAGCGCAAGCAGCACCAGCCAGCCGACCGTGCGCAGACGATTGACCGTGGCGATCATGCGGCAGCCCTCCCCTTGCCCGGCCCTGCCGTGCGCTTCGCCCCGGCTTCCGGCCCGTGCCGTGCAGGTGCCGCCGTGCGCACCGCCCAGCGCAGCGTTGCCGAACGGGCGCGCGGGTTGCGGGCTTCCTCCTCGGCCGTCGGGCGGATCGCAGCTGACGGCTTCTCGAACACGGCCTGCGCCTTTTCCAGCATCTGCGGCAGATGGCGCGATCCGGCAGGAACCGCGCCGGCCGCCTCGCGCAGGAACTGCTTGACGATGCGGTCCTCAAGGCTGTGAAAGCTGACCACCGCGATGCGCCCGCCCGGCCGCAGCACCTGCTCGGCGGCAGCAAGCCCTTCGATCAGTTCGTCAAGCTCGCCGTTCACGTGGATGCGCACGGCCTGAAAGCTGCGCGTTGCCGGATCCTTCTGCGCCTTCGGCCCCTTGATGTCGGGGCGATAGCCCAGCGCCTTGCGCACCACCGCGGCGAACTGCCCCGTTGTTTCAAGCGGGCGCGCCGCCACCACTGCGCGGGCGATGCGACGCGACTGGCGCTCCTCGCCAAAGCGATAGAGCACATCGGCAATCTCGGCCTCGTCCGCACCGTTGAGGAAATCGGCCGCGCTCGGCCCGTCCTGCGACATGCGCATGTCGAGCGGGCCATCGGCCGAAAAGGCAAAGCCACGCCCCGGCTGATCGAGCTGCATGGAGCTGACGCCGATATCGAAGACGACGCCATCGACACTGTTCACGCCTGCTTCGGCCAGACCTTCGGCAAGTTCGGAAAAGCGCCGGGGATGGAGCACGAGGCGCGGCGGCGTTTCCTGCGTTTCGGGCCAGAGCCGGCCTGCGGCAATCGCATCGGGATCACGATCGAAAGCATGGACCGTTGCCCCCGCATCCAGCAGGCGGCGGGTGTATCCGCCCGCGCCGAAGGTTGCATCGACCAGAACCTGTCCGGGCTGGGGCGCCAGCGCGCCGACCACTTCTTCCAGCAGCACGGGAATGTGCGGGGCGCTCATTTGCGCTTGCCCTTGGCTGCTTCGGCCATCTTGGCGCGGCAGCCCGCCTTGGCGCTGTCCCAGCCCGGCCCCTGCTCGAACAGGATGCGCGGATTCCAGATGGTGATCTGCCGCCCGCCACCGTGAAAATAGAGGCCATCTTCCACCTGCCCCAGTTCGGACAGGTAATCCGGCAGGACGAAACGCCCGCTTTCGTCGAAACTGGCGCGGTAGAAGCCGTAAACCTGCGCTTCAGCCATGTCCCGGTCGAAATCCTGGCCAAGGCGGAGCTGCTTCTCCTCCTCGCGGTCGATCTCGGCGGCAAAATCATCAAGCCGCGACAGGCCGAAGCCCGTCAGGCACGGCAGGCGCGGATGCTTGTCGAGGCAGAGGATGCGCTGGTTGGCAGAAGCGGCATAGATGTCGGAGCGGAAGTCGGCGGGCAGGACGAAGCGGCCCTTTTCGCCCCGCGGCGAAAAGCCCTGCCCCACCAGATTGACCGGCCCTCCTGCCACGCTGGACACCCCACACGCGGACAGACTCCCTCGCCCGGCCAGGCGCCATCGCGCATGGCCGACTCATCCCCCGCGGATGCGACTGGAGTCCGTCCCGATACCCAGCATTACTAACGCGGGACCGGGCGGGCGAAAAGGGGAAAATGCGGGAAAATGCGGACTAGTTATGATTCCGTAGGATTTTTTCCGCGATGCAATACATTGCTAACCATACCTTTCCTGAAAATGCGGCAGGCGCAATACCTTGAAATCCTGGGGAATCGGAAAGCACCCCTGACCCGATGAGGCTGCGCCCCGCACCGATCCCGCATTTTCCCGCAGCCGGGCCATCCAGGCCTGGCGCACTCATTGCGCAAAGGCCGCAGCGAGCAGGGCCGCAAACGCCCTGCTGCGCCTGCCCTGCGCATCATCGGGTTCCAGCAGCGCGGCGTCGGCAAGCAGAAGGGCCTGCCCCTTTCCGATCCGGCAGCGCGCCAGGAGGCCCGAAGGGGTGATCGTGCAAGCTGCCTCATGCCCGCGTCCGCCCGGTGCAAACCGGCCCGGCAGGTTGACCGGAAGCGGCGCTCCCGCAATTTCCCGCTCCGCCAGATGCTCGCCCGCCTGCTGCCCCTCGTCGAAGCGCAGCGTGAGACCCCATCGGCCAAGAATGGGCGAGAGCATGGCAATTTCCTGCGGCCTGCGCTTGTCACCCAAGGGGAAAGCGCTGTCCTGCGTCAGCATCGGGTCCGCCATCACCAGCACCCTGCCGCCCTGCCGCACCCAGTGATCGAGCGCCACGTTCTCGTCCGGAGCCAGAGCGCGGGGCTGCGCCAGGATCAACCGGTCGACCTTGCGCAGGTCAAGCAGCGTATCGAGCGCGAGAGGCGGGCCAAGGCGTTCGATCTCGGCCCTCGCCCAGTGCGGTGGAGTGTCATCATCGACGATCCGGGCAAGTTCGGCCTGTTCGCTCCACAGGATGGGCAGGCTGGTGAACAGACCGATCGGCGCGGCGTTCGCAGCCGGGCGCGATGCCGATTGCCACAGCCCGATCCCGGCCATGACGGCCAGCAGGGCAAGGACCAGAGGATGCCTCAAGGCTCGCAGAACCGGCCTCTGTCAGGGCTGGGGCGCAGCGGGAGTGACCTGAGGCGCGGGCGAAGCCGGTCCCGCCGAAGCGTTCTCCTTCGACGTGACCGGAAGCTGCGGGGCCACGCCCATGTCGGCCAGCGGATCCTTGGCGGCAGTAGCGCTTGGCTCGATCACCGGCGCGGCCGTATTCACCGCTGCCGCATCGACAAACTTGGCCCTGTCCATGATGACATTCGCAAGGCTGACCAGCAGCAGCATCCCCGCCAAGCCGAACAGGCCCACCTGCAACCGGTGGACGGCCTGCGCGCGCAGTTCGCGCGTGGTGGGCGGGACATGGGCAAGCATGCTGCCGGTTGCCGCAGGATCGCTTCCGTGCGGGTCGGCACCCGGCCGCTCGGCTGCGATCGGCCCCGCTGCGGGCGATGCGAACCGTCTGGACCAGGGTCTGCCGAAAACCGCCATCGTTTCAGTCTAGCGCATCGTCCCCGCCGGGGGAACATTTTCCAGCCATGGAAAGACCGGCAGGCCCTTGGCCTTCAGCCATTCGGGATTGTAGAGCGAGGAGAGATAGCGAAAGCCCGTGTCGCACAGGATCGTGGCCACGCGGCTGCCCGGCCCGAGCCGGCGCGCCAGCGCCACCGCGCCTGCCACGTTGATCCCGCTGGAAAGGCCAAGGCACAGCCCTTCCTCGGCCAGAAGCCGTTCAACCCAGTAAAGTCCTTCCTCGTCGGAAATGCGGAACTGGGTATCGATGGGCGCGCCATCGAGGTTGGCGGTGATGCGTCCCTGCCCGATCCCTTCGGCAACCGACGAGCCTTCGGCCTTCAGTTCGCCATGGGCATAGTAGTTGTAGAGCGCTGCGCCATGCGGGTCGGTCAGCGCGATGGTAATGCCCTCGTCGAACGCCTTGAGGCCAAGCCCCACGCCCGCGATGGTGCCGCCCGTGCCCGCCGCACAGGTGAAGCCGTCGATGCGGTGCTCCATCTGCTCCCAGATTTCGGGCGCGGTGCTTTCGATGTGGGCGCGGCGGTTGGCGATGTTGTCGAACTGGTTGGCCCAGACAGCGCCTTCGGTTTCCTCGGCAATGCGGCGAGAGGTGTGGACGAAGTGCCCCGGATTGGAAAACGGCGCCGCCGGCACCAGCACCAGTTCGGCGCGCAGCGCGCGCAACGTGTCCATCTTCTCGCGCGACTGGGTTTCGGGCATGACGATCACGGTCTTGTAACCGCGCGCGTTGGCCACCAGCGCAAGGCCGATGCCGGTATTGCCCGCCGTGCCTTCAACAATGGTGCCGCTCGGCTTGAGCAGCCCGCGTTGTTCGGCATCGCGCACGATCCACAGCGCCGCCCGGTCCTTTACCGAAGCACCGGGATTGGCGAACTCGCACTTGCCATAGATTTCGGCCCCTGCCGCCTCGCTCGGCCCTTTGAGCCTGACGAGCGGCGTGTTGCCGATGAGGGAAATGGTATCGGGTGTAATCGCTGGAGCCATCATGTCGCCGGAGTTAAGGGCACTTTGCGCGCTTGCCAACGAAATTGCGCTTGGGCGCTGGCCAGCCGCTCTTTAAGGCGGCTCGTCATGGCTGCCTTGCGCAGTCCGCCCGCAGCATCATTCGCGTCCCGCCCGGATCGCAGCCCCTCCGGCAAAGGGCGCAATCGCCAGAGCCACAAGGCTGCATGCCGCCAGCAGGGCCAGTCCGCCCTCGCCGCCCGGCTGCAATGAGCCGGCACCGAAGATCAGGAGCGGCACCGCCATCGGGATCGCCAGCAGGCCGCCCAAGGCGGCACCTGCGCGCATTCCGGCGGTCAGCGCGGCAATCGTCACGCCGATGGCCGCAAGCCCCGGCGTTCCAAGCAACAGGCCGATTTCCACGGTGAGCAACTGCTGCCGGTCAAGCGAGAGCAATCCGGCCGAAAGCGGCGCGGCCAGCATCAGGGGAACTCCGAAGCTGATCCAGTGCGCGAGGATGCGCACCATCAGCAGCACTTCTTCCGACAGGCCGCGCAAGGCCCACTGGTCGAAAAAGCCCGCCTCGACATCCGGTTCGACCAGACGGTCAAGCGGAAGGATTGCCGCCAGCAGCGCGGCCACCCAGATCACCCCCGCCCCGGTGCGCGCCAGCAGACGCGCGTCAGGCCCCACGGCAAAGGGAAAGAGCATTGCCACCGCCAGAAAGAAGAGGAGCGGCAGCACTGCCCCGCCGCGCCCCTGTGCGCCGCGCGTGAGCAGGGCCAGATCGCGCAGTAAGATGGGCCAGAGCCTGCCCGTCATGCCTGATGCCCCGTCATGCCTGATGCCCCGTCATGCCTGAAAATCCAGCAGGCGGATGGTCTGCAGCGCGGGAAACGCCAGCGGCTGATGCGAGGCGACGATCACCGCGCCGCCGCCGGTGCAATGCGCTGCGATGGCGGCCTGCGCCCGGTCGGCCCAGTGCGTGTCCAGCCCGTTGAGCGGTTCGTCAAGCAGCCAGACCGGGGCATTGCTTGCCGCAACCCGTGCCAGCGCGGCACGCTTGCGCTGTCCGGTGGAAAGATAGCGCACGGGCACATCGAGCAGATCGGCAAGACCGAAATCGAACGCAGGATTCGCGTCCGGTTCAGCCTCGCAGCGGTCAACCCTCGCCCAGAAGGCAAGCGCCTGTTCCAGCGGCTGATGCCCGTCAAGCGCTAGGCGCTCGTCGGCAAGCGCAATCCGGCCGCGCCGCTCGACCTGCCCGGCAAAGGGCCGCAGCAGCCCCGCGAGAATGCGGATCAGGCTGGATTTGCCGATCCCGTTCGGCCCGGCAAGGTGGATCGCCTCGCCTGCCCCCAGTGTCAGCGACAGCCCCCTGAACAGAATCCGGTCCCCGCGCCGGCAGGCAATATCCGTGGCGACGAGACCGCATTCTTGCATAAGGCCACGCGATAGGGGAAACGGGCGCACCTGCCAAGGATGCCGGAGGAACGAGAATGACCGTAGCCCGCCTGACCGATGCCGAACGCGATGCCCTGCTGGCCGAACTGCCCGAATGGCACCTGCGCGAAGATGGGCTGGCGATCGTGCGCGCGTTCCGTTTTGCCGACTTTTCCGAAGCCTGGGCGTTCATGAGCCGCGTCGCTCTCCATGCCGAGAAGGCCGATCACCACCCCGAATGGTTCAACGTCTATAACCGCGTCGAAGTGACGCTGACGACGCACGATGCCGATGGCCTTTCGGCAAGGGATGCGGCAATGGCGCGGGCGATGGAGGGCTTTGTCTGACCCCTACTTGCCCATCGGCTTTGCCGATGATCGCATCTGCTTGCGCAGTGACCCCGGCATCCAGCGCGAGGCAAAGGCAAGCCTTCGCGCAGTCTTGCCCACCACCGTGTGCAGCCGGTCTGCATGGACCGCCGTCCACGCAGCTTCGGCCACGGCGCTGACCGGCGTCAGTTCGAGGCCCGCGCCCAGCACGCGGGTGCGGATGTCCTCATTGCTGGCGCGGTTGGGCGCTTGATCGAGCAGCGGGGTTTCGATGAAGCTGGGCATGAGATCGCGCACCGCGATCCCGTCTTCGGCCCATTCCCCATCCAGCGATTCGGTTATGGCGCGCACGCCGAACTTGGTGGCGGAATAGACCGAGGCTCCGGGCGAGCCATAGATGCCGGCCGCGCTGGCCGTATTGAGCAGGCATGATCCCGGCGCGCTTTTCTTCAGCCACGGATAGGCAGCCTGCGCGCCGAAGATCACGCCCTTCAGGTTGATGTCGAGCGTGCGCTCGATCTCCTCGGTCGTGAGATCGACGATCGCCCCGCCGATGGGCACGCCCGCATTGTTGAACACAGCGTCGATCCGTCCGCCCGCAGCCCTCGCGCAATCGGCCAGTGCCTGATCCCAGGCAGCCCGATCGCGCACGTCGAGCCGGTGGCACGAGCTTTGCCCGGACGGAAGCAGCGCGGCGGTCCCGGCCATGCCTGCCTCGTTCACGTCGGCCAGCCCCACGAACCAGCCGCCCTTGGCAAAGCGCTGCGCCACCGCGCGCCCGATCCCCGATGCGCCCCCGGTGATGAAGATTGTCCTGCCTGTCACTGCACCCCCTCTGCTCACATTGTTGTCAGCAGCAGATTACAGCGCCGGATTGTTATAGCAATGCCAGGTGAAGATTGCCGCAGCCCCCCGATGCGGTCGCCAGCACTCGGCCAGCGCGCGGGTTTCCTTCTCGCCGGGGCGGCTGGCAAGGCCGAGGAGACGCCCCAGCCCCACCTGCACCGCCAGATCGCCCGCAGGCCAGATATCGGGCCGCCCTTCGGCAAACAGCAGGTAGATTTCGGCCGACCAGCGCCCGATGCCCTTGATCTTCACCAATTCGGCAATCGCGGCCTCGTCGTCTTCGGGCAGCGCCTCCAGATCAAGTTCGCCCGATACGACCAGTTCGCACAGGGAGCGCGCATAGCCCTGCTTCTGGCGCGACAGCCCGCAGGCGCGCAGGGCATCGAAATCGGCCGCCAGCAGATCATGGGGCGGCAGGTCTTCGCCCAGCAGCGCTTCGAGCCTGCGCCAGACCGAGGCAGCTGCCGAAACGCTGACCTGCTGGCCGACGATCGTGCGCAGCATGGTGCGATACCCGGTGGGCCGGATGCGCGGCTCCGGATAGCCTACGCGGCGGATAGCCTCCCCCATGGCCGGAGTGACCGCCGCGATATGGTCAAGCCCCTTCCTGATCGCCTCGCCTGAAAGGCCCACCTTATTTCTCCGAACGCCAGTTTCGGCCGGATCGGCAGTTGCCAAAGGCCAAGCAGCGCGATAGCAGCCCGTGCCAAAGGCGAACAGGGGGCGCGGGTGCTGCATCAAATCCCGGCGCCGCAATTGGAGAACAGACGATGCCGAAGATCGTGGTTGTCAATCGTGCAGGTGAGGAAAAGACGGTCGAGGCCGATGCCGGCCTTTCGCTGATGGAAGCCATCCGTGACAACGGCTTTGATGAACTCCTCGCGCTGTGCGGCGGCTGCTGCTCGTGCGCCACGTGCCACGTCTATGTCGACCCGGCCTTTGCCGACAAGGTTGCGCCGATGAGCGAAGACGAGAACGACCTGCTCGACAGCTCGGACCACCGCAACGAAACCTCGCGCCTTTCCTGCCAGGTGCAGCTCTCCGCAGCGCTTGACGGCCTGCGCGTGACCATCGCCCCGGAAGACTGAACTTCCCGCGCCAATGCGCAATGAAAAAGGCCCGCCTCCCCATGGAGCGCGGGCCTTTTTCATGGCGCAATGACTGGATGAAGCGCCGTTACAGGCGCAGACCGGCAGTCTCGTCCAGCCCGGCCATGAGGTTCAGCGTCTGCACGGCAGCCCCGCTGGCGCCCTTGCCAAGATTGTCGAGCATGGCCACCAGCCGCGCCTGTTCGCCATCGGCGCTGCCAATGACGTGCAGCTTCAAGCCATCCCACGGCTCCATCGAACCGCGCAGCAGCAGTTCGCCTTCGGCAGGGGATTCCTGCGCCACGGTGACGATCCGCGATTCGCCATAGAACTGCGTGAGCGCCGCGCGCAGCAGATCGGCAGGCACGTTGCCCGGCATCACGCCCAGCGGCAGCATCACTTCCACCACCATGCCGCGATGGGCCGGGACCACCGCCGGGCTGAAGAGCGGGGCAATGGCCAGCCCGGCATAACGCTGCATCTCCGGCACGTGCTTGTGCCCGAAGGAGAGGCCATAGCCGCGCCAGGCAATGTCGCGGTCATCCTCGAACCGCGCGATCAGCGCCTTGCCGCCGCCCGAATAGCCCGAAACGCCGGTGCAGGCATAAGGCCAGGCGGCGGGCAGCAGCCCGTTGTGCACCAGCGGTGCCAGCAGCGCGAGGAAGCCGGTGGGATAGCAGCCGGGATTGGAGACCCGCTTCGAACTGGCCACGGTTTCGCGCCCGACGAGTTCCGGGAAGCCATAGGTCCAGCCATCGGCCACGCGGTGCGCGGTCGAGGCATCGATCACGCGGGTGCGATCATTGCGGATCATGGCCACGGATTCGCGCGCGGCATCGTCGGGCAGGCACAGGATGACCACGTCGGCATCGTTGATCGCCTCGGCGCGGGCGGCATTGTCCTTGCGCCGCGCATCATCAAGCGCGATCAGGCTGAATTCGCTGCGTCCGGCAAGCCGTTCGGCAATCTCAAGGCCGGTTGTGCCCGCCGCACCGTCGATGAAAACGCTCGTGGTCATGTCACGGGTTCCAGGTGCGAGAACGCCACGTAGCCGACCAGAAGGTCGGCCTGCGCCTGCCCCCAGGCCCAGCCACCGGCAATGTCGAGCACATCGAAGACTTCGCCCGCCACTAATGCGCGCAGCGGTTCCGCTTCTGCCTTTCCGGCGCCGCGCAGCATCGCCTCCTCGCGCACGCGATGCGGCATGGGCACGGCATAATGCGGCACGAAATACCGCCCCGCGAGGCCGATATGCGCCAGATCGCCGCGCACCGGCAGGTGCGGCTTGTCGGAACGGTCGGCCGGGCGCACGAGCGCAAGCTGGCCGGTCGGCACGTTAACGGGAAGAGGCGTGGCTTCAGCAGTCAATTCCGGTTGTCCCCGCAGCAGGAAAGCCGGGCGATTAGCGGGGTCGGCGCTTTCAGGCAAGCGATGCTGCATGGCGCCCGGATCAGCCGGAGCGCGCTTTCAGCAGGCCCCATGCCGCGCGCAGGCCAAGCGCATCCCCGCCCTTGGGCCGCCCCGGCTTGGCCACGGGCCGCCAGGCAAAGGTATCGAAGTGCGCCCAGTCCAGTCCTTCGGCCACGAACCGGTCAAGGAACAGCGCGGCAACGCTCGCTCCGGCAAAGCCGTTCGCTGGCGCGTTTTGCAGATCGGCAACGTCCGACTTCAGATATTCGCGGTAGCCTTCGAACAGCGGCAGGCGCCAGCAGGGGTCGTCCCGGTCAAGCCCGGCCTGTAGCAGACCGGCCGCCGTCGCCTCGGTGCGGGCGAACATGGCAGGCAGATCAGGCCCCAGCGCCACGCGCGCCGCGCCCGTCAGCGTGGCAAAATCGATCACCAGATCGGGCTTTGCCTCGCTCGCCCGTGTCAGCGCATCGCCCAGCACCAGCCGTCCTTCCGCATCGGTATTGGTGATCTCCACCGAAAGACCGTTGCGCGCGCGCAGGATGTCGCCGGGGCGGAAGGCATTGCCCGAAATCGCATTTTCCACCGCAGGCACCAGAAGGTGCAGCCGCACCTTAAGCCCCATCGTCATGACCAGTCCGGCCAGCGCAAGGGCATGAGCGGCCCCGCCCATGTCCTTCTTCATCAGCGCCATGGCCGATGAAGGCTTTATGTCCAGCCCGCCCGAATCGAAGCAGACGCCCTTGCCCACGATCGCCACGCGCGGATGGGCCGGATCGCCCCACTCCAGATCGATCAGCCGGGGCGCATGGCTGCGCGCCGCCGCCCGGCCCACCGCATGGACCATCGGGTAATCCCGCTCCAGCGCATCGCCCGCAATCACGTGCAGTTCGGCCCCGTGGCGCTTTGCCAGCGCGCGCGCTTCGGCTTCAAGCTGCAACGGCCCCATGTCCTCGGCAGGCGTGTTGACCAGATCGCGCACCATCAGCACGGCCGCCGCTTCGGCCAGTGCCGGATCGATCCGGGCCACATCGCGGGTCAGCAGCACGCGCGGTTCGGCCTCCTTCGCATCCTTGCGGTAGCGGTCGAACCGGTATTGCCCCGTCACCCAGCCGTGCATCGCGCGGCCGGGTTCCCCCCCGGCGCGGCGATAGGTGCCGCCCGGCAGGACTTCGGCCAGGCGCGCCATGCACCATGAGGAAAGCTGACCGGCATCGGCCACGCCCGCAACCGCAAACCAGCCTTCGCCATCCGGCACGATGGAATGTTCGCCTGCGCCACCTTCGAACTTCTGCGCGGCAAGCGCCGTGCGCTGTCCGGCATTGAGTCCTTTCAGAAAATCGGGCAGCGTGGCCTTGTCGACAAGGTGGAGGGCAATGGCCTGCTGGCCGCGGTCGGGCTGGATCAGCGCGTTCTTGTCCGTCATGTCGATAAGGTTCATGCCGCAGAGCGCTGCCGGTTGCGAGAGGAAATTGCCCGATGCCCAGCAAACCACCCGCCGCAGCCATGCCTTTCCTTGCGCTGCTGGCGCTGGGAGCGTGCTCGGACAAGGGGCAACCGGTCGTGGCGACTGCCACCAGCGCCGCCGCCAGCGCGAGCGCAGCCATCGACAGCGCGACCGGGCCGGAAGCGCCTTCAGCCCCGGCAGCGGCCCGCGACGTGAAGGAAGAGAACAAGCTTTACCAGTTCGAATATGCCTATCCGGCGCAAGCTGCGGCCATTGCGCCCTTGCGCGCCATGCTCGAAGCCGATCTCGCCCGGAACCGCGACGAACTGGCAACCGAAGCGAGGGAAGGCGCGGCGCTGGCACGGGAAAGCAGCTTTCCCTTCAATCCCTACAGCCGCAGCGTGAACTGGCAGGTCGTGACAGACCTTCCGGGCTGGCTGAGCCTTTCCGCGCTGGTCGGGTTCTACACCGGCGGCGCGCATCCCAACTACGTGTTCGATACCCTGCTGTGGGACCGCGCGGCCGCCAAACGCCGCGCACCGGTTGATCTGTTCACTTCGGCGGCGGCGCTTGCTGCGGCCATCCGCGCACCCTTCTGCCGCGAGCTTGACCGCCAGCGGGCCAAGAAGCGCGGGAGCGATCAGGCCGGCAGCGGCATTTCCGAGTTCGATGCGTGCATCGATCCCGCCGCCCAGACCGTGATCCTCGGCTCGTCGAATGGCCGCACCTTCGATCGCATCGGCGTGCTGATTGCACCCTATGCCGCTGGTCCCTATGCCGAAGGCGACTACGAGGTGACAGTGCCCGTGACCGCAAAGGTGCTCGCAGCCGTCCGTCCGGAATACCGGGCGGCCTTTGCCGCGGCGCTCCCGTGAAACGGCCTCGCATGCCCATCTCGCAATTCCACCGCAGGCCCGCTACATGAGACTGATGACCGAATACCTCACTGTTGATGACAACGACGTGCAGCTGCGCGACGGCACGATCAAGCTGCATGGCCCCGCCGCCTTCGAAGGCATGCGCCGGGCCGGAAGGCTGGCCGCCGAAATCCTCGATGCGCTTGTTCCGCTCGTCGTGCCGGGCGTGCGCACGGATACGCTCGACGATTTCGTCCGCAAGATGACGCTGGATGCCGGCGCGATCCCCGCCACGCTGGGCTATCGCGGCTATGCGCATTCCTGCTGCATTTCGGTCAATCACGTGGTCTGCCACGGCATCCCTTCGGAAAAGACGCTGAAGGAGGGCGACATCGTCAACATCGACGTGACGCCGCTGCTCGATGGCTGGCATGGCGACAGCAGTCGGATGTATCTGGTGGGCGATGTTCCGCTGAAAGCGCGCCGCCTTGTCGATGTGACTTACGAATGCCTGATGATCGGGATCGAACAGGCGCGGCCCGGCGCGCGGCTGGGCGATATCGGCGCGGCCATACAGGCCCATGCCGAAAAGCAGCGCTACGGAGTGGTGCGCGAGTTCTGCGGCCACGGCCTTGGCCGCCTGTTCCATGATGCGCCGGAAGTGATCCACGCGGCACGGCCGGGAACCGGCCCCGAACTGCGCCCCGGCATGTTCTTCACGATCGAGCCGATGATCAACCTGGGCAAGCCGGGCGTGAAGATTCTCGACGATGGCTGGACGGCCGTAACCCGTGACCGTTCGCTCTCGGCCCAGTTCGAGCATTCCATCGGCATCACCGAGGATGGCTGCGAAATCTTCACGACCAGCCCCAAGGGTCTGGACAAGCCGCCCTACACCTGAAGCGTTGCCCAAAAAACAGGCAGGTCTGCGCAAAAATTGGGCACTTTTTGAACAAGTGCGCGCAATCTTGCATATGCCGAACTCCCGTTTCGGCTTCACATCTTGCCCGAAGGCCGATTTTTTCGGCTTTCCCGTTTCCCTGCGATGGCCTAGTGACAGGGCAGGGCGTGTGGCACGATTCTTGAAACTCTTGGTTCAGTGTCTTGTCACACTCAGGAAAAGAATGTCGGCCGCGGCCTCGCGCGGTGCGGCATGTGACGCAGGGGTCCGAACGGCGTGAAAAAAGTCGAAGCAATCATCAAGCCCTTCAAGCTCGATGAAGTGAAGGAAGCGCTCCACGAAATCGGCGTTTCCGGAATCACCGTTACCGAAGCCAAGGGCTTCGGCCGCCAGAAGGGCCACACCGAACTGTACCGCGGGGCCGAATACGTTGTCGATTTTCTGCCCAAGGTGAAGCTCGAAGTCGTCGTATCGGATGCTCTGGTCGATCGCGTGGTCGAAGCCATTGCCTCGGCCGCACAGACCGGCCGCATCGGCGACGGCAAGATCTTCGTCATCCCGATCGAAAGTGCCCTGCGCATCCGCACTGGCGAGCGTGACGACGACGCGATCTGATCGCGCGATGCATCGAGATTGACGCTGGCGCGGGCACCAGGCCCCGCCGGCTGCAAACGGGGGTGGGCCTGTGGACGGGCAGCCTCCGCAAAACCACCCCAGATACCCCCGGCACTCTCCACCGGGGCATGAAGAAGGACCAGCGATGGCAACTGCAAAGGAAATCCTTGCCCGTATCAAGGACGAGGAAATCGAATGGGTCGATCTGCGCTTCACCGATCCCAAGGGCAAGTGGCAGCACCTCACCATGGTTTCGACCGTTCTCGGCGAGGACGAGCTCGAAGACGGCCTGATGTTCGACGGCTCCTCGATCGAGGGCTGGAAGGCCATCAACGAATCCGACATGATCCTCAAGCCCGACCTTGACGCGGTCTATGTCGATCCGTTCTCGGCATCGCCGATGATGATCATCTTCTGCGACATCGTCGAGCCTTCGACCGGCGAGCTTTACAGCCGCGATCCGCGCTCCACCGCCAAGCGCGCCGAAGCCTTCGTGAAGGCCGGCGGTTTCGGCGATACCGTCTATGTCGGCCCGGAAGCCGAGTTCTTCCTGTTCGACGACGTCAAGTTCTACGACGGCTATGACGGCAACGGCTTCAAGATCGACGATGTCGAGCTGCCGACCAACTCGAACAAGGACTACGAAGGCGGCAACCTTGCGCACCGTCCGCGCGCCAAGGGCGGCTACTTCCCCGTGGCTCCGGTCGACAGCTGCGTCGACATCCGCGGCGAAATGGTCCGCACGATGATCGAAATGGGCCTGCCCTGCGACAAGCACCATCACGAAGTGGCCTCGGCACAGCACGAACTGGGCCTGACCTTCGGCACGCTGGTGCAGACCGCCGACCGCATGCAGGTTTACAAGTATGTCGTGCAGCAGGTCGCCCATGCCTATGGCAAGACCGCCACGTTCATGCCCAAGCCGATCATGAAGGACAACGGATCGGGCATGCACACCCACATGTCGATCTGGGACGGCGGCAAGCCGCTCTTCGCGGGCAACGGCTATGCCGGTCTGTCGGACATGTGCCTCTACTTCATCGGCGGCGTCATCAAGCACGCCAAGGCGCTGAACGCCTTCACCAACCCGACCACCAACAGCTACAAGCGTCTGGTGCCGGGCTATGAAGCACCGGTGCTGCTGGCCTATTCGGCCCGCAACCGCTCGGCCTCGTGCCGCATTCCCTATGGCGCAGGCGCCAAGGCAAAGCGCGTCGAGTTCCGCTTCCCCGATGCGATGGCCAACCCCTATCTGTGCTATGCAGCGCTGCTCATGGCCGGTCTCGACGGGATCAAGAACAAGATCCATCCGGGCGAAGCCATGGACAAGAACCTCTATGATCTGCCGCCGGCCGAACTGGCGCAGGTCCCGACGGTCTGCGGCAGCTTGCGCGAAGCTCTGGAAAGCCTCGAAGCCGACCACGAGTTCCTGCTTCAGGGCGGCGTCTTCACCAAGGACCAGATCGAAGCCTACATCGAGCTCAAGTGGCCCGAAGTGATGCGCTGGGAAACCACGCCGTCGGCGGTCGAGTTCGACATGTATTACTCGCTCTGATCGCGGCACACCGCACGATCGGAACACCGAAAGAAGACAGGGCGTCCGGGAAACCGGGCGCCCTTCTTCTTTGCGGCGATCCGGCTGTGGACGGGCATGTTGTGACTTTATCCACAGGTGGCGAAAATGCGGGACGAACGGTGATTGCCACAGGATGAACGGAGCGCGGCGGGACTCCCCTGATCCGCGCAAATCCTTAGTCATGCTGCACATGCTAAGAACCGCGGTCGCCAGTCTTCTTGCCTTCGCTGCCATTGCCGCCCTGCCCGGCGCAGCCCATGCCCGCTTGCAGTGCGTCACTTATGCCCGGCAGATTTCCGACGTGCAGATCAGCGGCAACGCACGGGACTGGTGGAGCAATGCCGAAGGGCGCTACGAGCGCGGCCAGCAGCCCGTGCCCGGTGCCGTCCTGGCATTCAGCGGCACCCGCGCCATGCCCTATGGCCACGTCGCCGTTGTCCGCAAGGTGGTGGATGATCGCCATATCCTGATCGACCATGCCAACTGGTCCGGCCCCGGCATGGTGGAAAAGGGCGTGATGGCGGTCGACGTCTCGGCCGCGGGCGACTGGAGCGAAGTGCGCGTCTGGTATGCGCCGACGAAATCGGTCGGCCTGCGCGCCAGCCCTGCCAAGGGGTTCATCTATCCCGCAGCGCGCCCTGGCCTGCGCAGTGCAAGCGCCGACGCGCCATCGGCCGCCAACGGCTGATCAGCCGAACGCCACCCTCGCCTCGGCCAGCTCGTCCGACACGGCGCTTTCCCCCTGAAGCAGACGGCGCGCGTCCTGCGCCGGCATGGCCTGCCAGAACAGGTGGCCCTGGATCATCTGGCATCCGGCTGCCTGCACCAGCGCGCGCTGCATCGGCGTTTCCACCCCTTCGGCCACGACCTTCATGCGCAGCGTATGCCCCAGCGAGACGATCGCGCGAAGGATGGAATGGGCATCGAGATCGGCCTCGATGTTCTGGACGAACGAACGGTCGATCTTGATCCGGTCGAACTGGAACGAGCGCAGGTAGCTGAGCGAGGAATAGCCGATCCCGAAATCGTCCAGTGCGATGCGGAAGCCACGGTATTTCAGGCCCTTCAGCACTTCGACCACATGCTGGCTGCGGTCGAGCATGACACCCTCGGTCACTTCCAGCACGAAGCGCCGCGGATCGGCGCCGGTCTCGCGGATCATGTCGTCCATGCTGTGCAGGAAATCCGCCGCCATGATCTGGAGCGGCGACAGGTTGACCGAGATGTCGCAGGCCGGCCAGTCGCGGCATTCGCTGAACACGCGGCGCAGCACCCACGCCCCCAGCGGCCCCATCAGCCCGGCCTGTTCGGCCACCGGCACGAACAGCCCCGGACGGATCGGCCCGCGTTCGGGATGCGGCCAGCGCAACAGGGCCTCGAAGCCCTCGATCGTGGCGTCGGCGGCGTTCACGATCGGCTGATAGGCCAGCGTCAGTTCATCGCGGGCAATGGCGCGGCGCAGTTCCATCTCCATTTCGCGCCGCAGCTTCACCGAAGCGTCCATGTCGCGGGTGAAGCGCCGGTAGCGCGCCCGCCCGCGCTGCTTGGCCCGGTAGAGCGCAATGTCGGCCCGGCGCAGAAGCTCGCCGGGATCCTCGCTCTGCTCCGGTCCCCAGCTGATCCCGCAGGACAGGCTTATGTCGAGATTGTGCCCGGAAATCAGGAACGGCTCGCGCGCCAGCGCCATGATCTGGCGCCCAAGCATGTCAGCCGCCGTCCGCCCTCCGGTGGCGCGGCGCATCAGCACGAACTCGTCACCGCCGAAGCGCGAGAGGAAGTCTCCCGGCGGCAGCGAACGGCGCAGGCGCAAGGCAACCTGCCGCACCAGTTCATCGCCCACGTGATGGCCCAGCGTATCGTTCACCACCTTGAAGCGGTCGATATCGACGTAGGCCACAAAGACATCGCCCTGTTCGCGCCGCGCGACGCAGGCCGCCAGTTCCTGCCGCAGCCGCTGCATGAAATGGGCACGGTTGGGCAGGCCCGACATGGCATCATGCAAGGCGTTGTGCTGCGCCTGTGCTTCGCTCGCGATCAGCTCGCTGGTCGTGCGCCGCATCCTGCGCACCAGCATGGCCCCGCCTGCCACCACGCCGACGAAGAACAGGATGTAGATCGCCAGAAGCGGCGCCGTCTGGCGAAGGATTGCCGGCCCCGGCGGCTTGGATGCCCATGCGATCCAGCCGATGCCCGCACCGTTCATGTCGCGGATCGCCAGCGCATTGCTCGTGGCATCGCGCGAAGGCACGGCGCTGAACTTCACCTCGTCGAGCAGCAGGGAACTGGCAAGATCGGCGATCACCCGCCCGTCGATATGGCGCACGAGCACGATGTAATCCGGCGCCGTGCGCAGCAGCGACGGGGTCACGTCCGGGATGACCGATGCTGCCGCAATCATCGCCGGACGGTCATCGAAGCGGGCGATCGCCGCGCTCCCCCGCGAAATGGGCAAGCCCTTGGCATCATAGGGCCAGGCCACATTGCCATGCTGACGCCATTCGGCAACGGCGTTTCCGGAGTGATCCTCGCGGACAGACCTGCGGATGAGTTCGCGGACCATGCCGCCAAACCCCTCGAGCGGACAATCGGCCAGAGCCTTGGTTCCGCGCCAGCACCGCACCACGGTGCCATCGAAGCGCACATGGTAGATCCGGTCCACATTGTGGGTGCCCCAGAAGTAGCCGACGATGAAATTGCGCGACCATTCGTCGGCATCGGCAGCATTCAGCCTGACAACCGCATCATCCCAGACGAGCTGGAGGCGCGCCGTTTCAAGCAACTGCTTCTGGCTGCGCTCAAGGTAGCGGGCGACCAGCCGCTGCTCCTCCTGACGGGCATAGGCATCGGCAATTCCGGTCGAGTTCCGGAACGCCACGACCAGCGCCACGGTGAGCGCCAGCAGCGCCAGCAGGGTCGCGGCGACAACCCATCCGGCACCGATCGCGCCGGTGTCGTGCCGCAGCCTCGCCTGCATCTGTTGGGGCGGTTTTCCCATGCCATGCAGGGTTATCGGGCGGATACAAAGAAATGGTTATCAATTGGTACGCGCCGCCGGGCGCACGCGCAAAAGGATTGCTTAAGACTCCGCGGCTTGCGCCCGGTCGCATGATGCGGCCGAGTGATGGAATCCGACATGGCTGACGGCTTGCACAGCGCCCCGTCGCTGCCTAGCTTCGACATGTCGCGAGGTTCGGGGACAGGATCATCCGGCTCGCTCGATCATACGGTTTCCGGGAGAACAGACGATGCGCGAAAGGCTTCAGCACTACATTGACGGCAAGTGGGTCGACAGCGAAGGCGGCAAGCGCCACGAGGTCATCAATCCCGCCACCGAAGAACCCTGCTGCGCGATCACGCTTGGCACGCAGGCCGATGTCGACAAGGCCGTGGCCGCAGCGCAGCGCGCCTTCAAGACCTTCAGCAAGACCACCCGCGAGGAACGGCTCGCCCTGATGGAGCGCATCGTTGCCGAATACAAGAAGCGCGCCGGTGATCTGGCCGTGGCCATGGCCGAGGAAATGGGCGCCCCCGTCAGCTTCGCCGGGACCGCGCAGGTCGGTGCCGGGATCGGCGGCTTTCTCGGCACCATGGCCGCGCTGAAGGACTTCAACTTCCTTGAAGACAACGGCGCCTACAAGGTTGCCTGGGAACCCATCGGCGTGGTGGGCATGATTACCCCGTGGAACTGGCCGCTCAACCAGATTGCGCTGAAGGTGGCCCCGGCCATCGCGGCGGGCAACACGATGATCCTCAAGCCATCGGAAGAATGCCCGACCAACGCGGCGATCTTTGCCGAAATCCTCGATGCCGCAGGCGTGCCGCCGGGCGTGTTCAACCTCGTGCAGGGCGATGGCCCCGGTGTCGGCACCGCGATCAGTTCGCACCCCGGCATCGACATGGTGAGCTTCACCGGCTCGACCCGTGCGGGCATCCTCGTGGCCAAGGCCGCAGCCGATACGGTCAAGCGCGTGCACCAGGAACTGGGGGGCAAGTCGCCCAACGTGGTTCTGCCCGATGCCGATTTTGCCAAGTATCTGCCAGCCACCGCTTCGGGACCGCTCGTCAACAGCGGGCAATCATGCATTTCGCCCACCCGCATCCTCGTCCCGCGCGAGCGCGAGGCCGAAGCCGCCGCTTTCGTTTCGGCGATGTATGCGGCAACCCCGGTCGGCGATCCGATGCAGGAAGGCAACCACCTCGGCCCGGTGGTCAACAAGGCCCAGTTCGAGAAGATCCGCGGCCTCATCCAGTCGGCGATCGACGATGGCGCGAAGCTGGAAACGGGCGGTCCTGATCTTCCGGCCAATGTGAACCGCGGCTATTACATCAAGCCCACGGTGTTTTCCGGCGTCACGCCCGACATGCGCATCGCGCAGGAGGAAATCTTCGGTCCCGTGGCCACGATCATGGCCTATGACAGCCTCGATCAGGCCATCGAGATTGCCAACGATACCGCTTATGGCCTGTCCGCCTGCATCACCGGCGATCCCGAAAAGGCTGCCGAAATCGCCCCTGCCCTGCGTGCCGGGATGGTGGCCATCAACAACTGGGGGCCGACGCCCGGCGCGCCCTTCGGCGGCTACAAGCAGTCCGGCAATGGCCGCGAAGGCGGTCTCTATGGTCTGAAGGACTTCATGGAAATGAAGGCGATCAGCGGACTGCCCGCCTGATACCTGCTTTCCGGGCCGCTCAGCCGGGACGCGTCATTCAAGACCCAGCGGAAAGGCCGTCCTGCGTACAGGGCGGCCTTTCTTCATGCGCGCGTCCGCCGCGGCGAATGCCTGGGGATAGACGTGGCCCAGCAGTGTGTCGAAGGTCTGCGCCCATGCGAAGCGTCCCGCCACCAGCGCCCGCGCGGCCGCGCTCATTGCCGCATGGTTGCCCTGCCAGACAGTGACGACCGCCAGCGCCATGGCGGAAACATCATCGACACGCACCAGCAGCCCGGTGCCCGGCGTGACCCGCTCGATCATGGCGCCAGATGCCACCCCGACCACGGGCAGGCCGCTGGCCTGTGCCTCCACGATCGAGATGCCGAATGTCTCGTCAGCCATGGCGGAGACATAGATGTCCGATGATGCGAGCGCCCGCGCCAGCTGCGTCCGGTCGGCGATGAAGCCGGGAAACGCCACTTGCAGCCCGCGCGCCTGTGCAACCAGTCCATCGCGCAGCTTGCCATCGCCGATCATCACCAGACCGGCGTCAAGCGCGGGCGGCAGCTTGCGAAACATCGCGAGCAACCGGTCGGCCCGTTTCTCGTTGTCGATCCGCCCTGCGTAAACCAGCAGGGGTCCGCGCGCGGAAAGGCCCATTTCGGCCCTGAACCCCGGATCGCGCCGACATGGATCGAACAGGCCCGTATCGACCCCAAGCGAAAGCACATCGACATGATCGACCTGAAAGCCTTTCAGGCTCGATGCCATGGCATGGCTCAGCGCATAGACCCGGTCGAACGCGCCATAGGTCAGTCTGGCATAGTGTTGTGCAAGCGTCTTCAGGCCGTCTGCCAGCACCGGGCCGAACAGGTCATGGCCCACGCGGTGCACGTGCGCATTGGGAAAATCGGTGTGGTATCCCGCCACCAGCGCGGTCTGCGGAAAGGCACGACGGTAATGGATCGCTGTCCAGGGCAAGACCCAGGGACACTGCGATTCGATCAGGTCGGGCCGGTAGCGTTCCAGAACCCGCCGCACGATCCCGGTGCGCAGGATGAAGCGGTAATTGGGACTGCCCCGCACCTGCCCCGCCCCGACTTCCACCCAGACGTGGCGTCCGCGTTCGACAATGCGATCCTCCGGTCCGGGCACGATCTGCAAGAGCCGGTGCGGCGTCTGCTCAAGGACATGGCGGCGCTTTTCACGCAGGTATGTGCTGATTCCCCCGCCGCCGCTGGGAGCATAGCTCTGGGTAAGGTCGCACAGCAGCAAAGGTTCGCGCAGGATTGTCATTCCTGCGCTTTGGCCATTGCAGCATGTCAGTTTGACGAAGAGATTTAAGCCCGATGACAGCCGGCCTCGCTGGCTGTCAGTAGTCCTTCGACACCCTCAGGTTGAGGCTTTCCTGGCCAATGGTCGACATCGTGCCGAGGAGCGCCAGCCAGCGGGTGATGCGGAACTCGACCGTGGTTGCGTTATAGCCCGCGCCATCGGTAATGAGTTCGACGAACACGCGCCGCCCCAGATACTTGCCCACGGCAATGCTGGTGCCCGTGCCCACGGTGGGATCGCCGCCGACGATGCGCAGACGGTCAAGCCCGATGGCCGAGCGAAGCTTGTTGATCGGGTCCAGTCCGCTGCCGCCGCGCAGCGAGGCAAGCGCCGATGCCAGTTGCACCGCTTCAGGCGCGGAGATCTGGGTGATCGAGCTGCCGAACAGGATGCGGCTCAGCAGTTCCTCCTCCGGCAGGGCAGGCGTAGAGGTGAAGGCGATGTTGGGCTTCATGCCGGTGCCGGTTATGGCAATCCTGGCGCTGATGTTGTTGGCCTCGCCCTCGGCCAGAATGTCAAGCTGCGGGTCGACCGGCACTTCACCGGCAAAGCGGATGCGCCCGCGTGTCAGTTCGAAACGTCTGCCCGCAAACTCATACCCCCCGCGCACGAGATCGGCCGTGCCGATGATCTGCGGCGCTGCCGTGGTGCCGCGCAGGCGGATGTCGGCACCCCATTCGCTGTCCAGTCCCAGCCCGCGCACGTTGATGCGGTTCTCTCCGGCAGCATCGATCATGAACTTCCATGGCGTGGCGGGCACGCGCGGCGGTGCGGCATCGGCTGGCGCGTTGACCTCGCGCCGCTTGATGTCGGGCAGTTCGCGCACCGCCGCTGCCTGGCCAAGCGCCCAGCGCGCCGTTTCGATGCGCACGCGCCCGGCGATGGTGCCGCCCACCCCGCTGCTGAGAATGCGCAAGGGGCCGGTCACGGTGGCGCCCATGTCGTCGCGGTTGATGACCTGCGCATTCTGCGCCGAAAGCCTGAGGTCTATCGCCGGGCCATGGTCGGAAAGCTCTGCCAGACCGATCGTGCCGCTGCCCACAACCCTGCCGCCATTGGGCGTGACCGCGCTGAGCCGCGCCAGTTGCAGGCTGGAATCGGTAAAGGTTCCCGCCACGGCAAGATCGCGCAGGTCGGTTCCCGTCAGGGTGCTCTGCAACCGCAGGGCCTTGGCAGACAGCGCGCCGCGCATCTCCGGCGCGGCTATCGTGCCCGAAATGTCGGCCTTGAGGCCCAGTTGCCCGGTCAGATCGAACAGTTCCACCCCGGTCAGCCGCCACAGCGCCTCGGCCGCCCCGGCATAGCGCAACTGCCCGGCAAGCCGCCCGGCCTCAAGCCGGTCCATCAGCCCGCCGCCGCGCGGCAGATCGCGCACCTGCATCTGCAGGCGGCCGCGCACTTCACTGCGGTCGCGGATCACGCTGCGCAGTTGCAGCGCGTCGGGATCGAGCTGCGCCACCAGCGCCACGTCCACCGGGCGCGAGGTGAGGATTAGGCCGGAGCGTGACAGCCCCCGCACCATCAGCGCGGCACGGCCCGATGGCGCGCCCTCGCCGTCGTTGCGGTATTCCACCACGCCCGATGCCACGCCGCCCAGCCCCAGATCGGCCACCACGATATCGATCACCGAAAGCGGCATCCGCGACAGTTGCAGCTTCACATCGGTCAGCCCGCCCAGGACGTGGCCTTCGGCAATCACGATGCCGCGCCCGAACCCGATCTGGGTCGGCGCAAGCCGCCAGCCCGCGCCTTCCACATCGCGCGTCAGCACTGCGCGCCGGGGCATGCTGACCTGCCGCCCGGCATAATCGCCCGCGATATAGGCGATGACCTGATCGGGCGAGAACGCGGCCGTTCCCTGAAGGCTGAAGCGGGTTCCCCGCCGCCCCGAAACCGAAGCCGTGACCGAACCGCTGCCATCCTGCAAATAGGCCGCTGCGGCCATCCGCCCGATGAAGACCTTGCCCAGCCCGATGCCCTCGGCCAGCAGGTTGCCTTCGATCGTGGACTGCCCGTTGCGGATCAGCCCTTCGCCATCGATGCGGGCATTGCCGATGGAGATGGTGCGCTCGCCGCCGAAGCGGGCATTGCGCGCGGTCACATCGGCATCGAAGCCCTGCCCGCCCTCGCGCGGGGCAAGCGCAATGGCACCGCCAAGCCCCCCGCCAGCAAGCGTGATCTTTCCGGTGACACCATCGTCACCAAAGGTCATGCTGCCGCCGAGATCAGTTTGCCACACCCGGAAGCGCTCGATCTCCACCCGCGCACCCGCGCCGGGCGGCATGAACAGGCCAAGAGTCCCGCTGAACGGCCCCAGCGCCGATTCGCCGCCGGTTTCGATGCGGAACCCTTCGGGCACGGGGGAAAGCGCCACCCGCACATCCTTCAGGCCCGCCGCAGGCAGGGGCCTTGCAAGCACCAGAACGGCATTCGGCCCCTGGGGCGTGATCCCCGCTTCCACCGTGAACGGGCCATAATCGGCGTGCCGTCCGCTGCCCTTGAGCGCGCCGGTTCCGCCGGGACGCATCATCCCGTCCAGCGCCAGGTCAAGCTTGGCCGAGGTGATGCTGGCCTTGCGGAACGTGAAGGGCACCCGCTCGCCCAGCGCCAGCCCCCCGGCAAAGCGGATGCCGCCGCCGCTCAGGCTTTCCAGCGTGCCGTTATCGATCCGGGTCATCCGACCGGCAAGGTTGGCCTGCACCGACCACGGCACACCGTCGCCGATCTTGAACAGGATCTTGGCCGTGCCATCCACCGCGCCAAGATCGGGCACCACCAGCCCGCGCGCGACGACCGGACCGGCAAGCGCATAGCCCCCGCGCGCCATGTCTGCCCGCAGCGCAAGCCGCGCGCCAAGGCCCTTCGATGCAAGGGTCAGATCATCGGAAACCAGCCGGGCGCCTTCGAATGCCAGAATGCCGCCGATCCGCGCGCCCGTGAGCGGGGCATCGACCATGGCATTGCCTGTCGTCACCCGCTCTGCGCGCAGGTTCAGCGGCAGCATGAAGCGCTTGCCGTTCCAGCGCGCCTCACCCGAAGTGACCAGCCCGGTGGCATCAAGGCTGCCCAGCTTCAACCGCCGCGCGGTGATGCGGTGCCTGATCGCAAGGTCGCTGAAAGCACCGTCAAGCTGCGCCTCAAGCGCCAGCCCTTCCAGTTCGGGCGTGTCCAGCAGCCGTTCGGGCCGGGTGATCCGGGCCTTGATGCCAAGACCGCGCGCCTCGTTGCGCGCAAGGTCGAGCTTGCCCTGTGCCGCCGCGACGAAGGCATCCCCGGCCATGCGCAAGCGGCCATCGAAAGTGCTCTGGGCAAAGGCACCATCGTAAAGCACCGAGAGCGTCTGGCCCACGACCTGCCCGGCCATGCCGTCAAGCAGCTTTCCCGGCCACGCCTGGCCCGCCACGCGATACTGCCCGGCCCGGTTCGCCAGTTCGAACGCTGCCAGCTTGCGGCCATCCTGCGCGGCAAAGGCAATGCCATCCCAGCGTGACCAGCCGCCCTTGCCGAGCACCCGCGCGCGGATGCCGGATTGCGCGCCCAGCAGCCCGGCAATCACGCCGCCTTTCGGCGCATCATAGATCAGACGCAGGTCAAAGCGGTCGCGGTCAGGCTCGGTATCGAGCCGCAGCACGATCCGGTCCGATCCGCCGAACCGTCCGTTCATGTCCACCAGCGCACGGCCGGCACGAATATCGGCGCGCGCCAGCACATCGACGCGGCGCTTCTGGCCGGCAAGGGCCTCGGCCACGGTCAGGTTGTCGATCTCGAAGCGATCGATGCGGATGTCGAAATCGGGGAGTATGGGCTGATCGGTATCCTCGCCCTGGCGCAGCCGGGGGGCACGGCGCAACATGCCCCGGTGCAGCGAAAGCCTGCGGACATCAAGGCCGCCGCGCAGCCAGTTGGCCGGGCGCCAGTCAAGCCGGGCCTCAGGCACGGTCAGGAACACGCCTTCAGGATCGCTCACCCGCACATCGCGCAGCCGCGCCGCACGATAGATCGAACCCTCGATCCGGCCGATCTCGATGCGCAGCCCGGATTGAGGGGCAAGCGCGGCGATGCGGTCGGCAACGAGCCGGTGCCCCAGCGGCGAATCGAGCACGACCAGCGCTGCCCCCACCAGCGCGGCCGCTGCCGCCAGCAGGATCGCCAGCCGCCGCAGCGCGCCGCGCCACCACTGGCCCTTGGGCCGGGCACGCGGTGCTTGCGCGGGCAGGTCAGGCGGCTGGTCCATCAGAAAGCCTGCCCCAGCGCAACATAGACCCCGATCCGCGCATCGCCGCGCGAGGGATTGAGCGGCGTGCCCACATCGATGCGGATGGGGCCGAAGTTCGTTTCGTAACGGATGCCAAGCCCGGCGCCGACCTTGATATCGCGCAGGCGCGGCGTGGCCGTGGTATCGACCGCCCCGGCATCAATGAAAGGCACCACGCTGATCGCGCCCGCCATCAGGCCGGTCTTGACCCGCGCTTCCAGAGAAAACTCGCTCAGGGCGCGGCCGCCGCTTGGCTCGCCGAAGGTGTCGCGCGGGCCGATGAGCTGGAAGCCATAGCCGCGCACCGATCCGCCTCCGCCCGCATAGAGCCGCCGCGAGGGCGCGATATTGTCGATCTGCGTGCCAAGGATCGTGCCGAAGCGCACCCGGCCCGCAAGAACCAGCTTCTCGCCGACCGGATTGTAATAGCTCGCATCAAGCTGCATCCGGGCATAGCTGGAACGGGTGCCATCCTGCACCGATATTTCGGGCGAAACCCTCAGGCCAAGCCGGAAGCCGGTGGTGGGATCAAGCAGGTTGTCGCTGCCGTCGAAGGCCGCACGCAGCGGCAGGGCGCCGATGAAATAGGTCTTGCGCGGCAGGTCCGCGCGGATGGCCGCGGCATCGCGCTCGCTGGTGGCAACGGCTTCGAAGCCCGCCGCAAAGACCCACGGCTTCTGGAACAGGAGCGTCGTCTGCCGCTCCAGCCCGCCGGTGAACGATACGGTCCGGGCCTGATAGGCGGTGTTGTTCTGGTAGCGTGCGAACAGATCACCGATCAGCACCAGATCGCGCATCAGGAAGTTGTTGCGCCGCACCGTCAGCCCGGCAAGCTGCTCCTGCGTGCCTGCCACGGCCCGCGCGCGCAGCATGCCTTCGGGGGGGAAGAAGTTGCGGTGCTCCCAGCTCCCCACGACGCGGAAACCTTCGCCGCTGGAATAGCCGACCAGCCCGGCCAGCGTGCGCAGCGGCGCCGGGGTCAGCCCCACTTCCACATCGACCACGGCCGGAGCATCTCCGGCTCCGTTTGCGCTCTTCGTTTGGCCATCCGCCTCGGCCTTGCGGGTATCCACGGTCAGGGTGGATACCAGCCCTGTAGCAAGGATTGCCCGCCGCAGATCGTCAAGCTCGGAACGCTTGAATCGCTCGCCCGGCCGGAACCGGGCGATGCGTTGAAGATGCTTTCCGCTGAGGAAATCCTCTTGCGAGGAAATGACCTTGCCAAAAACGTGCACCGCGCCCGGCGCCACCGGCAAGGTCAGATCGCCTTCGCGCCGTTCGTGATCGATCAGCAGGTCCGGCTCGCCCACCCTGGCAAAGGCATAGCCCTTCTCGCCAAGCGCGGTTTCCAGATTGAAGCGTTCCTCCACGATGCGGTCGGCGTTGACCGGATCGCCCGGCTTCAGCCGGAACGCCGCGCGCAGGTCGGGATAATCGGGTCCGGTCCGTTCCAGATCGCCGAAGGCAAACCGGCCAAAGCGATAGAGCGGGCCGGGCTGGATGTCGAACCGGACCACCACTTTGCCTGGATCGATCGGCCCGCCTCCGGCCGCCGCGCCGGTCTCGGCATCGGCGCCATTGCCAAGCCCCGCAAGCGACTGGAACACGCTGGCATCATGATAGCCTACCAGCCGCAGGATTTCCTCCAGCAGTTCCCGGTCCGTGCGGGCACGGCGCACGATCTGGGCAAGGTTGTCATCGTCGCCGTCATAGGCCTTGAGGCTCGACAGCCCGGCAAACCGGCTGACGATATCATCGCGGCTGGCAACCGGCTCCGTCCCGCGCGCAAAGGCCAGTTGCACACGCCGCCCGACTTTCACGATATCGGCATCGACTAGGCGCACGTTCCTTGCGCTGTCGGCTTCTTCCTGCCCCGGCAGGGCTTCCACTGCCGATTCGGTGGCAAGCTGCGCCGCCTCGATATCGGGATCGGGCGAAAGAGGTTCGATGTCCGGCAGTTCGCTGCCGTCAGGCTGCGCCAGCGTCATGCCGGGGAGATCGGCCATGGGGGTATCGGCCTCGATCTCGGAAACTTCCGCATCGGTCGGAGCACCGGTTCTTGCCGCCTCGGTATCAAGCGCCCAGGCTTCGGGGTTCTGCACCGCTGCATCCGGGATCAGCGCTTCCAGTTCGGGATCGGCGTTCAGCGACTGCGCCTTTGCCCCAAGCCCGCCCGCCCCGGCCAGCACCATGGCCAGCGCGATGACCCGGATCAGCGCTCCGTCAACTGTGCGCGTAGCGTTCCTGCGCGCCGTGCACGCCGTCCTTGAGGCCGCCCTCGACGCCGGTCTCGCCATCGCCGCGAGTGCGGCGAAGGGCTGCGGCCCGCCCGATCGCATCGGCCTGTTCAGCAGGTTCGAACCGTTCCCAGCCATCGCGGCCCAGTTTCTCCATCGGCCGGAAGCGCACCTTGTATTGCATGCGCTCCGACCCTTCGACCCAGTAGCCGAGATAGACATAGGCCAGCCCCACGCTGGCCG
>JBKBKD010000037.1:0-25665 GCA_046294595.1 Novosphingobium sp.
ATCTGCTCGTGCCGCGCCTGCGCAAGGGCGGAGAGATCGTGCTGGCGGGCTTCTATGCCAACCGTCCCAGCTTTGCCTTCGCCCCGGCCTTCCGCGCCGAAGCCCGCTTCCGCGTGGCGGCCGAATGGGGGCCTGATGATCTGGCCTCGACGCGTGCCCTGATCGAAAGCGGCGCGCTGAACCTTGCCGGTCTGGTCACGCACCAGCGCCCCGCGATCGAAGCGCCCGATGCCTATCCGGAAGCTTTCCTCGACACTGACTGCCTGAAGATGGTTCTCGACTGGAGCGACTGCGCATGACGATGCTGGATACCCATGCCGCTCTTCGCGAAGAGGCCGCGATCGAACCCGATGCACCCCACACCGGCGAGGTCCGCAAGGAAACGCAGATCATCGCCATCTATGGCAAGGGCGGTTCGGGCAAGAGCTTCGCGCTGGCCAATCTCAGCTACATGATGGCCCAGCAGGGCAAGCGCGTTCTGCTGATCGGCTGCGATCCCAAGTCCGACACCACCAGCCTGCTGTTCTCCGGAAAGGCCACCCCGACGATCATCGAGACTTCTGCCGCCAAGAAGCTGGCCGGCGAGGAAGTTCGCATCGAGGATGTCTGCTTCCAGCGCGATGGCGTGTTCGCGATGGAACTTGGCGGTCCGGAAGTGGGGCGTGGCTGCGGCGGGCGCGGGATCATCCACGGCTTCGAACTGCTCGAAAAGCTCGGCTTCCATGACTGGGGCTTCGACTACGTCCTGCTCGACTTTCTGGGCGACGTGGTGTGCGGCGGCTTCGGCCTGCCGATCGCCCGCGACATGTGCCAGAAGGTGATCGTTGTCGGGTCGAACGATCTGCAATCGCTCTATGTGGCGAACAACGTCTGCAAGGCGGTGGAATACTTCCGCAAGATGGGCGGCAATGTCGGCGTTGCCGGCATGATCATCAACAAGGACGACGGCACCGGCGAAGCGCGCGCCTTTGCGCAGGCGGTCGACATTCCCGTGCTTTGCGCCATCCCGGCGGACGAGGATATCCGCCGCAAATCGGCCAACTACCAGATCATCGGAAAGCCCGGCGGGCAATGGGGCAGTCTTTTCGAAGAGCTTGCCGCCAATGTTGCGTCGGCACCGCCGCGGCGGCCCGTGCCCCTCGACCAGGATGGGCTGCTCGGCCTCTTCTCCCCCGAAGACACCGGCGGCGACGTTCAACTCGTCCCGGCGACCCAGGCTGACATGCGCGGCGGTAACTATGCCCAGAAACCATCGCTGGAGGTGGTTTATGATGACGTCTGACCAGGGGAGGCCGGCGCGATGAGCGATCTGGCGCCCGGATCGGCCGATTTCCGGCAGCCTGACCGGCTTGATCTGGACCTTTCGGGTGCAGACGAGCCGAACGTGGCGGGTGGCTGCCATGCCGGGGCCGATGTGCTGCGCGAGGCGACCGACAAGGCGCAGGGTGCGGGCCTGCTTGAACGCTACGCGGCTGACTATCCGGTGGGTCCGCACGATCAGCCGCAAAGCATGTGCCCCGCCTTCGGATCGCTGCGGGTGGGCCTGCGGATGCGGCGCACGGCCACGGTGCTGTCAGGTTCTGCATGCTGCGTCTATGGCCTCACGTTCACCTCGCACTTCTATGGTGCGCGCCGGACCGTGGGCTATGTTCCGTTCAATTCGGAAACGCTCGTCACTGGCAAGCTCTTCGAGGACATCAAGGAAGCCGTCGAAGGTCTTGCCGATCCGGCGCTTTACGATGCCATCGTCGTTACCAACCTGTGCGTGCCAACTGCGAGCGGGGTGCCGCTGCGCCTGCTGAAAAAGCAGATCAACGGCGTGCGCATCATCGGGATCGATGTTCCCGGCTTCGGCATTCCCACCCATGCCGAGGCCAAGGACGTGCTGGCAGGCGCCATGCTGGCCTATGCCCGCACCGAGGTTGAGCAAGGCCCGGTCGCCGCGCCCGCCAACCGGGCAAGCAGGCCGACCATCACGCTGCTGGGCGAGATGTTCCCTGCCGATCCGGTCGGCATCGGCATGATGCTTGAACCACTTGGCCTTGCCGCGGGGCCGGTCGTGCCGACGCGCGAATGGCGCGAACTTTATGCCGCGCTCGATTGTGCGGCGGTGGCCGCGATCCATCCCTTCTACACCGCCAGCGTGCGCGAGTTCGAAGCGGCGGGCCGCGCGATTGTCGGCTCGGCCCCTGTCGGCGTTGACGGCACGGCCGCCTGGCTCGATGCCATCGGCACGGCGTGCGGGGTGGCGCAGGCGCAGGTCGATGCGGCCAAGGACCGGTTTCTCCCTGCCATCCGCGGCGCGCTGGCCGCCAATCCGATCAAGGGGCGCATCACGGTTTCGGGCTATGAAGGCTCGGAACTGCTCGTTGCCCGGCTGCTGGTCGAAAGCGGGGCGGATGTGCCCTATGTCGGATCGGCCTGCCCGCGCACCCGCTGGTCCGATCCGGACCGCGAATGGCTGGAGGCACGCGGCGTGCGCGTCAATTTCCGCGCCAGCCTCGAACAGGACATTGCCGCGGTCGAGGAGTTCCGGCCCGATCTGGCCATCGGCACCACGCCGGTGGTGCAGCATGCCAAGCAGCAGGCCATTCCCGCGCTCTACTTCACCAATCTCATTTCGGCCCGCCCGCTGATGGGCGTGGCAGGTGCCGGCAGCCTTGCGCAGGTTGTCAACGCGGCCATGGCCAACAAGGCGCGCTTCGACCGGATGACCGCCTTTTTCGAAGGCGTGGGCAGCGGGCCGAACGCGGGCATCTGGGAAGATACCCCTCAGGACCGGCCGCAGTTCAAGAAGAAGTATGCCGCCCTCAACGAAGCCGCGCGCAAGGCGGCAGAGGCGGTGGGATCATGACCCTCGTGCTCGATCACGACAGGGCCGGCGGCTACTGGGGCGCCGTCTATGTCTTCACGGCGGTGAAGGGGTTGCAGGTCATCATAGACGGCCCGGTGGGCTGCGAGAACCTGCCCGTCACCTCGGTGCTCCATTACACCGATGGCCTTCCCCCGCACGAACTGCCCATCGTGGTGACGGGCCTTGCCGAAGAGGAACTGGGCAAGACCGGCACCGAAGCGGCGATGAAGCGCGCATGGAAGACGCTCGATCCCGATCTTCCCGCAGTGGTCGTGACAGGATCGATTGCCGAGATGATCGGCGGCGGCGTCACCCCGCAGGGAACCAACATCAAGCGGTTCCTGCCCCGCACCATCGACGAGGATCAGTGGCAATCGGCCGACCGGGCGATGAGCTGGCTCTGGTCGGAATTCGGGCCGAAGACGGTTCCGGCCCCCAAGCCATTGAAGCAGGGCGAGAAGCCGAAGGTCAACATCCTCGGCCCCAGCTACGGCATGTTCAACATGGCGAGCGACCTGCACGAGATCCGGCGGCTGATCGAAGGGATCGGCGCGGAAGTCGGCATGGTCTTCCCGCTGGGCAGCCACCTCGCGGACGTGCGCAGACTGGCCGATGCCCAGGCCAATGTGTGCATGTACCGCGAGTTCGGGCGCAACCTGTGCGAGCTGATGGAGCGCCCCTATTTCCAGGCCCCCATCGGGCTTGACAGCACGACGCGGTTCCTGCGCGCCCTGGCGGCGGAACTGGGGCTGGATCCGGAACCCTTCATCGAGCGGGAAAAGCACACCACGATCAAGCCGCTATGGGATCTGTGGCGGTCGGTCACGCAGGATTTCTTTGCCACGGCCAGCTTCGGCATCGTGGCCAACGAAACCTACGCGCGCGGCATCCGCAAGTTCCTTGAAGACGACATGGGCCTGCCCTGCAACTTCGCCTTCTCACGCAGCGCAGGCATCAAGCCGAAGAACGAGGATGTGCGCGCGGCAATCCACGCGAACCCGCCGCTGATCCTGTTCGGAAGCTATAACGAACGCATGTACAATGCCGAGCGCGGCGGGCGGGCCATCTACATTCCCGCAAGCTTTCCCGGTGCCGCGATCCGGCGGCACATCGGCACGCCCTTCATGGGCTATTCCGGCGCAACATACCTTGTGCAGGAAGTGTGCAACGCGCTGTTTGATGCGCTGTTCAACATCATTCCGCTGTCAACGCAGCTCGATCAGGCCGAAGCCACACCGGCCCGCGATCATCGCGAACTGCAATGGGATGCGGATGCCAAGCTGCGGCTCGACGAGGTTGTTGCGGCACAGCCCGTGCTCGTGCGGATCTCCGCGGCCAAGCGGCTGCGCGATGCGGCCGAGCGGGCTGCGCGCCGACATGGCGAGTCGCGCGTTTGCGCGGATCGGCTGGCCGATGCTCTCATGGAGGCACAGGTCACATGACGCGCCTTCCCGCCCTTCTTCAGCGCAGGCCCGGATGCGCTCCAACCGATCGCCCGATGGCCCTGTCAAGGCCACCGCGCTCCACCATCCTCGCGGGGTTCGCCGCGTGGATATCGAAAGAGGTCTTCCGCCTCTCGCACACCAACAACGACTGGAGATTGGGCTATGAGTGATCATGACGATCGCTTCGGGCTGAGGACCTACCTCACGCCTGAGGAAGCAAAGGAGTTCCACAAACTGTTCATGAGCAGCTTCGTCGGCTTCACCGCCGTCGCAGTGGTCGCTCACGTCCTCGTCTGGATGTGGAAGCCCTGGCTCTGACACACCGCACCGCCGACGCTTTGGCATGATGCCACGGCCGATGCGGTAAACTCATGAACTTGCACAAGGATTCAGACCATGTGGAGGATTTGGCTTATTTTCGATCCGCGCAGGGCGCTCGTTGCTCTGTTCGCGTTCCTGTTCGTGCTCGCACTGGTGATTCACTTCATCCTGCTCAGCACCGATACGTTCAACTGGCTCGATGGTCCGAACTCGGCCCAGGGCATGGCGAACGCAGCCGCGGCGGCGCCTCCGGCGTCCTGACACGGGCCCGCCTTACTGGGGCCTGTGCGAGAGGCGGCGGCGCAAATGCCGCCGCCTCCGGTGGCCAAGAAATGACTGAACACTAAATCCCGTCGCGCCGCGGCGGGGAGGGGTAGAATCATGGCACTCCTTAGTTTCGAACGAAAATACCGCGTTCGCGGTGGCACGTTGATCGGCGGCGACCTGTTCGATTTCTGGGTGGGTCCGTTCTACGTCGGTTTCTTCGGGGTGGTGACTGCGATCTTCGCATCGCTTGGCACTGCGCTCATCTTCTATGCGGCCTCGCAGGGGCCGACCTGGAATCCCTGGCTGATCTCGATCGAACCGCCAGACCTGAAATACGGCCTTGGCCTTGCGCCCCTGGCAAAGGGCGGGTTCTGGCAGGTCATCACGGTCTGCGCGCTTGTCTCGTTCGTGAGCTGGGCGCTGCGCGAGGTGGAAATCTGCCGCAAGCTGGGCATGGGCTACCATGTGCCCGCAGCATTCGGCATGGCGATCTTCGCCTATTTCACGCTGGTGGTGATCCGCCCCGTCCTTCTGGGCGGATGGCATTTCGGCTTCCCTTACGGAATCTTCAGTCACCTCGATTGGGTTTCCAACACGGGATACCAGTATCTGCACTTCCACTACAATCCGGCACACATGCTTGCAGTCTCGTTCTTCTTCACGACAGCGCTTGCGCTTGCCCTGCACGGCGCGCTGGTGCTTTCGGCGGTGAATCCGCCTGAAGGAACGGAAGTGAAATCGCCGGAATACGAAGACACCTTCTTCCGCGACCTGATCGGCTATTCGGTAGGCACCCTCGGCATTCACCGCGTGGGCCTTCTGCTGGCAATGAACGCAGGCTTCTGGAGCGCGGTGTGCATCGTGATCAGCGGGCCGCTCTGGACCAAGGGCTGGCCCGAATGGTGGACCTGGTGGCTCAACCTGCCGATCTGGTCGTGAAGGAGCATTGAGCGATGGCGACCTATCAGAACATTTTCACCCAGGTCCAGCTTCGGGGCGAACCCGAAGCAGGGATCGCCCTCCCCCCCGGCAGCGAACCGCGGATCGGCAAGGGCACCTTCAACCACCTCATGGGGATCATCGGCCACGCGCAGATCGGCCCCGTCTATCTGGGCTGGACCGGCGTCTTCTCGCTGATCTTCGGCTTCTTCGCGATCGAGATCATCGGGCTCAACATGCTCGCCTCGGTCAACTGGGATCCGATCCAGTTCGTGCGGATGCTGCCATGGCTCTCGCTTGAGCCGCCCGGACCGCAATATGGCTTCTCGCCCTTCGTGCCGCTGGCGGAAGGCGGCTGGTGGATCCTCGCGGGCTTCTTCCTTACCGCCTCGATCCTGCTGTGGTGGGTGCGCACCTATACCCGCGCCAGAGCGCTGGGCATGGGAACGCATGTGGCATGGGCCTTTGCCTCGGCCATCTGGCTCTATCTGGTGCTTGGCTTCATCCGCCCGATGTTCATGGGTTCATGGTCGGAGGCAGTGCCTTTCGGCATCTTCCCGCACCTTGACTGGACCGCCGCCTTCTCGATCCGGTATGGCAACCTGTTCTACAATCCGTTCCACGCCTTCTCGATCGCCTTCCTTTATGGTTCGACCCTGCTCTTCGCGATGCACGGCGCAACCATTCTGGCCGTCGGGCGCTATGGCGGCGAGCGCGAGATCGAACAGATCACCGATCGCGGCACCGCCTCGGAACGCGCCGCGCTGTTCTGGCGCTGGACCATGGGCTTCAATGCCACGATGGAATCGATCCATCGCTGGGCCTGGTGGTTTGCGGTGCTCACCACGCTGACCGGCGGCATCGGCATCCTTCTGACGGGAACCGTGGTCGACAACTGGTACCTGTGGGCACAGCAGCACGGCTACGCATCGCTTTATCCCGATACCGGGGTCATCGATCCCGCCACGCAGGGGAGTTCGGCCCAATGAAAAGGACACTCGCTATCGCCGCAATGGCGACTGCCGCCCTCACCCTTGCCGGGTGCGAGCTGGGACCGAAGCAATCGGTGCAGAACGGGCATCGTGGAACGGGCATGGACACCATCAAGCTGAAGAAGGTGGCCATGGCCAAGGACGACGTCCCGGCCCCGCCCTACGACATGCCGACCGGAGACGGCCCCAAGGCCGCCACGGTTTACCAGAACGTCCAGGTTCTGGGGGATGTGACGGAAGAGCAGTTTACCTATACCATGGCTGCGATCACCAACTGGATCGCGCCGGAACAGGGCTGCAACTACTGCCACAACCCCGAAAACATGGCCTCGGACGAGATCTACACCAAGGTCGTGGCGCGCAAGATGTTGCAGATGACGCGCAACATCAACACCAACTGGAACAAGCATGTCGGAACCACCGGCGTGACCTGCTGGACCTGCCACCGCGGACAGGCCGTCCCGGCAAATTACTGGGCGCTGCCGGAGCCGGGCAAGAAGGGCGTGATCGGCAACCTCCACGGGCAGAACTCGCCCGTTGCCGCTTCGGCCTATTCCTCGCTCCCGACCGCATCGCTGGCAATGTATCTAACGGGCGATCCCAAGACCGACCAGAGCATCCGCGTGGTTTCCAAGGGCATTCATCCCTCGTCCGCCAATACGCTGACGACCATGCAGACCGAGCCGCAATATGCGCTGATGATGCACCTTTCGACCTCGCTGGGCGTGAACTGCACCTTCTGCCACAATGCGCAGGCATTCCAGCCCTGGAACATCAGCACGCCGCAGCGCGCAACGGCGTGGTATGGCCTGCGCATGGTGCGTGACGTGAACGGGCAATATATCAGCCCGCTTGCCGATACGTTCCCGGCGCATCGCAAGGGGCCGATGGGCGATCCCTTCAAGGTAAGCTGCGCCACCTGCCACCAGGGCAAGAACAAGCCGATGGGCGGCTACAAGATGGCCAAGGATTATCCCGCGCTCTGGGGATCGCCAGTGGCGGTTCCGGCTGCGGCCCCGGCTGCACCGGAGCAACCGGCCGCACCTGCCGTGACGACCGCCACGCACTGATCCCCCGCAGACAATGTGGGAACTTCAAGGGTCCACCGGAACGGCTCCGGTGGACCCATTTTTTTGGCGGCAGGAAAGCGGCAGGACGGAAACCCGGCCATCGACGCATTCAGGAGGAAGAACGGCCCAGGGCCTTGCCGCGCCGCACAAGATCGAGAAGGTGCACGGGAAAGGAGAGGGCCAGCGGCAGGGAAACCAGCGGCCACGGCGCCCCCGTCAGTGCTGCGCGCAGCCCGACTACGATCAAGGCCGCAGGCAGCAGCATTGGCGCAAGATCACGCCACAGCCACCCTTTGCGGCGAAGCCAGAGTGCCTCGATCAGCAGTGCAAGCAGCACTATGTCAGCCGCGTGGCCGCTGTCGAAAAGCTGCTCCATCATGGCAGATCAACCGAAGGGCGCGTTGAGCTGAACCACTTGCCAGTTCAGCGCACCGGCCAGAGTGACCCAGCCGAGGTAGGGGAGCAGCAGCGCGACCGCGAGGCGCGACAGGCGCAGGCAATAAACGATCAGGACCAGAATCGAACACCACAGCAAGGCCAGTTCGAACATTGCCCAGTCCGGCCGCTGCATGCGGAAGAACAGCAGACTCCAGACAATGTTCAGAAAGCCGTTGAGTGCGAAAAGACCAACCACCGTATCTGCGGTGCGCAGATCGCGCGCGCCCCGCCATGCCGAAACTGCCGCGATTGCGGCAAGGGCGAAAATCACCGTCCAGGCAATCGGAAAGACCGGGCGCGGCGGGGTGAAATCGGGCTTGCGCAAGGCATCATACCATGGGCCGAGATCGGTTATGGTCGCGCCCAGCATGGCCACGCCAAAGGCTGCCAGCGATGCAATGCTGATCGGGATCAGCGCGGCACGGTTCATCGCGCCACCGGTTTCAGGCCAAGCAGATGAGCGCAGTCTTTCAGGAAGATGCGCACATGCGCCATGGGATCCGCCCGCACGAGCTTCTTGTTCATATAGGCCTGCCACGTCAGCCGCTGCACGTCGCGATCGGCGCACATCTCCACAAACCGCTCGCGACGCTTGTCGCTGGAATACCAGAAGTATTGCATGATGCCGAGGATCCAGAAAACCCTGCCATGCTCTTTCAGGAAGATCTTGCGCGCCTGCCTGAGAGCCGCCGGCTTGCCCGACCGCAGAAAGGCTTCGGCCGCATTGGCGGCAATCCGGCCGCAAGCCATGGCATAATAGATGCCTTCGCCCGATGCCGGGGCAACAACCCCCGCCGCATCGCCCGTGACCAGAACATCGCGCCCGTTGTCCCAGCGCTTCAGGGGCTTGAGCGGAATCGGCGCGCCTTCGCGGCGGATCGTTTCGCAGCCTTCAAGCCCAAGGTCGGCACGCAGATCCTTCACCGATCCGCGCAGCGAAAACCCCTTGTGCGCACTGCCCACGCCAATGCTGGAGGTTTCGCCATGGGGGAACACCCAGGCATAGAAATCGGGCGAAAGCCTGCCCTGATAAAGCACGTCGCAGCGCGAACCGTCGAAGCCTTCCGGCGTGCTTTCAGGAGACCGGACGACTTCGTGATAGGCAAACACGCAAGGATTACGTTCAGCACCGGGGATGTTTTCCCGCGCCACACCGGATCGCGCACCATCCGCGCCGATAACCAGACGCGCGCGCACTTTCAGCACAGGGCCGCCACGTGCTTCGCGGTAGCAGACAACGGCGCCTTCAGCGCCGTCGCGCTCGATCGCTTCATACGTGCCGGTCCGGCGCTGCGCCCCGGCCGATGCAGCACGGGCGCGCAGCCATTCGTCGAACACGTCGCGATCGACCATGCCGACATAGCCGATCTCGCCCACGGGCATGTCCACCGCGCGGCTTGAAGGTGCCACCATGCGTGCAGCGCGTGCGCGCGCCACCAGCAGGGATTGCGGGACCTCGAACTCCTCAAGCAGCCGGGGCGGCACCGCGCCGCCGCAGGGCTTGATCCGCCCCCCCCGGTCCAGCAGCAGCACCTTGCGCCCTGCCCTTGCCAGATCCCACGCAGCCGTAGCCCCCGAAGGACCGCCACCAACGACGACGACATCGAAATCCGTCATGCTCATGTCCGTGCTCCTTCAAGATTTGCGATCCGTGGTGTCCGCGCCGTCACGCGCATGGCCAGCGCTGCCGAAACGAGGAACAGACCCGCCTCGATCATGAAAACAAGCTGGAATGCGGCGCCATCATGGCCGGTGAGGCGGCGCATCGCATCAACGCCCAGCGCGCCGGAAAGCCCGCCAAGGCCAAAGGCAATGGCCTGCGCGGTGCCCCACACGCCCATGCGCACCCCCTCGCGCGTGCGCCTGCCTGCCCCGGCAAGCCCCATCATCGATCCGATCGCCGCTACCGCAAAGGCCCCGTTGAAAAAGCCAAGGGCCGCAACATTGGCTGCAATCGGCCAGCCTGCGCCCCACTTTGCCGCCAGCGCAAGGCCGATCAGCGCCAGTGCCGATCCGATGCAGCCGATCATGGTCCAGACCCGCAGTTCCACCGGCATCCGCCCGGCAAAGGCACTACCACCGATACCCGTCAGGATCATGCCGACCAGCACGCCGCCATGCTGGATGCCTGAAAGGCTGGTCGATTGGCCGGGTGTCATGGCGAACACCAGACCGGCAAAGGGTTCGAGGATCAGATCCTGCATGCTGTAGGCCAGCATCGAGAAGAAGATGAACAAGGTGAAGCGCCGGGATTCAGCCTCGCCCAGAATCTCGGCAATGGCATCGCGGAAGCTGGGCGGCGGTCCGGCGCGTTCGATGTGCGCCTCGATCGGTCCGCCTGCTTCCAGACGGAACATGGCAAGGCAGGTCGTGACGACAGCAACGCTGACCACGCCCCCTGCGACCTGGAAAAGCCGGGCCTCGGAAAAGGGGTCGAGCAAGGCACCTGCCGTTCCTGCCGAAATCACGATGCCGAACACCATCATGACCCACGTTGTCGCCGCCGCCGCCGCACGGCGCGCAGGGGCAACCCCGGAGGCAAGAATGGCCAGCATTGAGGTGCCCGCCGCCCCCACGCCCGCGCCGATCAGGCTGAAGGCAAGGATCGCAAGGGCAATCGCGCCGATCCGCTGATCGTCAAGCAAGCTGGTGGCATAGACCGCAAGCAGCGCGCCGCAGCCCAGCGTGGCCATGCCCGCCAGCACCCAGGGCGTGCGACGGCGGCCAAGATCGGAGCCATGCCCCCAGACCGGCCGCGACAACTGGACGACATAATGCCACGCAACCAGCCCGGCCGGAACGCCTGCCGCAAGGCCGTATTCCAGCACCATGAGCCGGTTCAGCAGCGAGGTGGCGATCATGACCATCGCCCCGATCGCCGCCTGAACCATGCCCAGCCGGATGATGGAAAGCCATCCGAATCCACCGGCCATCACACATATCCTCCAAGCCCAAGGGCCGCCGCCATCATGCCGAGCACGTAGGAGGAAACGCCGGTTGCATTATACCAGGGCGCATTCTTCGCAGGCGCCGATACCAGCCGCGGCATGAGCGCAAGCTGGATCGCCAGCAATACCGCAATGGCCACTGCCGAGACGTCATGTCCCCAAAGCGCCATCAACCCGATCACGACAACCTGCGGCGCGGCCATGACCGCGCTGGCGAGCAGCGCAGCAGGCCGCTCTCCCAGAATAACCGGCAGGGAGCGCAGCCCCGTGGCGCGATCCCCTTCGACGGCCTTGAAGTCGTTCAGGGTCATGATCCCGTGAGCGCCGAAGCTGTAAAGTGCAAGGATCAGGATGATCCGCGCAGATGGCAGCGCCCCTGCCATGACGGCAGCCCCGGTGAACCAGCTCAAGCCCTCATAGGTCAGCGCGACAACCGCAGGGCCAAGCCAGCCGCTGGTCTTGAACCGGAACGGCGGGGCGCTGTAGGCCCAGGCGCAGGCCAGACCGAACACCGTGGCGATCAGCACCCATTTGCCGGTGAAAGCTGCCACCATCAGCGACATCACCGTCCAGATGATGGCGATGTAAAGCCCCCAGCGCCCGGCAATGCGCCCGGACGGTATGGGTCGGCCGGGTTCGTTGATGGCGTCCACGTGACGGTCGAACCAGTCGTTCACCGCCTGGCTGGTCCCGCAGACGAGCGGGCCGGTAAGGGCTATTCCGGCGAGAAGAAAGGCCCAGCGCGAAAGCGGTGAAACGCTTGACGAGACCACCCCGCACAGCAGCGCCCACATCGGCGGGAACCAGGTGATGGGCTTGAGAAGTTCCAACACGTCGCGGGCCGCCGGAGGCGGCGTCATCCCAGTCGAGACTGTCGATCGCGCCATGACCGGAGCCTATGCCCATCGGGCAGAGGCGTCAAATCAAATTGACACTTCTAGATGTCCACATTGTCGGCCATGTTGCCAAGGCCGTAGCGGTGCAGCTTGGAATAGAGGCTCTGACGGCTGAGGCCGAGGATTTCCGCGGCAGACGCGCGGTTGTTGGAAGTGTATTCCAGCGCCGCTTCGATGCACAGGCGCTCGATCAGATCGGTCGACTCGCGCACGATGTCGCGCAGCGACATCCGCCCGACGAGTTCGGTCAACTGCTCGACCGAACGCGGCGCATCTCCGGGGGCAGGCAGATCGCGCAGTCGCCTACCGATCGGCCGGATCACGAAGCCGTAGAACGGCTGTTCCCCGCCGGTGCGCACAGCGGAAAGCTCCACCGGCTCGCCCTCGAAAGCATCGGTCGCGCCAACGACAGTGCTGACATTGCGGGCAACATCATGCTTGGCAAGCTGCCCCTCGATAAGATCAAGGTCGATGCCCGGACGCCCGACAAACTCGCCCAGCGAGCGCCCGCGCAACTGGTCGAGACTGGCTGCGGAAACCAGTTCGACAAATGCCGCGTTGGCGGCCTGAATCTGCATCCGCTGATCGGTCAGCACGAAAGCATCGGGCATCGTCTCGACGACATCGAGCGTCGCATCGGAGGCATGTTCCGAAACGCCATTCACCCCGGCAATGCGGACCAGCAGATACTGCCCGCCCCTTTCGCGAAAACCGCTCGCCGAAATGGAAACCGAACGGCGCCCGTCGAGCGGTTCGGCCACGATCGGTTGCAGGGCATTGGTCACGAGCGCGGAGCCGAGAAAGGCGATGAGACTCTCGCGCGCCGGCTTGGCGAACAGGGCGGTCAGCTTGCCGCCCTGCAGGGAGCCGGGCTTGGCATGGAACAGGATGTGCGCGGCGTTGTTGGCTTCGCGGATGCGGAAGCTGTCCGCCTCGATGATGAGAACCGGCTCCTCGGTCTGCTCGAACAGCATCCGGTAGCGCGCCTCAAGCTGGCGCAGGCGCAGGTAATCGCGTTCGAGCGACTGTTGCGCCTGAAGGACACGCTGCTGGAGCGCCGCTGCATCACGCATGTCGCGCCCGAAGGCGAGGCTTTGCCCGCCGATGCTGACGACGACGAACCGCACCGGGATCTGGCCGTCTGAAGTGATCTGGTTGACCTGCCGCCAGTGCTGGGTCACGCCCTTGCGGGCATTGGCCAGCATTTCCATCACCTTGGCCTTGCTCTCGACCGAAACCGTATCGATCCAGTCCTTGCCAAGCCAATGGCGGGCATCGGGAAACTCTGCCGGATTGGCGGCAAGATCGATAATCCGCCCCGCCTGATCGATCACCAGAACGAGATCGCCCGCCACCATTGCCAGACGGGTTACGGCCTGGATGTCGATCTCTTCAAAATGCTGGTGCGGGCTGGAAAAGGGAAGTTTTCCCTCTAACGCGTTCTTGCGGGCGGGCATCACTCGCCCCGGCTAAAAGAGTCGAGGAGCAGAGCGGGAATCGGGAAGATCAGCAGCCCGGACAAGCGATTCGGCAAGCGAGAGCACGGCGCGCGCATCCACTGCCGTGCCATCGGCCCCCACTTCCTCCACGATTTCCGGGTTGGCATTCACCATACGACCACCGATCAGAACCTTGACTTTCGGCGAGCGCGAAATGCCGCGCATCGAGGAAATTAGGTCAGTAATCGCGCCGTTAGGACAATCGCAACTGATGGTCAAGCCGATGACATCAAAGTGCCGTTCGGCAACAATTTGCAGCAGTTCCTTGCGCTTAGGCTTGATCAACGCCTCGGTCTGCCATCCGGCCCTGGCAAAGACCTCCTCGACCATCAAGGTGCCCAGCACGTGTTCGTCGCCGGGCATGGGCGTGAACAGGGCGCTGCGCCCCGCAGCCGTCAGCGACAGTTCCGAGGGAAAGCGCAGGGCGACCTGCCGCATGACCTCCTGAAGACGCCACAAACCCATTGCCACGTCGAGAAAATCGCACTCGTCATCTTCCCAGTGCTGGCCCAGCCGCCTTGCCGAAGGAGCGAGCACATCGACGAAAATCGATTCGACCGACACCCCCTTGCCGAGGAGTGCTTCGACGATCGCGAAAAGCTCATCCGCTTCGAGTTCCAGCGGAAGCGAGGCAAAGGCCGCGGCATCTGCCGGGCTGACGGTGACTGCGCCAACCAGGATCTGGCGCGAGAGGCCGGAAGAATGTGCCATCAGCAATCGCGGAATGATCTGCTCTTCAATCAGGGCATTGACCGATTTCGGCCCCTCCCGCGCAAGCCCTATCGAAGCGATGCCATTTGCCGCAAGCGCCGCACCGCCCGGTCGGGACGATTCAGCGCGCTGCCTTGACGAGCCACTACCATAGACAGTTGCCATGTCAGACCCCTCCGGTCTGGTGAGGGCGCAAAATGCGCCGCCCGGACTGCCGCATCGATATTTCGACTCTGTTCGGGAGCCTCACCCTACGCCTGTAAAGTGTTGCTGACAAACCCTCAGATGTCATTTTTATTTGTCGTCAAGATAGATTGACACTTGCTTGCGGTGAGGCGTAGTCTTCCCCTTGAACTACGAAGGTGCACAACCTGCATGCGAGGGGACGCGATCAATCTCGGAGCCGCCGATCAGGCAATCGGCAGACAAGCCCCGCGTCAGGCCCCGCTCCGGGCCCCGCTCCGGCCGCTCTATTCGCCCGAAGAGCGGGCACGGCGCGACTCGACCCGCTGGACCCTGGTTCAGGGTCTGCTTGCTCCCTTCCAGTTCGTGGTGTTCCTCGTCAGTCTGGTGCTGGTCCTGCGCAGCCTGACCACGGGCCAGGGCGCCTTCGCCGCGGACATGTCGGTCGTCTTCAAGACGCTCACGCTCTACACGATCATGATTACCGGCTCGATCTGGGAAAAGGTCGTGTTCGGCAAATGGCTGTTTGCCCGCGCGTTCTTCTGGGAAGACGTGTTTTCGATGCTCGTGCTGGCGCTGCACACGGCATACCTTGTCATGCTGTTCGGCAAGATCGGCACATTCGAGGAGCGCATGGCAGTCGCGCTCGCGGGATATGCCGCCTATGTAATCAATGCTGGACAGTTCCTGCTGAAACTGCGCGCAGCAAGGCTGCAATCAGCCGCCATGGAGGCCCGTTCATGAGCGGCGAAAGCACCCTTCTGGCACCGGGATCAGGCTGCGCAACCGCGCCGCGCCCCCAGGTGCTGCGCGAACGCGGTCAGCGCGAGGTCTTCTGCGGGCTGACCGGCATCATCTGGCTGCACCGCAAGATGCAGGATGCGTTCTTTCTGGTCGTCGGCTCGCGCACCTGCGCGCACCTGCTGCAATCGGCGGCAGGCGTGATGATCTTTGCCGAACCGCGCTTTGCCACCGCGATCATCGAGGAGCGCGATCTGGCCGGCATGGCTGATTGCCAGGACGAGCTGGACCGGATCGTCGAGCGGCTGCTCCAGCGCCGCCCGGAAATCCGCACGCTGTTCCTCGTCGGTTCCTGCCCGTCGGAAGTCATCAAGCTCGATCTCGGAAAGGCGGCGCAGCGGCTCGACGTCAAGTTCTCGCCCGCGACCCGCATCCTGAACTACTCCGGCAGCGGCATCGAGACGACCTTCACCGAGGGCGAGGACGCCTGCCTTGCAACGCTCGTCCCGGAAATGCCTGCCGCCGCGGCGACCGCTGCCGCAAACCTCATCATCGTCGGCGCGCTGCCGGATATCGTGGAAGACCAGTTCGCACGCCTGTTCGCAGAACTGGGCATCGGCCCTGTGGGCTATCTTCCCTCGCGCCGGCTGGCCGATCTTCCCGCCATCGGGCCGCAAACCCGCTTCCTGCTGGCACAGCCCTTCCTGACCGAAACCACCCGCGCGCTTGAAGGCCGCGGCGCGCTGCGGCTTGATGCATTGTTTCCCTTCGGCGCCGAAGGCACGAGCGACTGGCTGCGCGCCGCAGCCGAAGCCTTCGGGGTGGACCGCATGCACTTCAACCGGGTCATCGCGCCCGGCCGCGAGCGCGCCAAGCGCGCGATTGCGCACCGGCGGGAGCGGCTTGAAGGCAAGCGCATCACCTTCCTGCCCGACTCGCAGCTTGAACTGCCGCTTGCCCGGTTCCTTGCAACGGAACTGGGGATGCTCCCAGTGGAGGTCGGCACGCCCTATCTCAACCGTGAGCTGAACGCGCGCGAGCTTGCGCTTCTGCCTGCCGGAACCCGGCTGAGCGAAGGGCAGGACGTCGACCTCCAGCTTGACCGGGTCAGGATCGACCGGCCCGATCTCACGGTGTGCGGTCTTGGCCTCGCCAATCCTCTGGAAGCGGAAGGTCTTTCCACGAAGTGGGCGATCGAACTGGTGTTCTCGCCCATCCACGGTTTCGAACAGGCCGGCGATCTTGCCGAACTTTTTGCGCGTCCGCTGCGGCGGCGCGACATATTGAGGGTATAGGACGATGCAGCTGGCGGTCTGGACATACGAAGGTCCGCCGCATGTCGGCGCCATGCGCGTGGCAACCGCGATGAACGGGCTGCACTATGTCCTTCATGCGCCGCAGGGCGATACTTACGCCGATCTGCTCTTCACCATGATCGAACGGCGCGGCAAGCGCCCGCCCGTCACCTACACCACGTTTCAGGCGCGTGATCTGGGCAAGGACACGGCCAGCCTGTTCCAGAACGCGGCGCGCGATGCCTTCGACCGCTTCCTGCCGCAGGCCCTGCTGGTCGGCGCATCGTGCACGGCCGAACTGATCCAGGATGATCCTGCCGGCCTCGCCGAAGCGCTTGACCTGCCCTGCCCCGTCATCCCGCTGGAGCTTCCCAGCTATCAGCGCAAGGAAAACTGGGGCGCGGCCGAAACCTTCTACCGGCTCGTGCGCGAACTGGCCGACCGCGATCTGCGCCCCGCCCCGCGCGACAATCGCCGTCCGCTCGTCAATCTGCTCGGCCCTTGCGCCCTCGGCTTCCGCCACCGCGACGACGTGTCGGAAATCAGGAGCCTGCTGGACCGGATGGGCATCGATGTGAACTGCGTCGCGCCGCTCGATGCGTCGCCGGACGATATCCGCACGCTTGGCCGGGCCGATTTCAACATCGTGCTCTATCCCGAAATCGGTGCAGAGGCGGCGCGCTGGCTCGATCAGGCGCTTGCCCAGCCTGCCATCCGCACCGTGCCGATCGGTGTGGGCGCAACCCGCGAATTCATCGAGGAGGTGGCGGCGCTGGCGGGTGTCGATGCAGGGACCGCCCTCGCCGATCAGACATCGCGCATGCCGTGGTGGAGCCGTTCGGTCGATTCGACCTACCTGACCGGCAAGCGCGTCTTCATCTTCGGCGATGCGACACATGCCATTGCAGCCGCACGGATCGCGCATGAAGAGCTGGGTTTCGAGGTCTGCGGCCTTGGCTGCTACAACCGCGAATTCGCGCGCGAGATGCGCAAGGCCGCCGCGCTCTATGGTATCGAGCCGCTTATCACCGACGATCATCTGCTGGTCGAGGATGCGATCCTCAATGCTTCGCCCGAACTGGTTCTGGGCACGCAGATGGAACGCCACATCGCCAAGCGCTTCGGCATTCCCTGCGCGGTCATCTCCTCGCCCGTGCACGTGCAGGATTTTCCGGCACGGCACAGCCCGCAGATGGGCTTCGAAGGTGCGAACGTCATTTTCGACACCTGGGTCCACCCGCTCGTCATGGGGCTGGAAGAGCATCTGCTCACCATGTTCCGCGACGATTTCGAGTTCTCGGACGAGGCCGGGCCGTCCCATCTCCATGCCAAGGCGCGTGCAGGCGCGAACACCGGCGCCAAGGCCGATCCGGCCGCCTCGCAGACGGGCGAAACGGCCATCGGCGTAATGGAGCCTGCTTCTGGCGAAACCGCGCTGGTCTGGACGGCGGATGCCGAAAAGGAACTGAAAAAGATCCCGTTCTTCGTTCGCGGCAAGGCCCGGCGCAACACCGAAGCCTTCGCCATCGCGCAGGGCCGGTCCGAGATCGACCTTGCCACCCTCTATGATGCGAAGGCCCACTATGCCCGGTAGCCGCGCCCCCAAGGTCCGTGTCGTCATTGTCACGCTCGACAATCACCTCAAGGGCGGGGTCGAGCGCGCGAACGCGCAGCTGCTGCAAGACAACATCAGCCTTTCGCTTCATGCGGCAACCGACTGGGCCCATCCCGGCGATGCGCTCGAACGCACGAAAGCCGCGATTGCGCAGGCCGATATCGTGATCGCCACGATGCTGTTCCTTGACGATCACATCCGCGCCATCCTGCCCGCGCTCGAAGCGCGGCGCGATGCCTGCGACGCGATGGTCTGCCTCATGTCGGCAGGCGAAGTGGTGCGCCTCACGCGCATGGGCAACTACCGCATGGATGCCCCTGCCAAGGGGCCGCTCGCCATGCTCAAGAAGCTGCGCGGATCGGGCAAGCCGGGGGCCAGCGCTGGGGCCAGCCAGATGCGGATGCTGCGCCGCTTGCCCAAGATCCTGCGCTTCATTCCCGGAACCGCGCAGGATGTGCGCGCCTATTTCCTGACGCTGCAATACTGGCTGTCGGGTTCGGACGACAACGTCGTCTCGATGGTGCGCGCCCTGATCGACCGCTATGCCGCGGGCGAGCGCCTGACCCGCCGGGGCATGACCCCGGCCGAACCACCGCGCGAATATCCGGAAGTAGGCGTCTATCACCCCCGGACCGACCAGAAGCTGTCGGAAAGCCTCAAGCTGCTGCCGACGAAGCCGGGCGCCAAGGGAACCGTGGGACTGCTGCTGCTGCGCTCCTACCTCATCAGCAAGGACACCGGCCATTATGACGGCATGATCGCCGCGCTTGAGGCCGAGGGCCTGCGGGTCGTTCCCGGCTTTGCCAACGGCCTCGATTCACGCCCGGTGATCGAGAAGTTCTTCATGAAGGACGGCAAGCCCACGGTCGATGCCGTGATCTCGCTGACCGGATTTTCGCTGGTGGGCGGTCCTGCCTACAACGATGCCAAGGCTGCCGAGGAAGTGCTGGCGCGGCTCGACGTGCCCTATGTGGCCGCGCATCCGCTTGAGTTCCAGTCGCTTGAGCAGTGGGGCGCGGGACGCCAGGGCCTGCTGCCGATCGAATCCACCATCATGGTTTCCATCCCGGAACTCGACGGTGCGATCCTGCCCACGGTGTTCGGCGGGCGCTCGGACGCGCTTGGCGAAGCCTGCAAGGGCTGCGCCCGCGGCTGCACCTTCGAACGCCAGGGCCCGGTCAATGCCATGCAGGCTTGCCCGGAACGCGCAGAAGCGCTGGCGGCGAAGGTCGCAAGGCTTATCGCGCTGCGCCGCGCCGAACGGGCAAAGCGCAGGCTGGCCATCACCATCTTCAACTTTCCGCCTAACGCAGGGGCAACGGGTTCCGCCGCGTTCCTTGCGGTCTTTGAATCGCTCCACGCCACGCTCCAGCGGCTTTCCCGCGAAGGCTACAGCGTCGATGTCCCGCCCTCGGTCGATGCGCTGCGCGAAGCCATCCTGAAGGGCAATGCCGAACGCTGGGGCGCGGATGCCAATGTGGCCGCACGGATCAGCTGCGATGACCACGTGCGGCGCGAAAAGCATCTTGCCGAGATCGAGGCCCAGTGGGGACCGGCGCCGGGCAAAGTCCAGTCGGATGGTTCGCACATCCAGATTCTGGGCGCCATGTTCGGCAACGTCTTCATCGGCGTGCAGCCAACCTTCGGTTACGAGGGTGATCCCATGCGCCTGCTGTTCGATGGCGATTTTGCCCCGACCCACGCATTTTCCGCCTATTACCACTGGCTGCGCGAGGATTTCCGGGCCGACGCGGTCCTCCACTTCGGCACGCATGGCGCGCTGGAATACATGCCCGGCAAGCAGGCGGGCCTTGCCGGAAAGTGCTGGCCCGAACGCCTGCTGGGCGATCTGCCGAACTTCTATCTTTTCGCCTCGAACAATCCGTCGGAAGGCATTCTGGCCAAGCGGCGTTCGGGCGCGACGATGCTGAGCTACCTTACCCCGCCGCTGGCGCGTGCCGGTCTCTATCGCGGGTTTGCCGACCTGAAGGCCAGCGTCGATCGCTGGCGCTCTTCCACCAATGCCGCCGAACGCGCCGAACTCGAAGCCTTGATCCACGAGGAATGCGCCGCGCTCGACATCGAGGCGCACGACATTTCAACCCTTGCAGCGCACCTCTATGAACTGGAACGCACGCTGATCCCGCATGGCCTGCATGTTCTTGGCGCGCCGCTGGAAGGGGCCGAACGGGCCGAGATGATCGAGGCCATGGCCGAGGCCGATCCGGCATCGACGCGCGCCGGGATCGAGGCCGCGATCGATTCCTGCGATGAACTGGGGGCTGTGATCCGCGCGCTGGATGGCTGCTTCATCCGACCTGCACCGGGCGGCGATCTGCTGGCCAATCCGCAGGTTCTGCCCACCGGGCGCAACATCCACGGCTTCGATCCTTTCCGCCTGCCCAGCCCCTTTGCCTGCAATCAGGGGCGCGATCAGGCCGAACGCCTGCTGGCCCGCCATGCCGCCACCGGCCAGCCTTTGCCGGAAAGCCTGGCCATGGTGCTGTGGGGCACCGACAACATGAAGAGCGAGGGCGCGCAGATTGCACAGGCCCTGACCCTTCTGGGCGCGCGCCCGCGCATGGACAGCTATGGCCGCCTTGCCGGGGCGGAACTCATCCCGCTGGCCGAGCTTGGCCGCCCCCGCATCGATGTGGTCATCACGCTTTCGGGCATTTTCCGCGATCTGCTGCCCTTGCAGACCCGCATGCTGGCCGAAGCCGCGCTGCTGGCCGCAAGCGCTGACGAGCCAGCCGAAATGAACTTCGTGCGCAAGCACACGCTGGCCTACCAGCAGGAGCATGGCTGCGATCTTGAAACGGCAGCGCTGCGCGTGTTCTCGAATGCCGAAGGTTCCTATGGCGCAAACGTCAACCAGTTGATCGATGGCGGTGTCTGGGCCGATCCCGATGAACTGGCCAACGCCTTCGAGACGCGCAAGGGCTATGCCTATGGCGTCAAGGGAACCCCGGTGCCGCAGCGCGAACTGATGCGAAGCGCGCTGAAGGATGTCGATCTCGTCTATCAGAACCTTGAGAGCGTCGAGGTCGGCATCACCGATCTGGACCAGTATGTCGACAGCCTCGGCGGGGTCAGCCGCTCCATCGCCCGCGTCAAGGGCAAGGAAGCGCCGGTCTATATCGTCGATGCCACGCAGGGCAGCACCAGGGTGCGCACCCTGACCGAGCAGATCAACCTTGAAACGCGCACGCGCACGCTCAACCCCAAGTGGTTCGAAGGCATGCTCAGGCATGGCTTCGAAGGTGTGCGCAACATCGAACTGCACGTGACCAATACCGTTGGCTGGTCTGCCACCACCGGGCAGGTCGAACCCTGGGTCTATCAGCGCATCAGCGAGACCTTCGTGCTCGATCCGGCCATGCGCGAGAGGCTTTCCGCGCTGAACCCCACCAGTTCGGCACGCGTTGCCGGCAGGCTGCTCGAAGCCTGCGAACGCCGCCTGTGGGAACCTGACGACGAAACGCTCGAAGCGCTGCGCATGGCCAGCGACGAACTGGAGGACCGCCTAGAAGGCGTGTTCCCCGCTGCGGTTGCGGCGGAATGAGGAGAATGCAATGAACCTGCTCGATCCACGCGCCCGCTTCAGCCAGCCTGATGGCGAAGGCTCCGTCCAGGTCCAGCTCGACCCTCGCGACCAGATCAAGGGCGCCAAGGTCTTTGCCGTCTATGGCAAGGGCGGCATCGGCAAGTCGACCACGTCCTCGAACCTTGCCGCAGCCTTTTCCAAGCTGGGTCACCGCGTGCTCCAGATCGGCTGCGATCCCAAGCACGATTCCACCTTCACCCTCACCAAGAAGCTGATCCCCACGGTGATCGACGTGCTGGAAGGGGTGGAGTTCCATGCCGAGGAACTGCGGCCCGAAGACTACATGTTCGAAGGCTACAACGGGGTCATGTGCGTGGAGGCCGGCGGCCCGCCCGCAGGCACCGGCTGCGGCGGCTATGTCGTGGGGCAGACGGTCAAGCTGCTCAAGCAGCACCACCTGCTCGACGATACCGATGTGGTGATCTTCGACGTGCTGGGCGATGTCGTGTGCGGCGGCTTTGCCGCGCCGCTGCAACATGCCGAACGCGCCCTTGTCGTTGCCGCCAACGATTTCGACTCGATCTTTGCGATGAACCGCATCGTCGCGGCCATTGGCGCAAAGGCGAAGAACTACAACGTCAGGCTGGCCGGGGTGATCGCGAACCGCTCTGCCGCGACCGACGAGATCGACCGGTTCAGCAATGCCATCGGCATGAAGCGCCTTGCCCACTTCCGCGATGTCGATGCGATCCGCCGCAGCCGCCTCAAGAAATGCACGCTCTTCGAAATGGAGCCTTCACCCGAAGTGATCGCGGCGCAGCAGGAATACCTGCGCCTCGCCCAGTTGCTGTGGGACGGTGTCGATCCGGTTGAAGCCGCCCCCATGAAGGACCGGGACATCTTCGATTTTCTGGGGTTTGAATGATGGCAACGCAGTTCACCACGCCCTTCACCACGCAGGCCCCGCCCACGGGATACGACCATCAGCGCGAAAAACTGGCGGCCTATTTCGACGGAACCGCGCGCAAGGCGTGGATCGATCTTACCTCGAACGCCAAGGTCAGCGGCATTCGCGCCACGGTGCGGGCCGGGCGTGATGCCATGCGCGCGCAATTGCTCGGCTGGCTGCCCGAAGACCTGCGCCGCTGCGATGTGCTTGATGCCGGTTGCGGCACGGGCAGCCTCAGCGTGGAGGCCGCGCGGCGCGGCGCGGTCGTCACGGCCATCGACGTGGCCGAAGGTCTGGTCGAGATCGCCCGCGAGCGTGCACCTTCGTTTCTGGGGCACGGCCGGATCGAATGGCGCACGGGCGACATGCTCGATCCCGCGCTGGGCCGGTTCGACCATGTCGTCGCCATGGATTCGCTGATCCACTACACCCTGCCCGACATGGTCTGGGCGCTTTCCGCGCTGGCGCGGCGCTGCACAGGATCGATTGTCTTCACTTTCGCGCCCTACACCCCGCTGCTGGGTGCGATGCACACCGTGGGCAAGATTTTCCCGCGCGCCGATCGTTCGCCCGCGATCGTGCCGATTGCCGAAGACCGTCTGCGTCAGGCGCTGTCCGGGTTCGACGGCTGGGAAATCGGCCGCAGCGGGCGCATCTCCAGCGGGTTCTACACCTCTCACGCGATGGAACTGGTCAAGCGCTGATGCAGCAGAGGCAGGCCTTTTCCGCAAAGTGGAGCCGGGTTGCGATGACCTGGCTGCCCTTTGCCGACGCGGCCACCAAGGAGGTGCCGCTTTCGCGCCTCCTGCGCCTGTCGCTGTTTCAGGTGACGGTGGGCATGGCCATGGTCCTGCTGAACGGCACGCTCAACCGGGTGATGATCGTCGAGCTGGGCATTCCGGCATGGCTCGTGGCGCTGATGATCGGGATTCCCCTGCTCGCCGCGCCGTTCCGCGCGCTCATCGGCCACCGTTCGGACAACCACCGCTCCGTTCTCGGCTGGCGGCGCGTGCCCTACATCTGGTTCGGCACGCTGATGCAGTTCGGCGGCCTTGCCATCATGCCGTTCGCCTTGCTGCTCATGGCACGGCCAGAGCTTTTCGCGGTCGGCGTGATCGCCAGTTCGCTCGCCTTCCTGCTCGCCGGTTTCGGGATGCACACGACCCAAACCGCCGGGCTTGCCCTGACGGGCGATCTGGTCGACGAGGAACACCGTCCCCGCGCGGTTGCCCTGCTCTATCTGGCCCTGCTGGCAGGCATGATGCTGGCATCGCTGGTGATCGGAAGCCTTCTTGCCGATTTCAGCCCCACGCGGCTGGTTCAGGTCATCCAGGGGGCGGCGGTTCTCACCTTTGTCCTGAACCTCGCTGCGCTGTGGAAGCAGGAAGCGCGTCAGGCGGCAATCGCTTCGCCCGAAACCCATCGCCCCCCATTTGCCGAAGTCTGGCAGGCATTCACCGCGCAGCCCGTGACCATGCGGCTCCTCGCCGCAGTGGGCCTTGGCGCCACGGCCTTTGCCATGCAGGATGCACTGCTCGAACCTTACGGCGGCGAGATTCTGGGCCTTTCGGTTGGGGCAACCACGGGCCTTACGGGCGCATGGGCGCTGGGCGCGCTGGTGGCATTCGCGCTTTCCGCGCGCTGGCTTTCGCGCGGGGTGGAGGCCCTGCGCATCGCCGGATATGGCGGCGTGATCGGCATTGCGGCCTTCATGCTGGTGATCTTTGCCGCACCGCTGGGCAGTCCGCTGGCGCTGGCGCTGGGCGCCATGCTGATCGGCACGGGTGCGGGCCTGTTCCTTGTCGGCACGCTGACAACCGCCATGGCGCTGGCCGACAGCAAGACGGCGGGTCTTGCACTGGGCGCCTGGGGCGCGGTGCAGACAACCTTTGCGGGCCTTGCCATCGCCATGGGCGGGGTGCTGCGCGATCTGCTTTCCGGCATCGCCGTGGCGCATGGCCTTGGTGATACGCTGGCCCACCGCAGCACCGGCTATGCCACGATCTACATCGTCGAAATCTTCCTGCTGCTCGCCACGCTCGTCGTGCTCGGCCCGCTGGTGGGACAGACCCCGGCTGCCGCCCGGGATGCAGGCCATGGCGCTGGCGGCAATCGCTTCGGACTTACGGAGTTTCCCACATGAGACCGGGCCACATGCAATCGGGAAGGACACCATCATGAACTACGGCAATATTGTCGGCACGATCGATGCCGCGCAGATCGCGATGATCACTTTCATCGGCTTCTTCATCGCTCTCGTCTTCTGGCTGCGCCGCGAGGACCGCCGGGAAGGCTATCCGCTGGAAGACGCCATGACCGGCATCCCGGACAGCGAAGGCGGACCGCTTTCCACCGCCGCGCCGAAAACCTTCATCCTGCCGTTCGGCAAGGGCAAGGTCTCGTTTCCCAACGGCAGCCGCGATCCCTTCGAGATCAAGGCCAAGCGCCGCGAGAACTTCGGCGGCGCGCCCTATTCGCCCGTCGGCAACGTGTTCGAGGCGGGCGTCGGCCCCGGCTCCTATGCACAGCGCGCCCAGTGGCCGGACATCGACGCGCATGGCAAGCCGCGCATCGTGCCGATGGGTGCGGTGCCGGAAATCAGCGTGGCAAGCGCCAGCACCGATCCGCGCGGACTTCCGGTTTACGGGGCCGACGGACTGAAGGCAGGCGTTGTCACCGATCTCTGGGTTGACCGGGCCGAACACATGGTCCGCTACCTCGCGGTCGACACCGGCAGCCGGACAGTGCTTGCCCCCATGACGATGGCCGTGGTGCGCAAGAACGCGGTCATCATCAACGCGATCAACGCGGCCGATTTCGCCAACGCACCCTTTCCCGCCAATCCGGGCGAGATCACCCGCTACGAGGAAGAGCGCACCGTTGCCTACTTCGGCACCGGCTATCTCTACGCCAACGAAGACCGTCTGGAGCCATTGGTGTGACCGAATACGACCA
>JBKBKD010000004.1:0-144221 GCA_046294595.1 Novosphingobium sp.
CCGCGCGCGCCCAGTTCGGTGCCGGCCAGAACCGTCTGGAATCGGTGGTGAACAACCTGAACGACAACATCACCAACCTGTCGGATGCGCGCTCGCGCATTCAGGATGCCGATTATTCGGCCGAAACCACGGCCATGGCCAAGGCGCAGATCCTCAGCCAGGCGTCCACTGCCATGATCGCGCAGGCCAACCAGAGCCAGCAGAACGTGCTGTCGCTGCTGCGTTAAGAACCCTCTCCAACACCCGCGCGCGCCTCCCCCGCGCGCGGGCCTCATCGCCCGGCGGCCCTTTCCCACGGCCGCCGGGCTTTTTGTCGTGCCCTTATCAGTAAGGGGGAGGCTCACACAGAGCCACCGGCTGATCATTCAGGCGATCAGGTCAAGTGGGAGATCGGCAATGTCTCTCAGTCGCTTGCCAGAAACCATCGTTTCGAGAAGCTCCAAACGGTCCTCCGATCCAGGCTCTTCCAACGCCGCGCGCAACTCCGGCAGCGCGAAGTGATATACACAGTCGATATCGCCGGTTCCCAAGGCCAATGATGCGATGCGACTTGGCAAAGGCTCGCCAGTGATCACAGCGATATGCGGCAATTTGCCCTTCCGGTTTCTTACAAGGTTCAAACCTTCCGATCGCGCATTCTGCGCTCTGTCGCTGCGCAATGTCCATTTGCAGCTGATCGAGGCGTGAAGGATGGGCTGCTGCTGGTTCATTGCCCTTACAGGTGTGAGCCGGGCAGAGGCAGCATCGACAAGAAGTTCCTCCGCATTGATTGTTTCGTCCGGCTCCGGATTGCGGCCGACCACAACGTCAGGCTTGATGATGTAGTCCGATCCGATCGCCGTTGCCAAAGAGCGATCTCGCCGGGCAAGGTCTGCCAGTTCGCTGAGATGGGTATATTGGTCGAACCGCGAGATTGTGCGACCTTTCTCCACGAAATAGTCACCGGGCCGAATGTGCCGAAACCTTGACATTGTGAGGCGGAGAAACGTCGCGCAAATCTCTTCGAAGCTTGCGCCCGCAGTCTGTCCCGGCAGCTTCTCCGAGGTCAGAGCAGGGCCGAGGCGCTCAAGGATGCTGTTGGCAATGCCCACACTTATCCGGCTGTCCTTGTCAGCATTGCTTGGGAAGCCCTTCGCGTCCCGCGTCAGGATTCCGGCCAGCAGACTGGCATGAAACTCGCGCCGGGCAATGCTGATCAGGCTTTCGGTCATTATGCCTTGACCCGGACAGGAAAAAACTTCTGAACGGACAATGCTCTTTGCAGATTATGCGCTACGGCCTTGGCAACAGGTGGCGGAAACGCGTTGCCAACTTGCCTGTAGGCTGTGGTCTTGCGACCAAAGAACTGCCAGCTATCCGGAAAGCCCTGCAATCGAGCAACCATGCGGACAGTGAGGCGAGGCATTCCGCAGAAGTCGGCTTCGGGAGCTGTCTCGGCAATTGTCCTTCCTTCGACTCCAAGCGATGCCCATGCCCGTCTGGCGCGAGTCGGGCCGAGATCAGGACCGCCATGCTTCTTCGATCCCCCCACCACTGTGGGTGCGATGTCATTTGCACGCTCAGCCCAAAGGCTGGCACCCCGCCATCCATTGGCGGCCATGAGATCCTTTAATGTCTCGCCGACGGTCGGAGGATTGTGCGGGTGGACATCAGGCCAGTCGAACGCTTCGACCAGATCGCGCCTCAAGGCCACGATCACCACCCGTGGACGCAGCTGAGGAACGCCGTAATCCGACGCATTCAGCAGGCGCCAGTCTGCGTGATAGCCCAATTTGTGCAGCTGTTGCTTCAACTCGCGACGATAATCCTCGAAGACCGCCGAAAGGAAGCCTCTGACGTTCTCTATCATCACGGCCCTGGGACGGATTTCGTCAATCAACCGGATCGCGGCCGGAAACAGATTGCGTTCGTCCAACTCACCCAACTGCTTGCCTGCGATAGAGAAAGGCGGGCACGGCAGTCCACCGGCAAAAAGTTCCACCCCTTTGAACGGCCTTCCGTCGAACGCATTCATATCTGCGGTGCGAACGTCCCACTTGGGGCGGTTCAACCTGAGCGTCTTCGCGAAGTCGGGCTCGATCTCGACCAGGGCTTCATGCTTGAAGCCGGCCTGTTCCAAGCCCAGTGCCTGACCGCCTGCTCCTGCACAGAACTCGATGGAATGCATGCCGATCTCCAGATTGATCCGGATCGTTATGTTCTTACCTTGTTCTCGTCAAGCGCAGTCATCCAGGTTGTCACCAGAATCGACGCTTCTGGCCGGGTTCAGCCGGAAATGAGGATCGACATCCTGCGGTTGCGCGGGTCGGCGGGGTTGTCCTGCACCAGCGGTTCGCGGTCGGCCACGCCTTCGATGCGGCGGAAGCGGGCTTCGGCGATGCCCTGGCGCATGAGCGCCTGACGGGTTGCCTCGGCGCGTCCGGCCGAAAGCGACCAGTTGTTGGCAACGCCCGTCTTCCACGGCAGGGAATCGGTGTGGCCGCGGATGGTGAACTGGCTGGTATCGGGTGCCACGGCCTGCCCGATGGCGCGCAGCAGTTCCGCCGCATCCGGGGTGAGCACCGTGGTGCCCAGCAGGAACATCGAGAAATCGGCATCGTCCACCAGATCGAGGCGGATCCCGTCGGGCGTTTCGGTGATGCGCACCTGCCGCGCCAGCTTGCGCAGCTTTTCCGACTGGGCCAGCTTCTGCGCGATCTTTTCCTTCATGGTCTGCACGCGCTTGACCTTGCTGGCGCCTTCCTTGGCGCCGCCGGTGGCATCGCGCGGAACCGTCAGGGTCTTGTTGCCCGTCTGCCCGGCGCGGTTGGGATAATCATCCGCATCGGTCAGCGATGACCCGCCCAGCACGCCATGGCCGCCCGCACTGCCCTGCTTCACCTTCACCAGCGTGGGGGTGAAGTAGTCGGCAATGCCCTTGCGCTGCTTTTCGGTGGTGGCGCCCAGCAGCCACATGAGCAGGAAGAACGCCATCATCGCGGTCACGAAATCGGCATAGGCCACCTTCCACGCGCCGCCGTGATGGCCGCCTGCCACCACCGTGATCTTCTTCACGATGATCGGCCGTGGCGGCTCGTTCCTGCCCTTTGCCGGTGCCTTGGCCATCGGTAAGTCGTCCTTACCTTCCGCGCAGCGCGTCGAGCAGTTCGGACAGGCCGGGGCGGAAGGCATGGCCCAGCCCGGACCGTGCGCTTTCCACCACCAGCGGTTGCGGCCAGCCGTGGAGCGATGCGATGATGACCTGCTTGACTGCCTGGAAGATCATCTCGTCCTGTTCCAGCACCTGCTTCAGCCTGCCCGCCATCGGTCCCACGATGCCATAGGCCAGCAGCACGCCCAGAAACGTGCCGACCAGCGCCGAGCCGATCATCCCGCCAAGGATCGCGGGGGGCTTGTCGATCGAACCCATGGTCTTCACCACGCCCAGCACGGCGGCCACGATGCCGAGCGCAGGCAGCGCGTCGGCCAGCCCCTGCATGGCATGCTGCGCTTCCTGCTCTTCGTGGAAATGGGTCTTCATCGCGTGATCCATCACCTCTTCCACGGCATGCACTTCCAGCGTGCCGGACGAGACGACGATCAGCGTGAGCGTATCGCAGATCAGCGAGATGAGCGGCCCATTGGCCAGAAGGCGCGGATATTCGGCAAAGATGGGCGAGTTCCTGGGGTCGGTGACATGGCTTTCCAGCGCCACCGGGCCATCGCTGCGCAGGATCTTCATCAGCTTGGTGCACAGCACGATCGCATCGACATGATCCTGCTTGGTGTGCTTCGGCCCCTTGAAGGTCTTGGCAAAGCCCGCGCCGATGCCCTTCAGCTCGTGCATCGAATTGCCGGTGATGACCGCGCCCACCGCCGCCCCGCCGATGATGAGCATTTCGTGCGGCAGGGCGTGCATGACCGGGCCGAGCGCGCCGCCGGTTATGGCAAACCCGCCGAACACCATGGCGATCAGGACGACAAGGCCGATGATGACGAACATGAAACTCTATCCCGGTCTGGCGGCGCGGCCGGTCAGCGCAGCACGCTGAACAGCGAAAGGTTGGCCAGCTTGGCAAAGCTGGCCTGACTGGCTTCGAGCACGAGCATCGTGCTTTGCAGCCGCGCGATGGATTCGGTGAGGTCGCTCGCCCCCACGTCGTTCTTTTCGGACAGGCGCAGATCGGCCAGCGCGGTGCGCCGCTCGGTATTGAGGTTGATCCAGTTGAGCCGCGCGCCGATCACTGTCTGCGCGGTTGTCACCGCGTCCAGCCCGTCGCCCAGCGCGGCAAGAGCCGCACTTGCGGCGGCGGCGCCTCCGGTGCCGCCTTGCAGCGCATCGGCAAGGTCTTTCGTCACGGCCAGCAGATCAAGGCTGGCGCCGCCCGATGCGAACTGGAGGAACTCCGGCCCGGTCAGGCCGCGGGTCACGCTCTGCCCGTCGCCAAGGGCGACGCTGGGGGCCTGCGCGGTGCCGATATAGGTGGCATTTCCCGCCGCATCGAGCGCATAGGCAGCGCCTGCACTTTCACCGCCGAACAGGGCATTGCCCGCGCTGTCGCGCGCGTTGGCAAGCGTCAACAGGGTGCTGCGGATCTGCGCCACTTCCGCGCCGATGCCAGCGCGCTGGCTCTCGCTCAGGGTGGATGACGCGGCCTGGGTTGCCAGTTCCTGCAAGCGGATGATCGAACTGGCCACCTGCGAAAGCGCATCGTCGGCCAGCGAAAGATCGGCCGTGGCCCGATTGGCGGCAGCGGTATCGATCCGGTCGAAGGTATCCGCGCGCGCCAGACGGCGCAGGCGCGATGCGGCAACCGGATCTTCCGATGATCGTTGCAGGCGCTGGCCGGTGCTGATTTCGGCCTGCGTCTCTTCGGCCTGGCGGCGCAGGGCGGCAAGGTCTGCCACGGACCTTTCGAAGAAGGCGGCTGTCGATGTGCCGAAGATCGTGCTCATGCCTGTTTACCTGCCGCTCATCTGCCGATCACCGGATCGCCAGAAGGGTTTCGAAGATATCCGATGCTACCTGCATCACCTTTCCGGACGCCTGAAACGCCTGCTGGAATCTTACTAGGTTGACCGCTTCCTGATCGAGATCGACGCCCGATTGCGCGGCGAGCGCCACCTTTGCGGTCGATGCGATGGTCTGGAGCGCGCCCAGCGTCACGTTGCGCCCGGCAAGGGTGCCGGAAATGTCGAACAGGATCGCATCCATCGTGCCTGCCGGGTCCACCGCGCCAAGCGCGCTGCGGATCGCGGCAAGGTTCGCCGGGTCGCGGCTTCCCGCCGGGCTGCCTGCCGGGGCGGTGGCAATGCGCCGACCGTCGCCGGTGGCAAGATCGATCGTGGCCGCGCTCGTGCCTGCAAGGATGGGCGCGCCGGGATTGCCGTCAAGATCCGCCCCGGCGCCCTGCGCGGTATTGAACGCCGTGACGATGCTGGCCGCCAGCGTATCGAGATCGGCCTTGATCTGCGCGTTCTTGGCCAGCGCAAGCTGCTGTCCGGCCAGCGATCCGCCCGCCAGCACCAGCGGCGCGCCGCCCACATCGAAGCTGATCGTGCCATCGCCGGGATCGACCGCGATGCCAGCCTGCACCGCGCTGTTCCCGGTCACGAGATCAAGCCCATTGGCGCCGCCCAGCTTTACCGCGACCTGTCCGTCGGGCGCGAAGGTGGTGCCCACATTGCCGAAGGTGCTCAGCTCTTCCAGCAGCTTGTCGCGCTGGTCGAGCAGGGCGGTCTTGTCGCTGCTGGCATCCGATGCGCGGGCAAGGCGCGCATTGGTGCGGGCCAGTTCCTGCGCGATGCGGTTGACCTGCGTGATGCCGTCGGTTGCCAGAAAGCGCTGGCCATCGCCCGCCGCATCCAGTTCCTGCGCGGCAATGCGGAACGTGCCCGCCATGGTGCGCGCGCGTTCGATCACGCTTGCGCGCAGCGATGTGTCGACAGGGTTCTGCGTCAATTGCCGGAGCGAGGCTTCGAAATCGACGATCGCCTGATAGACCCCCGATTTCTCGATCGCGGATTCGATGTTGGTCAGCCCCGAAACTTCGGCGCTGGCGCGTGCCACGTCCGACCCGGTGCGGCGCACTTCGGCCTGGCGAAAGGCATCGGCATTGCGCACGATCCGATCAAGCCGCACGCCTGAAAGCGATAGATCGCCAATGCGGTAAGGTCCGCCGCTGGCCGCCACTTCGCTGAAGGCGGCAGAGCGCCGGACATAGCCGGTGGAACCGGCATTGGCGATGTTCTGCGCGGTGACATCAAGGCCGATCTTGGCGGCCTGCACCCCGCTGCGCGCAATCGAGAGGAGATCCGAGGCCATGGCTTATGTCTCCCCAGCCGCGCCGGTCTGCCGCGGCAGCAACCCGGCCAGATGGCGTTCGATCTGCGCGGCAAGGCCGAGCGCGCCGGTCTGCGAGGCGATTTCGGCAAAGCGCTCGTCGCGCATCTGCACGAAGGTCTGGTCCATCTTGCCGAAGACATCGTCCTTGCCGAAATCCGCCGCGCGCGCGGCGGCCAGCATCTGGCGCACGAAGATCGCCTCGAACTGCCTTGCCGCGCTGGCCAGCTTTTCGCGCTCGGACGGCGCCTTGGGGGCCAGGGCTGGCGCACCCGCAAGAGAGGAAACCGGGGTCATATCACCACCATTTCGGCCTTGAGCGCACCGGCCTGCTTGAGCGCTTCGAGAATGGCGACAAGATCGGGCGGACTGGTGCCCAGCTTGTTCAGCGCATCGACCAGCGAGGACAGCGAAGCGCCGGGGCGGAACAGCGCCACCCTGGCGTCCTGCTCGGCCACGTCGATCTGGCTGCTTTGCACCACCACCGTCTGCCCCCGGCTGAAAGGGGCTGGCTGCGAAACCTGGGGCTTCTCGTCGATCTTCACCACCAGACGGCCATGGCTGATCGCGGCGGGGGAAAGGCGCACCGCACTGTTGATGACCACCGTGCCGGTGCGGCTGTTGACGATGACGCGCGCCGGGGTTTCGGCAGGGGTCACTTCCAGCATCTCGATTGCCGCCATGGCGCTGGCGCGCGCGTCGGCCCCTGCGGGCAGGCGCAGCGCCAGTGTCACGCCGTCCTCGATCGAGGCGGACTGGGGAAAGCGCTGGTTGATGGCATCGCGCACGCGCTGCGCGGTCAGGAAATCGGCTTCGAACAGGTTCCAGCGCAGCACTTCGCTGCTGTCGAACCCGGTGGCAACGGCGCGTTCGACCGTCGCCCCTTCGGCGATCCGGCCCACCGTGGGCACGTTGACCGTAAGCTGCGATCCGTCGCGCGCGGCAATGCCAAGCCCGCCCACCGCAAGGTTGCCCTGGGCCATGGCATAGATCTGCCCGTCCGCTCCATAGAGCGGGGCAAGGATCAGCGCGCCGCCGCGCAGCGATTTGGCGCGCCCGATGGTCGATACGGTCACGTCGATGCGCTGGCCCGGCTTGGCAAAGGCGGGAAGTTCGGCCGTGACCATGACCGCGGCGGCATTCTTGAGCGGGGGCGAAACCCCCGGCGGCAACTGCACGCCCAGCCGCCCGGCGGTGCCGCGCATGGCCTGCGTCAGGTATTCGAGGTTGTCGTCACCCGTGCCCGCAAGCCCCACGACGATGCCGTAGCCGGTAAGCTGGTTGCCGCGCACGCCCTGAAACGTGCCCAGATCGCGCACGCGTTCTGCCATGGCGGGCGCGGGCAGCAGCGCGGCCAGCGCCATCAGCAGGGGAAGAAGCCATCGGTGCATCGTCATCATCACTTTCAGAACGGCGATACCGCATTGAAGAACCGGCTGAGCCAGCCTTGGCGGCTGGCCCGGCCGACCGCGCCGTTTCCGGCATATTCCACCCGCGCATCGGCCACCTGGGTGGAAAGGATGCGGTTTTCCTGATCGACATCGCCAAGGCGCACGATCCCGGAAAACTGCACCCATTCCTGTCCCTGGCTCAGCAGCAGACGCTTCTCCCCCCGGACAAGCGCCGTGCCGTTGGGCCGGACTTCGGCAATGGTCACGCCCACTTCGCCCTGCAACGAGCTGGTCTGCGAGGCGTTGCCCTGACCGTTGAACGACGAATTGCCCGAAGCGTTAAGGGCATTGGGGTTGAGAAAGCCCAGCGGCCCGGCGGTGGGCGGGATCACCGCGAACCCGCCGTTCTTCTGGGTCTTCGATCCGGCGGTCTTGGCGGTGGTCATGTTCTCCACCAGCACGATGCGCAGCGTATCGCCCACGGCATGGGCGCGTCGCCCTTCGACAAGGCCGATATAGCCGGTGCTGGCGTTGAAGATCGAACCGGCGGTCGGCGCGCCTGCCGGGCCTGCGGCAGCTGGCGGCTGGATTGGGGCTGCGGGCGCGGGCAGGGCGGGTTCGAAGCCCGGCTTGGGCCGGGCCGCATCTGCCGGGTCCATCCCGAAGAAGACCCACGCGGCCATGGCCGAGCCGAAGGCCAGCGCGCGCAAGGCCGAGCGGCGGCGGCGCGGGGCCAGCACCGAGCGGGCAGGGCGGGTCAGGATGAAGTGGCTGTCGAACGGGGTTTCCACGGCGTGCTCCATGATGGTCAGGGTGTCGGGCATGGTCACAGCGTCTGGTTGGCGTTGCGCAGCATTTCGTCGACCGCGGAGATCATCTTGGAATTGATCTCGTAGGCGCGCTGCGTCTCGATCATGTCGACCAGTTCCTCGACGACATTGACGTTCGAGGCTTCGAGGAAGCCCTGCCGGATCTGGCCGCGCCCCTGTTCACCGGCCACGCCGATCTGGGCCGCACCCGATGCGGCGGTTTCCTGAAGGAAATTGTCGCCCATGGCGCGAAGGCCGCCGGGGTTGACGAAGCTGGCGATGGTGATCTGGCCAAGCTGGGCGGGCTCGGCCTGTCCCGGCAGGGTGGCCGATACGGTGCCATCGGGCGAAATGCTGATGGCGCTGGCGCCTTCGGGAATGGTGATGGCGGGATTGAGGGCATAGCCCTGCGCCGTCACCAGCGTGCCCTCGGCCGAGCGCGAGAAATTGCCCGCGCGGGTATAGGCAAGCAGGCCGCCCGGCATCGTCACCTGGAAATAGCCATCGCCATCCAGCGCCACGTCCAGCGCATTGTTGGTGGCCTGAAGCGAGCCTTGCGTCTCGATCCGCGACGTGGCCTGCACCGCTACCCCGGTGCCGAGGTTGAGGCCCGTGGCAAAGGCGGTTTCGTTCGAGGACTGCTGCCCCGCCACGCGCGCATCCTGATAGGCCAGCGTGGCGAAATTGGCGCGGTCGCGCTTGAAGCCGGTGGTGCTCACGTTGGCAAGGTTGTTGGCGATCACCCGCATCCGGGTGTCCTGCGCCTCAAGGCCGGTGCGCGCGACGTGCAGGGCGGAACTTGGCATGGTTCGTTACCTCTTTTCTGCTCACGAAACGCGCATCAGCGATGCGCTCGATTCGTCGATTTCCTTGGTCTGGGCGATCAGCTTGGTGCGCATCTCGAACAGGCGCTGCGCCTCGATCATGTCGACCAGCACGCGGGTGGGATCGACGTTCGATTGCTCCAGCGTGCCCACGGCAAGCCGCGCGGCTTCGTCCTGCGGGAGAACGCCGCCGGTGGCGCGGCCATCCGGGCCGGTCACGCGGAACAGGCCGTCCAGCCCTTTCTCGATGCGGCTGCCCGCGGTCGATGCCAGCTTGATCCGGCCGATCAGCTGCGGCGGCTGGTCGGGCGCTTCGGGATTGGCCACGCTCACCCCGCCATCGGGCGCGATCGTCACCTTCGATCCCAGCGGCACCGTGATCGGCCCGCCTTCGCCGATGACCGGACGGCCTTCGCCGTTCTGGAGCACGCCGCCGGGGCTGATCGCCAGATCGCCGCGCCGGGTATAGGCTTCGCTCCCGTCCTCGGCCTGGACTGCCAGCATGCCTTCGCCCTGCAAGGCCACATCCAGCGGATTGCCGGTGGCAATCAGCGCGCCTTGCTGCATCGATGCGCCGCGCACCGTGCCGCTGGTCATGGCGCGCGTCTCCAGACTGGGGCCTTTGAGCGTCATCGGCGTGGTGGCCAGCAGTTCGGCGCGAAAGCCCGTGGTCTGCGCGTTCGCCATGTTGCTGGCGATGACCCGCATCTGCACGGCAGAGCTGTTCATCCCGGTGTAGGCGGTGTGGATCAGGCGGTCCATCTCGGCGCGCTCCGCTCAGTCATCAGGTCCGCAGCTGGATCACCGTCTGGGTGATCTGCGTCGCGGTATCGATCGCCTTGGCATTGGCCTGGAAATTGCGCTGGGCGGTAATCAGCCCCACGAGTTCTTCCGCAATGTCCACGTTCGAGCGTTCGAGCGTGCCCGAAAGCAGCGATCCGAACTGGCCCGTGCTGGGCTGGCCGAAGCTGGGCGCACCGGAAATGCCGGTGGTTTCCCAGTTGGACGAGCCGACTTGCTTCAGGCCCTGCGGCGCGATGAAGCTGGCCAGCGCCACCACGCCGATCACCACGTTCGATCCATCGGCATAGGATGCCGTCACCGCGCCATCGCTGCGCACGGTGATCCCGGCAAACTCGATCGGGTTGCCGTTCACGTCCACGCCGTTGGTGGCCGGGATCAGCGCATCGGCAGGCGTGGTCGAGGTGATGTTTCCGGCCACATCCGTCGGGAAGAGCTGGAGCCGGTTGCCCGCGCCATCCGAGATGTAGCCCGCGCCGTCCACGGTCATGCTGCCGTTGCGGGTGAACAGGGTCTGGTTGGTGATGATGTTGCGCGTGGTGAAGAAGCCATCGCCGTTCACGGCAAGATCCAGCGCCGATCCGGTCTGCTGGATGGGGCCGAGCGAGAAGTTCTGCGTGATCGCCTCGACCGCTGCGCCCACGCCCACGATCATCTTGGGATTGGTGAAGGCGGTGCCTGCCACGATGTCGCCGAACTCGGTGCGGCTGCGCTTGAAGCCGGTGGTTTCGGCATTGGCGATGTTGTGGCTGATGACGCCCAGATCGACCTGTGCGTTCTTGAGACCGTTGAGCGAGGTGTAGAAGGACATGGGGGAAGTCTCCTTGAGGTCTGGTCAGGTTGCGGCAGGGTTGGCGGCAGGGGCTGCGGCCGGGCTTGCGGCAGCTTGCGGCTGGCTGGCGAGCAGCCGCGCCATGGTATCGTTCAGCGTGTCGAGCTTGGCCGAGATCGCGCTCAGGGTGTCCTGCTGCCCGCTGATCTGGCCGAGCGAGCCTTTCATGTCGTTGAGGCTGGCAAGGCTGCTGAACTGGGCAAGCTGGGCCAGCATCTGCGTATTGTCGACCGGATCGGTCGGGTCCTGGTTGCGCAGCTGCGTGGTCAGGAGCTTGATGAACTCCTCCGCGCCCATCGCGCCCCAGCCTTGCCCGGCCTTGCCGGAGACTTGCGCACCGTTGATGCCGGTGGCGGCATTTACCGAAGCGATCGACATCATTTCATCCTCATCGTTTCCAGCATGAGCTGCTTGGCGGTCTGCATGGCCTCGACCACGTTCTGGTACTGGCGGGCGCTTTCGAGCATCTCGACCATCTCGGCGTTCTCATCGACCGGTGCGGTCCAGACATCGCCGTTGGCATCGGCCAGCGGGTGATCGGGATCGTGCTGGCGCACGGGCGTGGCGTCGGACCGGATCACGCCGTTGACCTGCACGGTGGCAAGGCCGCTGGCGCGGTCGAGCTGTTCGGCAAAGACGGGGCGCAGCGGGCGATAGGCTTCGGCCTCGGTGCCGGTGACGGTTCCGGCATTGGCAAGGTTCGAGGCGGCCGCGTTCATCCGCACGAGCTGGGCGGACATGGCCCGGCCCGTGACCTCGAACAGCGTGAGCGGGGTGCTGGCGGGCATGGCCTATTCCCCCTTGATCGCGCGGGTGATCGTCTCGACCCGGCCCTTCAGGAAGTTGAGCGTGGCCGAATATCCCACCGCGTTCTCGGCAAAGGCGGTCTGCTCGGTGGCCATCTCCACGGTGTTGCCATCAAGGCTGGGCATCACCGGAACGCGAAAGCGCGTGGCAGAGCCGATGGCGGCATCGGTGCCGGCACCGCGCAGGCTGGCTTTCAGCGCGGCGGCAAAGTCGATGTCCCTGGCCTTGTAGCCGGGGGTGGCGGCATTGGCGATGTTGGAGGCCAGCAGGCCCATGCGCTGCGAACGCAGTTCCAGCGCCTTGCCATGAATGCCGAACAGGGTCTCGCTCATCTGATGTGCCTTTGCTGGCTTGCGGATTTCCGCCGGGGTTCCAGCAAAGGGCGTGCCAAATGCGCAAAAGGCCCTCGCTCCGGCGGGCAGGGCGGGCGCGAAGGCGCATCGGCGCGGCGCTTGCGGCAAGATTCTGCCGGATGGCGGCAAATTGCAGGCGCATGACCATTGCAGGGCTGAAACCCGGCGGCGCGATGCCGTTCTGACGGTGCGAGGAGATTTCCCCCGCATGGTATTGTCCCCGCTGATCGAGGGCCTGCTGGATGGCACGTCCGCCGCAATCGTGGTGGGAGGGACCGCGCTGGCCACGGCGCTGCGGTCATCCCCGCGCGAACTGGTGCAGACCCTGCACGCACTGGGCGGGCTATGGCGACCGGCCTTTTCGGCCGAACGGGCCAAGGCCGATCTTGCCCCGCAGGTCATCGCGATCCGGCGCGACGGGCTGCTGCGCGCCGATCCTCGCCCGATCGGCGACACCGAGTTCGATCAGGCAACCGATGCCGTGATCCGCGCCCGTTCGCTCGATCCGCTGGTCGAACGCCATCACGCCCACCGTCGTGCGCGGCTGGCGCTGGCCAACTCTGCGGTGCGCACGCTGGCGCAGGCGGCAGAACTTGGTCCGGTCTTCGGCATGGTCGGCACGCTCGTCTCGCTCAGCAATCTGCCGCGCGAGGGGCTGGATGCGGGCGCGCTCAACGGCGCGATTGCCATGGCGGTCGTCACCACGCTCTACGGGCTGCTGCTGGCCAATCTCGTGCTGGCCCCGCTGGCCCGCGCGGTAGAGCGGCAGGCCCAGGCCGAAGAGCACGCGCGCCAGCAGGTGATTGACTGGCTCACCCAGCAACTGGAACCGGCCATTCCCCACCTTTCCGGGCTGCATCATGGCGCGCCGCGCCGGGCCGCACCTGCCGGTGTCCTGCGCGAGAGGCAGGACGCATGATGATCCGGGCCGGGACCGGCTGGCAGTATGCGCTGGCCGATCTCTCGCTGATCCTGTTTCTGGCCACGGCATCGGCATTGGCCGTTGCGGGCAGCGCGCGGCAAACCGCCGCGCCTCCGCCGCCGCCCATCGCCGCCGCGCTCGATGCAGAGCCGGTGGCCATATGGAGCGATGCGCCCGGCGCGCCGCCGCTGGCGCAGTGGCTGGCGCGCACGGCATCCGATTCCCGGCTGGAGGTGCGCGTCGTGGTGCGCTACCGGGCAGGCGGGCGCGATGCGGCCATGGCCGATGCCCTGCGGCTGGTTGCAGCGGGCGGCCCACGGGCCGAAGCCGCGCGCATCCTGGTCGAGCCGGGCGTGCGGGCAGGGGCGAGCGTTTCGCTCTTCTATGCCAGCGAGGATACCGCGCGCACACCGTCGCAGGTGGCTGGCTGACACATGCCTGCGGGCGAATGGCACGATCGTTGCTGCACTGTTCGGGTATCCACCCTTGCGGACAGACCACACATGTTCAGTTTCAGCCGATCCTTCGCCGTCGCGTCAGCCTTTTCCGTGGCAGTCATTGCTGCGGTCCCGGCCGGGGCGCAGCCAGCGGGCTTTCACGATCTGGCCGCGGTGGACGCCGCGGTTGCCGCCTTCACCGGCGCGGGGATCGGCCAGCCGGGCGGCGCGGTCCTGCCGGTGGACCGCCGGTTGCGGCTTGCGCCGTGCCGCTCGGCGCTTTCGGCTTCGTGGTATGGCGGGCGGCAGGACAACGTGCTGGTCCAGTGCCCGGACCCCGGTGGCTGGCGGCTGTTCGTGGCCACATCCGGCAATGCCCGGCAGGATGCTGCCGCCCCGCCTGCCGTGGCGCGCGGCGAGACGGTGACGGTTTCGGTCAGCGGCGATGGCTTTGCCGTGTCGCAGCCGGGCGAGGCGCTGGAGTCCGGCCCGCTGGGCGGCTGGATCCGCGTGCGCACCAGCGCCAGGGGCGTGCCCATCCGCGCCCGCATCGAACGGCCCGGCCTTGTCGTCGTGCCGCTGGAGTGAAGAACCTTGCCGGAAGGATTTTCACGAACCGGCAAGATTTTTCCGCATCGGCCCTTAAACCTGCATCAACGGTTCCGTTCTTGTGCCTGTAAACGCCAGGAGCGGAACCATGTCACCTTTTGAAATCGGTGCAGCGCGCCCGGTTGGGCCGGTGCAGGGCAACAATGCGCAGGTCAGGACTGCGCAGAATGCGAAAGCGGCGGCCAAGGCCCCGGCTGCGCCCGCCGAAACCCCAGTGTCCAGCGCGTCCGACAGCGGCGCGGCGGCGCAGGTCGAACGTTCGTCCGCGCTTGGGGCCGGACAGGCCGCGCCCGTCGATCCTGAGCGCGTCAAGGTCATCCGCGATGCCATCGAGCGCGGCAACTATCCCGTGATCCCCACCCGGATCGCCGATGCCATGATCGCTGCCGGAATGCTGCTGAGGACTGCCCATTCATGACCATGACCTGCGAAAAGCCCGCAAGCGATGTGCGTGCAACCCTGCGGCAGATGCTTGCCGTGCTGCAACAGGAACGGCACGCGCTTGCCGGGCTTGATCTCGACATGATCCTGGGCTGCGCCACAAGCAAGGCCGATCTGTGCGGCACGCTGGCCGATGTCGATGCCGCCGCCATCGACGAGGAATGCCGCGGGCTGCTTGATGCCGCGCGCCGCCTCAACGAGGCCAACCGCAAGGTGCGCAACCTCATTGCGGCCAATGTTTCGGCGCGGCTCGATGCGCTGACGGGCAATGCCCAGCTCTACCGGCCGAACGTGCAGGTGCACCACTTGCGCACCGCCTGATGCCAGCCTGGGCCTTTTCGGGCTTACGGTCCTGATTCCCGGTTTGGCACGGGGCTTGCTGTCACCCTTCCATGATGCCGCGCTGCCGCGGCCGGAAGGACAGTGCAGTGAGTTCAGTCGATGGTTTGGGAACGCCGTTCACCCCGGCCGCCGCGCGCGGTGCCGGGGCGCACGTGCGTTCGGCGATTGCCGGGGCCGCTCAGGCGACCGGCGCCGACTTTTCCTATCTCATGGCGCAGGCCCGGCTGGAATCGAGCCTCGATCCCGCCGCGCGCTCGCGCACGTCCAGCGCCAGCGGGCTTTACCAGTTCACCAGCAGCACCTGGCTGCGCACGCTGGAGCGGCACGGCGCGCAGCACGGCCTTGGCTGGGCAGCCGGCATGATAAAGGATGGCGCGGTGCGTGATCCGGCGGCGCGCGCCCGGTTGCTGGCGCTGCGCTTCGATCCGCAGATCGCCGCGGTCATGGCAGGCGAACTGGCGGGCGACAACGCGCAATATCTTTCCGCGCAGCTTGGCCGCGCGCCCGATCATGCCGAGCTTTACCTTGCGCATTTCTTCGGCGCGGATGGCGCGGGCCGGTTTCTTGCAGCGCTGGCCAGCGATCCATCGCAAAGCGCGGCCAGCATCCTGCCCGCGGCAGCCGCGGCCAACCGTTCCACCTTCTATTCGGCCGATGGCGCGCGCTCGGTGGAGGAGGTGATGAACCTGATCCGCGCCCGCATGGCCCGTGCCAGCGATGGCGATGATGCGGCTCTTTCCGTGCAATGGGCGGGTGGCGCGGGCGCTGTGCCTTCCGCCTCTGCCGCATCTGAACCGCCGCAGTTTGCCGGCGGCCCGATTGCCCGCGCGTTTCACGGGGCGGCCGCCGCAGCGGAGGGGAATGCAGGCGGCAACGCAGCGGGCGGCAGGTCGATGGCCGATACCCTGCGCCAGACTTTTGCGCTTGCCGATGGCACGGCCGCGCCCGCCCATGTCCGGCAGGCTTATGGCCGTCTTTCGGCGCTGGGGCTCTAGGCCATGCTGAAGCGCTTCGGATCTCCTGCCGCAATGGCCCTGCCCGGCGGCATCCTCACGCTGATCGTGCTGATGGTCGTGCCCATCCCGGCCGTGCTGCTCGACGTGTTCTTCGTGCTCAACATCGCGCTTTCCGTGGCGATCCTGATGGCGGCGATGAATGCGGAAAAGCCGCTCGATTTCTCCTCGTTTCCTTCGGTGCTGCTCTTCGCCACGCTGCTGCGGCTGGCACTGAACGTCGCGTCCACGCGCATCGTGCTGGTCAACGGCCATGAGGGCGGCGCAGCGGCGGGGCACGTGATCGAGGCGTTCGGCGCGTTTCTCATCGGCGGCAATTTCGCGGTCGGCCTGTTCGTGTTCCTCATCCTGATGATCATCAACATGGTGGTCGTCACCAAGGGGGCGGGGCGCGTTTCGGAAGTTTCGGCGCGCTTCACGCTCGATGCCCTGCCGGGCAAGCAGATGGCGATCGACGCCGATCTTGCCGCCGGGCTGCTGACGGCAGACGAAGCCAAGGCCCGCCGCCGCGAGGTGGCGACCGAGGCCGATTTCTACGGCTCGATGGATGGTTCATCCAAGTTCGTGAAGGGCGATGCCATCGCCGCGCTGCTCATTCTGGGCGTGAACATCATCGCGGGCTTCTGCCTCGGCATGCTGAGCCACGGACTGACCGCGGCGCAGGCGGCCGAGTTCTACATCACGCTGGCCATCGGCGATGCGCTGGTGGCGCAGGTGCCCTCGCTGCTCCTGTCCATCGCGGCGGCCACGATCGTCACCCGCGTTTCCGACAGCCGCGACCTCACCGGGCAGATCGGCGGGCAGTTTGCCAATCCCGCCATCTGGCTGCCGGTGGCGATCATCCTCGGCGCGATCGGCATGATCCCGGCCATGCCGCAGACCGTGTTCCTGCCTGCCGCCGGGCTTGCCGGGTGGCTGTGGTGGAGCCTCAAGCAGCGCGCCGCGCGCCCCGCGCCGGTCCTGGCCGAAGAAGCCCCGCCGGTCGATCCGGGCCGGATCACGCTCGACGAGGTCAGCGATCACACGCTCGTGACCGTGGAAATGGGCTATGGCCTTGTCCACCTCGTGGACGAGAGGCGCGGCTCGCCGCTGGTGGCGCGCATCACCGGGGTGCGCAAGCAATTGAGCCAGGCTTTCGGCTTCATCGTGCCCCAGTTCCGCGTGCGCGATTCGCTGGAACTGCCGCCCAATACCTACCGCGTCCTGCTGGGCGGGGTGCCCATCGCCATTGCCGACATGCGGCCCGACAAGGTGCTGGCCATCGATGCCGGCGAGGCCAGCCCGGACCATTCGCTGCGTGGCGAGGCGACGGTCGATCCCAGCTTCGGCTGCCCGGCCATCTGGATCGATCCGGGCCAGCGCGATCTGGCGATTGCCGAAGGCTTCCTGACGGTCGATGCCAGCACGGTCATTGCCACCCATCTCAATCAGGTGCTGGGCGACCGGCCATCGGCCCTGCTTGGCCCTGACGAGGTGAAGACGATCCTCGACGGCGTGAAGGAACGCGCCGCCGGGCTGGTCGAGACGATCTACCCGCAGCCCCTGTCGCTCGGCGCGCTGACCCGCCTGTTCCACGCGCTGCTGGATGACGGCATCTCCATTGCCCACCCGCTGCCGATCCTCTCCGCGCTCAGCCAGGCCCTGCAACAGACCACCGACCATGACCGGCTGGTCGATCTGCTGCGCGCCGATCTGGGCGGGATGATCGTGGGGCGCATCTGCGGCCCGCAGGAACGCCTCCCCGTGGTCACGCTGGAGGCGGGGCTGGAACAGATGATCGTATCGGGGATGCACGATCCCGCGACCGGACAGCCGGTGATCGAGCCGGACCTTGCGCGAGGCATCGGCGAGCGCGTGTCGGAGATCATCGCCCAGCGCGGCCCCGGCGCGCCGCCCATCGCGCTGATCGTGCAGCCGCGCGCACGCCGTCCGCTCGCCAGCCTGCTGCGCCTGCGCGCGCCGAATTGCCTTGTCCTGTCCATCGCCGAATTGCCGCCTTCGCAGCCGATCGAGGTCATCTCGGTCATCGGCGGCGAGACGCCTCCATCCACCCGTGAAGAGCAGCCGACCCTTGAGGGAATTGCCGCATGAAACACGATCACCGCGGTTTTGCCGCCGCGCAGGCTTACAAGAAGGATGAAACCGCCGACCGCATCCGCCGCTTCCTGCCCATGGTGAAGCGGCTGGCTTGGCACGTTCACGGATCGGGCCGCGCCGGGATCGAGGTTGAGGATCTGATGCAGGCCGGGCTTGTCGCGCTCACCGAATGCGCGCAGCGGCACAGCGGGCCGACCGAGGACGGCTTTGCCGCCTATGCCAAGCTGCGCGTGCGCGGGGCCATGGTCGATCTGGTGCGCCGCTCCACCCCGCTCACCCGCTCGGCCACCGAACGCCGCCGCCTGCTGCGCGAGAAGAGCACCGCGCTTGCCGGCCAGCTTGGCCGCCCGCCGACCGAGGCCGAACTGGCCGCTGCCATGGGACTGACCGAGCGCGAACTGGCCGACCAGAAGGCGGCCGACGAGCCGCTGCGGTTCGAGGCGATCGACGATGCCTATTCCGACAGCAATGCCGCATTTGCCGATGACCGGCCCGACAGCTTCGAAATGCTGGCCGATGCCGAGATGCGCGGCGCGGTGGCGGCGGCGATCGGCGATCTGCCCGAACGGTTGCAGATGATCATCCAGCTCTATTTCGTGGAGGAGCTGAACCTTGCCGAGATTGCCGAGGTGCTGGGGGTCAGCATCCCGCGCGTCCACCAGCTCAAGGCGCAGGCGCTGGACAAGCTGCGCACGGCCCTTGGGGAAGGCTACGAAGTGCTCTGACGGCCTTGCCATTCTCCCGCAGCGCGTTTAACCGTTCGGTTAAACACAATTCGGGAGAGGCTGGGTGAAAATCGACGAAACCATCGGCGCCGTGGTCACGGGCGGCGCCTCCGGGCTGGGCCGCGCAACTGCCGAAGCGCTGGCCGCCGCCGGCGCCAAAGTGGCGATCTTCGATATCAACGCCGAACAGGGCGAGGCGGTTGCGGCTGCCATTGGCGGCCTGTTCTGCAAGGTGGATATCCTCTCGGAAGAGTCGGTCGTTGCCGGCTTCGAAAAGGCCCGCGCCGCGCACGGGCAGGAGCGCGTCTGCGTCCACTGCGCGATGACCAGCCGTAAGGGCAAGACCATCTCCCGCGACCGGGAAACCGGCGCCCTGACCCGCCTTTCGACCGAGGATTACGAATATGCCGCGCAGGGCATCCTGATTGCCAGCTACCGCATCGCCTCGCTCTCGGCGCTGGGCATGGCGTCCCTTGATCCGCTTGAGGATGGCGAGCGCGGCACCATCATCCTTACCGCTTCGGTGGCGGCGCAGGATGCGCAGATCGGGCAGGTCGCCTATGGCTCGCTGAAAGCGGGCGTGAACGGCCTTGTCCTGCCGATGGCACGCGATCTGATGGATTTCGGCATCCGCGTGAACGCGATCATGCCCGGCATCTTCGGCACGCCGCTGCTGGGCCGCCTGCCCGAAAAGGTGCTCGACAGCCTGAACGCATCGGTGCCGTTTCCCAAGCGTCTGGGCAAGCCTGAGGAGTTTGCCAGCCTTGCCATGGAACTCGTGCGCAATGCCTATTTCAACGGGCAGGCGATCCGCCTTGACGGCGCGATCCGCATGGCCCCCCGGTAAGGAACCCTGTCATGAGCCAGTCCCCCTTTCGCAACGATGTGCTTGCCGGGAAAACCGCCTTCATCGCAGGCGGCACCAGCGGCATCAACCTTGGCATCGCCATGCGCTTTGCCGAACTGGGCGCGCGCGTGGCCGTGCTCGGCCGCAATCCCGAAAAGGCGGCCAATGCCGCCGCTGCGATCGGCCACGATGCCATTTGGCGCGCGGCCGACGTGCGCGATTACGGCGCACTGTGCGAGGCGATGAAATCCGTCCGCGATGCGATCGGCGCGCTCGATATCGTGGTTTCGGGTGCAGCGGGCAATTTCCTGGCGCCAGTGCTGGGCATGTCGGCCAATGCCTTCAAGACCGTGGTCGACATCGATCTTCTGGGCACGTTCAACGTGTTTCGCGGATGCCACGAACTCCTGGCCCCCGGAGCCTCGCTGATCGCGATCACGGCGGGCCAGGCCGAACAGGCCATGGCGATGCAGGCCCATGCCTGCGCGGCCAAGGCCGGGATCAACCAGCTTGTGCGCACGCTTGCCATCGAGTGGGGGCCTGACGTACGCGTCAACGGCATTTCGCCGGGGCCGATTGCCGATACCGAAGGCATGGCCCGGCTGGCTCCTGATGAATCGACCCGCCAGCAGCATTATGCCCGCATCCCGATGAAACGCTGGGGCACGGCCTACGAGATTGCCGAGGCTGCCGTGTTCCTGTCCACGCCTGCGGCCAGCTATGTCACCGGGGCCATTCTCGATGTGGACGGCGGCAGTTCGGTGGGCGATGCCTCGCGCACCAGCGTCAGCAAGGGGCTGGCATAGCCTGAGGAACGGCGGACCCGATCAGGAAATGTGATCCGCGCCCAGCAGCGGATCACCGATGCCCATCGTGCGGCCATCGGTGATGATGACCTTGTCGCCCAGGCGGGCAATGCCGAACAGGCGCTTGGCGAACTCGTCGGGCACGCCCACGCAGCCGTTCGTGGCATAGCCCTTCTGCACCTTGCTGCCGTGGATCGCCACGCCATCGTTGGTCAGGCGCATCATCCACGGCATCGGCGCATCATAGATGTTCGATACGTGATCGGCGCTCTTCTGCGTGATCGGGAAAACCCCGGTCGGCGTGGGCTTTTCGGAATAGCCCTTGAGGATCGCGGCCGCGCCGATCTCGTGGCCGTCGCGGAATACCGAGATCACGCGGGCGGCAAGATCGACCGTGATGACCAGCTTGCCCTGCGCGGGGGCGCGGCTTTCGTCCCAGTAGAACTTGCCGAACCTGATCGGCTCGTTGATCGGCAGGATGGACTTGACCACGAAGGGGCTGTCATCGGCAATTGCAGGCGTTGCGACGGCGATGCCGGGCGCGGCCTGCTGGCTTGCCGTGTTGGCGGGCCTGGCCGGATTGGCAGGGTTTGCTGCGGCTGTCACCATGGGGGCGGCTTCGGCGGTGCTCTGGCCGAACACGGCGCCGGCAATGTCCTGTCCGGCGTGGAAGGCCAGCAGCGATGCCGCGCCCGTTGCCAGCATTCCCAGCGGCATCCGCACCCAGCGCTTGTTCAACAGACCCGTCCAGACCGCCATGGCGTGCAGCTCCTTTCACGCCAAGAAATACGCCTTGACGCACCCGCATTCCAGCGCCGATCCGGGAGCGTCCCGCTGCGGGACGGCGCGGACCGGCCCGGTTACGCAAGAAGGTTAATCGGGCCGGTTGCGGTGGCTGCCGGGCGATCCGGGGCTACCGGGAAAGCGCAAGCCTGCGCCACAGCGCTTCCAGCGGTCCCTGACCGAACCGCGCCAGCCACCAGCGCGGCCAGGCCAGCATGGCCGCCCAGCCCAGCAGCACGAAGGCAGGCAGCCACGCGCGCGGCAGTTCCGGGCCAAGGCTCAGTCCCCACCCGGCAAAGATCGCCAGCATGAGCGCGCTTGTGCCGATATAGTTGGTAAACGCGCAGCGCCCGGCGGCGGTCAGGCGGCGGGCAAGGCCGGTCTTGCGCACCAGCGGGTAGAGCGCGGCCAGTCCCGCCGCATATCCCAGCGCCATCAGCAGGTGGGGCACGGCCATGCCATGCTCGATTGCGGCAAACATCGCGCGCGGCGGCCAGCCATGCGTGTCCAGCCAGCGCCACGCGATCACTGTGGGCACTGCGCCGAGGGTGATTGCGCCGGCAGCCGCCAGCGCCAGCGGCCGGATGCCGCGCGGGCCGAACAGCCCGGCCTCGCGCGCCATGCGCAGCAGCGCCATGCCGATCAGCATGAGCGGTGCGGTCTCGGCGAAGGTCGATAGCGTGGTCGAGAAGGGCTGCGTGGCCGAATGCGCCAGCTTGAGGCGCGCGGCCTCGGCAAATCCGGCATCGAGAACGGCAATGTCCTGCGCCACCGATGCGGCGATGCGGGCCATCATCGCGGCCTGTTCGGCAACATCGGCAGACGCGCCGCGCCCGGCCAGCACGGCCTGTTCGGCCATGATCCCCGGCACCGCCAGCAGCGCCGCGCTGCCTTGCGCCAGGAGGAAGAAGGGCAGGGCAATGCCCAGAAGCTGGACCGGGGCAAGCCGCATCAGCGGCAGCACGGCCATGCCGCACAGCGCATAGGCAAACAGGATATCGCCCCACCACAGCAGGGTAAAGTGCAGGTATCCCAGCAATGCCAGCCAGACGAGGCGCCGCACCTGCGCCAGCGCGGGATGGGCGCCCCGGCGCGCCGCGGCTTCGGAAAAGAGCACCATGCTCGCCCCGAACAGCAGGCTGAAAAGCGCGCGCATCTTGCCTTCGAAGACCACGAAGGCAAAGCCGAACCAGCCCTGCGCCACAGGATCGGGCGTTCCTGAAACCGGAGCGGGAATCGCGGGCGAGAACGTCGCGAGCGACGGCCCCCAGAACCCGGTGATGTTGATCGCGAGAATGCCCAGCACGGCCACGCCGCGCAGGAAATCCAGTGCATCTATGCGCGAGGTGGGGGGATCGTCCGGCAAGCCATCAGGGCTTTACCACCAGGCATGCCAGCCCGCCAGCCTTGAGCGCGGCGCAGGCGCGGTCGGCATCGGCCTGGCTGGCATAGCCCCCCGCCAGCAGCCGGGTGACGCTGCCTGAGGGCAGGTCGATACGGCTGCGCCCGGCCAGTTCCGGACGGCTCTTCACCTTGTTCCACAGCGCATCGGCATTGGCCTTCACCCCGAATGCGCCGAGCTGCACTCGCCAGTTGCCGCCGGATGCGGCCGGGGCCTGCGCGGGTGCGGAAGCGGGCTTTGCCGCCGCGACCGCCTTGGGCGGTTCGGGCGCCTTGGGGGCGGAAGGTCTGGCGGCGCCGGTTGTCGCGGGTGGTGCAGCCGCCATCGAGGGCGCTGGCGTTGGCGCTGGCGCTGGCGGCGCGGGCCTTGTCTTCGCCGGCATGGCAACCGGATTGGCGTAGTCCGCGCCCGCTGTCACCGGCCCTGCGGTTGCAGCCGCTCCTCCCGCCGCGGTCGATGCGGGCAGGGTGGCGGGTTCAAGCGCCCGGCCCGGCGCTGTCGTGCGCAAGGGGGCCGTGGGTGCAGCCTTCACGCCAAGGTCGGCAGAGGCAAGCTGCTGGGCGCGCATGGCCTGCGCCTTCTGTTCAAGATCGGCTGCCAGAGAAACGCCCATCTGGCGCTGTTCAAGCGGGATCATGTCGTCCATCGTCGCCAGCGCGCGCTTGGCCTGTTCCAGCCCGCTTGCCGCCGAACGGTTCATCAGTGCATAGGCGCGCACCCAGTCCTTGCCCACTGCATCGCCGTTGAAGTGGGCAATGCCGAGGATGTACATCGCGCGCGGCTCGCCGCGTTCGGCCGATGCCTGAAGGAAGGGCAGGGCCTCGGCCTTGCGCCCGTCCTGGAACATCAGCAGGCCCAGCGTATCGGCGGCCTTGATGTGGCCCGATGCCGCGGCCTTGCGGTAATAGCCTTCCGCCCGCTTCAGATCCTGCGGCACGCCCTTGCCCAGCTTGTAGGCCTGGCCAAGGTTGAACTGCGCATCGGCATCGCCCTTCGCCGCCGGGCCGAGCCATTCCTTGACCGCCAGTTCATGCTCCCCGCGCGACCATGCTTCGACCCCGGCGCGCACATCGGCCTGCGCAGCAGATGTGCAGGACAAAGCAAATGTTGCCAGCGCGATGGCTGTAGTATTCCTGAAATCCATCTGCATCGGAAATACCGCCCCGATATTTGCATCATGCTGCCAGACTGTTGCCGGAAGCTGCGGGAAGACAGGGATCAGCGCGCAGCCGCACCTGCTTTGCCCGAAACATAGTCAACAATCCGTTAGCGAAGTCTTAGCGCTTCCCGGCCCCTGCGTCTTTACCCTTCTTCGCACTATCGTTGACCCGATCCGGGGCGATCTTAACCAAAATTTCAGCCCGATCTGCGAATCCAGTGCCACGATCTTGCAGCAGTCTAAGGGGTTTCGGCTTTGCGCGTATTGGCATTGGCATCGCAGAAGGGCGGTTCGGGCAAGACCACGCTGTCCGGCCACCTTGCCGTTCAGGCCCAGCGGGCAGGCGCAGGCCCTGTCGTGCTCATCGACATCGACCCCCAGGGTTCGCTGTCGGACTGGTGGAACGAGCGCGAGGCCGAGTTTCCGGCCTTTGCCCACACCACGATTGCGCGCCTTGCCAGCGATCTGGCGATCCTGCGCCAGCAGGGCTTCAAGCTGGCGGTGATCGATACCCCGCCCGCCATCACCATGGCGATCCAGTCGGTGATCTCGGTGGCCGAACTGATCGTCGTGCCCACCCGGCCCAGCCCGCACGATCTGCGCGCCGTGGGCGCCACGGTCGACCTGTGCGACCGCGCCGGAAAGCCGCTGATCTTCGTGGTCAATGCCGCCACGCCCAAGGCGCGCATCACCGCCGAGGCTGCGGTTGCGCTGTCGCAGCATGGCACGGTTGCACCCGTCACGCTGCATCACCGCACCGATTTTGCCGCCTCGATGATCGATGGCCGCACGGTTATGGAAGTCGATCCAGGCGGCAGGTCTGCGGCCGAGATCGCGGCGCTGTGGACCTACGTGTCCGAGCGGCTCGAAAAGAACTTCCGCCGCACCGTCTTTGCGGTGCCGCAGGCATCTGCCGCGGTTCCGCTGCATGGCGCCGCGCGCCCTGCCGGGGCCTTTGGTCGCCGCGTCGTCGGGTCCTGATGGAGGCGCGATCGATGGCCGCTGCCAAACCGCTCGCCTCGCTTTCATCTAGCCTGCTGGCCCGCAAGGGGGCGGCGCGCCCGGCCATGCGTCCGCAGCTTGCGCTTGGCGGCGATGAGGCGGCCAGCCTGCTCAGCGTCAACGGCGAGGCCGCACCCGCGCTGACCCGCGCCGAACTGGCGCTGGAGGATCTGGGCTGGAACGATTTCGGCGCCGACCATGCGGGCGAATCCCACGCTCCTGAGGATCCTTGCGACAAGCCGGTCGTCGTCCGGCAGCAGGAAGCCCTTGCCCGCGCCGTGGCGCCGTTCGAGCCATCGGCCGCGCAGGCGCCGCGCACCAAGGGCGGCAAGGTCATCCGCTCGGCGCTTGCCGAAGGGCGCAAGGCCGCCTTCACGCTGCGGCTCGACAGCTACCGCCATCTGCGCCTGCGTCTTGCCTCGACGCTGGCCGATCGCAGCGCGCAGGCCGTCGTGACCGAGGCGCTCGACCGCTATCTTGCCGACCTTCCCGAAATCGAAGACCTCGCCCGCCGTGCGGCGGCGCGCAAATGATCGCGTGATGGAGCAAAGCGCATGAAAACCGGTTCCTTCGCTTTCGCCCCCAGCCGCGCTTCGCGGCTGATGGTGTCAACCGCTCTCGCCCTCGGTGTGCTTACCGGCTGCGGTGTTGCCGGGGTTCGTCCCGAAAAGCTCGCCACATCGGCACAGGCGGCCCTTTCCAAGGGCAGCGCGGCGGCGGCGGTCAGCCATGCCGAAAAGGCGGTTCTGGCCGATCCGCTGAATCCGGCCTACCGGGTGCTGCTGGGCAATGCCTATCTCAAGGCGGGGCGCTTCGAATCCGCCCGGCAGGCCTATGACGAGGCGATGGAACTGGGCGAAGACAGCCACCGCACCGCGCTCAGCCTCGCGCTGGCCGATATTGCGCTGGGCTATCATGCCGAGGCGGTCGATACGCTTGAATCCTACCGCAACTCCATCGGCGCGTCCGATTACGGGCTGGCACTGGCCCTTGCCGGGCAGACCGAAAAGGGCATTGCCGTGCTGACCCGCGCGCTGCGCGATGGCGAGAACACCCCCAAGGTGCGCCAGAACCTTGCGCTTGCCTATGCCCTCAGCGGCCGCTGGCGCGAGGCGCGCACCATGGCGTCCTATGATGTCCCGGCCAACGAACTGGGCGACCGGATGCAGCAGTGGGCCATGATGAGCGATCCCGATCGCACACGCGGCCGCGTCGCCGCCCTGCTCGACGTGCCGCTGCGCGCCGACGCGGGACAGCCCGCCGCGCTTGCCCTTGCCAATTTCCCCGCCACGCGCGCGCTTGCCGCCGAAGCCGCCACGCGCGCCGAACCGGCGGCGGCACTTGCCGAACAGGCGGTGGGCGAACTGCCCGCCGTTGCGGCCCCATCTGCGCCCGAACCGGCACTCGATGATTCCTCCTCGCAATCGCGGCAGACGCAACTGGCGCTGATCGATCTGCCGCCCTCGCGCACGCAGACGCCCGCCGCCGGAGCGGTCCGGTTCGAATCCGTGCCGGTGGTGCAGCCGCTGCGCGGGGCAAGGCAGCCTGCGGCACAGCCTGCCGCAAAGCCCGTGGCCGGTTTCGCTCCCACCGCTGCGGCGCGCACGGGCGGCACCCACCTCATCCAGCTTGGCTCGTTCGCGACCGAAGAGGGCGCCAGCCGCGCATGGCGGCATTATACCTCGCGCAACCCGGCGCTGAAGGGCTTTGCCAATGTCACCACCCGCGTGGTGGTGGATGGCCGCACCTACTGGCGCGTCCAGGCGGCAGGCTTCGGCGGCTATGCCCCGGCCAGCGACATGTGCGGCAAGGTCAAGGCGCGGGGCGGTTCGTGCCTTGTGATGCGCGGTTCCTCGCCTGCCCAGCCCGCCGCCGGCGAAACCCGCTACGCCAAGCGTTAAGCCGCCGCGGATACCCAGTTCCCCCGGCTGGTTCCGCCCGGCCGGGGCCTTGCTGCGACAATTCTAGCCGATCTGCTTGCCGCCCTTGAACAGGGCCAGCACGCGCCCTTCCACCGGCCGCCGGTCGAAGGGCGTGTTGCCTGCTGCCGCCGCCATCTTGGCCGAATTGACGATCCACGGTCGTGCCGGATCGAGAATGGCCACGTCGGCCTCGCGCCCCTGCTCCAGAACGCCAGCCGCCACGCCCAGCAGGCGCGCCGGGTTGGCGGCCAGCAGGGCGAAGGCGCGGGCCATGTCGATCACGCCATCGCGCACCAGCGTGAGGGTCAGCGGCAGCAGCGTTTCCGCGCCTGCCATGCCCGGTTCGGCATCGGCAAAGGGCAGGCGCTTGTCTTCCGGCCCGCGCGGATCGTGGCCTGACGCGATCACGTCGATCGTGCCGTCGGCGATGGCGGCGATCACCGCCTTGCGGTCGGCCTCCTGCCGCAGTGGGGGCGAAAGGCGGCAGAAGGTGCGGAAGCCCACCAGTTCCAGATCGGACAGCATGAAGTGCGCGGGCGTGACGCCTGCCGTCACTTTCAGCCCGCGCGCCTTGGCGGCACGCACCAGATCGAGCGCGCGTGCGGTCGTCACCTGCCGGAAGTGGATCTGCGCGCCCGCCAGTTCGGCGAGCGCGATATCGCGCGCCACCGCCAGCGCTTCGGCTTCGGCAGGCGCGCTGGGCAGGCCCAGCCGGGTGGCCACATCGCCTGCGGTGGCCACGGCATTGCCCGTGATCCCGGCGTCTTCGGCATGGCACACCACCACCAGCCCCAGCATGGCGCAGTAGCGCAGGAGGCGCAGCATCACGCCCGAATCCGCAATCCAGCCGCGCCCGGTGGAAACCGCCCTTGCGCCTGCATCGCGCATCAGCGCCAGTTCGGCCAGTTCCGCGCCCTCCAGCCCGCGCGTTGCCGCCGCCAGCGGGTGGACCCACAGGTCGGGTTTGCCCGATTGCGCGGCAAAGCGCACGCGCGCGGGATGATCGAGCGGCGGGGACTGATCGGGCATCAGGCCCGCGCGCGTGATGCCGCCGAAGTGGAACGCGGGCTTGTCGATGGCGAACACGCCCAGATCGACAAGACCCGGCGCAACCAGTGCGCCCCTGGCATCGAAGATCTCATCGCCGGGCTGCGGCGCGATATCGCCCAGCGCGGCGATCCGTCCGCCTTCGCAGCGCAGGGCGCCCGGCACCGGCGCGCCTTCTGCCAGAACCAGCCTGCCGCCAACGATCGTGAGAGGCCGCGCGATCATGCCGCTGCTCCTTCGCTGTCCCAGCCGGGCACGCGCCGCGCCCTGCGCGTTAGGACTTCAAGGCAGGCCATGCGGATTGCCACGCCCATTTCCACCTGCCGGGTAATCAGGCTGCGGGTGGGGTGATCGGCCACGGTCGAATCGATTTCGATGCCCCGGTTCATCGGGCCTGGGTGCATGACGAAGGCGTCCGGCTCGGCGCGCTCCAGCCGTTCCGGGGTCAGCCCGTAAAGGTGGCGGTATTCGCGCGGCGAGGGGATGAACTGGCCCGACATGCGTTCCTGTTGCAGGCGCAGCATCATCACCACGTTCGCGCCTTTCAGCGCCGCGTCGAAATCGAAGAAGGCGGTTACGCCCATGGCCTCGATCTCGGCAGGCATGAGGGCGGGCGGCGCGCAGACGCGCACGTCGGCGCCCAGTGCGGTCAGGCTCAGGATGTTCGATCGCGCCACGCGGCTGTGCAGGATGTCGCCGCAGATCGTCACCTTCAGCCCGTTGAGGTCGGAGCCTGCGGGCAGGCCCATGGCATGGCGCATGGTCAGCGCATCGAGCAGGGCCTGGGTGGGATGCTCGTGCTGGCCGTCGCCCGCGTTGAGGACCGGGCAATCCACCTTCTCCGCGATCAGCCGCACCGCGCCCGAACTGGCATGGCGGATCACGATGGCATCGGCGCGCATCGCGTTGAGCGTCATCGCCGTGTCGATCAGCGTTTCGCCCTTCTTCACGCTGCTGGTGGCGGCATGCATGTTCACCACGTCTGCGCCCAGCCGCTTGCCCGCAATCTCGAACGACAGCAGCGTGCGGGTGGAGTTCTCGAAGAAGGCATTGATGATCGTCAGCCCGCTCAGGAGATCGGTCTTCTTCTGGCTCTGCCGGTTCAGTTCCACCCACTGCTCCGCCTCGTCGAGCAGGTAGAGGATTTCGTGGCGCGCAAGCTGGCCGATGCCGGTCAGGTCGCGGTGCGGAAAGGCAAGGCCGCCCGCCGGGTAGCGGCCTGCCGAAGGATGGTTCGGGCTTTGCATCAGGCCCAGTTCCCTAAAGGTGCGGTGCCTGCGGCTCAAGTCGTTTCCCGCTGCCGTTTCCTCTATGGCCATTCCTCCATGGCCACTCCTCTCTGGCCGTTTCGCGCTGGCATTGCGCCCCCGTCCACAATAGACATCCCGGTCATGAGTTTTGCCGCATCGGTCTGGAAAGCCCTCGTCGCCATCAAGGACGGCCTTGTCCTGCTGTTCCTGCTCCTGTTCTTTGCCGCGCTTTACGGCGTGCTGGCCATGCGCCCCGCGCCGGGCATGGTGCGCGAAGGGGCGCTCTATCTGCCGTTGTCGGGCGTGATCGTCGAGGAAGCCAGCGCGGTTTCCCCCGCCGCCCTGCTTTCCGGCCAGACGCCCGAACCCGAATATGTCGCCCGCGACGTGGCGCGCGCCATTGCCGCAGCCGCCGATGACAAGCGGATCAAGGCGGTCGTGCTTGATCTTGAAGCCTTCGGCGGCGGTTCCGCTGTGCACCTGTCCGAAATCGGCGCGGCCATGGACAAGGTGCGCGCCGCAAAGAAGCCGGTGCTGGTGCGCTCGCTCATCTACACCGACGATGCGATGCAGCTTGCCGCCCATGCCGGCGAGGTCTGGGTCGATCCCATGGGCGGGGTGGCCATCACCGGGCCGGGCGGCACGCTTCTGTTCTACAAGGGCCTGATCGACCGGCTCAAGGTCACGGCCAACGTGTTCAAGGTGGGCACCTTCAAGAGCGCGGTCGAACCCTATCTCCTCACCGGGGTTTCGCCCGAAGCGCGCGAGGCGCTTGAGGCGGTCTATGGCGCGGTCTGGGACAACTGGCAGGCCGAAGTGAAGAAGGCGCGGCCAAATGCGGATCTGGCCGCTGCCACCACCGATCCCGCAGCATGGCTTGCCGCCAGCGGCAATGATGCGGCGCAGGCCGCGCTCAAGTCCCGGCTGGTCGACCGGATCGGAGACCGGATCGCCTTCGGCAAGCGCGTGGCCGAACTGGTCGGCGCGGACGAAGACGGCGCGCTCGGCGGCTTCAAGAACACCGGGCTTGATGTCTATCTGGCCGACAAGGCTCCCTCGCGTCCGGGCAAGGCGATTGCGGTTGTCACCGTGGCGGGCGAAATCGTCGATGGCGATGCCGGGCCGGGCATGGCTGGCGGTGATCGCATCGCCGATCTCATCGATGGCGTCACCGCATCGGATGATTACGCAGGCATGGTGCTGCGCGTCGATTCGCCGGGCGGGTCGGTGCTGGCATCAGAACGTATTCGCGCCGCGGTCGAGCGCGTGCGGGCAAAGGGCCTGCCGGTGGCGGTTTCGATGGGCAGTGTGGCGGCCAGCGGCGGCTATTGGGTTTCCACCCCGGCGCAGCGCATCTTTGCCGAACCTTCCACCATCACCGGATCGATCGGCGTCTTTGCCGTTCTGCCCAGCTTCGAGGCAGCACTGCCGCAGATCGGCGTGACCACCGATTCCATCCGCACCACGCCGCTTTCGGGCCAGCCCGATCTGCTGGGCGGATTGACCCCGCAGATGTCCGCCCTGTTGCAGGCGCAGGTCGAGCAGACCTATGCCCGCTTTCTTGGGCTTGTCGCCCGTTCGCGCGGCAAGACCCCGGCCGAGATCGACCACGTGGCGCAGGGGCGCATCTGGGATGGCGGAACCGCCCGCCAGCTTGGTCTGGTCGATGCCTTCGGCGGGCTGGATGATGCGCTTGGCTGGGTGGCGGGCCAGGCCAGGCTGAAAAAGTGGCATGCCGATTTCATTGCCGACGAGCCTGATCCGCTTGCCGCGTTTCTGGCCGGTATCCTGAAGGTCCGCGCCGCATCCGTCCACCATCCGGCGGCGCGCGATCTGGTGGGCGCGCTGGCGATGCGCCAGCAGGGGCTGGCCGCGCGGATCGAGGCGGACGTGCGGCGGCTTGTCGATGGGGCGGGGATGCGGGCCTATTGCCTCGAATGCGCGCCGCAAGGCACTCTCGCGCGGCGCGGCGGTGCATCCGGTGATGCCGCCATCATGGCGCTTCTCGCGCGGCTGATGCCGGCAGGCTAGGCTCCGCTCTGCGCGGTGCGGGCGCGCCACCAGCCAAGGATCGCACGCTGCGCGGGGCGCTCGAACAGCGCGTGGCTGATGAACCCCGCCGCAATGGCCATTCCCACATAGGCCAGCATGAACCATCCCTGCCGGGCGATGTCGCGCGAACCGGCGGTGGCGTCGATCAGCAGCACCAGCGCCAGTTGCAGCGGAATGTGCCACAGATAGATGCCATAGGACGCATCGCCCAGCTTCTGGCCAAAGCGCAGGCGTCCCGTGCGGTCCGCGATATCGGCGGCCAGCGTCAGGAAAAGCACGCCGAACGTGCCCGCGATGGTGGCTGCATCACCATCGCGCCACAGGCCCTTCAGCCAGAACGCCGCCGCGATCAGCGCCAGCGCTGCCGGCATCAGCAGGGCGGGGCGCAGCGATCCCTTCAATGCCGCGCCATAGACCGCGCAGCCAAGGAAGAAGTAGCCGATGCACCCCATGACATCGCGGTTCGGCCCGCCTGACAGCATCACCCCAAGAAACAGGACGCCCAGCGCCAGCCCCGCGCCAAGCGGCGCGCGCCGCACCACTGGCAGCAGCGCGAAGAACACGAGGTAGGCCAGAATCTCGGTCGAAAGCGACCACGACGGCCCGTTGAACGACTGATCGACCTGCCAGCCCCAGTGCTGCATCAGCGGGACCGACAGCAGAAAGTGCCTGAGGTCGTTGGTGTGATAGACGAACTCGGTGCCGGTGCGCGCCGTGTAGATCGCCTGAAGCAGCGCCATCAGCCCCAGCGTCAGCAGATGCAGCGGCCACAGCCGCGCGATGCGCGCTGGCCAGAACCGGCGGCGCACTTCGGGATCGGAAAGATAGACGTGCGCAAAGACGAACCCCGATACCGCCCAGAAATACTGCACGGCGGTGTGGCCATGATCGTAGAACCAGCCCAGCACGTCATACCACGGCTGAATCTTGCGGTTCACGTTGAAGTGGCGTTCCACCGGCGGCACGAAGAAGTGCTGGTAATGCCAGAACAGCACCATGACCGCTGCCAGCAGGCGTGAAAGGTCAAGCGCATGAAAGTGGCGCTTGCCGAGGCGCAGGCGCGAAAGATCGGTGGCAGTCAATGCGGTCGTGTCTTTCAGCTCCACCAGCCGAGCGCGTGGGTGCCAAGCACGATCGCGCCCCCGGCAAGGAAGGTGAGCATCCGGCCGATCAGGCCGGAGCCGCGGCGGCGCCGGCGCTGCCACATGAGTTCGACCCTGGGCAGCGGCGGGGCTTCGGGCGCGCCGCCCTTGGGCGGAAAGCGGTCCTCGATACGGCGGATGAGGTCGGGAATCCGCAGCAGGGTCTGCGCATCCTCGCGCAGCCGGTCGGCAATGGCGGCTTCGGGGCCAAGTTCATCGCGCACCCAGCCGCGCACGAACGGTGCGGCGGTTTCCCACATGTTGATTTCCGGATCGAGCTGCGTCGCGATGCCTTCGACCATGACCATCGTCTTTTGCAGCAGCAGCAGGTGGGGCTGGGTCTGCATGTCGAAATCGCGGGTAATGGCAAAGAGGCCGTCCAGCATCTGCCCTACCGAGAGTTCGGACACTGGCTTGCCGCGCATCGGTTCGCCCACTGCGCGCAGGGCCGTGGCGAACTCGTCGACCGAATGATAGCTCGGCACATACTGGGCTTCGAAATGGATTTCGGCCACGCGGCGGTAGTTGCCGGTCGTCAGGCCATAGAGGATTTCGGCCAGCCACTGGCGGGCGCGCCGGTCGATCCGCCCCATGATGCCGAAATCGATGGCAACGATGGTGCCGTCGGCTTCGACGAAGAGGTTGCCCTGGTGCATGTCGGCATGGAAATAGCCGCCGCTGATCGCCTGGGTCAGGAAGGCGAGCACCAGCCGCCGGGCCAGTTCCTTGCGGTCATGGCCTGCCGCATCAAGGGCTGCCACGTCGCTGATCTTCACCCCGTCGATCCAGTCGAGCGTCATCACCCGCCCGTTGGTGCGGTCCCAGTCGATCGCGGGGATGCGGTATCCGGCATGGGCGCGCATCGTGTCGGCAAGTTCCGAAGCGGAGGCGGCCTCGCGGCGCAGATCAAGCTCGCGCACGGTCCAGCGCTTGAAGTTGGCTATGACCATGCGCGGGCGCAGGCGCGCAGCCTCGCCGCCGAAGGCTTCGAGATGGGCGGCGGCCCATTCATAGGTCTCGATGTCGCGCGCGAACTTCTCGCGCACGCCGGGGCGCAGCACCTTGACGGCAACCTTGCGTCCGTCGGTCGTGACCGCGCGGTGCACCTGCGCGACAGAGGCCGCGCCCACGGGATCGGGATCGAACGCGGAAAACAGGCTTTCCAGCGGCTTTTCGAACGAACGCTCGATCTCTGCCCGGATCAGCGCGAAATCGACCGGCGGCAGCTTGTCCTGAAGTTCCAGCAGGTTGTGCGCGGCGTCCTCGCCCACCAGATCGGGGCGGGTGGCCAATGTCTGGCCCAGTTTGATCGCGGCCGGGCCGATGGCGCGAAAGGCCCCGGCATAGTCGGGCGTCTTCGGCTGGATCGTGCCGAAACGCGCCACCCGGCACAGCGTTCGCACCGGCGCGGGGGTATTGGGATCGCCCTCGATCCCGCGCAGCGCGCCGTGTCGGGCAAGCGTCCGGCCCCAGCCCAGCAGGCGGCGGATATGCGTGGCAGGAAGGGTCAAGCGATCAGACCTTCCACCCCGAATGGATGGCCACCAGCCCGCCCAGGATCGGCTCGACCCGCGTGCGCCTGAACCCGGCGGCGCGGATCATGCCCTCGAACTCTGCCATGGGCGGAAAGCGGCGGATCGATTCGATCAGGTAGCGATAGGAATCGGCATCGCCCGCGATCATCTGGCCCAGCTTGGGCACGAGCCTGTGCGAATAGGCGTCGTAGATTTCGGAAAAGCCCGGCCACTGCGTGGTGGAAAACTCAAGGCAGAAGAACCGGCCGCCGAACTTCAGCACGCGGTGCGCTTCGGCCAGCGCACGGTCGATGTGCGTCACGTTGCGGATGCCGAAGGCGATCGTGTAGGCATCGAAGCTGCGGTCCGCGAAAGTCAGCGCCTCGGCATTCTGGCGCGACCATTCAAGGCCCTCGATGCCGCGCTTGGCCGCGCGTTCGATGCCCACGTCGAGCATGTCCTGATTGATGTCCGCGACGGTGATGTGCGCTCCTGATGGCGCCATGCGAAAGGCAATGTCGCCGGTGCCGCCTGCCATGTCGAGAATGGCCTCGCCCGGCTGCGGGCGCACGCGGCGCACGAACTTGTCCTTCCACAGGCGGTGCATCCCCACCGACATGGCATCGTTCATCACGTCATACTTGCGCGCGACGTTCGAGAAGATCGCGCCGACGCGGTGTTCCTTCTCCGCGGCCGGGATGTCTTCGTAGCCGAAGGATGCCGTTTCCTCGGCGGTCTCGCGGGCGGTTTCGGGAGTCGTCATGGCTAGGGCCTTTAGTGGGGAATTGCCCGGACGGCAAAGCCTGATAGGGGAAAGAGATCATGCCCGAACTTCCTGAAGTAGAAACCACCGTGCGTGGTCTTGCAACCGTGCTGGAAGGGCAGGTCATCGCCCGCGTGGCGGTGAACCGGCCCGATCTGCGCCGGCCCTTTCCGGTCGATCTGGTGCAGGCGCTCACCGGCGCGCGGGTGACGGGCATGGGCCGCAGGGCCAAATACGGCCTTGTCCATACCGACCGTGCGCGCACGATGGTGTTCCATCTGGGCATGTCGGGGCGCTGGCGAATCGATCCGGAAGACATAGGCAAGCACGATCATCTCGTGCTGGAAACGGCGGGCGGGCACGTGCTGGCGCTCAACGATGCGCGGCGCTTCGGCTCGGTCGATCTGGTCGGCAGCGATGCGCTCGACACGTGGGGGCCGTTCGCCGCGCTGGGGCCGGAGCCGCTGGGCGAGGGGTTGACGCCCATGCACCTGCGCGCCGCGTTCAGGGACCGGATCGCCGCGGTCAAGCTGCTGCTGCTCGATCAGCGCATCGTGGCGGGGCTGGGCAACATCTATGTCTGCGAGGCGCTGAACCGCGCGGGCATCCACCCCGAACGCGCGGCCGGCAAGGTTTCGCGCGCCGCGCTCGACCGGCTGGTGCCCTTCATCCGCGAGGTTCTGGAAGAGGCCATCGCGGCAGGCGGATCGACCTTGCGCGATTACGTGCAGCCCGATGGCGAACTGGGCTATTTCGCCAAGGACTGGCGGGTTTACGGCCGCGAAGGGGAGGCTTGCCCCTGCGGCGGCCAGGTGCAGCGCATCGTGCAGGGCGGCCGGTCCACCTTCTTCTGTGCCCGGTGCCAGAAATGAAATGACGTGCCCGCAATGGCGCATGGCAGCGGGCCGGGCCATGGCGAGATGCGCAAACGTTGCACCACGTGGCGAACCGCGCCGAAACGATTGAGCGCGCCGCCGCCTTGGGGCAACAGGGGGCAAAGGCCGCCCCGGTGCTCAACACGGGCCGCCCAGACAGGAGAAGCCAGCCATGTTCACGCACAGCTTTCTTGGCACCAACGACGTTGAAAAGTCGCGCAAGTTCTACACGGCGGTCATGGAAACGCTCGGCCATACCACGGTCGTCCCGCTGCCGCACGGCACCGCGTTTCCTTCCGCCAGCGGCGCGCTGATTGTCGGGCCGCCCGCCAATGGCGAACCCCATACAGTTTCCAACGGGCATACGCTGGGCTTCAAGGCGGCGGATGCCTCGGTGGTCGATGCCTAGCATGCAGCAGGGCTTGCCAATGGCGGCACCTGCGAAGGCGCGCCCGGTGTCAGGGTCAATGCGCCCGGCCAGCAGTATGGCGCCTATCTGCGCGATCCCGATGGCAACAAGATCTGCGCCTTCGCGCCCAATCCGAACGCCTGACCGTCACAGGTCGGTGATGGCATAGGGCACCAGATCGCGCGCGTGGGGATCAACCACGATCGCGCGGTCGCTGGGCGGAAAGGCGCGCTGGTCGCAGCGGTCGCGCGGGCAGATGCGGCAGGAAATCCCGATCCGCGTGACCGTTTCCGGGCGCGAGAGGTTGAGGCCGTCGGCATAGATGAACTCGTCGGCCAGCGCCGCCTCGCAGCCCAGCGCCACGGCATAGCGGCGCGGGCTGCGGTGGAAGCTGCCCGATGGCTTGACCAGCCCCTTGGCGATCGAGACATAGCGCACTCCGTCGGGCATTTCGGCGGCCTGCACGTGGATGCGGTCGGGGATGGCCACGGCCTCGTGCACCACCCATAGCGGACAGGCCCCGCCAAAACGCGCGAATTGCAGGCGCGTGGCGGAATGGCGCTTGGTGATGTTGCCCGCCATGTCCACCCGGCAGAAGAACATGGGAATGCCCCGCGCCTGCGGGCGTTGCAGCGTGGACAGGCGGTGGCACACCTGTTCGAAGCTGGAACCGAACAGCGGGCGCAACTGGTCGATATCATGGCGCAGTTCGCGCGCGCGGGTGCGGAACCATTCATAGGGCATGATGAGCGCGCCTGCCGCATAGTTGCCAAGCCCCACGGTCAGGAGCTGGCGCGCCGCATCCGATTGCAGCCGCGCCTCAGCCACGATCCCGGCAATCTCCTCGCGCAGGGCCTCGGCGGCAAGCTGGTAGGCCAGCTGGAAGCGGGTGCTTTCCACCGGCTGGTTGGGATCGAGCGTCAGGCGGCGCTCGGCAGGGTCGAAACGGCGCATCGCGCCGCCGCTGACCTGTTCCACCGCGATGCCCCGGCTTTCCAGCCAGAGCGCCATCTGGCCCATGGTGGGCGACATGCCCGTGCCCGAAAGCCGCACTGCCAGCCGTTCGGCGGCGCGGTCGATCGCGTCGACATAGTTGTTGGCGTGGTGGAACCAGTCGCGCACTTCCTCCCACGGCAGGCGGCCGCCGGAGATGTTGTCCGACCCCAGTGCCTCGTCGATGATCTCAAGCCGCTGCACGGATCTGCGGTGCTGGTCCCACAGCCGGGCGAAAGCCTCGGCAAAGGCGGGATACTGTTCGGCCACGCGCTCCACCTGTTCGCCGGGCAGCATCGCCCCGATCAGGGGATCGGCCGCAGCATCGCGCAGCGCGGTGAGCACCGGCTCCACCCGGTCGGCGGCGAAATCCTGCCATTCCACGGGAAAGCTGTGCTGGAGCCGGTCGGTCAGCGCGGGGGTCAGCGGCCGCTCGTCGTTCTCGATCTGCGACAGATAGGACGCGCTGATGCCCAGGATCGCGGCCATTTCACCCTGCCGCAGCTTGCGCGCCCTGCGCAGCGCCCTGAGCTGTTCACCCGCGAAGAGGCGGCGTCTGGCCATGGCGGATCACCCGATTTTTGCAAAGTTCATCTTCGCAAGTTTGCAGAATAACAGTGGACTTGGCAAGCACGGCGTTGCAAGCGCTAGGGCCTGTCCGCAGTTGAGCCCGACCCCTTCAGCGGGTGCAGGTGCGGGTCCGGCTTCGGTCTTGCGCTCCGGGGAGGGAGCGCAGGCCGGGGCCGGGCAACGGATCGGCGCAATACGGGCCAGCCGGGGTCCGCATCAGCCGGTCAGAGGCCAGCCGAACACCGGGTCAACACCGTTCAAGCGAAAGGGTGCAAGCAAATGTCCGCCAATATTGCCGAGATGGAAAAGCGCCGGGAAGCCGCGCGGCTGGGAGGCGGGCAGAAGCGCATCGATGCACAGCATGCCAAGGGCAAGCTGACCGCGCGCGAACGTCTCGAAGTGCTGCTCGATGAAGGCAGCTTCGAGGAAGTGGACATGTATGTCGAGCACAACTGCGTCGACTTCGGCATGCCCGACACGGTCATCCCCGGCGATGGCGTGGTGACGGGATCGGGCACGATCAATGGCCGCCTCGTCTATGTGTTCAGCCAGGACTTCACCGTGTTCGGCGGCTCGCTTTCGGAACGCCACGCGCAGAAGATCTGCAAGATCATGGACATGGCGATGAAGGTCGGCGCGCCGGTGATCGGGCTGAACGATTCGGGCGGTGCGCGCATTCAGGAAGGCGTGGCATCGCTGGGCGGCTATGCCGAAGTGTTCCAGCGCAATGTGCTGGCATCGGGCGTTGTGCCGCAGCTTTCGCTCATCATGGGGCCGTGCGCGGGCGGGGCGGTCTACAGCCCTGCGATGACCGACTTCATCTTCATGGTGAAGGACAGCTCCTACATGTTCGTGACCGGCCCGGATGTGGTCAAGACCGTCACCAACGAAGTTGTCACGCAGGAGGAACTGGGCGGCGCGGTCACGCATACGACCAAGACTTCGGTGGCCGACCTTGCGCTGGAGAACGACATCGAGGCGCTGCTCGCGGCGCGCGACTTCTTCGATTACCTGCCCCTGTCGAACCGGCAGGACGTTCCCGAACGGCCGACGTCCGACCCTTATGACCGGCTTGAGCCGAGCCTCGACACCATCGTTCCGGCCTCGGCCACGCAGCCCTATGACATGCACGAAGTCATCCGCAAGACGGTGGACGAGGGCGAGTTCTTCGAGATCCAGCCCCGGCACGCCGCCAACATCATCTGCGGTTTCGGCCGTATCGAAGGGCGCACCGTGGGCGTTGTGGCCAACCAGCCGATGGTGCTGGCGGGCGTGCTCGACATCAATTCCTCGAAGAAGGCCGCGCGCTTCGTGCGCTTCTGCGATGCCTTCAACATCCCGATCGTGACCTTCGTCGATGTTCCGGGCTTCCTTCCCGGCACGGCGCAGGAGCACAACGGCATCATCAAGCACGGCGCCAAGCTGCTCTTCGCCTATGCCGAGGCGACCGTGCCCAAGATCACCGTCATCACCCGCAAGGCCTATGGCGGTGCCTATGACGTGATGGCATCCAAGCACCTGCGCGGCGATCTGAACTATGCCTGGCCCACCGCCGAAATCGCGGTGATGGGCGCCAAGGGCGCGGTCGAGATCATCTTCCGCGGCCTTTCCGCCGAAGAGCAGGCGATCAAGACCAAGGAATACGAAGACCGCTTCGCCAATCCGTTCGTGGCGGCAAGCAAGGGCTTCGTCGACGAGGTAATCCACCCGCATTCCACGCGCCGCCGCGTGGCGCTCGGCCTCAGGAAGCTGAGGAACAAGAGCCTCGAAAATCCGTGGAAGAAGCACGACAACATTCCGCTCTGACCAGCTCCAGGACTTTGGAAAGACTGACAATGACCGACATCTACATCGTCTCTGGCGCGCGCACCGCCATCGGTTCCTTCGGCGGCAGCCTGGCCTCGCTGCGCCCGGCCGAAACCGGCGCCATCGTCATCAGGGAAGCCATCGCCCGCGCCGGGATAACGCCCGGCAAGGTGCAGAACGTGGTGATCGGCACGGTCGTGCCGACGCAGCCCAAGGATGCCTACGTCAGCCGCGTGGCGGCGGTGAATGCGGGCATTCCGATCGAAGCGCCCGCGATGAACGTCAACCGCCTGTGCGGTTCGGGCCTTCAGGCGATCGTTTCCGCGGCGCAGGGGATCGCGCTGGGCGAACAGGACATCGCCATCGGCGGCGGCGCTGAAAGCATGTCGAACGCGCCGCACATGGTGCTGACCGCGCGGGGCGGCCAGAAGATGGGCGATCAGGTGCTGATGGACGCGATGCTTGGCGCGCTGCATGATCCGTTCGAGAACATCCACATGGGCGTCACGGCCGAGAACGTCGCCGAACGCTGCGCGATCAGCCGTGAAGAGCAGGACGCGCTGGCCGTGGAAAGCCACAGGCGCGCAGCAGCCGCCATTGCGGCAGGCTATTTCAAGGAACAGATCGTCCCGGTCGAGATCAGGACGCGCAAGGGCACCGTCGTCTTCGACACCGACGAGCACGTCCGCGCCGATGCTTCGCTTGAGGCGATGGCGGGCCTGAAGCCGGTGTTCAAGAAGGATGGCACGGTCACGGCGGGCAATGCCAGCGGCATCAACGATGGTGCGGCGGCGGTGGTCCTCGCCAGCGGCAAGGCGGTCGAGGAGCACGGCCTCAAGCCCATGGCGAGGATCCTCGGCTGGGGCCACGCGGGCGTCGAGCCGAACGTGATGGGCCTTGGCCCGGTCAAGGCCGTCCCGGTGGCGCTTGCGCGTGCGGGCCTGACGCTTGACCAGATCGACGTGATCGAGAGCAACGAGGCCTTCGCCGCGCAGGCCTGCGGCGTGGCCAAGGAACTGGGCTTCGATCCGGCCAAGACCAACCCCAACGGTTCGGGCATCAGCCTTGGCCATCCGATCGGCGCGACCGGCGCGATCCTGACGATCAAGGCCATGTATGAACTGCACCGCACCGGCGGGCGCTATGGCCTGATCACCATGTGCATCGGCGGCGGTCAGGGCATCGCCATGGTCATCGAAAGGGTCTGATCCATGAAGTTGGGCCGCCTCAATCACGTCGGCGTCGCCACGCCGGATATCGAAGCCTCCATCGCCTTCTACCGCGACGTGATGGGAGCAAGCGACATCACCGAACCCTTCGTGCTGGAAAGCCAGCAGGTGCGGGTGTGCTTCGTCAACACGCCGGGCGAGAACGGGACCGCTGGCACACAGATCGAGCTGATCGAGCCGACCAGCCCGGACAGCGCGGTGGGCAAGTGGCTCGCCGCCAATCCGCTCGGCGGGCAGCACCACCTTTGCTACGAAGTGCCCGACATCCACGAGGCGAAGGCCTGGTTCGAGGCCAAGGGCAAGCGTGTGCTGGGCGAACCGCGCATCGGCGCGCACGGGACGCTGATCTTCTTCGTCCACCCCAAGGACATGGGCGGACAGCTCACCGAGATCATGGAGACGCCCAAGGACGGGCATCACTGAGGTTGAATTGAACCGTCACCCTGAACTCGTTTCAGGGTCCATCGTGCAACTGGCACGGCGGTTCGAGTGGCGAAATGGATGCTGAAACACGTTCAGCATGACGATGTTGTAGGAACGATCCGATGACCGAGAAGACTCTGGCAGACTGGCAGGCCGCGGCCGCAAAGGAAGTCAAAGGCAAGGATCTGATCTGGCACACGCCCGAAGGCATTGCCGTCAAGCCGCTCTACACGGCAGACGACGTGACGGTTGATCCGGGCCTGCCCGGTTTCGCGCCCTTCACGCGCGGCGTGCGCGCCTCGATGTATGCGGGACGCCCCTGGACGATCCGCCAGTATGCGGGCTTCTCCACCGCCGAGGAATCGAACGCCTTCTATCGCCGCAATCTTGCCGCCGGGCAGAAGGGGCTTTCGGTCGCCTTCGACCTTGCCACCCACCGCGGCTATGATTCCGACCATCCGCGCGTGGTCGGCGACGTGGGCAAGGCGGGCGTGGCCATCGACAGCGTCGAGGACATGAAGATCCTGTTCGACGGCATTCCGCTCGACCAGATGTCGGTTTCGATGACCATGAACGGCGCGGTCATCCCGATCCTCGCCTTCTTCATCGTGGCGGGCCAGGAACAGGGTGTTCCCACCGAAAAGCTGGACGGAACCATTCAGAACGACATTCTGAAGGAGTTCATGGTCCGCAACACCTATATCTATCCGCCCGAACCTTCGATGCGGATCATCTCCGACATCTTTGCCTATACCTCGGCAAACATGCCCAAGTTCAACTCGATCTCGATTTCCGGCTATCACATGCAGGAAGCGGGCGCGACGCAGGTGCAGGAACTGGCCTTCACCATCGCCGACGGCATGGAATACGTGAAGTATGGCGTGGCCTCCGGCCTCGATATCGACAAGTTCGCGGGCCGCCTGTCGTTCTTCTTCGCCATCGGCATGAACTTCTTCATGGAAGTGGCCAAGCTGCGCGCCGCGCGCGTGCTGTGGCACCGCGTGATGACCAGGCTGGGCGCAAAGGACGAGCGCTCCAAGATGCTGCGCACCCATTGCCAGACATCGGGCGTTTCCTTGCAGGAGCAGGACCCCTACAACAACGTCATCCGCACCACGATCGAGGCGATGGCGGCCATGCTGGGCGGCACCCAGTCGCTCCACACCAATGCGCTTGATGAAGCCATCGCGCTGCCGACCGACTTTTCCGCCCGCATCGCGCGCAACACGCAGATCGTGCTCCAGGAAGAGACGGGCATGTGCAACGTGGTCGACCCATTGGGCGGTTCGTATTACGTCGAAGCGCTCACGCAGCAACTGGTCGACAAGGCGTGGGAGATCATCGAGCGCGTCGAGGCCGAGGGCGGCATGGCCAAGGCCGTGGCCGCAGGCTGGCCCAAGGCGATGATCGAGGAAGCCGCCGCCGCCCGTCAGGCCCGCGTCGACCGCGGCGAGGACGTGATCGTCGGCGTCAACAAGTATCGTCTGGCGAACGAAGACCAGATCGAGACACTTGAGGTCGACAACCACGCGGTGCGCGAGGCGCAGATTGCCCGCATCAAGCGCGTGCGCGAAACGCGCGACGAGACGAAGTGCCGTGCAGCATTGAACGCGCTGACCGAAGGCGCCAAGACCGGCGGCAACCTGCTCGAACTGGCGGTCGAGGCTGCCCGCCACCGCGCCACGCTGGGCGAGATTTCGGATGCGATGGAGGTCGTCTTCGGCCGGCACGGCACCGTGCCCACGCCGGTCAAGGGCATCTACGGATCGGCCTATGCCGGTGACAATCGCTATCAGCAGGTGATCGACGGGGTCGAGGCCGTCACCCGCCGTCTGGGGCGCAAGCCGCGGATGCTGGTGGCCAAGATGGGGCAGGACGGTCACGATCGCGGCGCGAACGTGATCGCCTCGGCCTTCTCGGACATGGGCTTCGACGTGACCAGCGGTCCGCTGTTCCAGACGCCCGAAGAGGCCGCCGCGCTCGCGCTCGAAAAGGATGTGGATGCGGTGGGCGCATCCAGCCTTGCCGCCGGGCACAAGACGCTGATCCCCGAGCTGATCGCCCACCTCAGGGCGGCAGGCCGGGCGGACATCAAGGTCGTGGCAGGCGGCGTCATCCCGCCGCAGGACTACGACTTCCTGCGCGAAGCAGGCGTTCAGGGCATCTACGGTCCCGGTTCGAACGTGGTCGAATGCGCGGCCGACATGCTGCGCCTGCTGGGCCACAACATGCCGCCGGTGGATGCCTGATCCATGCCGACGCTGCTGCGCATCGGCGCGTTCCGGTTCTACTTTTACAGTCACGAACCAAACGAGCCGCCGCACGTCCATGTGGATCGCGGGGCAGCAACGATCAAGGTGTGGCTCGGTAGTCTGGAAGTGGCCGCCAGCCGTGGCTTTCGTGCCCACGAAATAGGTGGCATTGTGGCAATGGTTGAAGCGCATCGCGACGAGTTTCTGGAGGCTTGGCATGGGTATTTTGGCTAGAGTTGCCGATGAGCGCGTGCTGGACGTTCGCTGCAATGAGCACAGCCTGATTGTCGATCTGATGGATGGCCGGACCATTTCGGTGCCGCTTGCCTGGTATCCGCGCCTGCTTCATGCCACCGCCGATCAGAGGGCAAAGTGGGAACTGGCTGGGGGCGGCTTTGGCATTCATTGGCCGGAAATTGACGAGGATCTGAGCACCGAAGGCCTGTTGCGCGGCGCGCCTGCGCCTGATGCGCAGTAAAACGGTCAGGCAAGGAGAGATCCTATGACGCAGAAGCTTGAGACGCTGTCGGTTCACGCCGGGTGCGAGCCCGACCCCACCACCAAGGCGCGGATCACGCCGATCTATCAGACGGCAAGCTATGTGTTCGACAGTGCCGAACATGCCGCGAACCTGTTTGCGCTGGCCGAGTTCGGCAACATCTACACCCGCATCATGAACCCCACCAATGCCGCGCTCGAAGCCAAGATCGCCGCGCTGGAAGGGGGCGTTGGCGCGCTGGGCGTGGCATCGGGCCATGCCGCGCAGTTCATCGTGTTCCACACCCTGATGGAGCCGGGCTGCGAGATCGTTGCGGCCAAGAAGCTCTATGGCGGCACGCTCAACCAGTTCGCGCACAGCTTTGCCAAGTTCGGCTGGAAGGCGGTGTTCGTCGATGCCGATGATCCCGCCGCCGTTGCCGCCGCGATCACCGACAGGACGCGCGGCGTGTTCATCGAAAGCCTCGCCAACCCCGGCGGCGTGGTGCAGGATATTGCCGCGATTGCCGAGATCGCCCATGCCGCGGGCGTGCCGCTGATCGTCGACAACACGATGGCCAGCCCCGCGCTGTGCCGCCCGATCGAACATGGCGCGGACATCGTCGTGCATTCGTGCACCAAGTTCCTCAACGGTCACGGCAATTCCATCGGCGGGCTGATCGTGGATTCGGGCAGGTTCGACTGGGCGGCGAGTGACAAGTTTCCCTCGCTCTCGCAGCCGAACCCCAGCTACCACGGCGCCGTGCTGACCGAGGCGCTCAAGCCCGTCGGCCCCATCGCCTTCATCATCGGCTGCCGCGTGCTGGGCCTGCGCGATCTGGGGCCAGCGATGGCACCGATGAACGCGTTCCTGACGCTCACCGGCATGGAAACGCTGGCGCTGCGCATGGAGCGCCATTGCAGCAATGCGCTGCATCTGGCGCAGTGGTTGCAGAACCATCCCAAGGTGGCGTGGGTCAGCTATGCGGGCCTGCCGGAAGACCCCTATCACCAGCTTGCCCGCCGGTATCTTGGCGGCAAGGGCGGCGCGGTGTTCACCTTCGGCGTGAAGGGGGGCTACGAGGCGGGCGTGAAGCTGGTCCAGTCGGTCAGGCTGTTCAGCCACCTCGCCAACATCGGCGACACCCGCTCGCTGATCATCCACCCCGCCTCGACCACGCACAGCCAGCTTGGCGAGGAAGAGCTTGTGGCCGCAGGTGCAGGCGCAGACACCGTGCGCGTGTCAGTGGGCATCGAACACATCGACGACATCGTGGCCGACCTCGCGCAGGCGCTGGAACAGATCTGATAAACGGAAAGCAACCGCCAATGTTCAAGAAAATCCTCATCGCCAACCGTGGTGAAATTGCCTGCCGCGTCATCAAGACGGCGCGTCGGATGGGTATTCAGACGGTGGCGGTCTATTCCGATGCCGATGCCCGCGCGCCCTTTGTGCAGATGGCCGATGAAGCCGTGCATATCGGGCCTGCGCCTGCTGCGCAGTCCTATCTGATCGCGGAGAAGATCATCGCCGCCTGCAAGCAGACCGGCGCCGAAGCGGTGCATCCGGGCTATGGCTTCCTGTCCGAGCGCACCTCGTTTGCCGAGGCTTTGGCGGCAGAGAACATCGCCTTCATCGGGCCGCCGGTCGGCGCGATTGCCGCGATGGGCGACAAGATCGAATCCAAGAAGCTGGCCAAGGAAGCGGGCGTCAACGTGGTCCCCGGCTTCGTCGGCGAGATCGAGGATACCGAACATGCCGTGCGCATCTCCGACGAGATCGGCTATCCGGTGATGATGAAGGCCTCGGCCGGCGGTGGCGGCAAGGGCATGCGCCTTGCCTACAACGAGAAGGACGTGCGCGAGGGCTTCGAGGCCGTGAAGCGCGAGGGCCTCAACTCGTTCGGCGATGACCGCGTGTTCATCGAGAAGTTCATTCTCAACCCGCGCCACATCGAGATCCAGATCCTCGGCGACCAGCACGGCAACATTCTTTACCTGAACGAGCGCGAATGCTCGATCCAGCGCCGCCACCAGAAGGTGGTGGAAGAAGCCCCTTCGCCCTTCGTGACCCCGAAGATGCGCAAGGCCATGGGCGAGCAGTGCGTCGCGCTGGCCCGCGCGGTGGGCTATTATTCGGCAGGCACCGTGGAACTCATCGTTTCGGGCGCCGATCCCAGCGGCGAAAGCTTCTACTTCCTTGAAATGAACACCCGCCTCCAGGTGGAGCATCCCGTCACCGAGGCGATCACCGGCATCGATCTGGTCGAACAGATGATCCGCGTGGCCGCTGGCGAGAAGCTGGCCTTCACGCAGGACGACGTGAAGATCGACGGGTGGGCCATCGAGAACCGCGTCTATGCTGAAGACCCCTATCGCGGCTTCCTGCCGTCGACCGGCCGCCTGATCCGCTATCAGCCTCCCCTTGCCGGATGGACCGACGATGGCGAGGCCAACGGTCGGCGCGGCGTCGATGGTGTGCGGGTGGATGACGGCGTCTATGAGGGCGGCGAAGTCTCGATGTTCTATGACCCGATGATCGCCAAGCTGATCACCTGGGGCAAGACTCGCGACGAGGCCGCCGACAAGCAGATCGAGGCACTGGATGCCTTCGAGATCGAGGGGCTTGGCCACAACATCGATTTCGTGAACGCGATCATGCAGCACCCGCGCTTCCGGTCGGGCGAACTCACCACCGGTTTCATTGCCGAGGAATACCCGGAAGGCTTCACCGGCGCGCCCGCATCGCCCGAACTCAGGCAGCAGCTTGCCGCGCTTGCGGGCTTCCTTGCCACCGCGCGGTCCGACCGGGCGCGGCAGGTGGACGGGCAGCTTGGCGATGAACTCGATCCGCCGTCGCAATGGGCGGTGAAGATCGGCGGCGAGACTTTTGCCGTTGGCGTGACCGAGGACGACATCACTGTTGACGGCAAGGTCATCGACATCGCGCTCGAATACTCGCCCGGCGACCGGATCGTGCATTGCGAGGTGGATGACAAGCCGCTCTCGGTAAAGGTCGAGACGACGCGCGCAGGCTTCAAGCTGACGACGCGCGGTGCGATCCACGATGTGCAGGTGCTGCCCGCTCATATCGCGCACCTGACGAAGCACATGATCGAAAAGGTGCCGCCCGATCTTTCGAAGTTCCTGATCTGCCCGATGCCGGGCCTGCTCGTTTCGCTTCACGTGGCCGAGGGCGATACGGTGGAGGCGGGCCAGCCGCTTGCGGTGGTCGAAGCGATGAAGATGGAAAACATCCTTCGCGCCGAAAAGGCGGGCACGGTGAAATCGGTCAACGCCAAGGCCGGCGACAGCCTGGCGGTGGACGCCATCATCCTCGAAATGGAGTGATGCCAAGGCGCGATGAGCTTGCCTCATCGCGCCTTGGCATAAGCGCGCCCGGCCGTTCGCGGATGTTCCGGCATGTGTCCATGCTGCATCACTCCGGTGCGATTTTGTGCGCACACGAAACTTCGTGTGACAGCCGCCTGACGAGCAGCTAAACGAAGTGCCGCACAAGTCGCCCGGCGCGGCCTTGGGAGAGGGTGCGACAACGTTCGCGCCGCGCCGGGTGTTATTGCGGGATATGCGCCATTGCCTCTGCGACCGCAATGTGGTTGCCTGCGGGCCAGCATGATTGTCCGCCCCTGCCACAGCAGTCGCTTCCGATGAGCGCGGGGCTTGCCGCACTTCTGGCACTGGCGCTTGGCGCACTGCTCTTTGCGGTTGCCTTCTATGCCGAACGGCGGCTGCGTTCGCGCAGCCTTGGCCCCCGTGCGCGTCATCTCGTCTATATGCTGGCGCTCGGCGTCTATTGCTCAAGCTGGACCTTCTACGGCACGGTCGGCACGGCCGTCAGCGAGGGCTGGAACTACCTGCCCATCTATCTGGCGCCCGCCGTCCTGCTGCTGTTCGCCCCGCGCTTTCTGGAAAGGCTGGCCGATGCGGTGCAGCAGGAGCGTGCCGTCACGATCTCGGATTTCATCGGGGCGCGCTTCGGCCACGATGCCGTTGTGGCGCAGCTTGTCACCATCATCGCGCTGTGCGGCACGATCCCCTACGTGGCGCTGCAACTGCGCTCCATCGGGGCGGCCGTGGCGGGCATTTCGGGTGCGGACATCGCCGTTCCCGCCATCCTTGCCGCAGCGGTCGTGCTGGCCAGCTTTGCCATCCTGTTCGGCGCGCGCCGCTATGAGATTGCCGGGCGCAGCGACGGGCTGGTGGCGGCGGTCGCGCTGGAATCGCTCATCAAGATCATCGCGCTGGGGGTGGTGGGGGCCTATGCCTTCGGCGTGATTGCCGATGCCGATCCGGTGCGGCTGGCCGAGGCCGTCCGGCATCTCGAACTGCGCTTTGCCCCTTCGCAGATTTCCGCCGAGACGCTGACCATTGCGCTGGTATCGACCTTTGCCATCATCGTGCTGCCGCGCCAGTTCTACATGGCGCTGGTGGTGGCGCAATCGCCGCAGGATCTCCCCCGCGCGCGGGCGGGCCTTGCGCTCTATCTCCTTGCCATGGCGGCCCTGATCCTGCCGATTGCGGCGGGCGGGCTGGTGGCACTGCCTGCGGCCGTGCCGCCTGATCTCTATGTCCTGCTGCTGCCGACCAGCACCGGAGCATCGGCCATTGCCACGATCGCGCTGATCGGCGGCATAAGCGCCGGGGCGGCCATGGTCATCGTCGATGCCACTGCGCTTGCCACGATGGTTTCGAACGACCTGATCTTTCCGGCCGTGCTGCGGCAGGGCGGGGCCAGCGGCGAAGGCGATCTGGGCCGCCGCATGGTGCTGGTGCGGCGGCTGGCGATTGTCGGCGTGGTGGCGCTGGCGCTGCTGTGGGCGCTGCTCGTCGATCCGGCGCGCTCGCTCGCCTCGATCGGGCTGGTGGCCTTTGCCGCCATGGTGCAGTTCGTGCCGCACCTTCTGCTGGCGGTGCAGGCACCGGGGCGCGATCCGGCGGCGGCGCGCGCCAGCCTGCTGACCGGGTTGGCGCTCTGGCTCTACACCCTGGCCCTGCCGCCGATCATGCCGCGCGCCCTGCTCGATGCGCTGGCGGGCACGCCGGTCGATCCGCTGCGGCTCTTCGGCATCGGCCATGCCCCGCCGCTGGTCCACGGGGTGGCGTGGAGCCTTGCCGCCAATCTTGCGGTGCTGGGGCTGGTGGCCGCGCGCAAGCAGCGCGCCCCGCGCCTGCCGCGGCTGGCTGCAACCGGGCGCGCCGTGGGCAATCTGGGAGAACTGGCGGCGCTGACCGCGCGCTTCGTCGGCGAAGAGCGCGCGCTTGAGGTCTTTCCGGTGGCGCGGCACGGGCAGGGGGTTGACCGCGCGTCCGCCCGCCTTGCGCGCGAGATGATTGCGGGCGTGGTGGGCACGTCCTCGGCACGGGCGCTTGTGGCATCGGCGCTGGCGGGCGGGCGCATGACGCTGGAGGATGTCACCCGCCTTCTCGATGAAGGCGGCCAGTCGCTCAGCTTTTCGCGGCAGCTTCTGGCCGCAACTTTCGAGAATCTGCAATCGGGTGTCAGCGTGATCGATGCGGATCTCAGGCTGGTGGCGTGGAACACCCGCTATGTCGAACTCTTCGGCTATCCGCCGGGGCTGGTGCGCGAGGGCGTGGCGATTGCCGACCTCATCCGCTTCAACGTGGAGCGCGGGGCCTTTGCGGGCAGCGTCGATCACGAGGTGGACAAGCGCCTGCGCCACCTGCGCGCCCGGCGCGCCTACGTGTCCGAGCGCGTGCACCACGATGGCCGGGTCATAAAGTCGGTGGGCGGGCCGATGCCGGGGGGCGGCTATCTCACCTCGTTCACCGACATCACCGAGGATGCCAAGGTCCGCGCCGAACTGGAACAGACGCTCGACGAGCTTGAGCAGCGCGTGGCCGAACGCACCGCCGAATTGCGCGAGGCGAACCGGCGGCTGGCCGATACCGGGCGCGAGAAGACGCGCTTCCTTGCCGCCGCCAGCCATGATCTGCTCCAGCCCTTGCACGCGGCGCGCCTCTTCGCCTCGGCGCTCGACCGTTCGCTCGAAGGCCATGCGCGCGCGCTGGCGCAGCGGGTGGACAAGTCCATCGTGGCCGCCGAAGCGCTGCTGCGCGCCCTGCTCGACATATCCAAGCTTGATGCAGGCGGCGTGCAGGCCAATCCCGAACCCGTCGTGCTGGCGCCGCTGATCGCCGATCTGGCCGACAACCTGCGCCCGCTGGCCGAGGAAAAGGGGCTGGCCCTGCGCACGGCCAGCCTTGGCGGAACGGTCGAGACCGACCCCGGCCTGCTGCGTTCGGTGCTCCAGAATCTTGTTTCCAATGCCTTGCGCTATACCATTGCGGGCGGGGTGCTGATAGGTGTGCGGCGGCGCGGAGGCGATCTGCGGATCGATGTGATCGACACCGGCGTGGGCATTCCGGCAGAACGCCAGCACGAGATTTTCGGCGAGTTCACCCGGCTGGGCGCGGTCGAGGCCGAAGGGCTGGGGCTGGGCCTTGCCATCGTGGAGCGTATCGCGCGGCTGATCGGCGCGCGGATCGAGGTTTCCTCGCGCGAAGGGCGGGGCAGCCGGTTCAGCGTGGTCCTGCCCGCGCATGGCGCCGCTGCCGGGGCCGCGATGGCGCAACCGGTCGCCGCGCTGCACGCTGCCGGTGGCGGCAGAACGCTGTCGGTGCTGGTGGTGGATAACGAACCCGAAATCGTGGTCGCCACCACCGCGCTGCTCGAAGGCATGGGTCACACGGTGACGGGGGCGACCGACATGGCATCGGCGCTGCGCCATGTCCGCGGTGCCGATGTGCTGCTGGCGGACTATCACCTTGAGAATGGCGAGGACGGCCTGCGTCTCATCGATCAGGCGCGCGCCCGCAATCCCGCGCTGGCCGTGGCGCTGGTTTCGGCGGAAGGCGGGGCAGACCTGCGCAAGCGGCTGCGGCTGCGCCGGGTGCCGCTGTTCGTGAAGCCCGCCGATCCTGCCGTGATCGAGGCATTCCTGCGCGAGGTTGCGGGCCGGGCAGGCGCCCTTCCCTCAGACGGGAGGGGCAAGGCCCAGTGAACGCGCCACCAGCGCGGCCTGCGTGCGGTTCTGCACATCAAGCTTGCGCATGATCGCGGTCATGTGTGCCTTCACCGTCGCCTCGCTCATGCCAAGGTCATAGGCGATCTGCTTGTTCAGCTTGCCCTCAAGCACGGCAAGCAGCACCTTGAGCTGGGTCGGGGTCAGCCCGGCCACTTCGCGGCGCACCTCGTCAACCGGTCCGGCGGCGGGGCGGGGCGCGGCGGGAGCCGCCTTTTCGCCAAGTGCCACGCGCAGGGCATCCTCGATCCGGGCCAGATCGGCATCCTTGCGCAGAAAGCCCACGGCACCGAAGGCGCGGGCTTCCTGCGCGATCTGCGCGCCTTCCGCGCTTGAGACGACAAGGATCGGCACGTCGGGCCGTTCGGCATGGAGCAGGGCAATGCCGGAATAGCCGACCGCCCCCGGCATCTTGAGATCGAGTGTGACCAGCGCCAGATCGGGCGTTTCCGCCACGGCTCTGGCGGCAGCGGTCAGGGTGCCGGCTTCTGCCACCTGCGCATCGGGGGCGACATTGCCCACCGCCAGCGCCAGTGCCTGACGGAACAGCGGATGATCGTCGGCAATCAGGATCGTTCTGCGCACATCCCTCCGGTCAGGCCGCGATCACGCCTTCCGCCTTGATGCAGGGCCAGCGCCATCAGGCGCTGGCAAGCTGCGGCCTGTTGGCCACCAGATTATCCACCACCGACGGATCGGCAAGGGTCGAGGTGTCGCCAAGGTTCGACATGTCGTTTTCGCCGATCTTGCGCAGGATGCGGCGCATGATCTTGCCCGACCGCGTCTTGGGCAGGCCGGGGGCGAACTGGATCACATCGGGCGTGGCGATGGGGCCGATTTCGTGGCGCACCCACTGCACCAGTTCCTTGCGCAGGGCCTCGTCCGGTTCGACCTCGGCATTGCAAGTGACGAAAGCGTAGATGCCCTGACCCTTGATGTCGTGCGGCATTCCCACCACGGCAGCTTCGGCCACCTTGGGATGGGCCACCAGCGCGCTTTCGATTTCGGCCGTGCCCATGCGGTGGCCCGAAACGTTGATGACATCATCGATGCGCCCGGTGATCCAGTAATAGCCGTCGGCATCGCGGCGGCAGCCGTCACCAGTGAAGTAGAGCCCCTTGAAGGTGCTGAAATAGGTCTGGAAGAAGCGCTCGTGATCGCCCCAGACAGTGCGCATCTGGCCGGGCCAGGAATCGGTGATGACGAGGCAGCCGTCGGTCGCGCCTTCAAGGAAATTGCCGTCATTGTCGACGAGGGCCGGCTTCACGCCAAAGAACGGGCGGCTGGCCGAACCGGGCTTGAGCGGGGTGGCGCCGGGCAGCGGCGTAATCATCGCGCCGCCGGTTTCGGTCTGCCACCAGGTATCGACGATGGGGCAGCGGCCATCGCCCACGACCTTGTGATACCACTCCCAGGCTTCGGGGTTGATCGGTTCACCGACGCTGCCCAGCAGGCGCAGCGAGGCGCGGCTGGTCTTCTTCACCCACTCGTCGCCTTCGCGCATCAGCGCGCGCAGGGCAGTGGGCGCGCCATAGAAGATCTCGACCTTGAACTTGTCGACCACCTGCCAGAACCGGCTGGGATCGGGGAAGTTGGGCACGCCTTCGAACATGACCGTGGTCGCCCCGTTCATCAGCGGGCCATAGACCACGTAGGAATGGCCCGTGACCCAGCCGATATCGGCCGCGCACCAGTAGATCTGTCCCGGCCGGTAATCGAAAACATACTGGTGCGTCATCGATGCCCAGACAGCGTAGCCGCCGGTGGTGTGCAGCACGCCCTTGGGCTTGCCCGTGGACCCTGAGGTATAGAGGATGAACAGCGGGTCTTCCGCGCTCATTTCCTCAGGGCTGCAGTCGGCACTCTGGCTGTCGGCTGCGGCCCAGTCGACATCGCGGCCCTCGACCATGGGCACATCGGCGCCCGTGCGGCGCAGCATGATGACGGTATCCACGCCGGGACACTGCTTGAGCGCTTCGTCCACGTTGGCCTTCAGCGGCACCTTGCGTCCGCCGCGCAGGCCCTCGTCGGCGGTCAGCACGATGCGGCTGTCGCAGTCGGTGATGCGGCCCGCCAGCGCATCGGGAGAAAAGCCGGCAAAGACGATCGAATGGATGGCCCCGATGCGCGCGCAGGCCAGCATGGCAACGGCCGCTTCGGGCACCATCGGCAGGTAGATCGTCACCCGTTCGCCGCGCTTCACGCCCTTTGCCTTCAGCAGGTTGGCAAAGCGGCAGACCTGTTCGTGAAGCTCGCGATAGGTGATCGCGCGGTGGTCTTCGCCCGGCCCGTCCGGCTCCCACAGGATCGCCACGCTGTCTCCGCGCGTTGCCAGATGGCGGTCAAGCGCATTGGCGCACAGGTTGAGCGTGCCGTCCTCGAACCAGCGGATGCCGAAATCGGCCTCGTGGTAGGAGGTGTTCTTCACCTTCGTGAAGGGCCTGATCCAGTCAAGCCGCTGGCCATGTTCGGCCCAGAAGGTTTCGGGATCCTCGACCGACTGGCGATACATCTCGAAATAGCGCGCTTCGTCCACCAGCGCGTTTTCGGCCCAGTGCGCGGGAACGGGATAGACGGCTTCGGCCATGTCAGGCTCTCCTCGTGGATCGATTCTGATCTTGGCGGCAAGGTTTACGGTCTGCGCAACCTGCCCGCCTTTAGACAATAGTCGTAGATGTAAGACCATCCTCTGTCTGGCTGGCAAGGCCGAACCGATCGACATTCACGGCAGGATGTCCCGAAAAGCGGGATGCCGGGAGAGAAATGATGATCGCACGGCGTTTGCGGACCCTGAAGGCCCTGCTGGCAGCAACCGCGCTGGCCGCCCCCGCAGCCCTGATGCCCGCCGCAGTGCAGGCGGCGACGCCTTCGTCGAGCCGCGAGGCCGAGCTTGAGGCGCGGCTCCTGCGCCTTGAAGCCGAGATGGCCGACATGAAGGCTGCCCTGCGCGAGGCCCGGCAGGCGGCAGCGCAGGGGACGGCGACGGATGATGCAGCAGCGCAGGCAGCCAGGGCCGCCGAGGCCAAGGCGGATGCCGCCGCCGTGCGCATTGCCGCGCTTGAGGCAAAGGCCGCGCAGGCGCCCGCCCAGCCCGACGGTTTCCGCATGGGCGGCACAAGCTGGAAGCTGGGCGGCTTCGTCAAGGTGGTCGGCAGCGTCACCCGGTTCGGCAATGGCGAACTGGCGGGCGGATCGCTGGGCAAGGAGTTCTTCCTGCCGCAGCAGATTCCGGTGGGCGGTGCGGCCAGCACCGACGTGATCGGCCATGCCCGCCAGACCCGGCTGTTCTTTTCCACCAGCACCCCGGTGGCGGGCAAGGAGCTGAAAGGGCACATCGAGTTCGATTTCGCGCTGGCAGCCGCGCCCCTTGGCGCCCAGCGCGCCACCAATGCCTATACCCCCACCTTCCGGCGCGGTTTCATCAGCTATGGCAACCTGCTGATCGGGCAGGAATGGACCACCTTCCAGAACCCTGCCCATCTGCCCGAATCCACCGATTTCGTGGGACCGATGGATGGATCGGTCTTCGTGCGGCAGATGATGGTGCAGTATCGCCAGCCGCTGGGCCGGGGGCTGGACCTCTATCTTGCGGCGGAAAACCCGCAGACCGAAACGCTCACGTCCACCTCTGCCGCCATGGTCGACAACGACCAGGACCGGATGCCCGATTTCGTGGCTAAGCTGGCCTACCACGACAAGACGAAGGAACTGCACATCGCCGGGCTTGTGCGCAGCGTTTCGGTGCACGGCGGCGGCATGGGCGACAATGCGCTGGGCTATGGCGCGAGCGTTGGCGGCAAGATCATGTTCGGCCCCGGCAATCGCCACGATATCCGCTTCATGGGCGCGGCGGGCCGGGGGATTGGCCGCTATTTCACCGTGGGCTATGCGCCCGATGCCATCTACGACCGGACGGTGGCCGACCGGCTCTATCTGGTGGACAACGTGGCCGGCTGGGCTTCGCTCAAGCTGGGCTGGACCGATAGCCTGCGCTCGACCTTCATGGCCGGATACCAGCACGCCGATTATCCCGACGTGATCGGAACACCCGCCCTTGCCAACGTCGAGGCGTGGAGCCTGGCCGGCAACCTGTTCTGGTCGCCGGTGCGCAATCTCGATTTCGGAATTGAATACCGCCACGCCGTCCGCAAGGTTGCAAGCGGGCTGTCGGGCACGATGGATCGCGTCGAAATGGCGGCGAAATACACATTCTAGGAACGGGGAAGAGGACCGATGGCAACTCTGGAAGACGCCTTGCCCAAGCATCACCGGGCAACACACAGCGAAAAACTCATCATCACCGCCTCATCGCTGGGCACGGTGTTCGAATGGTATGATTTCTACCTCTACGGCCTGCTCACCGCGATCATCGCGGCGCAGTTTCTTACCGGGCTGAACCCCACCACGTCGTTCATCATGGCGCTGCTGGTCTTTGCCGCGGGCTTCATCGTGCGTCCGTTCGGCGCGCTGGTGTTCGGCGCGATCGGCGATATCGTCGGGCGGCGCTATACCTTCATCGTCACGCTGCTGGTGATGGGGCTTTCCACCTTCCTTGTCGGCTGCCTTCCCACTTATGAAAGCGTCGGCGTGGCCGCGCCGATCATGCTGGTGGTGCTGCGCATGTTCCAGGGGCTTGCCCTTGGCGGCGAATATGGCGGTGCGGCCACTTACGTTGCCGAACATGCGCCCAACGACAAGCGCGGCTTCTACACAAGCTGGATCCAGATTACCGCCACCGCGGGGCTGGCCATGGCGCTGCTCATCGTCATCCTCGTGCGCTCGCCTGTCACGGGCGTGGGCGAGGAGGCGTTCCGCGCTTGGGGCTGGCGCATTCCCTATCTGCTTTCGGGCCTGTTTCTGGCCATCGGCCTGTGGCTGCGCCTGAAGCTGCATGAATCGCCCGTCTTCCAGAAGATGAAGGACGAGGGCACCTCGTCCAAGCGCCCGCTGTCAGAAGCCTTCGGCGAATGGAAGAACCTCAAGATCGTGCTGATCGCCTTTTTCGGCGCCATCGCGGGGCAGGCCGTGGTCTGGTACACCGGCCAGCTCTACGCCATGTATTTCCTTGAAAAGATGCTGAAGGTGGATGGTCTGACCGCCAATACCCTCATCATTGTCGCGCTGGCTCTGGCCACCCCGTTCTTCCTGTTCTTCGGCTGGCTTTCGGACAGGATCGGCCGCAAGAAGATCATCCTTGCCGGCTGCGCGCTCGCCGCGCTCACCCTGTTCCCCGCGTTCAAGATGCTGACCGCTGCCGCCAACCCGGCGCTGGCCCACGCGCTTGCCAATGCGCCGGTCAAGGTCGTGGCCAATCCGGGCGAATGCTCCTCGCAGTTCGATCCGGTGGGCGGCAACAAGTTCGATACCACCTCGTGCGATATCGTGAAGAACGTGCTCGCCAAGGCGGCGGTCAACTACGAGAACGTCGCCGCCCCGGCAGGCACCGTCGCCACCATCCAGATCGGCGGCACGACGATGACCGCACCTGATCCGGCCGCGGTTTCGGGCGAGGAAAGGAAGGCCGCCATCGCCGCCTTCACCAAGGCGATCACCGCCGAACTGGAAAAGGTGGGCTATCCGGCAAGCGCCGATCCCGATCAGATCAACCGGCCGCTGGTCGTGGCGATCCTGTTCTACCTCGTGCTGCTGGTCACGATGGTCTATGGCCCGATCGCGGCCATGCTGGTCGAGCTTTTTCCCAGCCGCATCCGCTATTCCTCGATGAGCCTGCCCTACCATATCGGCAATGGCTGGCTGGGCGGCCTGCTGCCTGCCATCGGCTTTGCCATGGTGGCTGCCAACGGGGATATCTACTACGGCTTCTGGTATCCGGTGATCGTGGCGGCGGCCACTTGCGTGATCGGCCTCATCTTCCTGCCGGAAACGCACAAGCGCAGCATCGACGACTAGGCTATGGCAGGAGCAGGTGCCGGTTCGCGCCGATACCTGCTCCGACCGTTTCAGGAAACCGGGTGAGGACATGAGCGCAGCATACGAACGGGCATGGCAGGCAAGCATCGCCGATCCGCAGGGTTTCTGGGGCGATGCTGCGCAGGCAATAGACTGGATCACCCAACCTTCGGCCACTTATGCCGAAACGGCGGGCTGGTTTCCCGGCGGCACGCTCAACACCGCGGCCAACTGCCTTGACCGCCATGTTGCCGCAGGGCGCGGCGATGCTGCGGCACTCATCTACGACAGCCCCGTGACCGATGCGGTCCGCCGCTTCACCTATGCCGAACTGCTGGAGGAAAGCGGCAGGGTCACCGCGATGCTCGCCGCCCTTGGCGTGGGCAAGGGGGACCGGGTTATCATCTACATGCCGATGATCCCCGAAACCGTCTTTGCCATGCTCGCCTGCGCAAGGCTGGGGGCGGTGCATTCGGTGGTGTTCGGCGGCTTTGCGCCGCTCGAACTGGCCAAGCGGATCGACGATGCAACGCCCAGGGTGCTGCTGACGGCATCGTGCGGGATCGAGGGCAGCCGCACCGTTGCCTACAAGCCGATGGTGGACGAAGCGCTGGCGCTCGCGCATCATCCGGTGGAGTGCGTCGTGCTGTTCCAGCGCGAGCGCCTGCGCGCCGATCTTCAGGCCCCGCGCGATCTTGACTGGGAAAGCCTGCGCGCCGCCACGGCGGCCGATCCCGTGCCCGCGCCGGTGCCGGTCGCCTCGGATGATCCGCTCTACATCCTCTATACGTCAGGCACCACGGGCACGCCCAAGGGCGTCGTGCGCGAGAACGGCGGCCATGCCGTCGCGCTCGCCTGGTCGATGCGCAACATCTACGCGATCGATGCGGGCGACGTGTTCTGGGCCGCATCGGACGTGGGCTGGGTCGTCGGGCACAGCTACATCGTCTATGCCCCGTTGCTGGTGGGTGCGACGACGGTGCTGTTCGAGGGCAAGCCCGTCGGCACGCCCGATCCGGGCACCTTCTGGCGCGTGATCGCGCGGCACGGGGTGAAAACCTTCTTCACCGCCCCCACCGCCATCCGCGCCATCCGCAAGGAAGACCCGGATGCCCGCCTGCTTGCCGAGATCGGCACGGGCAGGTGCGAAGCCATCTTCCTTGCAGGCGAGCGGGCCGATCCCGACACGATCGGCTGGCTTGAGGACAAGTCCGGCCTGCCGGTGATCGACCACTGGTGGCAGACCGAACTGGGCTGGCCCGCAATCGCATCGTGCTTTGCGCTGGGCGATCTGCGGCGCAAGCGCGGCAGCGCAGGCTTTCCCGTGCCCGGCTATGCCTTCGCCATTCTGGACGAGGCGGGCCATCCCGTTCCGGCCGGACAGAGCGGTGCGGTGGTCATCAAGGCGCCGCTCGCACCCGGCGCGTTCCGCACCTTGTGGAACAACCCCGCCGGTTACGCGAAGAACTTTGCCACGTTTGCCGGGTATTACGAAACCGGCGATGCGGGCTTCATCGACGAAGACGGCTTCGTCCACATCATGGGCCGCACGGATGACATCATCAACGTGGCCGGGCACCGCCTGTCCACCGGCCAGATGGAGCAGATCGTCGCCGCCGTCGAAGGCGTGGCCGAATGCGCGGTGATCGGGGCCGATGATGCGATCAAGGGCATGGTGCCCATCGCCTTCGTCGTGCCGCGCGCCGGGTTCGAAGGCGATGCCGGTCTTGCGGCGCGCGTCATTGCCGCGGTGCGCGCGGAACTCGGCCCGGTGGCCGCGCTCAGGACAGCCTATGTCGCAAGGGGCCTGCCCAAGACGCGGTCGGGCAAGATCCTGCGCAATCTCCTGCGCAGGATCGTGAACGGCGAGGCATGGACGACCCCGCCCACGATCGAGGATCCCGCCGTCCCTGCCCAGTTGCAGTCGCTGGTGGAGGCGCATCACGCCGCCTAGGGCGCCTTGCTCCGGCAATTCGGACGAAATCGTTCATGTTCTGCATCGCGGCAACATTTTGTTGCGCGAAGGCCGGTCGCGGGCAAAACCGTGCGCGCAGCTATGGTGCGAGTTCAACCTTGGCATGACGCTTGTGCCTGCTATCGTGGCCAAGTGCTGCTGCAAACGCACCGGGATGATATGCAACCGACCTCGATCGTATTGGTGGAAGACGACGGACCGCTGCGGACCCTGACGGCGCGCGCCCTGCGCGAAAACGGCTACAACGTGCGGACGGCGGCCACTGGCGCGGAAATGTGGGTGGCGCTGGAAAGCGAACCGGCCGATCTCGTCGTGCTCGACATCATGCTGCCCGGCACCAGCGGGATCGAGCTGTTCCGGAGGCTGCGGCGGCAGAGCGATGTGCCGATCATCTTCGTTTCTGCTCGCGGCAGCGAGGAAGACCGCGTGCTCGGCCTGGAACTGGGTGCGGACGATTACCTGCCCAAGCCTTTCAGCACGCGCGAACTGGTGGCGCGCATCGGCGCCGTGCTGCGGCGCGGCTCCAGCACCGTTACCGATACGGCCGGTGATACCGGCGCGCGCAGCGGCGATATCCGTTTCGATGGCTGGACCGTTTCCATGGCGCGGCGCGAACTGCATTCGCCATCGGGCGCCATGGTCGATCTGACCGGGGCGGAGTTCGATCTTCTCGCCACCTTCATCAGCCAGCCGCAGCGTGTGCTGGGCCGCGAACGCCTGATCGAACTGTCGCGCACCCGGCTGGGCGACAGTTCCGACCGCAGCGTCGACGTGCTCGTCAGCCGCCTGCGGCGCAAGCTGGCCGCCGCGGGCGGCAGCGCTCCCATCGTGACCGTGCGCGGCGTGGGCTACATGTTCAAGGCGGAAGTCCAGCGCGCCTGATGCTTGCCCGCCGCTTCGGTCTGCCTGAGCGGCTGCTTGCCATCCTGCTGCTGGTGGCCGGGGTGGATTTTGCCGCGAACACGCTGCTCTTCGATCGGGCGAGCCACTTTGCCGTGCGCGAGGACGATGCCTCGCGCATCGCCGAGAACCTTGTTCTTGCCAGCCGCGCGCTGGAGCAGACACCCGCAACGGACCGAGAACGCATTGCCCGGACGCTCAGCACAAGGCGTTTCTCGTTCGAGTGGCAAGCCCAGGGGCCGCGCGCGGCAGGATCGGTGCCGCTTGCCACGATGCGCCAGCAGATCATCGAGGCTTCGCCCGATCTGGCCCGCGCCGATCTGCAATTGCAGCTTCGCCCCATCGGCGGCGGCGGGGCCATCACCGGCTCGATGCTGCTGCCCGATCGCAGCGTGCTCCAGTTCCAGACCTATGCCAGCAATGCCTGGACGCTCAATCTCGGACGGATCGCCACGCTGCTGCTGCCCACGCTCGTGCTGGCCTTTCTGGCCTGGGTCATGTTCCGGGCGACCCTGGCGCCCTTGCGGATGCTGGTGGCAGCCACGCGCAATGTCGGCTCAGGCCCGCCCCAGCCGATGGAGCCGCGCGGCGCCTCGGAAGTGCGTGAACTCATTGCCGCCTTCAACGAGATGCAGCAGCGCATCCACGAATCGATGACCAACCGCACGCAGTCGATGCTGGCGATCGGCCACGATCTGCGCACGCCTCTGTCGCGCTTGCAGCTCAGGCTGGAAAATCTCGCGGTCGACGAGGAAACGCGCCGCGAAATGGCGGTCGATCTGGCCGAGATGCGCCACATGCTCGAATCGCTTCAGGCTTTCGTCGACAGTGGCGGCACCCGGCTTGCGCCGGAACGGGTCGATCTTGCCGTCATGGCGCAGACGCTGGTCGACACGGCGGCTGACGATGGCGGGGATGCCAGCTTTAGCGGGCTGGAAAGCCTGGTGATACTGGCGCGGCCGGTGTCGCTGCGGCGGGCGCTGGCCAACCTCATCGAGAACGCGATCCATTATGCCGGCAACGTGCGCGTGACCGTGCGCCGCGACGGCGACAAGGCCGAAGTGGTGGTCGAGGACGATGGCCCCGGAATCCCGGAAGACCGCATGAACGATGTGCTCCAGCCCTTTGTCCGGCTCGATACGGCGAGGTCGCGCGATACGCCCGGCATGGGACTTGGCCTTGCCATTGTGCGGCGCGCGGTTCAGCTCGACCATGGCACGCTGCATATGCGAAACAAACCGACGGGCGGTCTTGTAATCACGCTGCAATTTCCGCTCGCACCTGCGTAACATCGCGCAGAAACAATTCGTTACGGAAATGTCGGAATGAGGAAAGAGCACATACATACTTTATAACGCAACCCGCCACCGATCCCGGTCAGGCGGCCTTGTGAAAAGGTATGGTGCCGTGAACGAACTCATCGGCCGCGTCTTCAGCTTCGAGAAGACAGTTTTCCCTGACAGCCGCGAACTTTTCGGCAAGCTCGCCACCGAGGGGCAGGCGCCCAAGGCGCTGATGATCTCGTGCGCCGATTCGCGCATCGTGCCCGAACAGATCATGCAGGCAGGCCCTGGCGAACTGTTCGTCTGCCGCAATGCCGGCAACATGGTGCCGCCGTTTGCCACGATGAACGGCGGGGTGTCGTCCACGGTCGAATATGCGGTGGTCGCGCTGGGCGTGCGCGACATCATCGTGTGCGGCCATTCCGATTGCGGGGCGATGAAGGCCCTGTCCGCGCCCGAACTGCCCGAAGGCATGCCCAGCGTGGTGGCGTGGCTGCGCCATGGCGCGGCGGCAGAGCACATCGTTTCGAGCTGCTCGCCCAATCTTCACGGCGATGCCCGCGTGCGCGCCGTCAGCCTTCAGAACGTGATCGCCCAGATCGCGCACTTGCGCACCCATCCTTCGGTGGCGGCAGCCATCGCGCGCGGCGAAATGGCGCTGCACGGCTGGTTCGTCGATATCAGCGCTGGCGTCGTGCTCGGCCTTGACGGCGAGACCGGCGAGTTCACCCCCCTGCGCGAGGACCAGCCGCTGCCGGTTGCCCTTCCGGCCCGTGCGCGCCAGATCATCGATACCTTCCAGGCCGAGGCCGCAGAATGACCGGCGCGGCGGACCCGTCTGACGCAGGCGGGTTTTCCCGCTTCTTCGCCAGAGACTTCACCGCATCGATCGTGGTGTTTCTGGTGGCCATGCCGCTGTGCATGGGCATTGCCATTGCGTCAGGCGTTCCGCCGGAAAAGGGGCTGGTCACGGGCATCATCGGCGGCATCGTGGTGGGCCTGCTGGCGGGCTCGCCGCTTCAGGTGAGCGGCCCGGCGGCGGGACTTGCCGTGATCGTGTTCGAGTTCGTGCGCGACAATGGCCTTTCCGCACTGGGTCCGGTGCTGGTGCTTGCAGGCGCGCTGCAACTGCTTGCGGGGGCTGCGCGGCTGGGCGGCGCTTTCAGGGCCATCTCGCCCGCCGTGGTGCACGGCATGCTGGCCGGGATCGGCGCGCTCATCGTGATCGGCCAGTTCCATATCCTGTTCGATGCCAAGCCGCTGTCGAACGGGATCGACAATCTCGCCATGATGCCCGCGCGCGTGCTGGGGCTGACCCCGTTCGATCTGCGCTCGACAGAACTGGCGCTGATGCTTGGCCTGCTGACGATCGGCACGATGGTGGCGTGGGAAAAGCTGAAGCCTGCAAGGCTGGGACTTTTGCCGGGCGCTTTGCTGGGCGTTCTTGCCGCCACTTTCGTGGCATGGGCTTTCGGGCTTGATGTGGCGCGGGTCTCGGTGCCGGATTCGATCGCCGCGGCCTTCGCGCTTCCCGCCGGCGGTTATCTCGAAACGTTGACGCAAGGCTCGATGATCGTTTCGGCCATTGCCATAGCCTTCATCGCCAGCGCCGAAACACTGCTTTCGGCTGCTGCGGTCGACCGGATGCATGATGGCGTGCGCACCGATTACAACAAGGAACTGCGCGCGCAGGGCGTGGGCAATCTGCTGTGCGGCGTCTTCAATGCCCTGCCGATGACTGGGGTGATCGTGCGCAGTTCGGCCAATGTCCAGGCGGGCGCCAAGACCCGCGTGTCGACCGTGCTGCACGGAGCGTGGATCCTCGGCTTCGTGGCGCTGCTGCCCTTCATCCTGCGCGAAGTGCCGATGGCGGCACTTGGCGGCGTGCTGGTCGTGACCGGGTGGAAACTCGTCAGTCTCAAGCACGTGCGCCACCTGTTCAAGGTCCATGGCTATCTGCCGGCGCTCATCTGGACGGCGACGTTCGTTCTGGTGGTGACAACCGATCTCCTGACCGGGGTGATTGCCGGGCTCGTCCTCTCGGCCTTCGAGATCGTGCCCAATCTGCGCAACCTGAAGTTGCAGGTGGCCGAACGGGTGGTGGGCGATACGGTGAAGCTGGAGCTTCAGGGTGCGGCCACGTTTGTCGGCCTGTCGAAGCTGCTCGGCGTGCTTGAACAGGTGCCGCCGCGCAAGCCCGTCCATGTCGATCTGGAGCGGGTCCACGCGATTGATCACACGACCGCGGAGATGCTGACCGAATGGCTCTCGCGGCGCCGTCTGCGCGGCGATGATGTGAAGATCACGGGGCCTGCACCGATCCTTAAATCGCTCGCGCTGGTGGCCTGATACCGGGGCACATCCGCACGCTTGCCCGCAATCCGGCAGGGTCGGCTCGCTCGCGATGAGCCGACCCTTTCCTTTGCCAGATTTCCGGGCAATGTCTCAAATGTCTGGTTAGTGTCTCATCTGCAATAGCAAGTATCTCAGTATAAACGATTTTTTGCAGTTGCGAAATGATCGGGACGAAGTCCTGCGCTAGTGAGAGCGCTCTGGCGCCATTGTCCCCGCACCGAAGGGAGGAGCCGCCGGACGCAGGTGGAACGTGAAACCTTGATTCAGGGAGCGTTCCATATGAATACCCGTGCTATCATCGCAGTCCTTCCTGCGGCGTTCTGTGTTGTCGCGTCTCCTTCGTTTGCCGCTGAGGGCGCTGCCGATGAAGTGATCGTATCGGAGGTAGCGGGCGACACCGAAGCGACATCGTTTTCGGCCAGCAGCATCGCTTCGGGTTACAGCGTTTCGCCGGTGACGGCCGAAAGTATTGCCAGGCAGAACCGCCATGCGCTTGCGCAGGATGGGTCCGGCGGCGGGGCGGGCGGCCGCGAGTCGAGCTATACCGTCGCGCTCAACCAGGACAGTTTCTTCGGGTTCAACCCGTCGTTCAACGGCCTGATCCCCGTCAACGAGACGATGGACTTCAGCTTCTACGGCATTTTCTGGACCAAGCCCGCGTTCGGTCTCGGTCAGGGCAATACCGGTGATGACCTGTGGACCGAGTTCGGCGTCGGCGTGAACTTCAACCTCATGGACGGCAAGCTCAAGGTGAAGCCGCAGCTTGGCATCACCAATGGCTCGCTGCTTTCGGGCGGGCAGATCGTTGGCGGCAACACGCAGGGCGCGCGCTTCCTCGATGGCATCGTGCCCAGCCTGACCATCAATTACAGCGACGATACCTTCGAAGCCGAATACTACGGCGGCTACTATGCCGCGCTGCGCCAGCGGGGCGGCAATGCCGCGCTCGATTTCGCGCACACCTGGCTGAACTTCGGCTACAAGGCCACCAGCAACGTCTCGTTCGGCCCGCACTACGAACTGCTCTACAATACCCGCAATACCTATCCGGGTGGCAGCTCGGCCAAGACCTATGAATGGCTGGGCGGCTATGTCCAGTTCTCGCTGCCCAAGGGCCTGTTTGCCCGCTTCACCGGCGGTTCCTCAATCGGTTCGGGCGATACCGGCGACTTCTACAAGATGAGCGTCGGCATGAGCTTCTGAGGCCTAAGCTCCCTGAGTGACGGAAGGGGGCGTCAGACACCTTCCGTCATGCCGGGGAAAAAATATCTTGCAGTGCAGCAATTGTCTGCTATCCATGGGGCTCTGCTTCGACAGAGCCCCATGGAGAGGTTCTGCGCGGCAGACGCAGGTGGAACGCGATAACCTATACAGGGAGCGTTCCAGATGAAGATCCGTCTTGCTGCAGCACTGGCTGTCACCACCGTTGCCGCTGCCGCAACCCCCGCTTTCGCGCAGGATGCCGAATCCGGCCCCATCACCGTTTCGGGCAGTGCGGCGCTCGTTTCCGATTACCGCTTCCGCGGCGTCTCGATGACCGACAAGGAAATGGCCGTCCAGGCGGGCGTCACCGTGGCGCATGAAAGCGGCTTCTATGTCGGCACGTGGGGTTCGAACCTTGCCGGCTGGGGAACCTTCGCCGGTTCGAACATGGAACTCGACATCTACGGCGGCTACAAGAAGGAAATCAGCGGCGTCACCGTCGATGTCGGCCTGACCTGGTACATGTATCCGGGCGGTCTCGACAACACCGACTTTGCCGAACCTTACGTCAAGATTTCGGGTGCAGCCGGTCCGGCCAACCTGCTCCTTGGCGTCGCCTATGCGCCCAAGCAGGAAGCGCTCGGCCAGTGGTACAACAGCGGCGCTGCGGCCGTGAACGGCGTTTACAACAATCCCGGCGCCAAGGCCGACAACGTCTATATCTGGACCGACGCCTCGACGACGATTCCCGACACCAACCTCACCCTCAAGGGCCACCTTGGCTATACCAAGGGCGGCAACCGGGGTCTTGGCCCTCAGGGAACCTCGATCTCGCCCACCGGCGAGTATGTGGACTGGCTGCTTGGCGCGGACTACGCGCTCGGCAACGTGACGCTGGGCGTCGCCTATGTCGACACCAACCTCAGCCCCTCCAAGTATAACTACCTCACCCCGAACTTCTCCTCGACGAAGGACGGCTCCAACATCGCCGGCTCGCGCGTGGTGGTCTCGGCCACGGTCGCGTTCTGATCGCGGCATGATCTGCTGACAGGCCGGGCAACCGGCTCCGGTGAAGCCCTCGCGCCACAATGGCGCGGGGGCTTTGTCATGAGCGCGATACCTTGCGGCACGTCCCGCAGCCTTCATGCACGACTAGGATGTTGACGGCGCGGGGCGTCTCTTCCAGTCTGCCGCCCGATCAACCGAAAGGGGCGCACTTGTCTTCCGTCATCACGTCTTTCCGGGCCGCGCTGGCGGCATCGGCTGCCTTTGCCATGGTTCACGTCCTCACCGGCGCGGCGCTGGCCAATCCGGTCGAACAGACCAAGGGCGGCTTCGAGGACAAGTTCCGCCAGCTTGAAGGCGAGGAATGGCCCACGCCCACCGACTATCGCAATGCGTCGGGTGCGCCTGGCTATCGCTACTGGCAGCAAAAGGTCGATTATGACGTGAAGGCGCGGCTTGACGAGGCGCGGCGCACCGTCAGCGGCACCCAGACGGTGACATACCGCAACAATTCGCCCGACAGCCTGCCCTACCTCTGGCTCCTGCTCGACCAGAACGACTACAAGCGCAATTCCATCGCCGAGCTGACCAATACCGTCAGCGGCGACAAGATCAGCCTCGATGAAGTGCGCCGCGCCAAGCGCATGCAGGAATGGGAGGGCGGCTTCACCATCACGGCAGTGCGCGATGCGGCCGGAAAGCCGCTGCCGTTCACCGTGGTGGACAGCCTGCTGCGCATCGATCTGGGCAGCGCCGTGGCGGCGGGTGGCGGCGAGACCACCTTCAGCATCGACTGGTCCTTCCCCATGGCCGAGGCCAACGTGGTGGGCGGGCGTTCGGGCTACGAATGCTTCACCCAGCCCGGCGAGGACGGCAACTGCATCTTCGAAGGCGCGCAGTGGTTTCCGCGCCTTGCCGTCTATTCCGACTATGAAGGCTGGCACAACAAGGCTTTCCTCGGTTCGGGCGAGTTCACGCTGGAGTTCGGTGACTACAAGGTGGCGCTGACGGTTCCGGCAGACCATGTCGTTTCGGCAACCGGCGTTCTGCAGAACCCCGATGCCGTGCTCAGCCCGGTGCAGCGCCAGCGGCTGGAACAGGCCCGGACCGCGAAGGCGCCCGTCTATGTCGTCACGCCCGAAGAGGCGCTGGCGGCCGAACGCGGCAAGGCTGCGGGGGAAAAGACCTGGGTCTTCGCGGCGCAGAACGTGCGCGATTTCGGCTGGGCATCCTCGCGCAAGTTTGCCTGGGATGCGCTGGGCGTGAAGCAGGACTATGCCGAACAGCCGCTGGTCATGGCGATGAGCTTCTTTCCCAAGGAAGCGCGGCCCCTGTGGGATGCCTATTCGACCAAGGCGATTGCCCACACCATCGATGTCTATGGCCGCTTTGCCTTCCCCTATCCCTACCCGGTTGCGCAATCGGTCAACGGGCCGGTAGGCGGCATGGAATATCCGATGATCACCTTCAACGGCCCGCGCCCGGTGAAGGACAGGAAGACCGGCAACCTCACCTATACCGAACGCGCCAAGTATGGCCTGATCGGCGTGGTGATCCACGAGATCGGGCACAACTGGTTCCCGATGATCGTCAATTCGGATGAACGGCAGTGGACGTGGATGGACGAGGGGCTGAACACCTTCCTCCAGTTCCAGGCCGAAAAGCTGTGGGACAAGGATTTCCCGGCGCGGCGTGGCGAGCCCAAGGACATCGCCGAATACATGCAGTCGCAGAACCAGGTGCCGCTGATGACGCAGTCGGATTCGGTGCTCCAGTTCGGCGCGAACGGCTATGGCAAGCCCGCCACCGCGCTCACCATCCTGCGCGAGACGGTGCTGGGGCGCGAGCTGTTCGACCGCGCATTCCGCGAATATGCCGAGCGCTGGCGCTTCAAGCACCCCACGCCCTATGATTTCTTCCGCACGATGGAGGAAAGCAGCGGGGTGGACCTCGACTGGTTCTGGCGCGGGTGGTTCTATTCGACCGACCATGTCGATATCGCGCTCGACAAGGTCGTGCAGGCAACGCTCGAACCTGCCGATGCCGTGGCCGCCGCCGCCCGCCGCAAGAAGGAGCGCGACGCCGAACCGAAATCGCTCACGGTCATGCGCAATACCGAAAGGACCGTGACCGAACGCGATCCGGCCACGCGCGACTTCTACGACCAGATCGATCCGCTCGATGCGACCGCTGCCGACAAGCGCAAGGCCGCCGATGCACTCAAGGATCTCACTGCCGAGGAGAAGGCCGCCCGGCTCGTGACCGACAACTTCTACCGCTTCACCTTCTCGAACCGGGGCGGGCTGGTGATGCCGGTGATCCTGAAGATGGATTTTGCCGACGGATCGAGCGAGACGAAGCGCATTCCTGCCGAAATCTGGCGCTACAACAGCCGCAAGGTCACCTGGCAGCATGTCACGCCCAAGACCCTGGTGCGGGCCGAGATCGACCCGATGTGGGAAACGGCCGACGCTGATCGTTCGAACAACATCTATGCCGGGCGCATCGAACCGCTGACGCTGGGGATCGACAAGCGCGAGGATGCGAAGAACCGCATGAAGGATTCGGACCGCAAGGTGCTGCCCGGCTCGCTCCAGACCTACGATGCGCCCGCGGGCAAGTAGCGTGGCCGCGCTCCTGCGCCTGGCCGTTGCGGCCTTTGGCTTGCTTGCCGCCGCCGTGCCGCCTGCCGGGGCGCATCGCGGCCATGATGCGATGAGCGTCGTCACCGTCGAGCCGGGGCGCATCGCCGTCTCGCACCGGTTCGAGGCGCATGATCTCGAACCGGCGCTGGCCGCGATCGCGCCCGCGGCGCAGGCCAGCCTCGATGATCCCGATGCGATCGAGGCGCTGAAAGGCTACCTGCAAACCCGCTTCATGCTGCGGGCCGCCGGAAAGCCGGTGCCGCTTTCCTTCCGCAGCATCGAGGTTGGCGTGCGGCAGGTGCGGGTGGACTATGAAGGCAGGCTGAAGCGCACCCCAAAGGCTCTTGCCGTGCAATCCACGATCCTGCGCGATGTCTATGGCAAGCAGGTCAATCAGGTTGTCGTGCGCAGCGGCAAGACGGTGCGCACCCTGCGTTTTGCCGGAAGCGAGACGCAGGTCGTGAACCTCGACTGAGAGGGCTTTGACCGGCTGAGTGGCCAAATCACCTTCGCGTGGTGGCCTAGGTCACTATTCATCCGCGTCATGAGTGGTATCCTGCATGCTGAAACTTTGCAGGAACCGCGCCGTGCTTGTCATTGATGGGCCTCTGTTCAAGAGCTTCGAGAATGACAGCAAGGCCGGCACCACGGCGCGCATCGATCAATGGCTCGTGCAGGTGCGGCCCGAATGGGCGTCCGTCGATCCGGGATCGAGGCAGGCGATCCTGCCCGCCATGCTTGAGGAAGCGCAGCTTGCCGGTTTGAGCTGCGAGCGGGATGTCGCGGTTTTTGCCGCCATCTGCGTTGCCTTGGGAGAGGACTGGCAGGCCCGTCTGCGCGAGCCGAGAATCTCCGCCGTCCTGTCCGATCCGGAGTATCGACCCGAAGCCAAGCTGCTGTGGCTGGGGGAGGTGTTCCATCTCTGACACAGGGGACCAGTCATGAGCGGCGGCGCAACGATCAAGGCCCTGGGGCTGTCGGCACAGTCGGCCGGGCTTGGTTCAGCCTCGTTCGGCTCGATCGTATCGACCTGTCCGCTGACCCGCGCGCAGCTTGCCAAGAAGGGCCTGGTCGACGACAAGACGCCCAAGCCGCTGGAATACTGCGACCTCAAGCAACTGGCCATCACGCTCACCCCGTCGGGCGGGCCCCCGGTCAGCGTCGTCATAAACCGTGATCGCACGAAGGAACCGGTCAATCCGTCACTGGTCGACGATGCCTATGTCGGCGAACTCTCCCGGTTCGATATCGTGATGGAGGCGGAGGCGGACATCGAGGATCTCCACGCCATCCATTTTGGCGCCGTAGCAGGGGCGCAGGGCCATGCGCAGCCACTCAAGATCAAGGCGCAGGCAACCAATTCGGTGTCGCACAGTTCGCAATCGCCGCTGCACCCCAGTTGCGCCGTGCAAGGCAGTGCGGCCCCCGTGGAGACCCATGGCGGCGCGCCTAACGAGAGGGCTCTGCTGATCGCCCGCAGTGGCGGCAGATGGGGTCAGTGGGCAGCGATATGGCCGTTCAGCGCGGGTGCCGAACGACACTACGTCGTGGCCGATTCCTGCGGCTCCCTGCCCATTCCGCAGCGCGCCAACCGTGCCTTTCTGGCGCAGATCGTGGTCTATCCCGCCCAGGAAATCGCCCTGTCGATCACGGGTGAAAAGCGGTTCGGAATATCCGCGAGCAATTCGCAGAACTTCGCAAAGGCCGAAGGGGGGAAGGGATCGGGTATCTGGGGGCCGACAACGCAGACCATCAAGATCGAGCGGGGCGGGAAAACATCGAGCTTCACTTCGGTGGAGGACCGGAACAAGACCGATTACCGATCCTACAAGATTTCGATCGATGGCGACAACAATACCAACGAGACCATCACCGAGACGACTTTCAAGGGTGACTATACCGAAACACGCACGCTATCGAGCAAGGAGGACTTCAAGGTTTTCAGTCTTCCGGTTGCGTCGCGCATCCATTCTTCCACATCCGGAGATTCCACAACCGGGAAGGTTCCCGATCAGGTGGAAAAGCGCAAGTCCAACTTCAGCGACCGTTTCAGCCTGAAAGTGAAATCAGGCAATCAGACAGCCGAGATCAAGCCGAGCGAAATCATCGATACGTTCTTCTCGATCGTCGATGCGATCGAGGATTTCCGCAAGATCTTCTCCGGGGTCCAGCTGGGTTACAAGGTGGATGCCTCGTTCACCTTCCTCGAAGGCACCCTGACCATCGCAGCCGGACGGCGGTGGCCGAAAACGCTGCCCTATGCCGAGGATCAGCGCGTCTGGTATATCGAGCGCTATCTGAATGTTGGCGGCGATTTCACGTTTGCCAAGGGCACGATTGCCGCATCGATCGGGGTGGCATTCGACAAGGGCTACCTGCCGGTGGGCGGAAAGATCATGGCGACGGTCAGCTATTCGCTGGGGCTGAGTGTCAAGCCCAAGGTCGAGCTGTGCTACACCAATGCCAAGCGCAAGACCAGGGCGGAGCTGACAACAAACGTTCCCGTGGAAGTGAAGTCCGAGTTCAAGTTTGAATCCGTCGCAATGTATCGGGCCTTCGGCGATTCCTTTTGCGGGATCCTCTCTCTCAAGGCCGACATCATCCTGTCGGGCAACCTCGGCTTCTCGGTGCACAAGGATCCCAGTCTGGTGGTCAGCGCCAGATCAACGGGGCTTGTGCTGACCGGCTATTGGGAACGAACCGGAGCCGTCCCTGCGCGCAAGGAAATCGAGCCGGTCGTTCTCGCCGAACCGGCGGTTATCTGGCCGGAACAGGATCTTTTCGCCAAACAGCCTGCCGCAAGATCGAAATGAGCGCCCGGCCGGTGCCAGCCGGGACAATGGCAAGGATCGATGGATGGAAGTGAACCCTGATCCCTTTCGCGGTGCCGTCAGCTTCGGCCTTGAAGTGTCTGTCGGCCGCGGGGTGGTTGCTGAAACCTGGCTGAACGACATTCTGCTGGCCCGCAAGGAGGCTTCCGAGATTGCCGGGCAATCGCTGGCCATTCATCACGACGTGATCCAGGGCGAGAATCTGGCACAGGTCCGCATTGCCTTGCCGGGAATGGCCATGGACCAGCCTCCCGCAGCGTGGACCGGCGATCTCGATGCTGGTGCGCACGCGCAGATTGGCCTTCAGGGCGATGTGGTGTCCATCACCGGCGACGAGATGACCGTGACGACGCACCGCTATGCGCGTGAGGCATGGTCTGCCGATGCCGAGCCAGGCGCGGCGGTGATGATGCCGATGCGGATCGATCTGCCGTTCGTGCCGCACTGTGCGGTGCCCGGTCCGCTCTGGGCCTCGGCGCAGCGCGTGGACCCGGCGGCCGTGGCCGATGCGGTCCTGACGCAGACCGTTGCAGTGGGCGAGATGATCCGCAGCGCGCAATGGGATGCCATGGCCAACGTGACGGCTGCCCGCCGGGCGCATACGGCAAGATGCTATCCTGCCGGGCCGGATTCTCAGGAGCGGCGCGAACACGATATCCAGGTTCTGGCGGAATTGCACGCCCAACCCGGATTCCGGGTGAACATGGCCGCGCAAGGTCAGGCCCGTCTGCGTGTGCAGGCTAACGGCCGCTTGTTCGACTGGGTGCGGGAAGATGGACGGCCCATGATCCTTCTGGAGGCAGACGGCATCGCTCCCGCGCCGGTCCAGCTGCAATTCGGCGTGGTTTCGGGACAACTGGAGATCCTGCGGTAGACCGGGCCGCCGCCGCGCCCTTGCGGCGATGATCGCTGCGTCCGAACGTGCGCTGGCCGGTTCGAACCGCTAGTCCGCCCAGAACATCCACAGCGATGCGGCCGCCATGATGGCCGTTGCCATCCAGCCCAGCGCGAGCGCGCCGCGGCCCGCGGTGAACTGGCCCATCACGCTTCTGCGCGCTGCCATCACGAGGATGGCGGCCATCAGCGGCACGGCCACGACGCCGTTGATGACCGCGCTCCAGAACAGCGCCTTCATCGGGTTGATGGGCGAGAACTGGATCACGATGCCCAGCGCCATGCTGATGAAGATCACGCCGTAAAAGCCGCGCGCATCGTTTGCCGAGCGTTCAAGCCCCCATTGCCAGCCCATCGCTTCGGCAAGGCCGTAGGCGGCAGAGCCTGCCAGCGTCGGCACGCCGATCAGGCCCACCCCCAGAATGCCGAGCGCGAAGAGCAGGAACGCCATGTCTCCGGCCAGGGGGCGCAGGGCATCTGCGGCTTCGGCGGCGGTCTGGATGTCGGTCACGCCCGATGCGTGCAGCGTGACCCCGCAGGCCAGGATGATGAACCATGCGGTCACGTTGGAATAGAACATGCCGCTCCACGTGTCCCACGATATCCGGCGCAGTTCGGCAGGCGCGGCCGCCGGATCGTCGAGCAGCGGCCGTGCTCCGGCCAGATGCTGCATGTCTTCCACTTCTTCCGATGCCTGCCAGAAGAACAGGTAGGGGCTGATCGTCGTGCCGAAGATGGCGACGATCATGGCTGCCGCCTGCGCATCGAAGGTCAGCCGGGGCAGGAAGGTGCGGGCCAGCACCTCGCCCCACGGAACGTGGACGGCAAAGAGCACGGCAGCATAGGCCAGCAGCGAAAGCGTCAGCCATTTCAGGATGCTGACATAGCGGTGATAGGGTATCGCGATCTGCAAGCCCGCCATCACGATGACGAAGACGACGGTCATGACATGGCGCGGCGCACCGGTCACGAGTTCGGCCACTTCGCCCATCGCTGCCACGTCGGCCGCGATGTTGAGCGTGTTGGCAACCAGCAGCAGGCCCACCACCACGGCCACGACGGGGACCGGGAACACCGCCTTCATGTTGGCGGCAATGCCGCGTCCGGTCACGCGGCCGATGCGCGCGCAGACAAGCTGGATGGCCGCCATGAACGGGTAGCACAGCGGCATCGTCCACAGCATGTTCAGCCCGAACTGGGCCCCGGCCTGCGAATAGGTGGCAATCCCGCTGGGATCATCATCGGCCACGCCGGTAATGAGGCCCGGTCCCAGCCGGATGACCGGTTTTCTGCCGGACCCGGCGTGCCTGTCCGGGGCCTTGTCCGCTGCCGCGTCGTGCGCAATTGCCTCTGGTTCGGTCACGGCAGTCTGGCCTCGATGGGGATGGAAGAGGTCGGTCTGTCTGGCACGGACGGATATTCGCCCGGCGCGGCGGCCATGTGGAACTGCCTGTCCGAAGCGGAACCTCAGGGGTCGACAGACCGGTTCTTTAGGCAGACCCGCTTCATGAGGCAAGCAGCACCGGACCGCCTTCCTGCAAACGGGCTGAGGTGCGGCCGCCGGGGCAGGTCACGGTGCCTGTCAGGCCGGAGCGGCGTGGCGGCCGATTGCGGATTGCCAGGCACGAAGCCGCGCGGCGCGCTCGTGCGCGCTCATCTGCGGATCGAACACGGTGCGCGGGCTGACCATGGCTGCCGCGCTGGCAAGGTCCGGATAGAGACCTGCGCCGATGGCGGCGAGAATGGCCGCGCCGCGCGCGGTGGTTTCCACATCCTGAGGCCGTTCGCAGCGCCGGTCGAGGATGTTGGCGATGTCCTGCGCCAGCCAGTCGTTCGCGCTCATCCCGCCATCCAGCCGCAGCAGCTTCCACGGCGCGCCATCGGCGGCAAAGGCTTCGGCCAGATCGTGAAAGACGTGGCCGATCGATTCAAGCGCGGCACGCACGATATGGGCGCGGGTTGCGGCAAAGCTGAGGCCGGTGATGCTGCCGCGCGCATCGGCCAGCCAGTAGGGCGCGCCAAGGCCCGAAAGCGCAGGCACCACCACCACCCCGGCGCTGTCCTCGACCGAACGGGCCATGGCCTCGCTCTCGGCCGCGTTGTCGAGCAGGCCGATGCTGTCGCGCAGCCATTTGACAAGGCTTCCGGCAACGAAGACCGATCCTTCGAGCGCGAACAGGCGTTCGCCGTTCACTTCGCTCAGCACCGTTCCGAGCAGGCGGTGGGTGGAGCGCGGCGGGCGCGTGCCCATGTTGGACAGGATGAAGGCCCCGGTGCCCAGGGTGGCCTTGGCCTCGCCCATGGCAAAGCAGCCCTGCCCGATGGTGGCGGCCTGCTGGTCTCCGGCAAGGCCGGTGATGGCAATGGGCGCGCCGAACAGGTCGGCACGGGTTTCACCGAAGCTGCCCGCGCTGGGCACGATCTGCGCAAGGGCCGAGCCGGGAATGCCGAACAGCTCGCACAGGGCCGGCTCCCAGTCCTTGCCGGTCAGCGCCATCAGCATGGTGCGGCTGGCGTTGGTCGCATCGGTGATGTGCAGCCCGCCGGTAAGGTTCCACACCAGCCACGATTCCACCGTGCCGAAGGCGAGCCGATCGCCGAGGGCTGCCGCTTCGGGCACGTTTTCGAGGATCCATGCCATCTTGCTGGCAGAGAAATAGGGATCGAGCAGCAGGCCGGTGGTTTCCTGCACCATGGCTTCGTGTCCGGCCTCGCGCAGGGCGCGGCAGCGATCCTCGGTCCGGCGGTCCTGCCAGACGAGCGCGCGCGTGACGGGCCGCCCGGTCGTCCGGTCCCACGCCACCACCGTTTCGCGCTGGTTGGTCACGCCGATCCCGGCAATGCGCGAAGGGCCGCCTGCGCGCTCAACCATCGCACGGGCGCAGCGCAAGGTCAGTTCCCAGATTTCGGCCGCGTCGTGCTCCACCAGGCCGGGTGCGGGATAATGCTGGGTCAGTTCCTCCTGTGCCGAGCCAAGCACCTCGCCGCTCGCCGAATAGAGCATGGCGCGGGTCGACGTGGTGCCTTCATCCAGCACGAGGATGCAGCGCTGGTCTGTTGCCAAGGTGTCGGTCATCACGCGGTGATCTCTCCCATGAAGCGGCGCAGGCGTTCCTGCTGCTGCGCTGACAGGCGCAGGCCCAGCTTGGTGCGGCGCCACAGCACGTCGTCTGCCTCACGCGCCCATTCGCGCGCAACCAGATAGCGCACCTCGTTGGCGGTCAGGCCGTGGCCGAAGTGTTCGCCGCAGTCCTGCAAGCCCTGCGCCCCGGCCAGCACTTCGTCGGCCAGCGTGCCGTAGCACCGGACGAGCCGCTCCGCCCAGCCCGGTTCGAGAAACGGATAGCGCCGCTGCAATGCCGCGATCATCGCTTCCACTTCGCCAACGCCGAAATCCCCGCCGGGCAGGGGCGCGCGGTCGGTCCAGTGGGCGCCTGCCAGCGCCGGGATGCGCTGCGCCATGCGGTCCACCGCTTCCTGCGAAAGCGTGCGGAACGTGGTGATCTTGCCGCCGAAGACCGACAGGATCGGCGCGCCGGCTTCGGGATCGCTCACCTCGAAGCGATAGCCGCGCGTTGCCGCCTCAGGCTTGCCCGAACCGTCATCGACCAGCGGCCTGACCCCGGAATAGGTCCAGACCACATCGGCGGGGGCGACGGGCTTGCGGAAGAACCGGCTCGCGCCTTCGCACAGATAGGCGATTTCCTCTTCGCTGGCGACAATCGGCTGGCCAGCCGCGTGATCGCGGTCGGTCGTGCCGATCAGGGTGAAGTCGTGCTCATAGGGTATCGCAAAGAAGATGCGCCCGTCGGGTAGCTGGAAGAAATAGGGATGGGGATGGTCGAACAGCCTGGGCACGACGATATGCGAGCCGCGCACCAGCCGGATCGACTGGGTGTGCTGCTCGCCGCTGCGATCAAGGATCGATAGCACCGAAGGCCCTGCCGCATTGATGACCGAACGCGCGCGAAAGGCGCCCTGGCCCGTGCCGATCCGCCAGAGATCGCCCTCGCGCTCAAGGTGCTCGACCGGGCAGCGCGTGCGCACCTCTGCCCCCCGGTCGGCGGCATCGCGCGCGTTCAGCACCACCAGCCGCGCATCGTCCACCCAGCCATCGGAATAGACGAAACCGTGGATGAACTCCGGCTTGAGCGGCGCCCCGGCCGGGTGACGGTCAAGCCGGATCGTCTCGGTTGCGGGAAGCAGTCTGCGCTTGCCGAGATGATCGTAGAGAAACAGGCCCAGCCGCAGCAGCCAGCGCGGGCGCAGCCCTTGAACCCATGGCAGCACGAAACGCATGGGCCAGATGATGTGCGGCGCGATCTGCCACAGCTTCTCGCGCTCGCCCAGCGCCTCGCGCACGAGGCCGAACTCGTAATGCTCCAGATAGCGCAGGCCGCCGTGGATCAGCTTGCTGGAACTGGACGACGTGCCGCTGGCCAGATCGCCCGCCTCCAGCAGCAGCACCGACGCGCCGCGCCCCGCCGCATCGCGCGCGATGCCGGTGCCGTTGACGCCGCCGCCGATGACGGCGAGATCGAAGATCTGGTCCTGCATGTCCACGGCCGCCACCCTATCAGATATTCAGCGGCCCGTGCTGGATATGCGGGAGCACGTAGCGGGCAAACATGTCGGCTTCCTGCACATGCGGATAGCCTGAAAGGATGAACGCCTCGATCCCTTCGGCCTGATAGGCGCGCAGCTTGGCCAGCACCTGATCGGGCGTGCCGACAATCGCCGCGCCGCAGCCCGATCGTGCGCGCCCGATGCCGGTCCACAGGTTTTCTTCCACGAACCCGTCGCCATCGGCCGCGCTGCGCAGTTCCTGCTGGCGCTGCACGCCGTAGTTCCTCGCATCGAGCGACTTTTCGCGGATTGCCTTGCCTGCCTCGTCGTCCAGCTTGGACAGGAGCCGGTCGGCATAGGCGCGCGCTTCATCCTCGGTCTCGCGCACGATCACATGGACGCGGTAGCCGAACTTCAGCGTGCGGCCGAAGCGGGCCGCGCGCGCCTTCATGTCGGCAATGGTCTCACGCACCTTGTCCATCGTATCGGGCCACATCAGGTAAACGTCGCTGGCCTCGGCGGCGCACTCGCGCGCATCGTGCGAAAGGCCGCCGAAGTAGAACGCGGGGCACTTGCCCGAAATCGTCCCGATCCGCGGCGGATCGAGCTTGAGCTTGTAGAACTCGCCCTGAAAATCGAGATGCTCGCCGTTGAGCAAGGTGCGCACGATCTTCATGATCTCGGTCGCGCGGGCATAGCGCGGACCGCTGGCGATGGTTTCGCCCGGCATGTCGGACGAGATGATGTTGACATTCAGCCGTCCGCCGGTGCCCTCGGCATTGGGGCCGAGGATACGGTCGAGCGTGGCGATGCGGCGGGCAAGCTGGGGCGGCCAGTCCTCGCCCATGCGCGTGGCCCACAGCAGCTTGATGCGGCGCACCTGCGTGGCCACGGCGGCCGCAAAGGCGGTGGTATCAAGCCCCAGCTGATAGCCGGACGGCAGCAGGATATTGTCGAAGCCGCCCTCTTCGGCGCGCAGCACGATGTTGCGGCAATGCTCCCAGCTTGACTGGAGATACTTGTCCTGCACGCCGAGGAACTCGTAATCGTCGTCGCACAGCGCCGAGAACCAGGCGATTTCGCAATTCTGTTCGGCCATCCTTGCCTCTCCTTCATGCAGCGGGCGCGTCTCCTTGCCGGCAGAACCGCGAAACGGTGCCGTGCGCCCTTGTGTTTCAATCCTGTGCGGGCCTTTACGGCAGCCGCTCTCCCCTTGCCGCGACGAGCACGGCATACCACTCCTGGCGCGTCCAGCGCACCTTCAGCGCCGCGGCGCCTTCGGCAATGCGTTCAGCCTTCTGCGATCCGATGATCGGCACGATGCCCGCAGGATGCGCCATGAGCCACGCATAGGCCGCCACCGTGCGGGAAACGCCCTGCGCCTGTGCCACTGCATCCAGTGCTGCGGCCACGGCCTTGTCGCGCGCGGTTTCGGGCGAGGCGAGACGCCCCCCGCCAAGCGGCGACCATGCCATGGGCGTCAGGCCCAGCATCATGGCCTGATCCAGTTCGCCGTTCTCGAAGCAGGTAATGCGCAGCGGGCTGATTTCGGGCTGGGTCGTTGCCAGCTTGTGGCCGAGGAAATGGTCGAGCGCGGCGATCTGCGCCATGGTGAAGTTCGACACGCCAAGCGCGCGCACCTTGCCCGATGCCACCGCATCATCCAGCACCCGCGCCACTTCCTGCGGATGGGCCAGAATGTCGGGGCGGTGGATCTGCCACAGGTCGATCACGTCCGTCCTCAGGCGGCGCAGCGAATCCTCAATCGCCCGGCGCAGGTAGTCCGCGCTCTGGTCATAGGGCAGCGGGGGCAGGATGCCGCCCTTGGTGGCCAGCACCATGCGCTGGCGCAGTGCGGGTTCGGCGGCCAGCACCTCGCCCAGCAGCGCTTCGGCATCGCCGAAGCCGCCCGTGCCATCGAAGCCATAGATGTCGGCCGTATCGAGGAAGGTGATCCCTGCATCGAGCGCGGCGTGAACCAGCCGCGCGGCATCGGCCGCGGTGCGGCCATCTTCGGCAAGACGCCACATGCCCCAGGCAACGGGCGAGACGGCAATGCCGCTCTTCCCAAGCAGGCGCGTGGCAGGTGGTGGGGGCAGTTCGCTCATGAAAAAGTCCTGTCTGGCGGCGCGACCGATCCGCGCTCTACAAGGGTATGGGGCAGGCGGCGGTGGGTGATGTCGCCGCCCGCAATGAGGATTTCGGTTGCCGTCCGGGCCAGTTCGGCCATCGGCTGGTGGATCGTGGTCAGCGGCGGCCAGACGGTCCGCGCCAGCGTGGTATCGTCGAAACCGGCAACCGAAAGCTGGGCCGGCACCGCAATTCCCCGGTCATGCGCCACCGCCAGAACACCGGCGGCCATGTCATCGTTCGAGGCGAAGATCGCGGTCGGCCGGTTGGCGAGGTCCAGCAGTGTGCGCCCGCCGCGAACGCCGGAATCGAAATCGAACGCGCCCTCGCACACCAGCACCGGATCATAGGGCAGTCCTGCCCGGTCGAGCGCGCGGCGATAGCCGAACAGGCGGTCGTCGGAGGCCATGTGATTGGGGTGCCCCTTGATGAAACCGATCCGCCGGTGCCCCGCGTTGATGAGATGCGTGGTCATGTCGTCGGCGGCCTGCGCATCGTCCATGAAGACCGAACTGGTCAGCGCGTGGTTGGTGCCCGGCGAAATGCGCACGAAGGGAATGTCGAGCGATTCCAGCGCGCGCAGCACGGGATCGCAATCGGTCACGGGCGATGACAGGATGATCCCGTCGACATGCGTTTCCGTAACCAGTCCGCGCACCTGTTCGCCCACTTGCGGATCGGCCACATCGACCGGCTGGGCCAGCAGGCGGATGCCGTTGGCGCGGCAGAAGTCCCAGCATCCGGTCTGGATCTGGAACATGTAGTAGGGGCTGTGATTGTCGTAGATCAGGGCGATCTGGTTCGATTTGGCGCCCGAAAGGATGCGTGCGGCCACGCTTGGCCGGAAGTCGAGCGCGCGCATCGCTTCTTCCACGCGCGCCCTGGTATCGGCACTGACATAGGGATGGCCGTTCAGCACGCGGCTCACGGTCTTCACCGCAACGCCTGCCCTGGCCGCCACGTCCCTGATGTTGGCCCGCTCGCTCATCCTTCCAGCACCCCTTTCAGCCCCGCGAACAGCGGCGCGAAGGCGCTGTCCGGCCGGTAGAATACGGGTGGCTGCCCGATCGGGGCGGAAATGTCATGCGTGCCCGGAGCGAAGTCCTCGCCCGTCCAGCAATGCCGCCAGACATGTGTTCCCGGAAGGATCACCCGGCGCGACGCAGCACCTTCCTCGATGACCGGCGCCACCAGCAGGTCGGCACCGTAGAGGAACTGGTCCTGCACGGTAAAGAGCGCGGATTCCTGCGGATGATGCAGGAACAGGGGGCGCTGTGCAGGCAGGCCATGGCTTCGTGCCTCGCTGCACAGATGGCGGACATAGGGCGCAAGGCGGGCGTGCACGCGGCTCCAGCGGGCAAAGCAGGCCAGCAGCTCGTCGGTGCTGTCATACTGGAGGTTGTCGTCCGGACGGTTGCCTTCGTGGCTGCGCATGACCGGCGCAAAGGCGGCCAGTTCGCACCAGCGCTGCATCAGCTCGGCCGTGCGCACGTTGCCATGCAGCGACGTGTAGCCGCCGCAGTCCGAATGGCTGTAGGCATTGCCGACAAGGCCCGCCGAAAGCGCGCCCGTGATGACCGTGCCGATGCCGTCGTGGCGGGTGAAATCGACCGACTGGTCCCCTGCCCAGAGCAGGGGGCAGAAGGCCTGAACGCCCGAAAAGCCCGCGCGCATGAAGAACAGGGCATCGCCGGTCCTGCCGCGCGATGCCAGCGCCATGGCGTTGACTTCGGCCCAGAGCACGGGCCAGCGGTTGTGCGCTTCCATCGGGTCCGAACCATCGGCAAGGCGCAGATCGGTGGGCAGATATTCACCGAAATCGGCCATCCAGCCGGAAATGCCGATATCCAGCATCTCGCGCCCCAGGATGCGTTCGGCAAACCAAGCGCGTGTTTCAGCGCGGGTAAAGTCGACGACGCCGCAGTCGAACTCGCCGAAATCGACGAGATGGACCTCGTCGCTGTCCCGGCGCAGGCAGAAGTGCCCGCCCGCGCGCGCTTCCTCGTAAAGATCGCCGTCAACCGCGATATAGGGATTGGCATAGGCAAGGAAACGGATGCCGCGTTCGGCCAGCGCGGCTATGCGCCCGCGCAGATCAGGATAGCGTTCGGCACTGCGCGCGCCGCTGTGCCAGTCCCAGAACAGGCGGCGGCCGAAACCGGTTTCGCGGATCCCGGCCCAGTCCTCGCACCACAGGCCCGAAACGGCGGCCCCCGCAGCGATGAAACGCTCAAGCCGGTCAAAGCTGGATGCGCCTGATTTCAGCCCGACAATCGCCCCGCCAATGGCCCAGTCGGGCAGTTCCGGCTGGCGCCCGAACCGGGCGGAAAGCTGGCCGACAAGCCCGCACGGGCCATCATCGGCAAACAGCTCGAACCGGGCCGCGCCGCTCCAGACATCGACCGCGTGACGCGAAGGGTCGGTGAAGTCGAGCACGCTGTAGCAGCTTGCATCGAGATGGATCGCCAGCCAGCGCGAGGTGAGGAAGGTGGGCTGGGGGTAGTTGGTATTCCAGTAATCGCCGCCGGCCATGCCTTCGGCATCCATGATGCGGGTCAGTTCGGTGGACTTGTCGCGGCCCACGCCCGGTTCGCTGGTCCAGACGGGAAAGCTGCGGCCGTTGAGCGCAAGATAGCTCATCTGCTCGCCGCCGCCCCACACGCATTCGCCCGGCTCGGCATGAAAGTTGAGGCGCAGGCGATCATGGCCCGGTCGCAGCACGCGCAGATCGAGCGCGTTGCCCGCCGCGGTCAGCCGGACGACCGCCTCGCCTTCGTGGAGCATTTCCATGCCGCTTTCGCACGGACGCCATCCGGTGGGGGCGATCACGTCATGCGGTGAGTCGCTGATGCGGAAGTTGCCGCGATACATCAGCACGTCCGGCTTTCCGCGCGCAATGACCACCGCAGGACAATCGGGCGCGTGACGCAGGACGAGACGATCCCCGAATCGGAGCTCGAACCCTTCCTTTCCCGTCTCGAACCGCAGTTCCAAGGTGGTTTCCCTCATCCCGGTGGCGCGACTGTGGCACATTGACCGCAGGCCGCGTCCCTTCTTCTGACACCGCTTGACATATCGAGGCGGCCATAGCAGATCAAGCGTCAATCGCGGCCGACTGCAAGGGGGCTTGCCGCCCTTGAAAGACCGCTTTCAAGCAGGGAGAGACATCATGAGCTTTACCAGATTACCCGTTGCACGCGTGCTTGCCGCTTCGGCCAGCGCCCTGTCGCTGGCGGTCGCGGCGCAAGTCCATGCCCAGGAAGCAGCCGAGGAAACCGGTGGCGGCATCGGCGAAATCGTCGTCACCGCACAGAAGGTGAAGGAAAACATCCAGACCGTGCCGATCGCGATCAGCGCGGTGACGGCCGACCGTCTTGAATCCACCGGCACCACCAGCCTTGAAGGCATTACCCGCCTCGTCCCCTCGGTGACATTCCGCAAGGGCACGACCAGCGCCAACAGCGCGATCGTCATGCGCGGCGTGGGCACGATTACCTTCTCGGTGGCCGCAGAGCCGAGCGTGTCGACGGTCGTCGACGGCGTGGTCCTCAGCCGGTCGGGCCAGGCATTCATGGATCTGGTCGATCTTGAGCGGATCGAGGTGCTGCGCGGGCCGCAGGGCACGCTGTTCGGAAAGAACGCATCGGCGGGCCTGGTCAACATGGTGTCCAAGGGCGGCACCGACACGCTTGAGGCCGAAGCCCGCGCCGAGTGGTTCGAGGGCAAGGAATACCGGCTTCGCGCCGCGGTTTCCGGCCCCCTTGCCGAAGGGCTGTCCGGGCGCATCACCGGCTTCTACGGCACGTTCGATGGCAACATCACCAATGTCTTCGGCGGCCGCAACGAGAAGATCAACGGCTACGAACACTACGGTGCACGCGGCATCCTCGACTATGACAAGGGCGGTGCGCGCCTGCGCCTGATTGCCGATTATTTCGAGGCGGACGACGATTGCTGCGCCGATGTGACCACGGTCAGCCGCGGCGCGGTGCTTGATGCCGAGCTTGGCCTTCCGGGCGGCGTGGCGCAGGGGCTGGGCCAGCGCTTTGTCAACCACAACCTTGTCACCCGCACGCGCGACCGCCAGTGGAGCCTCACCGCGACAGGCGATTTCGACGTGTTCGAAAGCCATGTGCTGAGCGTGGTTGCCGGCTATCGCAACTGGCGCAACGAGGAAATCCGCGAAGGCGATTTCCTGCCGCGCGCCATCGTCGGCACTGGCGAACTGCACGACAACGGCGTCGTGCGCACGCAGCAGCTCAGCCTCGAAGTGCGCCTTGCGTCCGACCAGACCAAGCCGTTCTTCTATCAGGTGGGCGCCTTCGCATGGGGATCGGACAACCAGCAGGACTTCACGCGCCGCAACATCACCTGCGCCAGCTCGACCCTTCCGGTCGCGGCATCGGGGGCGCGCCCCTGCAACGTGGCCGATACGGTCAACACGATCTTCCCCACCGCCACCTCGTTCAGCGATGTGAAGGTGCGCAACTATGCCGTCTTCGGGCAGGCCACCTATCGCCTGACCGAGCAGCTCTCGCTGATCGGCGGTCTGCGCTATACCTGGGACGATCTTGAGTTCACCCACACCCGCGCACCGGGCGTCAACGCGACGAACGGCGCACCGGCCACCGGCCCCGGCGTTTCCGGAAACCCGGCGGGCGGCACGATTGCATCGGGCGGCAACGGGACCAACACCTCGCGCGGCAGCAGCAGCAACGGCAATCTTTCGGGCCGCGCCGTTCTGCAATTCACGCCCTCGCGCGACGTGATGCTCTACGGAAGCTATACCCGCGGCTACAAGGGGCCTGCATTCAACGTGTTCTTCAACCACACCGCGCCCACCAACGCGGTGCCGATCGACGAGGAAACCTCCGACGCGTTCGAAGTAGGCCTGAAGTCGCAGTTCCTCGACAACCGCGTGCAGTTCAACGCCGCGGCCTTCACCGTCACCTACAACGGTTTCCAGGCCAACAACTTCGTCCTGCTGAACGGGGCGGTCGTCTCCAACCTGACCAATGCCGGTTCGGTGAAGAGCGAGGGCTTCGAAGTCGACCTGCTGACCGTTCCGGTTGACGGGCTGACCCTGCGCGCAAGCGGGGCCTATGCCGATGCCAAGGTCAAGAAGTTCAACCCGAACCCGCTGACCAATGCGCCTGACGCACGCAACGGCACACGCCTGCCGCTGGCGCCGAAGTTCACCTATACGCTGGGCGGCAGCTACGAGCGCGATCTGGGCGGGGTGAAGGTCTATCTGGACACCGATTTCCGCCATGTCAGCAAGCAGTTCTCCGATCTTGGCGAATCCGGGCCGATCGATGCCTATGGCATCTGGAATGCAAGCATCGGCTTCTCCGATCCGGATGACCTCTATCGCCTTACGCTCCATGCGCGGAACATCACCGACAAGGCCTATGCCCTGCTCAACGTGAGCGCGGGCCAGCGCCTCCAGATCCCCCGCGATGCCGACCGCTACTTCGGCGTCAGCCTGCGCGCGAAGATCAGGTAATGCCTTGGTCAAGCCCGTTCGGCGCTTGAGCATTGCCAGGGCGTGATGCGTCGGCATCTCAGCGCCTTGGCATAAGCGCCGCACACGTTCGTTTCGCTCATGAGGGGAAGAGGCCCCGGACGCCGGTCCGGGGCCTCTTTTCGCATGGCGTCATCGCCGGACGCCATCGCCAGACAGGGCCGCGGTCAGGCTGCTTCCCGCCGCGCCATTGGCGCAGGTTGGAAAGCTGCGCCTCTCCTATTGCCCGGCGGCGAGTTCCAGCCGGGGCAGCATCAGGTGGATGAAGGCGAGCGCGACCAGATAGGCACTGCCGCACAGGGCGAAGAGCGGAACATAGCCAAGCCCGTTGCCCAGCGACCATCCCGCAAACTCGATGATGGCCGTGCCGGAAAGGTTTCCGGCGACCGCGCCCAGCGCGATCACGCTGGCAACGCGGGTGGCCGGGATGACATCGGCCGTCATGCCGAAGACGTTGGTGGAAAAGCCCTGGTGGGCAAAAAGGCCAAGCCCGATCAGCACGGCGGCCAGCCAGGGATTGCCCGTCTGCAAGGACAGCGGCATGGCCAGCACGACCAGCGCGTAGAACAGCATCGAGGTCTTGCGCGCCCGGTTGACGCTGTAGCCGCGGCCAAGCAGGATCGGATAGAGCCCGCCGGACGTGAGGGCGCCCAGCGCGGCCAGCGTGAAGATGATGGCAATCGGCCAGCCCAGCGCACCCTGTCCCAGCCCGAACTGGCGGTTGAAGAAATCGGGCATCCAGAAAAGCACGAACCACCACACTGCATCGGTGCAGAACTTGGCGCCGATGACCGTCCAGGTCCGCCGGTCGAACAGGAGCGTGCCCCATGGCACGCGGGCGCGTTCGGGGGCATTGCCGACCGGCCGCAGGTTGCGCGTGCCCCACCACCAGCCCGCCAGCCACAGGAAACCCAGCGCCCCGGTGACGATGAAGGCCGCCTTCCAGCCGAATGCCAGCGCAAAGGGCGGGATGATGAGGGGCGTGAGGATGGCGCCGATATTGGGCGCGGTATTGACCAGCCCGATGGCAAAATTGCGCTGGCCGACAGGAAGATAAGTGGCTGCTGCCTTCAGTCCCGCCGGGGTCGAGACGGATTCGCCCGCAGCCAGGACGATGCGCGCGGCCACGAACTGCTGCACTGTCTGCGCCAGGGCATGGGCCATGCCGGCCGCGCTCCACACCGTGACGGCAACGGCATAGGCCACCCGCACGCCCAGACGATCAACGAACCAGCCGACGAACAGCAGCGTTCCTGCCGCAGCGATCTGGAACGAGGAGCCGAGGTGCGCATAATCGCTGTCGGTCCAGCCGAACTCTGCCTCAAGCGTGGGCTTGAGCAGCGCAAGAACCTGCCGGTCGACATAGTTCAGCGCATTTCCCAGAAACAGCAGCATGACCAGCGCGATGCCCGCACCGCGTGCCAGCAACCGGCCCGGATTGGCATCGGCCGTGCCCTCATGCCGCGTCCCGTCATTCATTGCCCGCTCTCCCACGATAGCCTGCGCCCTTCGCGCTTATCGCTTGCAAGATAGCCGCTGCGGCGCGTAAGGAAAGCACAATGTGACACCGTAGGACATAAGGGCGCACGATTGCAGAGCGTCCGGCAAAGGGGAAACCGGGAGAGCAGCCCTTGGAACGCCAGAACACCGGCCAGACGATCGACTGGGATTCGCTGCCATCGGCGGCGGACCTGTTTGGCGAAATCCATCTTGCGGAACTGACCCCGCCGCCCGCGCCAGCGCGCGAGACGGTGTTTCACGGTCTGGCGATCTGCGCCATCGCGGCGGCTGCGGCGGCATGGCTTTCCGAACACTACCACTTTCCGATCATCCTCCTCGGCCTGCTGATCGGCCTTTCGCTGAGTTTCGTGGCCAGGGATCCGCGCAGCCATCGGGGTCTTGATTTCGCATCGCGGACCTGTCTGCGCCTCGGCGTGGTCCTGCTGGGGCTTCAGGTCACGTTCGGCCAGATCGGATCGCTGGGGCCACAGCCGTTTGCGGCGCTGATCGCGATCATGACCGCAACCTTTCTTGCCGGCATCGCAGGCGCAAGGCTGGCGGGCCAATCGCGCTACACCGGGATTCTGGCCGGGGGCGCCACGGCAATCTGCGGAGCCAGTGCCGCCATGGCGCTTTACGGCATCATCGGCCGCGAACGGCTCAGCCAGTCGCAGTTTGCCATCACGCTCGTCGTCGTCTCGGTTGCCAGTGCGCTGGCCATGTCGCTCTATCCGGTCATCGCCGAGAACCTTGCCCTGACCGACAGCCAGGCCGGTTTCCTGATCGGCGCGTCCATCCATGACGTGGCACAGGCCATCGGCGGAGGTTACGCCTTCTCGGAAAGCGCGGGCAGCTATGCCACCATTGTCAAACTCTCGCGCGTGGCCCTGCTGGCTCCGGTCGTCATCCTTGTCGGCATTGCCATCGGCAGCGCGCAGGCCAAAGGCGATGCCCCCTTGTGGAAGCGGCTGGCCCTGCCATGGTTCATCCTTGCCTTCTTTGCGGTCGTGCTTGTCAATTCGCTCGCCACGATCCCGGAGCCTGCCCGCGATGCGGCTCTCGGCGGGTCCAAGGGTCTGCTGCTGCTGGCGGTCATCGCCACCGCCATGCGCAGCAGGCTCGACCTTCTGCTGGAAACGGGCCTGAAGCCCGCGGTTCCCGTGGCCATCGCCACGCTGGTCAGCTTTGTCGCCTCGCTGCTGTTTGCGCTGATGCTTGCCTGAGGCCAGGGCTTCAGCCGAAGCGTCTGCCCAGCAGTTCTGCCACTTGGCCGGCCTCGTCCGGCGTGATCGGCGCCTTGTAGGCATTGATCATCTTGGCAACGGCATCGCGCCAGAACTGGGCGCCCTTGCCGCGCGGCTGCGTGGTGATGTAGTCCAGCGAATGGCAGGTGGAACAGGCCGCAACCACCGGCTCGGCCGCTTCGTCGGCAAGTGCGGCGGGCACCGCTTCGTCGGGCAGTTCGATCATGACAGCCTTCTGCCCCGACGCGGCAGAAGCTGCGGAGAGCAAGGCCACCCCGGCGCAGGCGAGCAGAACCCGCATCACACCGCCTCCACCGTGACCGTCTCGACCATGTTGCGCATGTATCCGGACGGCTGCCAGCGCTGCGCCAGCGGCTGGATCTCGCCACTTGCTGTTTCAGCCCGCACTTTCACCGCATGGCGGCCCGGCAGGAAGGTGTGCCCCATCCGCCATTCGCGGAAGGCATGGCGCCCCATGTCCTCGCCCAGCCGCGCTTCCTGCCAGGTCCGTTCCCCATCGGCCGATACGAGCACCCGCCGCACCGGATCGCCGCCCGCAAAGGCAATGCCGCGCAGCTGGGTCAGCGCGCCTGCCCGCACGCGGTCGCCGTCTGCATGGCTGGTGAGGAACGAGCGGACGTTGAAGCGGCCGATCGGCACGGTGCGTTCCGCTTTCTGCCCCGGCTCCAGACAATGGCAGGCATTGTCGGGAATGCGATAGGCCGTCTTCATCCAGTAGCCATCGAAGTTCGCATCAACCACGTTGATTTCATGAAGGTGCTTGACCCAGTAGGTGCCGTAATATCCCGGCACGACAAGGCGAAGCGGATAGCCGTTGAGATAGGGCAGGTCCTCGCCGTTCATCGACCATGCCAGCATCACCTCGCCATCGGCGGCATGATCGAGATCGAGCGCCTTGACGAAATCCGGGATGCCATCGAGCGGGGGATTGTCCAGCCCGTTGAACGTCACCTGCCGAGCGCCTTCCCGGACCCCGGCCTTTTCCAGAACATGGCGCAGGGCCACGCCGCGCCATCGCGCATTGCCCATGGCTCCATTGCCAAGCTGCCCGCCGCCCACGCGCGGTTCCATGAAGCCGCGGCCATTGCCCGAACACTGGTTCACCGCCACGATCTCCGTCACCGGAAAATCGCGCTTCAGCGCAGCGAGCGAGAGCTTGAGGGGCCGCTGCACATGGCCGCCGACGCTCAGGCGGAACCTGCGCGGATCGACCTCAGGCGGCAGTCCCGACAGGTGATAGCGCACGAAGAAGGCATCGTTCGGCGTCAGCAGCCCTTCGTTGAATACGGCAAACGGCGTTTCAAGCTGCGGCGGGCGTGCGGTTTGCAGGATCAGCGGGCGCTTCTGCGGCATCTGCACCAGCGGCCTCGTGCCGTTGCCGAACGGCAGTTCGATCAGGTCGGCCGCACGGGCCACCCTGCTCGCGCCGAGCAGCGCGCCGCCGGTTCCGGCGATGAAATGGCGACGATCAATCAGCACGATCCATTCTCCCGCTGCCGCAAGGCGCGCGCCGATCCTGCCTCCTTGTCCATCGATAGACAAGATCGTTTTTCCCGCGATGGCAAGGCAGCTCCGCCCGGTTCGGCCGATTCCCGGCCAAGCCCGCCATGCGCCTCCGCGCTTGTCTTCGGCGCCGGTTGCCGGGGCTTGTGCCAGCGCGATCAGATGCAGCCAGTGCGCCCGCTCCGCCAGTGCATTTGCGGCCTAGTGCCGGGGAACCGGAAAGAGCATTGCCGCCGCATCTGCCACGCGGACCATGGCTGCCGGATTGCCGCGCATGTGCACATGACGCAGCATTGCCTCCGACTTGATCCATACCCCGAACGCCGCCGCATGGTCGCGGCGGATCACTCCGCCGGTGGAAGGAAGCGCCTGGCTTACGCGGTATGTGCCCCAGCCTTCCAGGCCCCGCAGGTAGGTGACAAGCGGCATCAGTTCGTGATTGCTGCAAGCAAGCAAGCAGGCACTGGCCGACAGCATCGAGACGCTGATGTAGAAGCCGCTCGTCCCGGTGTCCGAAACGCTCAGCATCGCTTCGAGAGCATCGAACCATTCGCACAGCGATCTGGGAAAGGTCGAGCGATCGCCAGCCGGATCAAGTTGCGCCGGGATGCCTTGCACAAGGGCCTGCCAGATGGCCTTACTGGTCAGGGTCTTCATGTCACCGAAGTGGTAGGCGATCAGCGATCCCGAAACTCCCGCGCGGGAGGCCAGCGCGCGCTGGTTGAGCTTGCGGATGCCGCCTTCATTGATGATCTCGACCGCGCAGGCAAGCAGGTGCTCGGCCATGGGCAGCGTGGTTTCGGGCAGTGACGGATCACGCACGGCAAATGGCTGCACATCCAGCGTCTTGCTGACATTGCCGCCCCCCGGCCTGATGCCGTGATGGCGGGTGACGGTATCGCAAAGGGCGCGACAGGTTTCCGCGAGCAGCATGCGATAGGAAGCCGAGCCATCGAGCGCATGAGCATAGAAGCCCTCCATCAGCAGGTAGCCGACAAGCAGCGGCGCAAAGGCGGCATCAACCCCTAGCCGGACAAGCAGCTCCCGCCACTGCTCCACACGCCGTTCGTGCCAGCGCCCCATGCTTTGCGTGCATTCGGGATATTCGCGCAGGTGGATCATCATCTCGGACAGAAACCGCGCCTCGCTCCGCGCAGCGCGCAACTGGACGAATGCCGCCATGGCGTCGGCCAGCGTATCGCGCCCTGAGACGAGCGGGAAAGCTTCTTCGGCAAGGCGCTGCTGGAACGCCTCGTCTTCGGCGACGGCATGGGCGACGGCGGCTGCGAAAAGTTCGGCTTTGCCTCCGAAGTTCTGGAAGATCGCCGTGGTGGAAACCCCTGCCGCAGATGCGATCCGGCGCAGCGACAGGCGCTCCAGTCCGGCTTGAGCCGCGATTTCGACGGTGAGCCGCGACAGGGTTTCACGCAGATCCGATGACACGCCCACTTGCTTCCAGAGTTTGATAACGCCTGTTTATGTGATTGAACGGTCACCCGGTCAAGCGATGCCTTTCTGTAACATGCGATCATCAAAAAATGACCTCATATATCCCGACTCATATGAGATTTCGGCATAATCAGGGCATATCAAAAAACGCTTGATCTATAAATAAACATCTTTATCAATAACGACGAATGGAGTCGGGGAGGGTCGGGTGCTCGGCCAGGCAAAAAGGGCGACTCCCGCTTGAAGGAGGGAAGGATGTTGAAGGATTTGCAATCCGCCTTGCTCGCAGGTTCGGCGCTTGTCTGCGGTCTTGCGCCGGGCGTGGCCATGGCGCAGGGCGCTGTCGGCTCGGCCAGTGATGCTCCTGAAGCTTCGGCCGCGGAAATCGTGGTCACGGCGCAGCGCCGCAGCGAAGCGCTTGAGCGCACGCCGGTTGCGGTCGCGGTCGTCAGTTCCGATGCGCTGGCCAAGCAGGCTGTCACGTCGGAACGTGACCTTCAGTTCGTGGCGCCGGGCCTGATCGTCCGCAGCAGCCAGAACGATAACCAGCTGAACTATTCGCTGCGCGGCCAGACGGTCGATGCCTACACCAGCTCGCTGCCGTCGGTGCTGCCCTATGTCAACGAAGTGCAGGTTGCTGGTGCGGGCGGTTCCACCGCGTTCTACGACCTGCAATCGGTGCAGGTGCTCAAGGGGCCGCAGGGCACGCTGTTCGGACGCAATGCCACCGGCGGTGCGGTGCTGTTCACCACGGCCAAGCCGACGCGCGAACTGAGCGGCTTTGGTGTGCTGCGTTACGGGCGCTTCAACGATGTCCAGGTTGAAGGCGCCGTCAGCGGCCCGCTGGTGGAAGACAAGGTGCTGGTCCGCGTTGCCGGCTCATACCGCAACCGCGATGGTTATCAGCGCAATCTCTTCTACGGCACGGACGAGGGCAAGATTGATCGCCTTGGGCTGCGTTTCAGCCTTTCGGTCATGCCCGACGGCCCGGTCAGCAACGATCTGGTGGTGGATTACTTCCGTTCGAACGGATCGAACATCCAGCCGGTTGTCTCCTACGTTGTCCCTGTGGCCAACAATGTTCCCGGCAACCCGTTCGTGCCCAACAACGTGTTCTTCCCTGATCTGGTGGACTTTGCCAAGGCCCAGGAAAAGCGCGGTCCCTTCGTGGTGGATGTCGATTCCCTCAGTGTTTACCGTGCGCGCAACTGGGTCGTCTCGAACATCACTTCGATCGAACTGGGCGAGAATGCGAAGTTGCGCAATGTGTTCGGCTATACGCGCTCGGATTCATTCAGCGCCAGCGACATTGACGGCACCCGCTTCGGCATCGATGGACGCGGCAATGCCACGACCGGCGCATTCGGCGGCGACAGCAAGATCGAACAGTTCTCCGAGGAACTCCAGCTTCAGGGCAGCCTGGGCGGCGATACCGTCGAATATGTCGTGGGAGGCTACTATGCGCACATCAAGGATCACCTGCGCAATACGAGCTTCATTCTGAACGGACTTGGGCTGCCGCCCCAGATCAATGCCGGCACCACCACCAGCGAAACGGTTGCCGGCTATGCGCAGGCAACGCTCGATACGGGGCTGGCCGGCTTCAAGGTGATCGGCGGGCTGCGCTATACGTCCGAAACGATCAGCTTCGTGCGCGACCCGGACGATCAGTGGACGGCGACGGCCAACCCGGTTTACGCACCGTTCTATGCCGATGGCCGCTTCGTCAGCCAGCAGAAGGAGACGTTCAAGCGGCTGAGCTGGACCGCCGGTCTGCAAAACCAGGTCACTTCCGATCTGATGCTCTATGCGGCCGCACGGCGGTCCTTCCGCAGCGGCGGCTTCAACTTCCATGCGCCGCCAACGCCGGGCTTTGCCAATGTTTCGGGCGGAACGTTCAGCCCCGAAATTGCGACTGACATTGAACTGGGCGCGAAGTTCAAGGGCGATGCAGGCGGCATGCCAGTCCGGCTCAACCTCGCCCTCTACAACATGTGGGTCGATAACATCCAGCGCGCCAACTACGTTGCCATCTTCGGTGCTCTTGCCGGTATCACCGTCAATGTGCCCAAGGCGAAGATCACGGGATTCGAACTCGACGGTTCGATCAAGCCTGCCGAGTGGCTGACGCTGACGGGCAGTCTGAACCACACCGATCCGCGCTTTACCAGCAACCGGGTGGCGGTGCTGGGCACCGACGGCGCGACGACTTTCGCGAACTTCGATACCTATCCCGATACCCCGCGCTGGTCGGGCACGTTTGCTGCCGATGCGCTCATTCCGGCGTTCTCCGGCTGGGATCTCGCGCTGCACGGCGATGTCTATTTCCAGACCTCGAACTTCTTCAGCTCCACCGGGCGTTCGCTCAACCCCGGAACCCAGATTCCCGGCTACGAACTCGCGAACTTCCGCATCGGCGTGGAGCAGCAGGGCGGCAGCGGCTGGTCGTTCTCGGCGCTGGTCCGCAATGCCTTCGACAAGACGTTCTACACCGGCGGCGTCGGCTTCGCGAGCCTGTTTGCGCTCAATTTCGTGATCCCAGGGGAACCGCGCACCTACATGCTCGAAGCGCGCTACCGGTTCTGATTGCCAAGGTCCGGCGGGCACGCCCTGCCGGACCTTGCTTGCGCAATGGTATGGAAAGTTCCGGCCGATGATTACCGCTGACGATTACAAGTTCCACGACCGCGATCCGGCCGACGACACATGGACCGAGACGATCTTCCAGATATTCTCGGTCCCCGAATTCGGCATCAGCGGGAATCTCTACTGCGTGGCGCGGCCGAACCTTGGCGTATGCCACAGCTCGATCGAGATCCATCAGGGCATGTGCTTCCACCCCTGGCAACTGCATCACAACGATGCCCAGATGCACCTGCGCTGCCCGGAAGACTATTCCGACTTCACGCTGACCAACGGACTGAGCTTCAAGGCGCACAGCGAGCGCGAACACGATTGGCGCTATGAATCGCGCGACGGTATCTGCTCGCTCGAACTGCACTATTCCGCAATCTGCGAGCCGACCGATGCGCGTGACCCGGCGCAGGTGCCGCAGGCGGCCGCCAGCCACGTGCAGGGCTACAGCGGCTGGAACAACGGCCATCTCGAAGGCAAGGGCCGCGTCACCGGCACGCTGCGCCTGCGCGACAAGACATATCAGGTCGATTGCATCGAAGGCGTCAACAAGAGCTGGGGCCCGCGCAACGACTGGGGCAACAAGGGCGCAACCTGGATCCATGTCGATCTTGGCGAGGACGTGCGCGCGTTCCTGATCCTCGACATCGATTTCAAGGGTCGCGACATGGTCTATGGCGGGCTGCGCTACGGCTATGTGCTGGTCAAGGGCGAGCGGCGGCCGCTGATGGCGGCGCAGATGGATGCCAAGCGCCATGCCATGCTCGTCACCAGTGCCAATGTCCGTTTCGTCGATGACCGGGGCGAGGAATACTTCGCACGCGGCAAGACCATCGCGGCCGGGCCGTGGTACAACTTCAATCCGTCGAGCTGCGGGTATCAGGTGCTGTTGCGCTGGGAGTCCGGTGGCCGCGCGGGCTATGGGCACATTGCCGATTTCATTGGCCAGTATGCGCTGTCGCTGAACATGGCCGACGAACTGTACTAGACAAGGCAAACAGAAAGACGGGTCCGGGCTGGGAGAGAAGACATGGCCGGCGAATACGAGATCATCGACGAGGCGCGGCGGCGCCTTCCGGACCAGGCGACGATCGCTTCGATCCGCGCGCGCTATCCTGTGGAGCGCGAGATCGACGCGGTGCTGACGCGCAAGATGCACCGCCGCAACGGTCCGGGCTACGAAGGCGTGACGCTGGAGCGCCTGCTCGACGGGATCAGGGCGCTGATCGGTGCACGGCTGGGCACGCCGGTCGAGATCGTCAACGGGCGCTGGCTTTCGGGCGGCGCTTCGAAGTTGCAGGTGCTGTTCGATCTGCGCTGGCCTGCGGGCACCGCCAAGGCCGGGCAGGAAGAGCGCATGGTCCTGCGCATGGAGCCGGCCGCTTCGGTCACCGAGTCCAGCCGTCACCGCGAGTTCGAGGTGTTGCAGGCGGTCGAGGGGATCATTCCTTCGCCCAAGCCCTGGTGGGTCGATGGCGAGGGTGCGTTCCTGCCCTATCCGGCGATGATCTACGGCTTTGTCACCGGCGCAGCCAAGCCTTCCTACGATTCCGGCAAGGTTTCGGGCCTTGGCCAGGACTACGGCCCGGAACTGCGCGCGAAGCTTGCGCCCGACTTCGTCGGCCTGCTGGCGAGGCTGCATCGCATCGATGTTGCCGCCGCAGACGGGCTTGCGCATTTCGAGCGGCCGCAGGTCGGCTCGAATGCGTCGGTGATCCGGCAGGTCAATGCCATGCGCCGGGTTTGGGAAGAGGACCGCGTCGAGGAAGAACCGGTGCTTGAGGTGGTCTATCGCTGGCTCGTGGCCAATGCGCCCGCGCTCGATCATGTATCGATCGTCCACGGCGATTATCGCAGCGGCAACTTCCTGTTCGACGAGGCCGAGGGACGGATCACCGCCTGGCTTGACTGGGAAGGCGCCACGCTGGGGGACCGGCATCAGGATCTGACCTATGCGGCAATGCCCTCATTCTCGCACTATGCCGAAGATGGCGTGACGCAGCTTGGCTCCGGCATGATGCCCGCCGATGCGCTCTATGCCGCCTACAGCGAGGCTTCCGGCCTTTCGGTCGATCCGGCGCGGCTGCGGTATTACAACATCTTCAACCGCTATCTGATTGCGGTCCTCACGCTGGCCGCATCGGCGCGCGCCTCGCGCATCCGCGGGACCCATCAGGACGTGCTGGTCAACTATGTCGTCCCGGTCGGATACGGGGCGCTATCGGACTTGCGCGACAGCTTCATGGAGGTCGTGCGATGATCCTCGGACTCGACGTTCAGCTTCAGGTGGCGCTGCGGGCGCTGGAAGAAGTCGTGGCGCCTGCGCTTGGCAGCGCCGAGAAGCACGTGGTGGAGCAGTTGCACCTTGCCATCGCCACGATCAGCTTCGTCAAGACGCGCCTGCCCGATGCCCGCCGCTATGCGCGGATGGAACTGGCAGCCTACGTGACGCTGGCCGAGCAGTCACTCGCCCGCGCTGGCAGCGCCGATACCCTGGCCGCAGCGCTTGAAGGCGCGAAGGCCGTGATGGCGAGCGCCGAGGCCGATACTGCCGGGATCGAGGATGCCTGCCGTGCGCTGCGCGACGAAGTGACCGCGCTGGGCAGCCGTTGCACCGACCCTGCCGTGCGCCGCGACCTAGATGCGCTGGTGCTCGATCATGGCGCGGCCATGGCGGCGCAGGCGCGTCAGTGGACCAGCCCCTTCGGCTTTGAACTCAAGCCAGAGGATCTTCCCCCGCCCGCATGGTGACGCGCACCTGCGCTCGCCCTGCCAAACGTGGACAGAAACCGTGATTACCGATCTGGATCTGCACCTGCACAACGGCAATTCGCCGTCGCTTGACCATGCCGAAACGCTGTTTCTGATCTTCTCGGTCCCGGAGGAGCGCATCAGCGGCAATGCCTATGTGCTGTGCAGGCCCAACCTTGGCGTATGCCTTTCATCGATCTACGTGCATCAGGGCATCCACGCCAACGCATGGACCGTCGACTATTCGGACGCGCCAATGCACGTGCCTTGCCCGCCGACGATGGCCGACTTCACGCTGGAGAACGGCCTGTCTGTCAAGGGCAGCAACGGCGCACGCGACTATCGCTTCCGCTATGACGGTCGCGACGGGCTGTGCCGGTTCGACCTGTCGTTCCGCGGGCTGATGGACCCGTTCGATCCGCTCGATGCGGCGCAAAACCCGATGCTCGAAGCGTTCAAGGGCGATGCCGAGGCATCGACCGGGGCAGGTGACGCCTGGACCAAGGGGCACTACGACCTCGTCGGTCGGATCGAGGGCGAGCTGGAACTTTACGGGCGCACGTTCGAGGTGTCCTGCGTCGACGGCCTCGATCGCAGCTGGGGGCCAAGGGCGGAATGGAACTCGGCGCCGGTCTCGTGGATGCACATGACCTTTGGCGACGACCTTGCCTTTCACCTTGTCGTCACGCTCGATGTCGTCGGCGGGCAGCAGGTCTATACCACGTTCCGCTTCGGCTATGCCGTGGTCGATGGCGAAAGCTGCGCCGTTGTTGCTGCGCAAGTCGATGCGGAAAGCGTGGGCATGCTCGGCATGCATCGCGTGGTGCGGATCACCGATGCCAGGGGGCGCCAGTGGGAAATGCACGGTGCGGCGATTGCTGCCGCGCCATGGCATACCGCCTACACCAGCTTCATTTCCTTCCAGAGCCTCTACCGCTGGACCATGGGAAGCCGCGTAGGCTTCAGCAACGTGACCGACGTGATCGGCGTGACCACCCTGTCGAAGCGCCTTTCGCGCCTTGGCGCAACGGCTGCCTGAGCGGCGGGGCCAAATCTTTCGGAGAACTCAGGCTCATGGCTTTCGAACATATCCCCTCGACGATCCCCGCCTTTGCCGACGAGCACGACAATCGCCACCAGCTGCGCGACGAACCCCATGCGCGCGAGGCCGTGGCGCTGATGCTCCAGCTTCCGGAACGCGGAATTGCCGGGTTCATCTATCCCTGGATCAATGCCGACCGCACGGCAGGTGCGGCGGTATGCCTGTTCGGTCCCGGCCTTGCCGCGCCGATCCAGGAGCGGTTCGAGGCGGTACCGGTTCCGGCCGACATGGATTTCCGCGACTGGCAGGTGCAGGGCCTGCGAATGCAGGTGGCCGAGCCGCACAAGACCGTTCATTACGCGTTTCAGGGCGAGCGGGTGAAGATCGACTGCACTTTCGAGGCCTTCCACCCCGTCTTCCCGTTCAGCGCCCATCCGGACGGGTGCCCGCCCTACTATGCCGATGACCGGACCGAGCAGCACGGCCATGCCACGGGCACGATGGAGATCGATGGCGACCGGTTCGCTTTCCGCTGCTTCAGCCAGCGCGACCATGCCTGGGGGCACCGCATCTGGGGTCTGAACCAGCACTACAAGTGGTTCCACGCAACCACGCCTTCGGCCGCACTGCACTTCTTCGAGATGCAGAGCTTCGGCACCAAGCACGTGATCGGCTTCGTCTTCCGCGATGGCGCGATGGCGCAGGTCATCGACGCGCGGCACGAATACCTGTTCGACGATGACATGCACCACGTGGCGTTCAACGCCCGGCTTGACGATGACATGGGCCGCACCACGCTTGTCACCTGCCAGACCTTCGGCAAGTTCGACTACGAGACCGATCCGAAGATCCTGCTGCGCGAATCCGCCATCACCGTGCAGATCGGCGATGAAAGCGGCACCGGCTGGTGCGAATTCTGCTGGAACAGGGATTACCTTGAATTCGCCAAGCCATACGTGCAGCAGTTCCAGCCATTCAAGGAACTGACGTTCGCCCGCAGCTGACGGGCGGTCCTGCCGCAAGGGAACCTGATGAGCGCCAACTGGCTGTATCTGGCGCTGGCCATCGCCATGGAGATCGTGGCAACCTCGGCGCTGAAGGAAAGCCAGGGGCTGCGCCGCCTGCTGCCCTCGGCAGTGGCGCTTGTCGGCTATGCCGTCGCCTTTGGCGCACTGGCGCGGGCGCTGCGGACCATTCCCCTGGGCGTCGCCTACGCGATCTGGTCGGGCACCGGCATTGCCGTGCTGACGCTGGTCGGCGTGCTCGTCTATCGCGACACCATCGGACTTGCTCAGGGCGCAGGCATAGCGCTGATCTGCGCCGGAATAGCGCTCGTCTATCTGGCGCGATAGGCGGGCGGGGTATCAGCCGATGAGGTCAGCCAGGCCCGTGGCGCCGCCGAGATAGGCGGGAACAGCGCCTGCACGGACCACGGCATGATCGAGCTGGAGGCGTTCACCTTCGCTGAGCGCAGCGGTCTGTGTGTTGCAGGTCGCGGCAAGGCCCTTGAGCGCTTCGACGAGGGTCGGTTGGTCTTCCAGCCAGAAGCGCCCCGATACGCGCGTCTGCACCGGCCCCGTCGAGGCACCTTTGCCAAACCCGACCGAGGCAAGGTCCGGGCAGCCTGCGAGCGCTGCGGCGCTTGCCTGCACGATGGCATCTGCGGCAGCGACGACCGCCTGTGCCGGGCCGCCGTCGCGCGAGGCCTTGTCCCAGGCTTGCTTGCCGAGGAACATCGTGCGGATCATGTTGCGCGCCTCGCGGCGCTGGATCAGATGCGCAAAGACTGACATTTCGGCGCGGATCGCGCCGTCCATCGGCTGCATCAGGCCCAGTTCGACGCAATCGAGAATGGCGATGGGGGCAGGTTCGTGACCAAGCATGCGCGCAAGTTCGCGCGCGCGGTGGCGCGCGATGGCTTCGGCATAGTCTGCATGGGTGAGGGGAACAGCGCCTTCGCGGTCCCATGGCTGCACCGCGTTGGCAGCGGGGGAAAGCAGCCAGCGTTCTGCCGCCGCCACCTCTTCGCCCTCGGCGACGATCTCGTTGACGAGGCCGGCGCCGAGTGCGTCGGTGCCTTGCAGGTTGCGCCCCAGCAGCAGGACTTCAAGGCCGAGGTCCACGCCGACGAGGCGCGGCATGCGCTGCGTGCCGCCCGCGCCGGGCAGCAGGCCCACCGCACATTCGGGCAGGCCGAGCATGGCGCGCTTCGAATCCGTGGCAACCCGATAGTGCGCACCCAGCGCAAGTTCGCAGCCGCCGCCAAGGGCAACGCCCGCGATCGCTGCGGCAATCGGCTTGCCCGCCGTTTCCATGCGGCGGATGGCATGGCTGAGCGGAAAGAAGTGGTTGAAGGCCATGTCGAAGCGGTCGGCCTGCCGGGCGGCGACGATCATGTCGTAGGCGACGCCAAGTTCGGTCAGGTCCGCGCCCGCGCAGAAGCCGGTCGGCTTGCCCGAACGCAGGACGACACCGCGCACGTCGGCCTTGTGCAGCCATTCGGCGAAGGCGCCCAGCTCGTGTATCGCCTTGTTGGAAAACACGTTCATCGACTTGCCGGGGCAATCGAACACGAGGTGGACAAGGCCGTTCGCCTGCATCTCGATGCGGAACTGGGTCAGGTCAGGAAGCGTCATGGAAACTCCTTGCCAGCGTGCGCGGCTTGCGGAACTTGCCCGCATCGTCGCGCACGGGGGCGCTGGTGCATTCGATGGAGCGCGGATGCTTGGCCCGCGTCAGGTGGGCTGAAAGAAACCCTGTCAGACCTGACAGGGAGAGATTCTCGTCGGTCTCGACCACCACGTGGACGGCGGCCCCCAGATCCTCGTGCGGCACGCCGAACACTGCGCAACTGCGGACGGCAGGATGGCGCAGGATGGCCGCCTCGACTTCGGCGGGCCAGATGTTGATGCCGCCGCTGATGATCAGGTCATCCTTCCGGTCAGCGAGGAAAAGATAGCCCTGTTCATCGACGTGGCCCATGTCGCCCACGCTTTCCCAGCCATCGGGACCGGTGCGGCGGTCTGCGCCGATATAGCGATAGGTCGATCCGGGGCCGGTGGCGGGCATGGCGAAGATCTCGCCCGTCTCCCCGGTCGCCGCCTCGCTGCCATCGGCACGCAGGATGCGGATGCGGGCATCGCCCAGCGCCCGGCCGACCGAGCCGGGCCGCGCCAGCCATTCGCGCCCGCCGATCCAGCAGCGCACCAGCCCTTCGGTTGCGCCATAGACTTCCCAGATGTGATCGGGGCCGCGCCAGTCGATCCAGGCATGCTTCAGCCAGCGCGCCATGGGCGCGGCGGTGTGGACCACGGTCTGCCAGCGCGAAAGCTCGAAAGCGTCGCGCTCGGCCGGGGGCAGGGCCATGATGCGGTGCATCATCGTCGGCACCATCAAGGCCCACTCGATCGCCTCGCGCTCGATCAGCCCAAGGGCTGCTCCGGCATCGAAACGGTCCATCGTGACGACGGTCGAGCCGCTCCAAAGCCCGAAGACCGCCGCGCTGAACGGGGCATTATGGTAGAGCGGGCCGGGCACCAGCACACGGCCATCGCGGGGAATGGCGATGAAGCCGGTATCTGGCGCGAAGGCTGCGGGGCGGCCATCGACGATGACTTTGGGCCGTCCGGTGCTGCCGCCGCTGGTGCAGGCCTTCCACGAAGCGGCGATGACGGGGGCGCCGGGAAGGGAAGGCTGGTCGGTGGCGAGTGCTGCGGCGATGTCAGCCGCCTCGGCAAAGAGCGCCGGGCGCATCGTTTCGAGAATCGCGTCGCGCTCGGCCCTCGCCGTTCTGGGCGAGAGCGGGGCAGGGGTGGCACCGGCCATGTAGACGGCAAAGGTCAGGGCAATGAAGTCCGGCCCGTTGGGCAGGGCGAAAGCGACGAGATCGTCGCGCGCGACGCCGCGCTCCACCAGCCAGCCGGCCAGGTGGCGGGCGCGCTTGTGAAGTTGTCCGAAGGTCAGCCGCTCCTGCCCGTGAACCACCGCCTCGCGGGCGGGGTCATGGCGCGATAGCGTCTCTGCCAGCGACAACGGTTCCATTTCAGAAGCCCACCGCATCGCCGCCTTTGAGGGCAAGAATGGCGCGCGCCTCGTCGGGCGTGGCCACCTGAAGTCCGAGGCCCTCGATGATCTGGCGCACGCGTTCCACTTGCGCCGCATTGCTGGGTGCGAGCCTGCCCTTGTCGAGCCACAGCGAATCTTCAAGGCCGACGCGGACGTGCCCGCCCATGCTGGCGGCCATCGCCGCGACCTTCATCTGGTTCGCGCCCGCCGCCAGCACGGACCAGCGGTAGTTGTCGCCGAACAGCCGGTCGGCGGTGCGCTTCATGTGCATGACATCGTCCGGATGCGCGCCGATGCCGCCGAGCAGGCCGAAGCAGGTCTGGATGAACAGCGGACCCTGCACCAGCCCTTCGGACCAGAAATAGTGCAGGTTGTAGAGGTGGGCAGTGTCGTAGCACTCGAACTCGTAGCGCGTGCCGGTGGCGTTCAGCGTGTCGAGCGCATAGCGGATGTCCTTGAAGCTGTTGCGGAAGACGAGGTCATGGCTGGCCTCCAGCATTTCCGGCTCCCACGCGTGCTTCCATTCGCGCTCTTTCCTGAGCATCGGGAACAGGCCGAAGTTCATCGAACCCATGTTGAGGCTGGCGACTTCGGGCTTCCACACTTCGGCAGGCTTCACCCGGTATTCGACCGGCATGTAGGGCGAGGCACCGGTGGTGATGTTGACCACCACGTTGCTCGACTGCTTGATGACCTTGAGGAAGGGCGCGAAGTCCTCAGGCGTGTGAACCGGCCTGCCATCGTGCGGATCGCGGGCGTGGAGGTGGACGATAGCTGCCCCGGCCTCTGCCGCGCCGAGCGCGCTTTCGGCGATTTCTTCGGGCGTGACCGGCAGGTGGGGCGACATCGACGGGGTATGGATCGATCCCGTGATCGCGCAGCTGATGATGACCTTGTTCGATGCCATGGCTATCTCTCCTGAAGGGCGTGCATCCCGTCGCGCCAGCTTCTGGCGAGCTGTTCGCGGTGGGCGGGGGCGGCAATGGTGATGAGGGCCTGGGCGCGGGCTTCATGGCCAACCTCGCGCAAGTCCGCCACGCCGTGTTCGGTTACGACCAGATCGACATCGAAGCGCGACAGTGAAACCGGACCGTGGCCTTGACCGGCCGGGACGATGCGGGTTGCGCTGCCCGCGGTGGAGGGCAGGGCAATGATCCTGAGACCGCCGCCTGCGCGGGCGCCGCGGGCATAGTCGCCCGCCCCGCCCGGACCGGACATGAACCCGCGCGAGGAAGCCTCGGCATGGACCTGCCCGTAGAGATCGACTTCCATCGCCGAATTGATCGTGACCAGACAATCGATCCCGGCAAGGATCGCTGGATCGTGTGTCACCGTGACCGGGCGGAACTGGAAGTGTTCGTGGTCCACTCCTGCATAAAGGTCAGGGCTGCCGATCGCGACGCCGGCAAGCGCTGATCGTCCCGGTGCCATGGCGCCCGAGCGGACCAGCGCCAGCGCGCCATCGCCGATCAGGCCGCTGTGCAGCCGCAGGTTGCGGTGCCCGCGCAGCGCGCGCAGCACCGCATCGGGGATCTTGCCAAGGCCGGTCTGGAGCGTGGCGCCATCAGGTATGAGCGGGGCGATGGATGCGGCAATCGCCTCGCTCACCGCGTCGGAGCCGCCTGCCATCGTGCGCAGGGGCTGTTCGCCCTCGTAGCAGGCAGTGATCGCGGACACAGGGATGCCCGGATCGCCCGGCGTGCGCGGCATGGCGGGATTGATGTGGGCGATGCGCACGGGGATATCGCGCCAGAGCGCGGCGATGAAGCCGGTTTCCGCGCCGAAGCTGCACATGCCGTCGGCATCGGGCGGGCTGCACATGAACAGCGCGGCGGCGGGCTTCTGCCGACGGTAGAGACGCAGGATGTCCTGATAGCACAAGGGCCGGAAATCGCTGCGCGGCCCTTCCCTGCGCAGTTCGGGCGTCTGGAAGAAGGTCAGCACGCGGCTGCGGGGTCCGGCGTTCCACGTCGCCGTGTTGAGGCCGGGCACGAAGATGCCGGAAAAGGTCATCTCGCCCAGCGCCGCTCCGGCGGCGCAGACTTCGGCTGCCAGAAGATCGGATTCCGCCGGGCTTGACGAGACCAGAGTCAACCCGCCCGGCGGGAGAGCACCGGGCAGATCGCCGGGGCGCAGGCGCCTTGCAGACATGATCCGCGCCCCTTCGTCCTTACTTCACATACTTGTGGAAGTCGGGCGCGCGGCGTTCCTGGAATGCGCGCATCCCTTCCTTCGATTCCTCGGAATCGTAATAGAGCTTCACCGCGTTGAGCGAGAGCATCGAGATGCCGCGAATGTTGTCGCTATCGGCATTGAAGCTGCGCTTGGCGAGCGCAAGTGCGGTGGGCGAGCGCTGGCCAAGCATTTCGGTCCACTCGTTGACCGCCTCGTCCAGTTCGGCGGCCGGAACGACCTTGTTGACCAGCCCCATCTCCAGCGCTTCCTGCGCGGTGTACTGGAGGTTGAGATACCACATCTCGCGCGCCTTCTTGTCACCGACATGGCGGGCAAGGAACGCGGTGCCCCAGCCCGCGTCGACCGAGCCGACCTTGGGTCCGACCTGTCCGAACTTGGCAGTATCAGCCGCAATGGTCAGGTCGCACAGGGTGGCAAAGACGTTGCCACCACCGATCGCGAAACCGTTGACGCGAGCGATCACCGGCTTGGGGATGTCGCGGATGATGGACTGGAACTCGTCGATCGGCAGGCCGACGATGCCGCGCCCGTCATACTGGCCGTCCTTGGCGCTCTGGTCGCCGCCGGTGCAGAAGGCCTTGTCGCCCGCGCCGGTCAGCACGACCGACGAGACGCCCTTGTCGTCTGCGGCCAGCTTGAACGCTGCGATCAGTTCCTCGATCGTCTGCGCGCGGAAGGCGTTGTAGAGCTTGGGGCGGTTGATGATGACCCACGCGGCGCGACCGCGCACTTCGTAGATGATGTCTTCGAATTGCATTTCTGGCTCCTCTCGCAAGGGAAGGTGGCGGGCGTCAGCGCCTCAGACCATGTTCATGCCGCCGGAGACCGAAATGGCCTGGCCGGTGATGTATCCGCCGTCCTCGGAGGCCAGCAGGGCGACGATGCCGGCATAGTCCTCCGGCTCGCCCATGCGGCCGAGCGGGATGCCGCGTTCAAGCGCCGCCTTCCACTTTTCGGCTTCCGGCCCGGTGCCGGCCACTTCGGCCATCATCGGGGTATTGGTCGGCCCCGGACAGACGCAGTTGCACAGCACGTTCTTGCGGGCCAGTTCGCGCGCGATCGACTTGGTGAAGCTGATCAGGCCGCCCTTGCAGGCAGAATAGACCGCTTCCATCGCGGTGCCGACCTTGGCGGCATCGGAGGCGATGTTGATGATCCGTCCACCGCCATTGGCAACCATGCGCCCGGCCACGGCGAAGTGCGTGTTGAGGTTGCCGGTCAGGTTGATGGCGATGACCTTTTCCCAGAATTCGGGGGTGGTCTTGAGGAAGGGCGCAGGCCGGTCCCATCCGGCGTTGTTCACCAGCGTCCAGATCGGGCCGAGTTCGGCTTCCACCGCCTCGACCGCTGCCTGCACGGCGGCAAGATCGCTCACGTCGAGCTGCCAGGTGCGCACGGTGGCGCCTTCGCCTGCAAGCCTTGCCGTTTCCTCGCCCGCAGCGGTGCTGAGGTCGAAGATTGCGACCTTGCAACCTTCAGCCGCCAGCCGCAGGCTCAGTGCCCGCCCGATGCCCTGGCCTCCGCCAGTGACGATTGCGACCTTGCCTTCAAGTCCCTTCACGTGTTCCTCCATCGATTGCGGTCAGGTGTCGAAGTCCTGTCCGCCTTCAGCTTCGCCACCCACCAGCTCCAGCAGGCGGCCCTTGATCTTGACCAGCACGGCCGCAGCGGCATCGAGCTCGTCTTCCGTAACCGTGGCCAGAATGTCGGCTTCGACCGCGTCCACGCTTTCGCGGATGGTCGAGACCAGCTTCTGGCCGGCGCGCGTGAGATAGACGCGGCGTGCGCGCGCATCGCGCTCGTCTGCGCGGCGTTCGACGAAACCGCCTGCTTCCATGCGGTCGATCAGGCCGCCCACGGCAACCTTGGTCAGGTCGAGGTCGGCCGCGAGCGCGGTCTGCGTCATGCCGTCGCGCCGCGACAGAAACGCCAGAACCCACCACTGCGAACGGGTCAGGCCGAGAGGCTTCAGCGCCCGGTCCACGACAATGCGGCGCAGGCGCGACACATCGTGGATGAGGAAGCCGAAACGCAGGCTTGAATCGAGATTCTTCTGGATCATCTGGAGAACTCCGGAAAGTGACGTTCCCGGACTAGTCACAGATGCGCCGTTAGCAAGAGGTTGGGTAAGCCGGTTCACTTTTTGCGGCCCAGCCGGCCCTTGAACAGGTCGCGCGAGATGATCGTCTTCATGACCTCGATCGAGCCGCCCGCGATCTTCACGATGCGCGCATCGGCATAGGCGCGGGCGATCGGATACTCCCACATGTAGCCCCAGCCGCCGAACAGCTGGAGGCACTTGTCGACGGTCTCGCAGTGCAGTTCGGACGTGACCATCTTGGCCATCGCGGCATCCACCGGATCGAGCTTGCCCTGCATGAACAGCTCGATGCACTTGTCGGTGAAGACACGTGCCATGACGCTGCGCGCCTTGAGATCGGCAAGCACGAACTGGGTGTTCTGGAAATCGGCGATGGTCTGGTCGAAGGCCTTGCGCTCGCTGGTGTATTCAACCGTATAGTCGATTACCGTTTCGACGACCGTGGCCGAGCGGATCGCCTGCGCGAGGCGCTCCTGCGCAAGCTTGGTCATCATCAGCGAGAAGCCCTGACCTTCCTCGCCAAGCATGGCATCGGCAGGCACGCGCAGGTTGTCGAAGAACAGCTCCGAGGTGTCCTGCGCCTTCATCCCCAGCTTTTCGAGATTCTTGCCGCGGTTGAAACCGGGCAGGCTGGCATCGACGAGGAAGAGCGTGACGCCTTTTGCACCTGCCTGCGAATCCGTCTTCGTCGCCAGCACGATCACGTCGCACATCTGGCCGTTCGAGATGAACACCTTCTGGCCGTTGATGAGGAAGTGGTTGCCGTCGCGTTCGGCCTTGGTGCGGATGGCCTTGAGGTCGCTTCCGGCGTGGGGTTCGGTCATGCCGAGCGAGCCGATGGCCTCGCCGCGCACCATCTTGGGCAACCAGTGGCGCTTCTGCTCCTCGCTGCCGAAGGTGAGGATGTAGGTGGCGACAAGGTCGGTGTGGATCAGGAAGCCGGGGCCGCTGGCGCCCGCGCGCCAGAGTTCCTCGAAGACCACCACGTCGAACAGGTAGTCAAGACCGAGACCGCCGTATTCCTCCGGGACCGTGCAGCACAGCAGGCCCGCTTCGCCCGCCTTCAGCCACAGTTCGCGCGGGACGATGCCGTCCTTTTCCCACTGTTCGTGGTAGGGCACGATTTCCTTTTCGATGAAGCGGCGAACGGTCTCGCGCCACATCTCGTGTTCTGGCTGGAAGATGTTTCTTTCGATCATGGACGTATCAGCCTTCGCTGCGCTGAGATTTTTCCCTGGCGACCGAGGCGGCGATGGCCTCGCGGGCGGCCCGCCACTGTTCGCCTGTCAGGTTGGTGAGATCGGCAAAGGTGCCCGGCCCGGCGAGATGCTGGCCGCCGTCGATCGCGATGGTCTGCCCGGTGAGGTAGGGGCTGGCGTCGGACAGGAGATAGGCGACGAGGTTGGTCAGTTCGGGCATCCGGCCGAACCGGCGCATCGGCACCGTGTCGCAGTTCGTGGCCGAACTTTGCGTGTCCGGGATCGGATTGAGCTTCTCCCATGCGCCTTCGGTGGGGAAAGGGCCGGGCGCGGTGGCGTTGAGGCGGATGCCGTAAGGACCCCATTCGGCGGCGAGCGACATGGTCATCGCGTGGATCGCGCTCTTGGCCATGGCCGAAGGCACGACGAAGGCCGAACCGGTCCAGACCCAGGTGGTCAGCATCGAGACGACCGATCCGGGCAGGCCGTCGCGTATCCAGCGTTTGCCGCACGACAGCGTGGCATGGAACGATCCGTCCATCACGGTCGACGTGACCGCGCGGAAGCCGCGAGCGGAGAGTTCCTTGGTCGGGGCGATGAAGTTGGCCGCGGCGTTGTTGACCAGCCCGGTGAGCGGGGTAGCCTGCCAGATCGTCTCGATCATCGCGTCGACCGCGTCCGCATCGCGAATGTCGCAGACATGGGCTGCGACAGGCTTGCCGGTCGCTCCGGAAATGTCCTGCGCTGCCGCGTCGAGCATGGCCTGACGGCGTCCGCAGATGTGGACGTGCGCGCCCAGCGCCGACAGGGCATGGGCGATTTCGCGTCCCAGCCCTCCACCGCCACCCGTGACGAGCACCGACTTGCCAGCCAGTGCATCGTTCGTGAAGATTGCCATTCGCCTCTCCGTCTCGGCTCTTGCCAGATAATGTGAAGCTGTTTACTACATGATTCGAAGCTGTCAAGGTGAGCTGGCGGATTTTAGCCGGTCATAGCCGTAAGGCTGATGATAGTAATGTAGTTATCGGAGGGGCTCTTGGCACAGGGGATTACAGCGGTTGGCGGATATCTCCCGCTGCTCCGTCTCGACCGGAAGGCGGTTGCGCGCGAACTTGCGTGGTCGGGCCTGCCCATGCCGAGGTCGGGCACGCGCGCGGTTGCCGGGTGGGATGAGGATGCATTGACCATGGCGGTCGAATCCGCCCGCGCCCTCGTGGGCAATGTCGCGCCTTCGGCGGTCCGGTTCGCATCCACTTCGGCCTACTTCACCGACCGGGCGCAGAGCGCGATCATGCTTGATGCCCTTGCCCTGCCGCGCACCACGCGCAGCACTGATGCGGCCAACTCGCGCCGGGCGGGCACCAGCGCGCTGCTCGATGCGCTGCTGGGCGGGCGCGACGAGATCGTTGCGGCCGGCGAGAAGCGCTTCACCCAGCCCGGCAGCGCGGCCCAGCTCGCCTTTGGCGACGGGGCTGCCGCGGTGCGCACCGGCGATGCTGCCGCGGCGCGGCTGATCGGCCACGCCAGCGTGACGCACGATCTGGTCGATCGCTATTCCTCGCGCGAGCACCCGGCTTCCTACGCTTACGAAGAGCGCTTCGTGCGCGACATCGCGGTGGGTGAACTGCTCGTGCCTGCGGTGAGGGCCGCTTGTGCCGATGCGGGCATCGAGCCTTCCGCACTGGCGCAAGTCGCGGTGGCCGAACCGGTGGGTTCGGCGTGGAAGGCGGCGGCGCGCGTGCTGAAATGCGCGGCTCCGAACCATTGCGAGACGCTTGCGCAAGTCGCCGGTGATCTGGGCGCTGCCCATGCCGTCTATGGCGCAGGTCTTGCGCTTGCCGCCGCGCAGCCGGGCGAATTCGTGCTGGTCGTGGGTTTCGGCAGCGGCGTCGATGCGCTGGTTCTGGCGGTCGATTCGCCCGTGCCGGGCGCGTCGGCAATGGCCGAAGCACTGGGGCAGGGGCAGCGTCTGACGAGCTACTCGCGCTTCCTGAGCCTGGCGGACGGCGTGGATCTCGACTGGGGCATGCGCGCCGAGTTCGAGCAGAAGGCCCAGGCCACGGTGCTCGAACGGGTCGGGCGCGACATGATCGGCTTCATCGGCGGGCGCGACAGCCTTGGCAATGTGCAGTTTCCCAAGAGTCCGATTCCAGTCAATCCGGCGCTCGATGCGCCAGAGGTGCTGGAGGACGTGCGCCTCGCCGATCTTGAGGCGACCATCGTCTCGGTCACGGCCGACCGGCTCAATTTCACGCCCGACCCGCCGTTCGACTTCGGCCTTGTCCAGTTCGAAAATGGCGCACGCGTGCTGATGGAGATGGTTGACCGGCCCGAGGCAGGCTTTGCCGTGGGCCAGCGCGTGGGCATGCGCCTGCGCATCAAGTCGCGCAATGCACGCCTTGGCTTTCGCACCTATTTCTGGAAGGCGGCGCCGCTGGCCCGCCCGCAACTGGGAGACGCCTGATGGCGAGCGGCATTCGCGACAAGGTGGCCATCGTCGGCATGGGCTGCACTCGCTTCGGCGAGCGCTGGGACGTCGGCGCCGAGGGGTTGATGGTCGAGGCCTATGCCGAGGCGCTGGCAGATGCCGGGATCGAGCGCGGCAGGATCGAGGCGGTGTGGGTCGGCAATGCCCTCGACGACATCAACGTCGGCAACAGCGCGCTTCCCGCCGCGCATGCCCTGCGGCTGGACAAGGTGCCCGTGACCCGTGTCGAGAACATGTGCGCGACCGGCACCGAGGCCCTGCGCGGCGCGGCCTACGCCGTGGCTTCGGGTGCGGTCGACGTGGCGCTGGCGATCGGCGTCGAGAAGCTCAAGGACACCGGCTACGGCGGCTTGCCGCTGCGCACCAAGGGCGTGCAGAACGATCTGTGGATGCCCTATGGTTCGGCGCCAGGCACATTCGCGCAGCTTGCCGGTGCCTATGCCGCGCGCCACGGGATCGGTGCGGCCGATCTCAAGCGGGCGATGGCGCATGTCTCGTGGAAGAGCCACCAGAACGGTGCGCTTTCGCCCAAGGCACACCTGCGCGGCGCGGTGGACATGGACAAGATCCTCGGCGCGCCGCTGATCGCCGATCCCCTTGGCCTGTTCGACTGCTGCGGGGTGTCCGACGGGGCGGCGGCTGCCATCGTCACCACGCCGGAGATTGCCCGCGCCCTTGGCAAGGCCGATCCGGTCACGATCAAGGCGATCCAGCTTTCGGCCAGCAACGGCTGGGAAATGCAGTTCGGTGCATGGGACGGCGCATCGGTGCCGAACACGCGCGCAGCAGCCGCACGCGCCTATGCCGAAGCCGGGATCACCGACCCGCGCGCAGAGCTTGATCTTACCGAAGTGCATGACTGTTTCTCGATCACCGAACTGGTGATCATGGAAGACCTTGGCCTGTCCGACGAAGGCCGTGCGCCTGCCGACATTCTCGACGGGCGCTATGACCGGGACGGTGCCATTCCATGCCAGCTTGACGGCGGGCTGAAGTGCTTCGGCCACCCGGTCGGCGCATCGGGCCTGCGCATGGCCTACGAGGTCTATAACCAGTTGCAGGGCCGCGCGGGCGAGCGCCAGCGTGCCAAGGCCGACTTCGGCCTCACCCACAACCTCGGCGGATCGCCCTTCAACAGCGTTGCCGCTGTCGCGATCCTCGGCCGGCTGAACTGAGAGGAGCGACCCGATGGCAGGTCTGTGGTTCGATGAATTCACCGTGGGGCAGGTGTTCCGGCACGAGGTGCGCAAGACCGTGCTCGATTACGAGAACAGCCTGTTCTCCTCGCTGACCTACAATCCGGCGCAGATCCATATCGATCACGCCTATTGCGAGGGCACCGAGTTCGGCAAGCCGCTGATGAACTCGATCTTCACGCTGGGGCTGGTGATCGGGCTGTCGGTGCAGGAAACCACGCTCGGCACCACGGTCGCCAATCTGGGCATGACCGACACGACCTTTCCCAGGCCGGTATTTTCCGGCGATACGATCCGCGCCGAGACGCGCGTGCTCGAACTGCGCGAAAGCAAGTCGCGCCCCACGCAGGGCATCGTCACGTTCGAGCACATCGGTCTCAACCAGCGTGACGAGATTGTCTGCCGCACCGTGCGCAATGCGCTGATGCTGAAGAAGCCGTCATGAGGCTGCGCTCGCTCCTTTTCGTGCCGGGCGACAGCGACAAGAAGTTCGCCCGTGCCGCCAGCGCCGGTGCCGATGTGCTGATCCTCGATCTTGAGGACGCGGTGGCGCCCGCGCTGAAGGACGAGGCCCGCGCCAAGGTGGCGGGCTGGCTCGACCGTGCGGGAGAGGTGCCAGCCGCGCTGTTCGTGCGGGTCAATCCGCTGGAAAGCGGGCTGACCGAGGCGGACCTGCACGCCGTCGTGCGGCCGGGCCTTGCCGGGATTCTCGTGCCCAAGGCCAATGGTGCGCACGACATAGCCACCATTGCAGCCATGATCGACCCGCTTGAGGCGGCGTGCGGCATGGCAGCGGGCAGCGTGCGCATCGCGGTGGTCTCGACCGAGACGCCGCAGGCGATGTTTGCGCTGGGCAGCTATACCCCGCCCCATCCCCGGCTCGTCGGTCTGACATGGGGCGCCGAAGACCTTGCCGCCGCCATCGGCGCCACCGACAACAAGGAGGCCGATGGCTCCTGGACCGAGCCTTACCGGATCGCGCGGGCGCTGTGCCTGTTCGCCGCAGCCGCTGCCGGGGTCGCGCCGATCGACACGCTCTATGCCGATTTCCGCGACGCCGAAGGACTTGAACGCGATTGCCGCCGCGCCCGTCGCGACGGCTTTACCGGGCGCATCGCGATCCATCCCGATCAGGTCGAGACGATCAACCGGTGCTTTACCCCGTCTGCGCCGGAGATCGCCCACGCGCGCCGCATCGCCGATGCCTTTGCCGCCAATCCCGATGCCGGAACGCTCGGCATCGATGGCAAGATGTATGACATTCCCCACCTCAAGGCCGCGCTCAAGACGCTGGCATCCGCAGGAGAAAGCGCATGAGTTCCTTCGCGCGCATGGTCTGCGTCGCGATCGTGGCAGGACTGACCGCATTCCTGATCTATGCCTTCGCCACGGGCGAGGTCGTGGCGGACCAGCTCCACGTCTGGCAGGTCGTCTGGGGGCTTTACGTCTGGGCGGATGCCTACAGCGGCTTCGCGCTCTTTGCCTTGCTGATCTACGGCTACGAGCGCCGCCTCGGCCTGACCATCGTTCTCTTTCTCGTCACCTGCGCGACCGGCAACATGGTCAATGCCGCCTGGCTGCTCTGGCGCGGTCCTGACCTGTTCCGCCGCATCCGTCGCGCACATTCGGAGTTTGCCTGATGTCCCACAGCCGCCCGCTTCCCACCGAAGAAGACCTCAACGCCATCCGCGAGGGCGTGCGCGCCGTCTGCGCGCCGTTTGATGACGAATACTGGCTGGCCCGCGATGATGACGGCAAGTTCCCGCGCGAGTTCCACCGCGCCATGGCCGATGCCGGCTGGCTGGGGATCACCATGCCCGAAGAGTTCGGCGGATCGGGCCTTGGCGTGACCGAGGCGATGACAATGATCCGCGAAGTGGCCGCGTGCGGCGGCGGCTTTGCGGCCTCGTCTGCCGTCCACATCAACCTGTTCGGCCCGCACCCCATCGTGGTCAAGGGCACGCCCGAACAGAAGGCGCGCTGGGTTCCGCGCCTTGTCAGCGGCGAGGATCAGGTCTGCTTCGGCTTCACCGAGCCGGATGCGGGCCTCAACACCACCCGCATCAAGACGTTCGCCCAGAAGGTGCCGGGTGGCTACGTGGTCCACGGGCAGAAGGTCTGGACCTCGACCGCGCAGGTCGCGAACAAGATCATGCTGCTGACGCGCACGACAAAGTTCGAGGACTGCGCCAGGCCGACCGACGGGATCACCATCTTCTACACCGATCTGGACCGCACCAGGATCGACGTCCACCTGATCCCCAAGATGGGCCGCAAGGCGGTCGATTCCAACGCGATCTTCATCGACGGTCTGTTCATCCCTGAGGAGGACCGCATCGGCGAGGAAGGCAAGGGCTTCGGCTACATCCTGCACAGCCTCAATCCCGAACGCATCCTGATTGCCGCTGCTGCCATGGGCATCGGCACCGATGCCCTGCGCCGTGCAACGAAGTATGCCCGCGAACGCGTGGTGTTCGATCGCCCCATCGGCATGAACCAGGGCATCCAGCATCCGCTGGCCGAGCGCTGGTGCTATCTCGAAAGCGCATGGCTGATGATCGAGAAGGCCGCGCGCCTCTATGACAGCGGCCAGCCCTGCGGCGCCGAGGCGAATGCGGCCAAGTTCCTCGCCGCGCGCGCCTGCCACGATGCCGCCTGGCAAGCCGTCGCGACCCATGGCGGCTTCGGTTATGCCAAGGAATATCACGTCGAGCGGCTCTATCGCGAATCCGCGCTGACCCGTCTCGCCCCGATCACCGAGCAGCTCATTCTCAGCTTCATCGCCGAGAAGGTGCTCGATCTGCCCAAGAGCTACTGAGGAATATCGACATGGGTCTGATGGAAGGCAAGGCCGTGCTCGTGACGGGCGCGGGCCGCGGTGTGGGGCGCGGCATTGCGCTCGCCATGGCAAAGGCGGGCGCGGCGGTCGTGGTCAACGACCTTGGCGTGTCGCTGACCGGGGAAGGGCAGGAAGGCGCCTCTCCGGCCGAACTGGTCGTCGAGGAAATCCGCGCCATGGGCGGCCGCGCCGTCGCCAATCACGACAGCGTGTCCGACTGGATCGGCGCGGGCCGGATGGTCAAGGACGCGGTCGACAATTTCGGCCGGATCGATGGCGTGGTGAACAACGCGGGCAACCTGCGCGACGTGTTCTTCCACAAGATGAGTCCCGACGATTTCCGCGCGGTGATCGAAGTGCACCTCATGGGCAGCTTCAACACCAGCCGCGCCGCCGCGCCGTTCTTCAAGGAACAGGGCAGCGGTGCCTATGTCCACATGACCTCGTCGACCGGCCTTGTCGGCAACATGGGGCAGGCCAACTATGCTGCGGCAAAGCTCGGCATCGTCGGCCTGTCGAAGTCCATCGCGCTCGACATGCAGCGCTTCGGCGTGCGCTCGAACGCGGTCGCGCCCTGGGCCTGGACGCGCATGATCGATTCCATTCCCACCGACACGCCTGAGCAGAAGGCGCGCGTCGAAGGGCTGAAAAAGCTCGACGCCAACAAGATCGGCCCGTTCTGCGTCGCGCTGTGCAGCGATGCCGCAGCGAAAGTCACCGGGCAGATCTTCGGTGTGCGCAACAACGAGATCTACCTGTTCTCGCAGCCGCGCCCGGTGCGCACCGCGCATACCGCCGAGGGCTGGACCCCCGAAGCGATTACCGAGCGCGTGTTCCCGCAGTTCGCCAACGATTTCTATCCGCTGCACCGATCGGGCGACTGGTTTACCTGGGATCCCGTGTGACGTGATCGATCCCGCCGCCCTTCTCGCCCACGACTTCGGCCAGCCGGAGGAAAGCTACGCCCCGCGCGATGCGATCCTTTATGCGCTGGGCCTTGGTCTGGGCGCTGATCCCCTGGACAAGGACGACTTGCGCTTTCTCGACGAGCGGGCGCTGGCGGTCCTGCCGACCTTCGCGGTCACGCGTTGCACGCCGGGCATGTGGATTCGCGATCCTGCCTTCGGGGTCGATTTCGGCAAGCTGGTCCATTCGGCGCAGCGGGCGCAGTTTCCTGCCCCCCTGCCGCCGTCGGCCCGCGTGCGCGGATCGGCAGGCGTTGTCTCCCTGACCGACCGGGGCGAGGGCAGGGGCGCGGTGCTGGTGCTGGAGCGGACGATTGCGGACGCCGACAACGGGTCGGTCTATTGCCGCCTGCACCAGACACTGCTGCTGCGCGGCGATGGCGGGTTTGGCGGTCCGCCAGCCCCGCGCGAGCAGGCCGTGCCGTTGCCAAAGGAACCCGATGCGCGTTTCACCTTCGCGGTATGCCCGCGCGCAGCGCTGATCTACCGTCTTTCGGGCGACTGGAATCCGCTGCACCTTGATCCGGACATTGCCGCCCGCGCAGGCTTTTCGCGCCCGATCCTGCACGGCCTTGCCAGCTACGGGATGGCAGGCATTGCGGTTTCCCGCGCGCTCGGTCGCGATCCAGCCTTGCAGGCCATGCTCGCGTGCCGCTTTTCCGGCGTGGTCCTGCCCGGAGACACCGTGAACTTCAGCATCTGGCGCGATGGTGACGCCGGTGCCCGTTTCACCGCCCATGTCGGCGAGCGCAAGGTGCTCGACCACGGCGAAATTGCATGGAGAGATCAATGAACGGACGCGAACTCGCCCAATCGCTCAGGTCGCGGTTGCGGCTGCCGGTCATGGCGGGGCCGATGTTCATCGCCTCGACCGCCGATCTGGTGATTGCGCAGTGCAAGGCCGGGATCATCGGCGCGATGCCCGCGCTCAATCCGCGCACCACGGCCGATCTCGATGCCGACATCGCCCGCATCAGGGCCAGTGTGGGCGACATGCCCTATGCGATCAATCTCGTGGCGCACAAGAGCAACTCGCGGCTTGAGGCCGACCTTGAGGTGGTGCTGCGCCACAAGGTGCCGATCGTGGTGCTGGCGCTGGCGGCCAATCCCGATCTGGTGCGCCAGCTTCAGGCCAATGGCAGCCTGGTGTTTCAGGACGTGGTCAAGGACCGTCATGCCCGCAAGTGCGCCGAAATGGGCGTCGACGGGATCATCGCGGTGGGCGCAGGGGCAGGAGGGCACACCGGTGATACCTCACCCTTCGCCCTGATGCAGGAAATCCGCGAATGGTGGGACGGGCTGCTGATCCTCTCAGGCTGCATCGCCAATGGCCGCTCGGTGCTCGCCGCCGAAGTGCTCGGCGCCGACCTCGCCTATGTCGGCTCGGCCTTCCTCGCGTCGGTCGAGGCCAACACGCAGGACGGCTTCAAGCAGATGATCGTGGAAGGCACGTCGAAGGACATCGTCACCACCAACTGCTTTACCGGGGTCAATGCCAATTTCCTGCGGCCATCCCTGATCGAGCACGGTCTTGACCCGGATAACCTCCAGAAGCGCAGCAGTGGCGGCATCAATATCGACGGCGGCGGCGACAATGCCAAGGCGTGGAAGGAAATCTGGAGCGCCGGGCAGGGCATCGGCGCGGTCAAGCGCGCAGAGCCAGCGGGTGCATGGATCGACTGGCTCGCCGCCGACTATGTCGCCGCGCGTGCCGCCATCGGCCTTGCGACCTGAAGGAATGCCGGAGATGAGCCTCGACAGTCTGTTCCGCCCGCTGGACCTTGGCGGCCTGACGCTGCCCAACCGCGTGATCATGGCGCCGCTGACCCGCGCCCGCGCCAGCATCGACAACGTGCCATCCGCGCTGATGGGGCAATACTACGCACAGCGTGCCGATTGCGGACTGATCGTGTCGGAAGCCACGGCGGTCGATCCGCTGGGAATGGGCTGGTATCGCGTGCCGGGAATCTGGAACGAGGATCAGGTCCGCGGGTGGCAAGGCGTGATCAGCGCTGTCCACGATGCCGGCGGGCGCATCTTCTGCCAGCTATGGCACATGGGGCGGCTGGTCCTGCCTGACTATATCGGCGGTGCGCAGCCGATCGGGCCTTCGGCCATTGCCGGAGCGGGCGAAACCATGGCCCCGCCGCCGCCCGGCTATGCTGGCGGCTTCCTGCCGATGAAGCCCTATGTCGTTCCGCGGGAGATGACGGCGCAGGATATCGCGCAAGTGATCGAGGCTTACGGGCGCAGCGCGGCGAATGCCCTGCGGGCCGGGTTTGACGGTGTCGAGATCCACGCCGCGAACGGCTACATCATCGACCAGTTCCTCCAGTCCAGTTCCAACCGCCGGACTGATGGTTACGGGGGGAGTCTGGACAAACGCACGCGCCTCCTGCGCGAAGTGCTTGAGGCGGTAACGCGCATGGTCCCCGCCAGCCGGGTCGGCATCCGCATCAGCCCCACCAGCGAACGCAAGGGCATGGGCGACGAGAATCCGGGCGCGCTGGCCGAAGCGGTCGCGCGGATCGCGCAGGACTTCGGTCTTGCCTACGTTCACCTGATCGAACCGATTGCAGCGGGCTTCATGGAAAAGCCGGAGAACCCGGTGATCGACCGGGTGCGCGCCCTGTTCGGCGGCGTGCTCGTGCAGAATGGCAGTTTCGATGGTCCTGCCGCCGATGCCTGCATCGCAGCGGGCAAGGCCGACGCGATCTCGTTCGGCAGGCCCTATATCGCCAATCCCGATCTGGTGACGCGCCTTCGCCGGGGCCTGCCGCTGGCCGTGCCTGACTTCGACTTCGCCTATGTGGGCGAGGAGCGTGGCTATACCGATTATCCACCTGCCCAGGCGGGCTGAAGCCTCCGGGCAGGCAGGGGAGGGGGGAAGGGCGAGGAAGGGCGAGGAAGGGGCCGTGACAGGCCCGCCTCGCCCGACCGCCTTCAGGCAACCCCCTTCAGGCAACCCCCTTCAGGCCGCCCGGTTCGGGCCACCCGATTCAGGCGACGTTGCGTCCGGCGTCGGCCCAGTAGGGTGCGCGCAGATCCTTCTTGGAAACCTTGCCGCTGGGCACGAGCGGGAAGCTTTCCATGAACTCGACCCGCTTGGGCACCTTGTAGGCTGCAAGGATCGTGCGGGCATGGGCAATCAGCGCCGGACCATCCAGCATGCTTCCCTCGCGCCGGATGACGCAGGCCATCACCGCTTCGCCCCAGCGGTCGTCGGGCACGCCGATCACCGCCACTTGCGCCACTTCGGGATGTGTCGACAGCGCGTTCTCCACCTCGGCGGAATAGATGTTCTCGCCGCCGGAGACGATCATGTCCTTCACCCGGTCGACAATGTAGTAAAGCCCCTCGGCATCGCGCCGCGCGACATCGCCGGTGCGATACCAGCCGTGCTCCAGCACCTTGGCGGTTGCTTCGGGCTGGTTCCAGTAGCCGGTGGTGATTGCGGGGGAGCGGGCGACGAGTTCACCCGGTTCGCCCTCCGGCACGTCGTTTCCATCAGCATCGACGATGCGGAACTCGATCAGCGGCAGCGGGCGTCCGCATGATTGCAGCCTCGCTTCGTTCTCCAGATCGTGTTCATCCGGCCGCAGGATCGAGAACGCCCCGCCTGCCTCGGTCGCACCGTAGAACTGCATGAACTTGCCCGGCATCCGGGCGATGGCGCGCTTGATGAGGCCGAGCGAGATGGCCGATCCGGCATAGAGCGTCAGGCGGATCGAGGAGAAGTCGGTCATCTCGGCCCTGGGATGATCGAGCAGCATCTGGATCATCGTCGGGGTCAGCGTCAGCAGAGTTGGGCGGTCCTGCTGGATCGTCTCGCACACGACCGCCGGATCGAATTGCCGGACGATCGAGACCGCGACGCCGTTGTAGAGACACTGGAAGGCGATGCCGATGGACAGGAGGTGAAAGTTGGGCAGCGGATTGATGAAGATGTCGCCGTCCTGCCAGTCATAGGCAGGCTCCAGATGCTCGCACAGGCGCATGCGATTGAACCCACCGTGGCTCAGCATCACGCCCTTGGGTATGCCGGTCGTGCCGGATGTGTAGAGCTGGATCGCGGTGTCCTCCTCGCTGATGCGCAAGGCGGGACGGCCCTGGGGCTGCCCGGCAAACTGCGCTTCGAGCGTGTCCTCGGCGTCGAACCACTCGACCTCCACCGGCATGCCTGCCAGATCGGCCGCGGCGTCCCACAGGTCCGCAAGCGCGCGTTCGACAAAGACGAGCCGCACTTGGCTGTCGCGCAGGAGCTGCGCCAGTTCCGGGGCCGAGAGCCGCCAGTTGAACGGTATGAACGCGGCCCTTGTCTTGGCGGTGCCGATAAGCGCGAAGTAGAAGTCCGGGCTGTTCAGGCCGAGAAAGCCGACACGGTCACAAGCGCGGTCCTGCCCGCCGATGCCGCGCGCCAGAAGGCCATGGGCTATGCGGTTGGCGATGGCATCGTAGGCACTGAAGCTGATGGTCCTGGCACCACTTACCAGCGCGCGCCGGTCAGGCGTGTGGCGCGCGTGGTATTCGATGAACTCTCCAAGCGTGCGCACTTCGGGATAGAGCCACATCTCCGAATCCTCCCCAAAGGAAACCTGTTTACTATATGTGACCTAAACCATCCTGCGCACGCATGCAAATTATAGAATGTTGCCGGAAGTCTCCTCAGCGACCGATGAACTGCGCCTTGCGCTTCTCGGCGAAGGCGGTCAGCCCTTCGCGGGCATCGGCGGTTCCGGCAATGCGGGCAAGCCCTTGCGCCTCGCGTTCCAGTTGCGCATCCATGGGTTCGCTTGCCGCTGAGACGAGCAGGCGCCGGATCTCACCGAAGGCCGCGGTCGGCCCCGATGCAAGCTGGCGGGCTATCGCCTCGGCCCGTACCAGAAGCGCATCGCTTTCGACAACTTCGTCGCAAAGGCCCGCGGCCAGTGCAGCAGGGGCATCGAGAGTTTCGTTCAGCAGCAGATACTTGCGCGCACGCGCCAGCCCCATGCGGCGGCTGAGCATGATCGAACTTCCGGCATCGCAGCAATAGCCGATCCCGGCATAGGCGGCGACGAAACGGGTCGAAGTTTCGGCCACGATGATGTCGGCCCCGGCAATCATTCCGGCCATGCCGCCTGCGCAGACGCCTTGCACCGCGGCAACGATTGGGGCATCGAGCCGCTGCATCCGGGCAATGCCCATGTGCAGGTCGGCCGTCCATTTGCGGATCTGCATGGGCAGCGCGTCAAGGTTCTGCAGGAACATCGCGATGTCCCCCCCGAAGCTGAAATTGCGCCCTTCGGCCGTGACGAGGATGGCGCGCACGGTCGGGTCCGATGCCAGCTCGTTGGCAACTTCGCAGAACTCGGCGCACAACGTGCCGTCGATCGGATTGCCGCGGGCCGGCTGGCAGAAGGTGAGACGGACGAGGCCGTCCTCGCGTTCAAGGCGCATGGCGGTGTAGTGCATCTGGACTTCGCTCCTCAAAGCACGCGATGTCAGTCGATCAGCAGGATGGCCTTGATGGCCTTGCCGTGGTGCGCGTCCTCTATGGCCTGGTTGATTTGCGAGAGGGGATAGGTCCGCGAGAACTTCTCGATCGGCAAGCGACCGGCCTTGTGGTGGGCAAGCAGTTCGGGAAGGAAGACCTGCGGATCGGAATCCCCCTCGACGATGCCGCGCACGGTTGCGCCTTGCGTCAGGATTTGCAGCATTGGCACCGACAGCGCGGCGTCGAGCGATCCCGGCACGCCCAGCAGGCCAAGCCTGCCGCGATTGGCAAGCATGTTTACCGCCTGTTGCACCACCGGCATGAAGCCGCTGGTATCCAGCACCATGTCCGCGCCTTCGGAAACGATGGCGCGGACCGCGGCGGCAACGTCGCCCTGTCCGTCCAGAACGTGCGTCGCGCCCAGTTCGAGCGCCATGGCGCGCCGGGCCTCCTGCGGTTCGACGACGATGATCGTTGCACATCCGGCGATGCGCCCGCCGAGCAGGGCCGAAAGGCCGACCGCACCCGCGCCGAGCACCACCAGCGTCTCGCCCGCGCGCGCGCCGAGCGAGCGCAGCACACCGCCAGCGCCGGTCTGGATGCCGCAGCCCAGCGGGGCGAGCGCCGCAAGATCGGCATCGTCATCGACTTTCAGCACGTTGCGTTCGTTGGCGACCGCCAGCGACGAGAACGACGACTGCCCGAAGAAGTTGTCGGCAACCCGCACTCCGTCGCGCGTGATGCGGGTCGATCCGTCAGGACGGGCGGCCACCATGTTCAGCGGCACGAAGCTGTTGCAATAGGCCGGTTCGTGGTGCGCGCAGGGCTTGCAGCTGCCGCAGGAATTGAAGGTCAGCAGAACCTTGTCGCCCGGCTTCACGCTGGTCACGCCTTCGCCCACCGCTTCCACGATGCCTGCGCCCTCATGGCCAAGCACTGCGGGGAACTGAAGGCCCATCGCGCCTGAGGCAATGACCAGATCGGTATGGCAGATGCCCACGGCCTTGATCGCCACGCGCACTTCGCCCGCCTGCGGCGCGGCCACGTCGACGGTCTCGACCGCAAACGGGCCGTTGGGCTGGTTCAATACGGCGGCGGTTGCTTGCATGTGGTCCTGCTCCTTCGATGGCGATTTGCGGCATAGTGTCAAGTAAACAGGTGAACAGTCAAGACCTATCCTCAGCCTGCAAACCGTGGGTCAGCGGAGCCGATGCTGCGCGCAGGTTTCGGGTTGACGCAGATAATTATGATGGTTGTACAATGCTTTTATGCACTGCACGGCCTTGTCTTGCCCTGCTTCCCCATTTGGTAAGTCTATTCAAGATGACTCGGCCCGATTGCAGTCCGGGCCAGTCCCCCTCAGATGCTGTCCGGCGCGGAAGGGAAGTCGAAGTCATCCGGGCGGATCACAGCGTGTCAAATCCGAAGGGGGCGAACCACTGGCGGTCCTTGAGCGAGCGCTCGCTCTCGTGCCGCAGAATCTCTGCCGAAAGGAAGGCCCGTGAAGGCGTGTCGGCATCGCAGGCTGCGGCCTTGACCAGCGCTTCGATCGCCTGATGGACGTTCCTGCGTGCCGTCCTGACGGCCGAGGGGCTTTCACCCGGCGTTGCGGCCTCGGCCCTCGCAGATGCCAGCGCGGCAAGCGCGTTTGTCGTCTCCCTGCCGCCGGAGATGCCGCCGGCAAGGGCCTCTGCCAGCGCCAGGGCGTCTGCCAGTTCGCCGCGCTCGAAGGCCGGGGCTTCGTCGATCTGGGCGCGGATTATCTGAAGATGGCCGATGCACAGATGGACCTGCTCCTGCGCAAGCGAGGCTTCGGGCGGCAGGTGAGGCAGGATCACTTCGGACAGGGCGCGCACCACGCTGGCAAGACGTTCGTCGATGTCGGGGGTCATGCGGGTTCTCCCTGCTGGAGCAGGCGGACAAGATCACCGGCGAACATCGCGGTGGCCGAGGCAAGGAAGGTCAGAAGGACGTCCTGATGATTGTGCTGCGAGCGGGCAGCGGCCGGACCGTTGGCTCCGCAGATGACGTAGCATTTGTAGCTCGACAGGACGTCGTAATAGTGCAGCGTGCGACGGTTGACCGCACGCCCGGACCGGCGTTCGTATTCGGTGATGAACTCTTCGCGGCCGAACAGGTCGCTGGCGCGGAAATTGCCGTCCTCCCACGTGCCGAAAATCTGCATGAGAACCCAGCCGAGGTCCTCGTGGAAGTCGCCGATGCGGGCCAGCTCCCAGTCAAGCAGCGCGGTGATCTCGCCGGTGTCCTCGTCGAACAGGTAGTTGCCGGTGCGGTAGTCACCGTGGGTCAGCACGAGATTCTCGGAAGGGCAGTCGGGCATGTTGTCCGTCAGCCACTGTTCTGCCAGCGCAAGGATGGGACGCGTCTCGCCTTCGTCGATCCGCCAGAGTTCGCGCCAGTAGTTCATCGCCCAGCGCGAAGCCTGCTTCGGATCCCGATCGGGCACCTCGAAACCGCGCAGCGGGTTTGCGCGGAAGTCGTAGCTGTGGATCGAGACGAGATGATCGAGGAACTGGTCCTTCAGCCTTGCGCGCAGGTTCTCCCCCAGCCACGTGCCAAGGCCCGAAACCTTGATGCCCGAACCGCTCGGCTTGGTAACACCCCGGACGACCTTCATGATCGCGGCAGGCTGCGGAAAATGGTGTCCTGCCGCGTCGATCCATGCCGCTTCGGGCACAGGCACGCGGCCTTTCATCGCTTCGAGCAGGACGAACTCGCGCTCGCGATCAGTTTCGGTGATGGCCGAGCGCGGGTCCATCCGCAAGAGGTATTGCCCGGATGAGCCTTCGGCGTCGGTCAGCGTGAAGAAGAACTGCTCCTTCGATGCCCCGCCGCCCACGCGGCGCACGCCCGTAACGCTGGTGCCGGGCATGACGGTGGCGAAGTAGCCCTCAAGCAGCGCGGTGACTTCGGGGATCAGCGCCGCGCGATAAGGTGGCAGGCTGCGGGTGGCGGCACGCCGGTCCAGTATCCGGCGGTGGATGGTTTCCATGTCGTTCATCGTCTGCCAGCCTTCTCAATAGGGGCCGTTGGCGCGGATGTGTTCAAGGTATGCGCTGGGCCAGGCGCACTCCATCCAGCCCACTCCGGACTTGCCATCGATCAGGACCTGCGCACCGCTTTCGTTGAGGCTGATGGCAGGATCGGGGACAAGGCAGTAGGTTCCGAAGACGCTGCCCTCGACCGAGGTTGTCCGGCCCGCCCGGTCGATGATCCTGCTGCGGTAGCCGGTCTGGAAGAACCGGTCATCATAGTCGACATCGACCGAGACCGTGTCGATGCCGCTCATCAGCCCGTCCTTGAAGACGTAACCCCTCACGTGCTCCTTCCCCAGCGCATTGAAGCGCCAGAAATGGACTGCCACGTCCGCGCCGACCTGGCCGACGAACCATTCGTATTGCTGGAACGGCACCCAGTCGCGCGTGCCCCACGAATGGTCGCGATGGCCAGTGGCGTCCACCTCGATCACCCGGTCGCCGATCCGCAAGGTGCCCCGCACGCGCCCTGCCTGCTCGATGCGGTCGACCGCGCAATACTTCGGACAGCCGCGAGGATCCGCACCGTAGGAGTAGGGCGGGTGGAAGGCCTCGAAGGTGATGTCGACGGTTGCCTCCGGTGTCTCCCAGAACAGGCTCGCGCGGTCGAACTTCAGGTCTTGGGCCATGCGAAAGTTCTCGATGCGCCAGTCGTCGAAACCCATGTCGGACGGGACGGGACGATCGGCAAGCCGCTGCTGGATGGGTGCCCCGCCGACACCGGGGCCGAACACGGCAAGCGCTGCGCCTGCCTCGCTGTTCCTGTTCACCCAGGTGTACGTGAAGAAGGCAATGCGATGTTCCGGCAGGACGACGATGTAGGGAATGGACTCCCGCGCGTGCGGGACATCGGGCAGTTCGTGCCGCCCGTCGTGGACAGGATCGATCGCCATTGCCGGTTCTGCCAGGACCGAATTGTCAAACATCGCTTTTCTCCCGATCTTTTTTCACGCCAGCCAGTAACCGGCCAGCAGGATTGCAATCACTGCGAACAGCCATAGTTGCAGCAGCACGCGCAGCGGGCGATGGTGCCAGCCAACTTCCATGTATTGCCCGAAGACGAGATGGATCTTGAACGCCGCCAGCAACACGGCGACGCTCGCCGCGATCCGGGGCGGGGCGAGGCCCTCTGCCAGCGCAAAGCCCGCAATGCTTGCGCCCGCAAGGATCAGCCAGACCGCGCGAACCGGCAGCAAAGGCGCGCTGCCGCCGCTCATCCGGCCCTCAGGAGATAGAGCATCGCAAAGAGTGCGATCCACAGCAGGTCCACCATGTGCCAGTAGGTGCCGCCAGCCTCGATCCAGCGTCGCCGCGTCGGCTCAGGCAAGTCTCGTCGTCCCGAAACGCGGACCAGCACGACAAGCACTGCAACGCCGACAGCAAAGTGCAGGAAGTGGACCCCCGTCAGGATGAAGTAGTAGGTAAAGAACTCGTTCGTCGTCAGGCCGATGCCGTCTTTCAGCTTGGCGTGCCATTCGAACGCCTTCGAAACGCCGAATGGCAGGCCGCTGGCCAGTGTCAGAAGCAGGAAGCGGCGCGCTTGATGCCAGTTGCCGGCTTGTGCCTCGCGCGTTGCCCTCGCCATGAACGCTCCGCTGGTGAGGAGTATCAGGGTGTTGGCAAGGCCGAAGCGCAGATCCAGCATTGCGCGCGCCGCCTCGTAGCTTGCAGGCGCGGCGGCGCGGCCGACCATGAACACGAGGAAGAACAGCGCGAAGGCGCACATGTCGGCCAAGATGAAGAACCATACTCCGGAATCTCCGGGAAGCCCGGTCTGCCGCATGCCTTCGGTCCCGGTCGTCATCCGGCCTACTCGCCGCGTTCGATCCGGCCGATGGCCTTCAGGGCATAGCCTGTAAGCACCGGCACCCAGACCATCCAGATAAGGAACTCGATCCAGAAATTGAGAATGCCGGACCGGGCGAACGGACCGTTGCGGAAATAGGGCATCACGCATTCGAGAACGAACATGAAACCGACCCAGATGCCATACCAGGCCAGCCATTTGGGGATCAGCGGCGTGGCGCGCTTGTCGCCAAGGAAGCCCACGCCCAGCGCGAAGAGCTGGACCGAGGTCACGGCATAGGCAAGGTCGATCAGCAGCCATGCCATGTCGTAGAGCATCTGGATCATCCAGTCGGGCAGGGCCTCCGGCCGGAATGCCGCGGTCAGCCAGAAGGAAGAGGGGATCAGAACCGTGATCGTGGTCCAAGCAGCGCCCACGCGGGCGAGCTGGACAAGGATCGTGTCCTTGCCATCAACCTGTTCAAGAACCTTGGCCAGCGAATAGCCCCAGACGCCATAGGCAGGCGCAAAGGTCATTGCCACGACCATGCCGAGCCTTGCGCCATCGGCATTCTGCCGGAACCAGCCAGCCACTTCGGATGCCGGCGTATCGGGAGTGAAGGGCGGGAAGTTGTGGCCCAGAACGCCCCAGCAATAATAGAATACCGCAACGAACAGCGGTCCCATCCAGGCGCAGAAGCGCCAGTAGCGGGTGTCGATGGTCTTTTCGTCAGCCAGTGCCATCAATGATCTCCGGGGAAAAAGGCGGGGCGGAAGTTCGGATTTCCGCCCCGGCAGGTGTGGAGAGGTCAGAAGCGCATCGTTGCCTCTGCGCCGAAGGTCCGGGGCAGGGCGCGAACGCGGTAGCCGTTGCCGAAGAGGTTCTCGACGGCGATGCCGTAGGGATAGTAGGTCTTGTTCGTCAGGTTCTTGCCCCAGAGCGCGAACGAATAGTTCGCGTGGGTGAGGGTGATCCGGCCGTTGAGCAGCCAGTAATCGCCTTCACCCTGCCCGAACTTTCCCGAAGCCACTGCCGGCAGCGGGCCTCGGCTGTAGTCCTTGAAGGAGTCGAAGTAGAAGCGGCCGGTGTAGTTCGCATCGCCATGCAGGGTGAGCCTGGTCGTGCCATTGTCGAACGCGTCGAAATCGGCTCCGAAAGTGGCTGAAGACTTGGCGGCAAACGGGAAGGGGTTGCCTGCGACGCTGACCGGCCCGCCGGAGGAAACCACGCAGCTTCCAAGCTGTGCGGGGAAGTTGGGGATCGTGGCGGGATTGGCGGGGCAGGCGCCGTCCTTGTACTTGCTGTCGAGCAGACCGAAGCTTGCGTTCAGCGTCAGGCTTTCGATCGGCTTGACGGTGAGTTCCGCCTCGATGCCCTTCATCGTCCCGTCGAGCGAGATCAGGTTCGCCGTCGCCGTTGCATCGACGACCTGGCCCTGCTGTCCCTGATAGTCATAGATGAACGCGGAGATGTTGAACTGAGCGCGATTGTCCCAGAAGCGCGACTTCAGGCCGATCTCGTAGGCGTTTACCTGTTCGGGCTTCACGAAATAGACCTGATTGGCGCTGCCATAGGCAAGGCCGTTGAAGGTGCCAGCGCGATAGCCGCGGCTGTAGCTGGCATAGACCATCACGCCATCGGCCGGCTTCCAGTCGACGATGGCGCGTCCCGTGAACTTGCCCGACGAGCCATCCTGCGACAGACCGCCCGGAACGGGAATGCCGAGGCTCTGGAACGAGGGGATCACCACGTTTCCGCCTTCGTCGCGCACGGCCTGCAGGAAGTATGGTGCAAAGGCCCCGCCCTGCCGGAAGTTCGAAACCGTTATCAGGCGGGCATTGCCTGCGTCGTCGAAGTAGGTCGTGATGCCGTCGCGGAACTTGTTCTTGTCCCAGGTGTAGCGCAGACCTGCGGTGAACTTGATCGTCGGCGTAACCTCGTAGCTGCCCTCGCCGTAAATCGCATAGCTGTCGCGGATCTGCTTGAAGTGCTGGTTCGCGCGGATGCCCGTTGGCAGCGATCCGGCTGACAGGGCCGTGCCGTTGAAGGCGCCGCCTGGGTTGAAATAGGTGTTCGCAAGGCCCAGCGCAGCGCGGACATCGCTGGTGAAGTTGAAGAAGTCCGGCGTGTTGTCCGCCGTCACCGTATCCTTGCCGTAATAGGCGCCGAGGATCATCTTGAAGCGGCCGCCATTGTAGTCGAGGCGCACGTCCTGGTTGAAAGCGTCGAACTCCGACTTGTAGCCGATCGAGCACAGGCGCAGGGGCGTTGCATCGCAATCGGTGGCCGTCTGCTGATAAAGGCCGTCGTCATAGCCGGTGATGGAGATGAGCTTCAGGCTGTCGGACAGTTCGATGCGGGCATCGAACACCACGCCCCGCGCACGGGTCCGCGCGATGCCGACCGTGTCTGCCTCGATCTCGTTGATGCCGAGCCCTCGGCCCGACTGGCTGTAGCTTGCAGGCACCAGTCCCGCCGGAGCGAGTGCACCGAACAGACCGCCCAGCAGGAAGTTGGGACTGGTATAGTCGATCAGGTCGCTGGTTCTGGACTGGCCCGTCGGGAGCGGGGTCTCCGTTCCGCCTTCGGAACGCGCGGCATAGAGCTTGAGCCTGAGGTCGATCGTTTCCGTCGGCCGGGCGCGGATCGTCAGGCGACCGCCATAGGTTTCAGCGCCGCCGGGGTTGATGCCGGAATTGCGGTTGAGACCGGATGCGCCACCGGCCGCCGAGGTGTTGAGACCGGCGGCCAGCCGGTTGCGAACATAGGAGTCCGAATTGACGTAAGTCCCGGCAATGCGGATGCCCAGCTTGTCCTCCACCGGCGTGAATTCGAGCGCTCCTTCGGCATTGACCCGGTTGTAGTTGCCGTATCCGGCCGTCACGTAGCCTTCGGTGCCTGCAAGCGAAGGGCCTCTGGTGATGAAGTTGATTGCGCCGCCGGTCGTGTTTCTGCCGTAAAGCGTTCCTTGCGGACCACGCACGACTTCGATCTGCTGGAGATCGTAAAGCTGCTGCCCATGGCTCGCGCGAAATGCCTGATACACTTCATCGACATAGACGCCCACGGGCGATGCCGCATTGGCATTGAATTCCGTCCCCACGCCGACCCCGCGCAGCGAGAAGTTCGGCTGCTGCTGGCCATAGGGGGACGAGACCTGAAGGTTCGGCATCGAATTGCTGAGGTCGGAGGTTTCGAACACGCCCTTTGCCTGCAATGCCGAGGCCGGAATGGCCGAGACGGCGACAGGCACGTTCTGGAGGTTCTCGGAGCGCTTCGTCGCCGTCACGACGATTTCGGCAAGTCCCGGACCTTCCTGGGCTTGCGCTGGCTGCGGTGTATCGCTGGAATTGTCGGCGGCATGCGCCGGTGTCGTCATGGCAAGCGCAATCGCGCAAAGGCTTACGTGCCCAATGGCCTTCATGGCTTCCTCCCTCTCTTCCCTTGTCACGCTTCGCGACCTTGGCGTCTCTTTTTTGCGTGACCTCTCTACGCAATTTAGGATAGATGGAGGTAATGTCAACTGCTTTACGACATGACCCTGTTTTTGTTACAGCGGTCGCGGCGCAAGGCGGGAAATTGCCTTATCGGGCAGCGCTTCAAGGGGAACAGGAGATGTTCAGCAGATGGTTTGCCAAGAGACCCCCGCCCAAGGTCTCCATTCCCGAATCGGGTCTGGGCTTCGAGGTAGGGCGCAATGAAACGGTGCTTGAGGCAGCGCTCAAGTCAGGCATCGCCTATCCCCACGATTGCACGGTAGGCACTTGTGGATCTTGCCGTACCCGTCTGCTGGAGGGCAAGGTCGATGCCATCACGCCGTTCGGCTACACGCTGAGCCGGGAGGAGTTGCAGGCCGGATACATTCTGGCCTGTCAGGCCGTCCCGGAAAGCGACCTCGTCATAAGCGTTCCCCTTGGCGGGTCGGCACCACGCGCGACAGCCGGGCGAATCGTCGCGCAGCGCCAGCTCACGCACGACATCCGGGCTGTCACCTGGGAAGTTGCGGCACCGGTCGAATATCGTGCCGGTCAGTACATGAGCGTCCACTGTGCGGGCATGCCGGGGCCGCGCTCCTACTCGTTCAGCAATGCACCGCTTGCAGGAGGCCGTAGCCACCTTTCCGCCTTTGTCCGGCTGGTGCCGGGAGGCGCCTTCACCGAAGCGCTGTTTGCAGGGCAGCTTGATGACGCCGAGTTCACGATCGAAGCGCCGCATGGCGGGTTCTGGCTGCGCGAAGGCGAAGGGCCGATCGTGCTGGTCGGCGGCGGCAGCGGCCTGTCCCCGTTGATGAGCCTGCTTGAGGATGCAGTGGCGCGCGGCATCGCGCGCGATGCGATCCTGCTGTTCGGCGCAAGGACCGAGCGCGACCTCTACTGCCTCGATGAAATTGCGCAGATCGCCTCGCGCTGGCGCGGACGCTTCGAGTTTCGCCCGGTCCTGTCCGACGAGCAGGTTGCCGGGCGGCGCCACGGTCTGGTGACGGCGGAGATCCCCTCGGCGCTCATGGACCTTGGCGGCAGTGCCGGTGTGCAAGGCTATCTCTGCGGCCCGCCGGGCATGATCGATGCGGGCGTTGCCGTGCTCGTCGCGGCGGGCGTGCCCGTGACGTCCATTTTCTACGACAAGTTCACCGACGCCGGCACCGGAAAGTCCTGATGACCGGGAAATCATGATGGGAAGAGGATCCATGACACAATCACGAGACACGTTCTTCATCGGCAATGCGTGGGTCAAACCCGCCAGCAGCCGCACGTTCACACTGGTCAATGCTTCGACCGAGGAGATAATCGGCACGGTCCCCGAAGCTGTCGAAGCCGATGTCGATGCCGCCGTGGCAGCGGCCCGCAAGGCCTTGGTGGACGGGCCTTGGGCGGGTGCAACCCCGGCCGAGCGTGCCGCCATCATGGAGCGCTTCATGGGTGCGCTTGCCGCGCGCGGCGATGACATCGCCCGCGCGGTCAGTGCACAGAACGGGATGCCGCTGGCCGTCAGCAGCCAGCTCGAAGGGCAGTTCGCGATCGGCGTCGTTCAATACTATGCCGCTCTTGCCCGTTCGCTGGGGCAGCCCGATGTCCGGGCCTCGCAGATGGGCAAGGAAACTCTGGTCGAACGTTCGCCGATCGGCGTGGTGGCGGCCATTGTCCCGTGGAACTTTCCGGTCACTCTGGCGCTCAACAAGATTGCGCCAGCCATGGCGGCGGGTTGCACCGTGGTGATCAAGCCATCGCCCGGCACCGTGCTCGATAGCTACATCGTTGCCGAAGCCGCGCTTGAAGCAGGGGTTCCGGCAGGCGTTCTCAACTGGGTGGCGGCCGATCGTGACGTGGGGGCCTATCTCGTCTCGCATCCCGGCGTGGACAAGGTGGCCTTCACCGGCTCCACCCCGGCCGGGCGCTCCATCGCGCGCACCTGCGGTGAACTGCTGCGCCCGGTCACGCTGGAACTTGGCGGCAAGTCCGCGGCGATCCTCCTGGAAGATGCAGACATCGCCAGCTTCCTCCAAGGCGTGCCTTTCGCCTGCATGCTCAACAACGGGCAGGCCTGCTTCAACGGCACGCGCGTTCTGGCACCGCGCAGCCGCTACGGCGAAGTTGTCGATGCGCTGGCCGGTTTCGCCTCGGCGCTTACGGTCGGCGACGCGCTCGATCCTGAGACGCACGTCGGCCCCATGGCTTCAGCTGCTCATCGTGACCGGGTCGAAGGCTACATCGCCATCGGCAAGGACGAGGCCCGGCTGGTCGCAGGCGGTGGGCGTCCCAAGGCCACCAATCGCGGCTGGTTCGTCGAGCCGACGATCTTTGCCGATGTCGAGAACACCGATCGCATTGCCCGCGAGGAGATCTTCGGTCCGGTGCTTGCCGTCATCCCCTACGATGGCGAGGACGAGGCCGTTCGCATCGCCAATGACAGCGATTACGGCCTTGGCGGCTCGGTGTGGTCGGCCGACAGCGCCCATGCGCTAGACGTGGCGCGCAAGGTGGCAAGCGGCACGGTCGGCGTGAACGGCTACATGCCGTCGCTCGGATCACCCTTCGGCGGAATCAAGGCCAGCGGCCTTGGGCGCGAGTTCGGACCCGAAGCGGTGAGCAGCTACCAGCAGCTCAAGTCGATCTACGTCATGGCCTGATGCCGCCGCGAGCGTCGGGGTCGCCCCCTCGGCAAGACGAAGGGCCTGCCATTGCTGGCAGGCCCTTTTGCCAAAGCGCAATGAGTAAAGCTCATCGCGCCTTGGTATTGGCCATTTCCCGCGCTCGCCGAGGGTCAAGCCGCCGCTGCGCGATCCGGGGCTGGCGAGGCGTCGTCGAACCAGTCGGGCCATCCGGCGCGGCGGTTCTGTTCGCGGGCCAGCTTGCGTTCTTCGGGGCTTGCCAGTTCGTTGTCCCACCGCCTGAGTGCAGGCTTGATAATCAGATTGTGCCACAGCGGCGGGATCAGCGCCGAGAAGAAGCACACGAAAACCGAGGGCATGGGAATCCACTGCGTGTCGGGCTTCAGTTCGTGAAAGGCGGCATAGCTGTTGGTGTGATGATCGGCGTGGTTGGTGATCTCGAAGCCGAGAATGCGCGAGAGCGGCTTCAGATGGTTCCACACGTGGCGGCGATGGATCGGCGTGCCCTCGATGCGGATCAGGCCGTAGTGCTGGAAGTAGTTGAAGCTTTCCACCCAGAACCGCGCGCCAACCATGCCGGCAAGGACCACGGCATTGGCTGTCCAGCCGCCGATGGCATGGACCAGTGCCTGAAACAGCACCTGTGCCAGAATCGCCTTGTAGAGCCGGTGGCCGATGGACCAGCGGCCCTTGCCCAGACTCTCAAGATGGTCGCTTTCGGAACGCCATGCCTCAAGGGTCGAGTGCACCACAGCCTTGGGCGTGAAGACGTAAAGCGGCACGCCGCGCGGGGCGGTGTCGCCGTCCCTGGTCGTTGCCACGTGGATATGGTGGCCGACGACGTGGGCGATTTCGCGCGTGCTGTCGAGGTAGCAGATCTGGGCATAGCGCCCGACGAACCTGCGCCATTTGCCGCGCTGGTGGTAAAGTTCGTGGGTGGCCGGGACCAGCGGGATCACGCTCAGCCAGGCGCAGGAAAGGATGGCTCCGGCGTAGTCCCAGCCGCTTGCGTCGGGCGTGCGGGCCACCCAGAAGGCGGCGGCAAGGTAGATCACCGGGCCAAGCAGCGAGCAAAGCCACGCCGGAATATCGGCGAGCGCGCGATTGCGGATGCGCCGCACTGCAAAATCGTTCGGCAGCAACGAATCCACGATTCCGAAGGCCGGCAACGATGCAATTCCAAGCCAGACCCAATGGCCGCCGACCACAAAGCTTGCAATGACCGCCAGTTGCAGGGCGACACCCAGATAATACCGCGCATAGTCCATGTTTCTCTCCCCCGTCTTCTCCGACGGATCAATTTCACGTATCCATATTACGCAAAAATGCAGAGTCGTAAACAGGTAAATTGTTTCGCCGTCTCGGCTACGACGGGGCAGACAGCGCCGCGATGAAACGCTAAGCATCCGGCCATGAAGATGCGGGAGCTAGAAGCAAGAACCGGGGTTAACCGCGAAACCATTCGTGTCTATCTGCGCGAAGGGCTTGTGCCGGAGCCGAGCAGGCCCGCGCGCAACGTCGCGGATTATGGAGAAGAGCACGTCCGTGCCATTCTTGCGGTGCGCAAGCTGCAACGCGATTCGGCCATGACACTCCCCCAGATCAAGCACGTGCTGAGCGGCGGCGTGGCAACAAGACCGGTGGGCGCAACGGCCTTCGGCCACCTTGAGGAACTGGTGGCCGCGCGGGTCGGCGTCGGACGCGGCATGGTCCCGCTCAGCACGCTGGCAAAGCAGAACCCGCACGCGGCCGATGATGCCCGCGCGCTCGACAAGATCGGGGTGATTACGATCGAGAAAGGCCCGCGCGGGCCTTCGCTCAGTGTCACCGATGCGGGCCTCGTCAACATCTGGGGGCGGATGCGGCAGCATGGCTTCGACGAGGACCGCGGCTTCCCGCCCGAAATCCTGGGATACTACATCGAGGCCGCCGAATACGTGGCGGGCAAGGAAGCGCGGATATTTCTCGATCAGGTCGAAGGCCGGATCGGCGAGGACGAGGCGGCGGCGATGCTCGAATTCGCCCTGCCGGCCATGCTCGAATTCTTCGGCCTGATCCGTCTCAAGACATTCCTGCGCAACATCGGCAAGGCCACGCGCGGCGGCCATCTCAGCATCGTTCCCCCCGGATCGGGCAAGACACCCTAGCGCAGGCTTGCCAGCCGCCCGGCGATCCATTCTTCCTCGATGGCGCGCGATACGTCATCCGGGTCGGCCCAGAATCGCCGGACGGCCGCGCCCGATACCAGCGCCGCCGCAGCCCGGACATCGCGCTTCGCAGCAGCCGCCTCCCAGCCAAGTTCCACCAGCCGCCGTTCCCAGGCCTCGTAAACCGGCAGGCGCAGGCTCGCCACCATGGCCCGGACCGCCGGGAAGAGGTCTGCATCCTTCGATGCCTCGATGGTGATGCCCATGGCCACCCAGAAGCGGTCGCTGAAGAAGAACGCATGGAACTCCGAGAGCATGGCCCGCAGGACGCTTTCGGCATCGCCCTCGCTTTCCAGCCAGCGGTGGCTGTCCTCGCGGGCCATCGTCAGCGTCTGCTCGATGGCCAGCAGGACAATGGAGGACTTGTCCGGGAAATGGTGCAGGACCGCGCCTTGCGAGACGCCGGCTGCTGCGGCAAGCGAACGGATCGTGAGGCCCCGCACGCCGCTTTCGGCCACGATCCTGTAGGCCTCCAGCGACAGCCGGGCGCGCATCGCCTCCGTGCGTTCCGCCTGTGAACGCCGGTTTCGGGACCTGGCAGACCTTTCCGAAGATGCTTCAGGCCCTGGGCGATGACCGGGTTGGTCATCCTGCTGATCGGGCAATGTCATGCGCCGACTGTCCTTCTGTAGCAGCAGCCGGCGCATGATCGGGTTCAGAAGCTGTAGCCGACCTTCGCACCGATGATGCGTGGCTGCCCAGCAAACCCGACTATCGTGTTGCCCAGGGCATTCACGGTCCGGCGGAAGTTCTTGTTGGTCACGTTGGTCGCATAAGCGGTCAACCGGAAAGTGCCCAACTCCAGCGAGGCGCGCAAGTCAAGCAGGCCGTAGCCTGGCTCCGTGGTCAAGGGTATCCCTGAACCGAAGCGGTTATCGCCCTGACCGGGTTCGTGATAGAAGGTGTCGAGCACGGCATAGTCCGCCCGCAAGGTCAGCCGCGCATCTTGGCCGACGGGGATGCGGCCTTCGGCACCAAGGTTGAGGGTATGCTTTGGCGCACGGACCAGCGCCGTATCGTCGAAGACCAGATTCTGGCCCTGATTGAAGACATAGTTGTCGTATTTCGCATCGAGATATCCATAGGCGATGCTGAGATCGACGGCGGGAACGGGCCGGAACAGGATTTCCACATCGACGCCGTCGATCTTGCTCGATGCCGCGTTGCTGATGAGGGTCTGCGGTCCGCTCACCGTGTCGATGATGCGCGATACCTGGAGGTTCTTGTAGTCATAGTGGAAGGCAGCAAGATTGAACCGGAGCTTGCGCCCGAACCATTCGGACTTCAGGCCCGCTTCGAAGGTCTTGATGTCTTCCGGATCGAACAGCGTGTTGGCCGCGCCAAGATTGAACGGAACGTATTGGAACCCGCCGGATTTGAACCCGGTCGAGTAGCTGGCATAGATGCTTACGTCCTGGTTGAACTTCCACGAGGCAACGATGCGCGGGTCGAACGAGCTGTAGGATGCCCTGTTCGTGGTCGTGAACGGCGCGGCAATGATGGGCAGGGCGTCGGTCGTCGTGCCCGATTGCGTGGCCCGCTTGTCGTCATGGGTGTAGCGCGCGCCGACCGTCACCTCGAAATGGTCGCCAAAGCGGGCGGTTGCCTGGCCGAAGAAGGCGTAGCTCTTGATCTTGTAGTCCGAGCCTGCCGTGTCCACTGCGGGCGTGCCAGCCGCCGCGCGCACGACACTGTCCACGCCGATGTCGAAGCGGTCGGTGCGTTTGCTGGTGTCGTGGTAATAGAAGGCTCCGACGATCCAGTCGACATTGTCTCCCAGAGGGCCGCCGGGATTGGATGTCAGCCGCAACTCCTGCGTGAACTGCTTGGAATGCTCGATGCTCGACTGGTCGATCACGGCCAGCGACGACCCTTCGAGATCGCGCGAGTCCGCCACGTCGAGCTGCTTGAACGCGCTTACCGACGTCAGCGTGGCAAAGCCGAGGTCCTTCTCGATCTTGCCGATCAGGCTGTAGGCGTCACGCTTGAGCGTGGGGTCGCTGCTGAGCGTGCCCGATCGCAGATCGGCTGCGGGAAGGATCGCATTGCCGAGCCTGCCCGCGGCGGCGAAGAACACGGCGCGAGGGTTGGCCGGCGCGCCCGCAGCGGAAGGGCCAGTGCCTTGCGAGAACCCGCCGAAGGCCGCGCGGTTGCCATCATGCAGATACTCGCCGGTCAGATCGATCTTCAGCCCGGCGCCGGGGTCGACCGCAAGACGCAGGCGCACGCCGCTGTTCTCGATGCCTTGAAACCGTGTGCCGGTGCGCAGGTTCCGGACATAGCCGTCACGCTGGTTGTGCCATGCCGAAAGGCGCGCCAGCAACGTCTTGTCCGCTGTGACCGGCCCGCTCAGCGCACCGAACACCTCCCATCCGCTGTAGTTGCTGGCACCCGCTTCGAACTGGCCTTCCAGTTCGGGCGTAGGGGCCTTGGTGATGACGTTGATCGCGCCGCCGATGGTGTTGCGGCCATAGAGCGTGCCCTGCGGTCCGCGCAGCACTTCGATGCGTTCGATGTCCTTGAGCATTCCGAAGGATCCGCTGGAACGCCCCTGATAGACTTCGTCAACGAACACGCCGACCGAGCTTTCGGACCCCGGATCGAAGGAGCGGGTGCCGATGCCGCGAATGTAAAGCTGCGGGCGCAGTGCCCCGAAGCTGCCGAAGTAGAAGCTGGGAACGCGCGGAGCGATGTTCTCGATCGATATCACGCCGGTCCGTTCGAGTTGCGCGGCGCCGAAGGCGCTCAGCGCAATGGGAATGTTCTGCGCTTTCTCGGCACGACGCTGCGCCGTGACGACGATCGCGTCGAGGTCTTCCGTCGCCGGTTTCTGCGTGGGTTCGGCGGAATCCGGCGTGGATTGGCCTTCCTGGGCCATGGCTGCCGGCAAGATGGCCATCTGGCACAGGGCCGTCGATACCACCAGGCACAGGCGAAGCGGACTGCTTTTCTGCATCACGAAATCTCCCCACATCTCATTATTGGTAAACCAGAGTATTAAAAAATTATATCTATATCACAAGAGCAATTCCGATCCGATATTTGATTTGATTAGCTTCTTATCGATTTTGCCGGTGGCGGTGAGCGGCACCGGGCCGAAGATCACGCGGTCGGGCATCCACCAGCGCGCGATGCGTGGTTCGAGATAGCGGCGCAGTTCTGCCTCGGTCAGCGAGGCGCCTTCGTGGCGTTCGACCAGCATGACCGGGCGCTCCTCCCACTTGGGATGATGAACGCCGACAACCGCCGCGACCTTGACCCCAGGGCAGCCTGCCGCGATGTTCTCCAGGTCGATCGAGCTGATCCATTCGCCCCCGGACTTGATCACGTCCTTCTGCCGGTCGGTGATCCGCATGAAGCCGAGGTCGTCGATCGTCGCGACATCGCCCGTGTCGAACCAGCCGTTCGCGTCGCATGCGCTCCCGGCCGCGCCGTGGTAGCGCTCGACGACCCAGGGTCCGCGCACCTTGAGCGCGCCCGCCGCCCGGCCGTCGTGGGGCAGGGGCTGGCCTGCCTCGTCGAAGACCTCGATCTCTATGCCGAAGAGCATGCGCCCCTGCCGGGTCCAGAGCTGCTCCCTTTCCGCATCGGCGCCCTTGGCCGCCAATGCCGGCGTCGATGTTGCGACAACGCCCAGCGGGCTTGTCTCGGTCATTCCCCATATCTGCCGCGTGTCGACGCCGTGTTCGTGGAATGCGGCGGCCATGTCCCTGGGCACGGCGGAACCGCCGATGAACACGCGTTGCAAAGAACCCGTGCTGCCGCGTGTCCGGCGCAAGTGATCGAGATACATCGTCCAGATCGTGGGAACGCCGCCTGAAAAGGTGACGCCCTCGTTCCGGATCAGCTCATCGAGCGAGGCGCCGTCCATGCGATCGGCGGGAAGCACGAACTTCACGCCATTGATCGTGCCCGCAAACGGCAATCCCCATGCCGTTGCGTGATAGAGCGACTGGCACGGCATGACCACGTCGAAGGCCGAAAAGCCCATCGCGCCGGAAAGACCGCCCGCCAGTGCGTGAAGCACGGTCGACCGGTGGGTATAGAGCACGCCTTTCGGATCGCCTGTCGTTCCCGAAGTGTAGCACAGGAAGGCACCGGCCCTCTCGCTCACTTCGGGCCAGGCGAAGGTTTCGGGATAGCGGGCGATTGCCTCGTCATAGCAGGCAAAGCCATCGACCGCGCGTTCGCGATCGCACAGCATCACATAGTGCCTGATCTGCGGCAACCGGTCCCTGATCCGCGTGACGATGTCGGTCATGTTGCGATCGAACAGCAGCGCGCGCGATCCGGCGTGGTTTATGGTATAGACCAGATGATCGTCCGACAGGCGCGGATTGGCCGTGTGCAGGACCGCGCCCAGTCCCGGCACGGCATAGAACAGCTCGAAATGCCGGTGCGTGTTCCACGCAAGCGAGCTGACAACGTCGCCTGCGGCAATGCCGAGGTCTGCGAGGTAGCCAGCGGCCTGGCTCGCCCGCGCCAGACAGGCGCGGTAGCCGTAGCGCCACAACGGCTCGTCCACGTTGCGCGACACGATCTCCCGGTCAGGATGGGCGCGCGCGGCGAACCGCAGAATGTCGATGATGGCAAGGTCGCGGTCCTGCATCTGGCCGGGCATCATGGCTCAGGCGTCCTTGAGAAACGGGCGCACAAGCGCCACGAAGCGATCGCGCTTTTCGATCTGGGTCCAGTGGCCGCAATTGCCGAAGACGTGCAGCTCGCTGTCGGGAATGAGTTCGCTGAACCGGACGGATTGCGCCACGGGCACGATGACATCCTCGCGCCCGTGCACGATCAGGGTCTTGTGCGGCAGCGCCCTGAGGTCGTCCTCGGCGGTTGCCAGGGCATCCAGCCAGCGCTGGCGAGGGGCGGGGAAAAGGCTGGAGAAGGCCTCCTGCGCGCCGGGACGGATGCTTGCCTCGTAGCGCGAGCGCACGATCTCTTCCCTGACCAGCGAGGGGTCGAAGGCAAACGTGGTCATCAGGTCGCGCATCGCCTCCAGCGACGGCTGGTAGCCCCAGACCTTTTCCAGCCCTTCGGTGATCGGGAACGGCAGCCCCGCCGCGCCCATCAGCACGATCTTCCCGACGCGCTCCGGGTGGCTTGCGGCAAGTGCGAGCGTGAGCGCACCGCCATAGGAGTTGCCGATGAAATGCGCCTTGGCGATGCCCAGCACATCCATGAAGCCGATCAGATGGGAAACCCAGCGCGCCAAGGAAAAACCGCGGATGTCCGACGGGAAATCGGTGTAGCCGAAGCCCAGCGTATCGGGAGCCAGGCAGGCGAAATCCTCTGCCAGATCGGGGATGATGCCGCGCCAGTTGGCATAGGCGGTCACGCCCGGTCCCGAACCGTGGATCAGGATCAGCGGTTCGCCCGTTCCTGCGCTGATGTAGTTCGTGGCCACACCGGCAACGCTGACGTAGCGTCCGATTTCCGGATTGTCTGTCACTCTCGTCCTCCCCTCGGTCCGGCCGTCCCGTTGCTGCGCCGGTTCAGAGCATTGTCGTTCCGCCGTTCACGCTGATGACCTGTCCGGTGACGAAGGCGGCTTCGGCCGAGGCGAGATAGGCGACCATCGAGGCCACTTCGTCCTCCTCGGCCGGACGCCCCATCGGGATGATGGCGCAGACCTTGTCGACGAGGTCGGGATTGGCCGCCCGCACTTCCTCAAGCTGGCTTGTTTGCACCGCGCAGGGGGCCACCGTGTTCACCGTGATGCCGCAGGGCGCGAACTCGCGGGCAAGTCCCGTGGTCATGCCGTGCATCCCGCCTTTCGCTGCGTTGTAGGCGGCGTGGTCGAACAGTCCGTTGCGAACCGAATCCGCGCCGATCATCACGATGCGGCCAAAGCCTGCGGCCTTCATGTGCGGGAGCACCAGCCATGAACACCAGATTGCGGTCCACAGGTTGCGGTCGATCGTGGCGCGCAGCGTTTCGGGGGTATGGTCAAGGAACGGGCGCAGCACGCCGCCGCCTGCATTGTTCACGAGGATGTCGATCCTGCCGCGCCATGCCATCGCCGCGTCGACGAGTTTGCGCGCGCTTGCCTCTTCCGACAGATCGCCCCCGAATGCGAGGGTCCGGTCCCTGCCCAGCGTCTCGCAGGCCTGTTCTGCGGCTTCGGCGCGAAGGTCGGCAACCACCACGCTCGCCCCGTCGCGGATCAGCCTGCGGGCGATGGCAAGGCCGATGCCGCGGCCTGCCCCGGTGACGATGGCCACCTGTCCGGCCAGCGGTGGCGGCCGGTCAGCCATGCGCTGCCTCCGGCGTGCGGAGCGGACGAACCGGCTGGCCCTTGCCGAAGCGCGGATCGGGCCGGCTTCCCCAGATATCCATGACTTCGGCCTTGTGCTCCAGCTCGCGCGGGAGGCGGGCGCCATGTTCCTCGAACAGCTCCATGCCGAAGCTGAACTCGTTGGTATTGCCGTCGGGGTCGAGGAAATAGAGGAAGATGCTGGTCGATGGCAGGTGCCTGCCAGGCCCGAACACGATCGGGATGTCGGCAGCCTTGATCCGGTTCATCGCCACCCCGATGTCGTCGATATCGGTGACCATGAAGTTGATGTGGTGCAGCGTGCTGGCCGAATGCTGTAGCAGGGCCAGGCTGTGGTGCAGCGGATTGGGCCAGCAGCGCAGCCATTCCGCCACCCCTTCGACGCGGTCGGACACGGCAAAGCCCAGAGCGTCGCACCAGAATGCGTGCGCAGCCTCAAGGTCGGGAACATTCAGGACGAGGTGGCCCAGCCGGGCGATCTTCACCCCTTGCGGCACGTAGGGTGACGGTGCGTGGGCCTGCCCGACATAGAGCGTGCAGCACAGTCCGCCGACCGGATCGGTGAAGACAAGGCCGCGGGCAACCTGTAGCGCGTGGCATTCGTCAGGGCCAAGCCAGCGGAGATCGGCAACAAGGCGTTCAAGCCTGGCGAAAGCGCGATCAAGATCGCCTGCGCTTTCCATTTCGAACCCGGCCCCGGCAAGTCCCGGCTCGCCTTGCGTCAGCATGATGTCATAGGGCTTGTCGCTACAGCGCAGCCAGACCTCGTGGTCCGTTTCGCGGCTGACAGCCAGCCCCATCACGTCGCGGTAGAACCGGGTCGTCGCCATCAGGTCCGAGCATTGCAGGCGGCAAAAGCCAAGGCGCGCAAAGCGGATCGGCGGGTGCTCAGGATGTTCCATGCCCGATTGGTCCTTCACAGGATGATGCTGATCCGTGCGTGGGGGCGCAGCGCTTCCATATCGAGCACGCAGGTCTTGCGGCGGATGCGCATGCCCCCTTCCGTCTCCACGATTTCATGGAGATAGTGGCCGACGAAGGCGTCGCTGGTGATGTCCTTGCTGCGCCAGACCACGAACGAGGAGCGCGCGCGCACGAGATCGCCGTCCCGCCATGCGCGGACGTTCGAGACAAGGTGCCGCACCTTCGAGCGAGGATGCTCGCTATGCGCGCCGACCTTGCCCAGCCGGACAACCCGTTCGCGCATGCGCACGCTGTCGTCGTTGATGTAGAACAGCGACTGGTCGGGATCGGCCGTGTCGCCGTCAACATCGCTGGGCGGAACGAAGTAGCATGCATCGGGGGTGTAGAGCGCCAGCCATTCCTCCAGCTTCCAGCGATCCAGCAGGTCCGCCTCAAGAAAGAGCAGGTCTTCCACGCGAAGCCGCAGCAGCAGGGCATCGTCCAGTGTCCGGGTATCGTGCATGGTCAGTCCTCCACCGTGGCGAGGCGACGGTCCCATTCACGCCAGAAGCAGCGCATCTGCTCCTCGTCGTCGAACATCGGCCCGTCCGGGCGGTTCATTCCCTTGGAGATGTCGTTGAAGAGCGTCTCGCCCGCGGCCGCATAGCCCTGCTGGCACTTCTCGATGGCTTCAACGTCGTCGGGCGTGGCAAAGCCGCCGGGGCCGAGGAACTCGGTGAAGTTGTAGAGCCTGTATTTCCGCAGCCACTCGCTTTCCTCGCGGGGGGCAAGGGCCCAGGCATTCACTTCCATGTAGTCGGGCGCGGTCGGGTAGAACGTCCGCACGGTCACGGCCATGATGTCGTTGACCACCAGATTGGGGAAGATCACCATGTTCCGGTTGCGCGAGGCAATCCGCTCGGCCCGGTCCGGCCCGACGCGGTGGTCCAGAGCGGCGCGGATCGCGGCGATCTCGGCTTTGCCTTCCTCGCCCCACAACGGCACCCAGTGGGCAATGGGCCGGCCCCATGGCGCGCTGTATTCGACAACCGCATGGCCGTTGCCGAGGTCGCGGGCATCGCCCTTGAGCGGGGTGGCGCCCAGCGCGCCGTTGGCGTTCTTGAGATATTCGAGGTAGGTCGAATGGTTGCAGGCGGCATGATAGCCATCGAAGCTGTTTTCCGACAGCAGCTTCCAGTTGCCGCGGATGGCATATTCCTGCGTGCCGCCGACAATCTGCATCCCGCTTTCGGAATGTTCGGAAACGAGTTTGAGGTAGTCGCCCGCCTCGGCGAGATAGGTCGCCAGATCCTCGCCATCGGCTGCGAAACTGATGAAGAAGAAGTCGCCGAAACGCTCCATGCGCGGAACGTGGACCATCTGCTTCTGCGGATCGGTCTTGAAGCCTTCGGAATATCCTGACGCGCCGGGCAGGCTCATCAGGTGGCCGTCAGAGCCGAATGTCCAGCCATGATACATGCACATGAACGCGCGCGACTTGCCCTTGCGTTCGCGGCAGACGATGGCCCCGCGGTGCGGGCAGGCATTGAACAGGGCGCGGTATTCGCCGTCCTTGTCGCGCGTGAACAGGATCGGGCGCCGCGCAACCTTCCGGGTCAGGAAGGCGCCCGGCTCGGCCAGCTCCGATGCATGGCCCAGATAGAGCCAGCACCGGTCGAAGATGGCGCGATACTCCCGTTCGAACGTGTCCCGTTCGGTGAACGCCCGGCGCGGCACGAGGAAACGATTCGCCCCCGCATCCTCGATGATCCGCGGAAAATCCGCCATTTCACATCCCCTCGTTGCCAGTCATTTACAAACCGTGCGCTTGCTATGTAAACGAATATGGAGGCGTGTCAACAGGTTTACAAAACACCTTTCGCGGGAGATGATGCAGCATGGATCAGAGCGAAGCCGAAACCGTCGTCCGCCGCGCGGCAGCAGCGCTGGACCGTGCGGGCCTGGTGCACGCTTACGGGCATTGCAGCGCGCGGATCGACGCGGAGACCTTCATGGTATCCGCTCCGCATTCGCTCAGGGTCGCCGCAACGATGCCGGGGACGCTCTGCCACGTTCACGGTCCCTTGCCCGAACGCGTGCTGGGCGAAGTGCGCGTCCACCAGCAGATATATGCGCGCCGCCCTGCGATTGCGGGCATATGCCGGGTCATGCCGCCTGTGCTGATGGCGCTTTCGACCCGGTCGATCGTGCCGCTGCCAAGGCACGGCATCGGAGCCTACTTCGATCATGTGCCGCTATGGGATGACCCGCGGCTTCTGCGCGATGATGCGTCTGCCCGTGCGGTGGCCGAGGCGATGGGGGATGCCCCGGCGATCGTGCTGCGCGGCAACGGAGCGGTCGTCGCCGCCGAGAGCCTTCCGAAGGCAGTGACGCTCGCCTGGTTTCTGGAGGATGCTGCGCGGATCGAGCGGGACGTGCGTCAGCTTGGCGGTGATCCCGTGCAGGGCGTTCTTTCGCCCGATGAACGGCGCGACCGGCAGGTCTGGAGCGGCGGCGTGGTCGAACGGATGTGGGATTACCTCGGCGGCTGAAGGCGTCCGCCGCCGGCTCCGGTCTCTCGTCCGTCACAGCGAGCGGCCGACAAGGTCGCGCATGATCTCGCTGGTTCCCCCGTAGATCCGCCGGACGCGGGCATCGCGCCAGATGCGGGCAATGGGATACTCGTTCATGTATCCGGCCCCGCCATGAAGCTGGAGCGCGGCATCGCATGCCAGCCACTGCATTTCGGTGTGCCAGTATTTCGATGCTGCAGCTTCGTCTGCGGTAAGCTCGCCCCGCACGTGGCGCGCGATTGCCCAGTCGAGATGGGCCCAGCCGACCTGTAGCTTGGCCCTGATGTCGGCCAGGGTGAAGCGGGTGTTCTGGAAGTCGATGACTTTCCTGCCGAAAGCCGTGCGCTCGCGGGTGAACGCCACAGCCTCGTCGAAGGCCCGCTGCGCGGCCGCCTGCGCCGTGATCGAGATCGACAGGCGCTCCTGCGGCAGATCGCTGACAAGGTAGATGAAGCCGCGGTTGACCTCGCCGATCACGTTGCTTGCCGGAACCTTCACGTCGTTGAAGAACAGTTCCGATGTATCGGCCATCCATTGGCCGACCTTGTCGAGATTGCGCCCGCGCTGGAAGCCGGGGCGGTCGGCTTCGACCAGTATCAGCGATGTGCCCCTGGCACCGAGCTCAGGCTCGGTCTTGCAGACGGTCAGGATGATGTCGGCATTCTGGCCGTTGGTGATGTAGGTCTTGGCGCCGTTGATGATGAACGCATCACCTTGTGCCCGCGCGCTGGTGCGCAGGCCCTGCAGATCGGATCCGGCGCCGGGTTCGGTCATGGCGATGGCGGCGATGATCTCGCCGGTCAGCAGCTTCGGCAGCCAGCGCTCCTTCAGTTCGTCGCTGGCATAGCGCACCAGATAAGGCATGGTGATGTCGCTTTGCAGCGTCAGGCTGTCGGCCATCATCGCATAGGTGAACTCCTCGTTGAGGATGGCGTTGAAGGTGAAATCGAGGCCGGGGCCGCCGTAGGCTTCGGGCATCGTCGGACAGAGCAGACCTGCCTCGCCCGCAAGGCGCCAGAAGTCGCGGCTGACGATTCCGGCTTCCTCGAACGCCGCTATGCGCGGATTGAACTCACGAGCGATAAACTTGCGCACCATATCGCGAAATGCGCGGTGTTCCTCGCCAAACAGCGGGCTTCCGTCTCGTTCCAGCATCCTACCTTGCCTCCTCCGCCACATTTTTGCGTATATTAAAAACGCAAAAATGTGGTATCCTGAGTCGCGCATACAATGCACTCCGGGAATAATGTAAAGTGGTAAACTAGATTTCCGGATGGAGAGGAGAGGGACAATGACAGTGTCGGAGAGGCTTTCGCACGAAGGGATCGACGTATCCGAAGGCGGACTGTGGGCGCGCAATGCGTGGAGGCCGCTGTTCGCGCGGCTGCGTGCCGAAGACCCCGTGAACTTCTGCCGCCACAGCTTCTTCGGACCTTACTGGTCGATCACCCGCTACGACGACATTGTCGCGGTCGAAAGCGATCCGGCAACGTTCTCCTCGTCATGGGAGCATGGCGGGATCGTCATTTTCGACATGCAGGATACCGGGGTGCAGCTGCGCATGTTCATCGCCATGGACGATCCCGAACACGCCGAAAAGCGCAAGGCCATCGCACCAGCCGTCGCGCCGAGCGAGATTGCGAAGCTCGCCGGACCTTTGCGCGAAAGGACGGCCACCATCCTCGATGCGCTGCCCGTCGGAAAGCCGTTCGACTGGGTTCACGCGGTCTCGATTCCGCTGACGACCGCCATGATCGCCACGCTGTTCGACTTTCCATGGGAAGAGCGCGACAAGTTGCCGGAATGGTCCGATTGGGCCGCGCGGATCGATATCGGCCCCGATCCCGTGCTCAATGCCGAGCGGGAACGCCATGTCTTTGCCATGGCGGCGCGCTTTCGTGAACTCTATGACGAAAGGCGCGCGCTCCCGCCTAGGCCGGACCTCCTGTCGATGATGGCCCATTCGTCGTCCTACGGGGAAATGGACGAACAGCGCTTCATCGGCGCCATCGCGCTCCTGCTCGTCGGCGGCAACGACACGACGCGCAATTCCATGTCGGGCCTGATCGAGCAGATCAATGCCTTTCCGGATGCCTGGGCGGCGGTCAAGGCAGATGTTGGCGGGCTGGTATCCGGTGCCGCCACGGAAACCATCCGTCTCCAGACACCGATCGCCCATATGCGCCGGACCGCCACGCGCGATATCGCATTTCGCGGCAAGACCATCCGCAAGGGCGACAAGGTCGTGCTGTGGTACAATTCCGGCAATCGTGACGAAGCGGTCTTTCCTGATGCCGATCGCTGGGATCCCCGCCGGGAGAACTCGCGGCGCCACCTGTCGTTCGGCTACGGCATCCATCGGTGCCTTGGTGCACGCCTTGCCGAACTGCAACTCGTCACCCTGATCGAGGAGATGGCCGCACGGGACATGGAGGTCACGCTTGCGGGCGAACCCTGCCGCCTGCCGTCCTGCTTCACCAACGGCTATGAACAGATGATGGTGACGATGCGGCGCAAGGAGGCAGGACATGGCTGAACCTTACCGCCGCTACCGCTGCCTGAACTGTTCGCATGTCTATGACGAGGCCGAGGGCGATCCGGCCAGCGGCCTTGCACCCGGCACGCGCTGGGAGGATGTGCCGGCGGACTGGATCTGTCCTGAATGCGGTTCGGAAAAACAGGACTATACGCTCATGGACTGGTGATGCCATCCGATCTGCTCTGCGGGCTTGCCTCGCTCACGATGCTGCGATATTGGTAAAGCAATTTACTATGGAGCAAAGTCGATGAAAGCCCTGGTCTGCGTGAAGCGCGTGATTGACTACAACGTGAAGCCTCGAGTGAAGGCTGACGGGAGCGGGGTCGATCTTGCGAACGTGAAGATGAGCATGAACCCGTTTGACGA
>JBKBKD010000038.1:0-23814 GCA_046294595.1 Novosphingobium sp.
ATTGCCATCGGCTCTACCCGCATCCTCCCGCTGGTAAGCGAGACGGCCCGATCGGCGCTGACCATTCCATCCTACATCGATGTGGAAACGCCGCGCCTTGCCGGGCTTACATGGGGCGCGGAAGACCTGTCGGCCGTTCTTGGCGCAAGCCGCAAGCGCGATGCGAAAGGGGCATGGACCGATGTCTTCAGCTTCATCCGCGCGCAATGCCTGCTGACCGCGCATGCCCGCGGCATCTGGGCGATCGATACCCTGCATGACGATTTCCGCGCAGCTGCGGCAACCAGGCGCGCCGCACAGGCGGCCCGCGCCGACGGCTTTTCCGGGATGCTGGCAATCCACCCTTCGCAGGTTCCGGTCATCAATGCCGCCTTTGCTCCCAGCGAGGCGGAACTGGCCGAAGCGCGGGCCATCCTCGATCTGTTCGAACAGAACCCCAATGCCGGAACGCTGCAATACAAGGGGCGCATGATCGACCAGCCCCACATCCGGCTGGCGCGCCAGCTACTCGGTCTGGGCTGACCCCTGCGCGGGGGCGGCGGGCGCATCGGCTGCTGCCGCAGCCTCGCCTGGCGTGGCCGATGCCTTCTTGGCCGGGGCTGGTTTCGCAGGGGCCATTGGCGGGACGGCGGTCGACGTGTCGAGATCGATCATCGCATCGGAGATCGAACCGGGCAGCACTTCCCCGCCCTCGGCAACGGTCCTGGCATCATCCGGCTGCTTGCCGCATCCGCCGACAAGCAGCGCGACACTGCACATCACTGTAAAGGCCGATCTTCTGGTCATGCAGGCTCCGACGGACTGGCTGAAGAAGGAAAACCGGCTCAGGCGGGACATCCGGCTCAGGCAGGACATGGCGTTTCGAGCCGTTCGAGAAAGCGGCCCATGTGGGCCAGCAGCGCTTCGTCCCACTGGCCTTGGGATACTTCGCGGCCCAGCGCGGCCAGGCTGGTGACACCGTATTCCTCGATGCCGCAGGGCACGATGCCGCCGAAATGGGAAAGATCGGGCGCAAGGTTCACCGAAAAGCCGTGCATTGTCACCCAGCGGCGGATGCGCACGCCGATGGCGCCGATCTTGGCCTCGCGTCCGTCGGCACCGTGAGTCCAGATGCCCACGCGGCCTTCGGCGCGCCACGATGCAACCCCGAAATCGGCCAGCGTATCGATGACCCAGCCTTCGAGCGCGTGGACGAAGCCGCGCACATCGCGCGCGCGCCTGCGCAGGTCGAGCAGGACATAGCCCACGCGCTGGCCCGGACCGTGATAGGTATAGCGCCCGCCGCGCCCGGCCTCGACCACCTCGAAACGCGGATCGAGCAGTTCGTCGGGCGATGCGCTGGTGCCGGCGGTATAGACGGGCGGGTGTTCGAGCAGCCAGATCAGTTCGCGCGCCGTGCCATCGGCGATGGCGGCATTGCGCAGCGCCATGGCGTCGAGCGCCTCGCGATAGGGAACCTGCGCCGTTTCGCGGCGGATTTCGATGGTCTGCGGATCGGCCATGCCCATCGGCATGGCGCACATGCGCCGCCGCTTCAAGAGCATCTATCGCAGGGTTCGACAGGAACCCGTCCGCACTGCTAGAGAGCGCAGCATGATGCTCCGCCTCGACGCCAGCCTTGCCTGGAAGAACGCCAGCCGCCTCGTGGCTGCCAACCGCGAAATGCTGCTCGCCATTGCCGGCGTGTTCTTTCTGCTGCCCAGTCTTGCCTTCTCGGTCTTCGTGCCCGAACCGCAGATGGCCGCAGGCACTCCGCCGCGCGCCATGATGGAACGGCTGGCCGAGGCATGGACCGCCTCGCTGCCGCTCCTGATCGTTGTCACCCTGTTGCAGATGGCAGGCACCGTGACCATGCTGATCGTGATGACCGATCCTGCACGGCCAACCGTGCGGCAGGCCATCCGGCAGGGTTTCCGGGCGCTTGGGCCCTATGTGCTGGCCCAGATCATCGTTGGCGGCGCGCTGGGCATGGCCTTTCTGGTGCTGGTCAGCGCCGCATCGCTGACAGGCGTTCAGGCCGTGGGCGCCATCGTGGTTCTGGCGGCCTTTCTCGCCATGATCTGGTGCAGCCTGCGCATGGCGCTGGTCGCCCCGGTGCTGGCGATCGAGGCAGAGCGCAATCCCGTGCAGGCGCTGCGGCGTTCGTGGGAGCTTACCCGCGGCAATTCGGGCCGGATGCTGGGGTTCTTTCTGCTGGCCGGGCTGCTCTTCGCGGTGATCTATGGGCTGCTGATGATGGTGGTCGGCGTGGTGCTGGTGCTGACCACGTCTGGCGCCTTGCAGCAGGTGCTCACTGCCGCCATTTCCAGCGCGCTCACCTCAGGGGCGCTGGTCTATTTCGTGGCGATGCTGGCCGCGGTCTATCGCCAGCTTGCCGGAGAGCCTGCGAGCGGGGTGCGCGACATCTTCGGCTAGGGCTTCTGGCTGCGGAGGCGCTTTGCCAGGCTCAGTCCTTCCAGCCCCAGCTGATGACGCAGGGCGGCACGTTGGCCAGCTCCAGCCCCTTGTCGATGCGGGGGAAATATCTGCCCATCAGTTCGCGCGCCCGCGCGGTGTACTGATAGACGAGGAATGCGCCGCCGGGGCGCAGCACGCGGTGCGTCGCCGCCATGATCGCCGGGCCGACACCTTCGGGCAGGGTCGAGAAGGGCAGGCCCGAAAGCACGTAATCGGCCTGCTCGAACCCGTTGGCACGGATGATCTCCTCGACATCGGCAGCCGAACCGTGAACGGCCACGAACCGGCTGTCGCCGATGGTCTTCTGCAGATAGGCGATGAAATCGGGATTGGTATCGATCACGATCAGCATCCCGTCCCGCCGCAGCTTTTCCAGAACCGGCCGGCAGAAGGTGCCGACGCCCGGCCCATATTCGACGAAGAGACGGCATTCGTCCCAGTTCACCACCGAAAGGACGCGCTCGATCGTCAGGCGCGAGGAGGGCAGGATCGCACCGACCATGGCCGGGTGCTTGAGGAAGCCCTTGAAGAAGATTCCGGCCGGGCCGAACATGCGCTCGGCCTTGCGCCTGACCCGCCGGATCAGGGGTTCACGCGCCACCTGGGTCGATGTCATTGCGGAAAAAAGTCCTCTTCCGGTCGGTGTTGCCCTGCGAGTCGCAAATTTGTCATTGCATTGCAAGCCGCGCGCGCCCGGCCTACCCAGACCGGATGAACCAATGGTGGACAACAGTGCGGGACAAGCAATGAGCGCAGGCATCGATCGCTTGCCGAAAGAGCGCATGGCGCTTCTGTTCACGGTCATGCTGGTGACGGCCGCGGGCAATACCGCGATGCAATCGGTCATGCCATCGATCGGCACCCGGCTTGGCGTCGCCGATGTCTGGGTCAGCCTCGCCTATTCGTGGTCGGCCCTGCTCTGGGTCATGATGGCGCCGTTCTGGGCGCGCCGATCGGACCGGCGCGGCCGCAAGGCGATGATGGCGCTGGGGGTGATCGGCTTCATCCTCTCGTTCGGCTTCTGCGGCGCCGTCCTGCACTTCGGGCTGGAAGGCTGGTTCGGCGCCGCCCTCACCATGGGGCTGTTCGCGCTGTTCCGCTCGTTCTATGGCCTGCTGGGTTCGGCGGCGCCGCCTGCGGTGCAGGCCTATGTCGCCAGTCGCACCGGGCGGGCGGACCGCACCAAGGCGCTCTCGCTCGTCGCATCGAGCTTCGGCCTCGGCACCGTGCTCGGCCCGGCCCTCGCGCCGCTTATGATCCTGCCCGGTCTTGGGCTGGTGGGGCCTTTCATCATCTTTTCGCTGCTCGGCATGATCGTGCTGGTCCTGCTGCGCACCCGCCTGCCCGACGATGACCCCCGCTTTGCCGGGCGCGGCGCGGTCATGGCCGAACCCTTCAGCGCATCGTCGAACCCGCGTCTGGTCGCGGAAGAACCGGAAGGGACAGACGATGAACCCCACGGGACCGAAACACCCCACCGGGCCATCGCGCGTCTGCGCTGGACAGACCGGCGGCTGCGCCCGTGGATGCTGGCGGGGCTTTTCGGCGGCCACGCGCAGGCCATGCTGCTGGGCGTGATCGGCTTTCTCCTCCTCGACCGGCTGGGCCTGCGCGGCGATCCCGATGCAGGCGCCGGACCGGTGGGGCTGGTGCTGATGGCCGGCGCTGTGGCCACCCTGCTGGCGCAGTGGGGCCTGATCCCCATGCTGGGGCTTGGCCCGCGCACCTCGACCCTGTGGGGCATGGGGCTTGCCGCGCTGGGCATCGTGCCGGTCGCCACGGGCCAGAGCCTGCACACCATCGCCGTCGGGTTTGCGGTCGCCTCGCTGGGCTTCGGACTGTTCCGGCCGGGATTCACCTCCGGGGCAAGCCTCGCGGTCAGCCCGCTCGAACAGGGACAGGCAGCGGGAATAGTCGCCTCGGTCAACGGCGCGGCCTATATCGCGGCTCCCGCCATCGGGGTATGGCTCTACAATCACTCGCAATGGCTGGCATGGGGCGTGATGGAGGCGCTGGCCCTGATCGTGGTCCTGCTCTCGCTCATTGCCGTGCGCCGCGAGTTCGCCTGAACCGGGCGATTGGCTGAAGTCTGGGGGCAAAGACAGGTAGCAAAGACCGGGAGCCGCGCCTATCCGATCCGCGCTGCGGTGGCCTTCGCCGCCCGGTTGTGCAGCTGCACCGAAATGACCAGCAGCAGGTTGAGCACGACCGTCTGATAGAAGAAATACCAGACCGGGCTGCCCGCGATCATCGCCAGACCCAGCACGATGGCGCGCGGATTGGGACCGAGCAGCTTGAGGAAATCGAGCAGGGGCCTCTGTTCGCGTGCAACCTCGGCGCGGATCGCATCGAGCCGCGCCGCGTCCTTTCCTGCCGTTGCCGCTCTGACCGCCTCGTCGATCTGGCGGGCATGGGGCGTCATTCCGGCGGCAAGGACAAGATAGGCACGCGCCACGGGTTCCAGCAGGCGGGCAAACCAGCCGCGTGAACCGAACAGGCCCGATCCGCCTTCTTTCGCGTTGTTCAGCCAGGGCACGCCATAGGTCCAGTATTGATAGAAGCGGCGCTGCACCTCGACATGGTTGGACTGCACGATGTGCGAAGCCCCGGCAGCAAGCGTCCAGGCCCAGGCCTCGCCCGATCCGATCTGGCGGGTCAGGACGAAGGCGAGCAGCACATAGAGGACAATGTGGCTGACATAGTCGCAGATCCCGTCGACCATCTCGCCGATGGGGCTTGATCTGCCGGTGATCCGGGCAAGGTCGCCATCGGCCCCGTCCACCACGTGCCAGCTCATGTGCAGGGCCATGCCCAGCATCGCCCCCCAAGGCCAGCCAAGCCGCCATGTCCCGCCGGTTGCGTCCATGTTGAAATAGACGACGCCCGCAGCCACGACCAGCAGGCCGCCGAAGACGGAAACCATGTTCGGCGTTGCCGGGGTATGCGCCAGCGCCTTGGCCAGCCGCCATGCCAGCGGATGGTAGAGGTGATAGTTCAGCCGGTCCTGCAATTCGCGCGGGCGCATGGGGCGCTTCGGCAGCGCGGCGCGCGGCGCGCCTGCACCGCCCGCCCAAGCGGCGGAAACTTCTTCGGCCTGAGAATCTGCGCCTGCCTGAAAATCTGCGCCTGCCTGTGTCACCGATCACCTTTCAGTTGGGTTCGCGCGCATACAGCAAGGCGGGCATCGATGCCACATCCTGCGCGCGCCGGACGCATTCATACAGCTGCGGTTCACGAAAACGGCGTCATCGGCAAACCGTAGTTGGGACAAACTGTTGCCGAAAGGTAGCATCTTGTCGCCATTAACGGGGTAAGTTACTTGCCGAGGGCGTGTGCGGGTGGCATCGGGCGCGCGAAACTGCGAAACCGGGAGCCTGATGTATCAATCGCCAACCCTGGCCCTGAAGGCGGACGCCCGGATCCGCTGCCTGTTCCTCATGGGTTCATGGGTGGGCGGCGGCGCGGAGCGAGTCACGGCCAAGCTGATGGAACGGGTCGACACGACCCGGTTCGACGTGCGGCTGGGCCTGTTGCGGGCCAGCGGTCCCTACCTCGATTCGATCGATCCGGCCCGCGTCATCGTCGCCCCGCAATCGGAAGACCATTTCCGCTTCGAGGGCGAGAACCGCGCCCTGTTCAAGCCCGCGACCCTGACGAAGGCCGCCTTCCACGGCCCGGCCGCGTTTCGCCACATCATCGAACAGGTTCAGCCCGATGTGGTGATGAGCTTCTTCAAGGGCACGGCGCTGCTCACCTGGCTGGCCATGCGCGGCATGTCGCCCAAGCCGCGGTGGATCATTCGCGAAGGCAACAATGTCCTCGCCGTGGCCGACCGGGAATCGCCCAACGCCCTCGTCAAGTCGCTGTCGCTGCGCCTGACACGCCATGTCTATCGCAAGGCCGATGCGATCCTCACCAACTCGTCCGACATGGCATGCGGCCTTGTCGGCGACCTGCGGCTTGGCGCCACGCAGGTGAGGATGATCAACAATCCGATCGATCTGGAAGCGATCGCAACGGCTGTCGCCCAGCCGGTGCACGAGCTTCCCGAACGCCCCTTCATCGTCAACGTCGGGCGGCTGGCCTATCAGAAGGGGCAGGACACCCTGCTCTCCGCCTACGCCAGCAGCGGCCTGTGGCGCACGCACGATCTGGTCCTGCTGGGCGAAGGCCCCTGTCTGGGTGAGTTGCGGGCGCTTGCCGCCACGCTGGGCGTTGCCCGCCACGTGCGCTTCACCGGCTTCGTGGCCAATCCCTATGCCTGGATGGCGCGGGCGCAGCTCATGGTGCAGCCATCGCGCTGGGAAGGCTTTCCCACGGCCCTTGCCGAAGGGCTGGCCTGCGGCGTTCCGGTCATCCATGCCGATTGCAGCTACGGCCCGCGCGACATCGTGGAGCCGGGCATATCGGGCGAGATCGTGCCGGTCGACGATGCGGCAACACTGGCGCGCGTCATGGCAGGGATGATAGCCGATCCCGAACATCGCGCCCGGCTGGTGGCGGCCGGCAAGGCGCGCGTGCAGCGTTTCGCGGTCGATGCCATGGTCGCGCACTATGAAACCCTGTTCGAGGAGTTCGGCGCTCAGCGGGCTGCGGCACGGCTCGGCCTGGGCCGCACCGAATGGCCGATTTCCGCAGATTTGCTGCGCGAAGGCAAGCTCCCGACCTGACGATGCGCGGCCATGGGTTTGCCACCCTTGTCTGCGCTCCGGCATTGCAAGCGCACTGGCGTCGGCAGCCGGTTTACAGTAAGGGCATCGTCATGAGTGCCGGGCCATGAACGCCGGGGGTGGTGCGGGAAGCGCACCAGTGTGTGAAAAACCGCACGAAAGGGCAGGAACCCCATGCTCCAGCCACTCAACGCGCTTGACCGGACGCAAACTTCTTGCTTTTGGCGCGCGATTTCACAATGACGTGACATTGAGACGCGTTGCGTCTGTCTGAAGGGATCGTAGTTCATGAAGCCAATCAAGGTCGCCGTGATCGGCGTGGGCAACTGCGCCAGTTCGCTGGTGCAGGGTGTTGCCTACTACCGCAACAACAATTCGTCGCAGGGGCTCATCCATGACCGGATCGGCGGCTATGGCGCCGGCGACGTTGATTTCGTGCTGGGCATCGATGTCGATGCGCGCAAGGTCGGCAAGGATATCGCCGAAGCCATCTTCGCCGCGCCGAACAACACCACCGTGTTCCAGCCCAATGTTCCGCTGACGGGCGCCAAGGTCATCATGGGCCGCGTGTCGGACGGCGTTGCCCCGCACATGACCACGGTTGGCGAAAAGGGCTTCATCGTGGCCGACGAGCCGGAAGCCACCCAGGCCGACATCGTGAAGGCCCTGAAGGATTCGGGTGCGGAAGTTCTCCTCAACTTCCTCCCCGTCGGTTCGCAGGAAGCCACCGAATTCTACATGGAATGCGCGCTTGAAGCCGGCGTTGCGGTCGTCAACTGCATGCCCGTGTTCATCGCCTCCACCCCGGAATGGGAAGCGCGCTTCCGCGAAAAGCGCATCCCCATCGTGGGCGACGACATCAAGGCCCAGGTCGGTGCCACGATCGTGCACCGCGTGCTGTCCAGCCTGTTCGCCGCCCGCGGCGTGAACGTGGAGCGCACCTACCAGCTCAACACCGGCGGCAACACCGATTTCATGAACATGCTCGACCGTCAGCGTCTGGGCAGCAAGAAGGAATCGAAGACCGAAGCCGTGCAGGCCATGCTGGCCCAGCGTCTCGACGACGAGAACATCCACGTCGGTCCTTCGGACTATGTTCCCTGGCAGAAGGACAACAAGCTGTGCTTCCTGCGCCTCGAAGGCGCCCAGTGGGGCAATGTTCCGATGAACCTCGAACTGCGCCTTTCGGTCGAGGACAGCCCGAACTCGGCTGCCTGCGTGATGGATGCCATCCGTTGCTGCAAGGTGGCGCTTGATCGCGGCGAAGGCGGTGCGCTGATCGGCCCGTCGGCCTATTTCTGCAAGCACCCGCCGCAGCAGTTCAACGACGACGTCGCCGCGCAGATGGTCGAGGAATACGCCTCGGTCGAAAAGCTCGCCGCCGAATAAGCGCGTCACGACGCGCGCAGGCGAAAGCGGCCGGCCGGGCGATTGTCTGGCCGGCCGTTTCGTTTGGACACCGCCTCCTTCCAGCCGGATCGCCTCATGGATGCCCTCATCATCGCTGCCGGATATGGCAGCCGCCTTGCCGAACTTTCCCCGTCCAAGCCGCTCACCCCGGTTGCGGGAATGCCGCTGATCGAGATCGGCGTGCGGCAGGCCATGCTGGCCGGGGTCACGCGCGTGATCGTGGTGACGGGGCACCGCGCCGACATGCTGGAAGCCTTCCTCGCCGGGCTTTCGCTGCGCGCCGGGATCGAGATCATCCCGGTCCGCCTGTCCGACTGGTCGACACCCAATGGCCACTCGGTCATGGCGGGGGCCACGCGGTGCGAAGGCAACTACCTGCTGATGATGGCCGACCACATCTTCGAGGCCGACATCCTTGCCCGGCTGATGCACGAAGACCGGCCGACGCGCGGGGTCACGCTGGCCATCGATCGCCGGATCGACAATCCGCTGGTCGATCCCGATGACGCCACATGGGTCAAGCTTGACGATGAAGGCCGCATCACCGCCATCGGCAAGACGATCAGCCCCTATGACGCGGTTGACTGCGGGGCATTTCTGGCAACGCCCGAACTGGCGGTCGCCATCCGCGAGGCCATTGCCGACGGAAGGCCGGGATCGCTTTCCGACGGGATGCAGCGACTTGCCGACAAGGGCCGCGCCGGAACCATGGACATCGAGGACGCCTGGTGGATGGACGTGGACGATCCGCGCGCCCACGCCCTGGCCGAGGAACTGGCGCCGTGGCACCTTGCCCAGACTTTCGCCACGGCAGGCATGATGCCCCCGCAGATTGCCGACAGCGAGCGCTGATCGGCCGCGGCTTCAGGGATAGCGCAGGCTGATCCGGGTCGAAAGGCCGGTCTTGGCGATGTGCAGCCGCACCGAGCGGAACGAGGGAATGCTCGCCACGGTTGGCGGATTGTTGGAGAAACCGAAACCTTCCTCCGGCAGGCCAAGCATGCCGCTGCGGTTGATCCGGCCGCTGGCGTCCTCGTCGTGATAGACGGCGATGGCATAGATGCCGGGCTTGGGCACGAACAGGCACATCCGGGTTTCCGGCGCCGTCGCATCGACCCGCCCCACATAGAGCGAGCCCTTCTTGGCAAGGAACTTGCGCGGCTCGTCGGCATAGAGCGTGACCGCCATCAGGCCATTGCCATTGCGCACGCCATCTATCGTGATGTTGATCCAGGTGTCGCTGGCAGGCCCGGCGCAGTTGGGCGTTGCCGCCGCAGCGCCGGATCCCCCAGCGGTCAGGGCCGCCACGATGGCAACAGGAATGGCCGCCGCGGCGCGCCAACGTCTCGGCTTGGTCATAATCAAAAGGCCCCGAATCCAACGTGATACTGTGGCAGCGTTCTGCCAGTGGCGTTCAAATAAGCGCGGTTCTTCCAACCTTTCCGCACCCGTGCGAGCCGGACACATACCGACAGTTTCGCTGATCGTTAAGTATGAATGTCGCACTGAATAGCCGCTGAACCCTTTGGTTGGCGGCGGTTCAGCACAAGGCAGGCCTGCGCAGATCGCCCCGGATCGGGTCATTCCGTGTGGATAAGGATGGCGCAAATGCTTGTTAGGCCGATTCGCCGCAGGTAAGCGCTGGACCTGTGGGGTGGCCGTTTGCAGGCACCGATGCGTGCATCCATGAACCCTGCCACCCGATGCAGGAAGATGCGCGCCGATGACACCGCTGATTGCCCCTTCCATTCTGTCGGCAGACTTCGCCCGGCTTGGCGAGGAAGTGCGCGCCATCGACGAAGCCGGGGCTGACTGGATCCATGTCGATGTGATGGACGGGCATTTCGTGCCCAACATCACCATCGGGCCGATGGTGGTAAAGGCGCTGCGCCCCCACAGCGCCAAGCCGTTCGACGTGCACCTCATGATCTCGCCGGTGGACGCCTATCTTGAAGCCTTTGCCGAGGCGGGTGCCGACATCATCACCGTCCACCCCGAAGCAGGCCCGCACATCCACCGCACGGTGCAGGCGATCAAGGCACTGGGCAAGAAGGCGGGCGTCTCGCTCAATCCGGGAACTCCGGCCAAGATGCTCGATTACCTGATCGACGATGTGGACCTCGTGCTGGTGATGAGCGTCAATCCCGGTTTCGGCGGGCAGAGCTTCATCTCCAGCCAGCTCCGCAAGATCGAGGCGGTGCGCAAGATGATCGACAAGTCGGGCCGGGACATCCACCTTGAGGTCGATGGCGGGGTCGATACCAGGACCATCCGCTCGTGCGTGGATGCCGGGGCCGATGTGCTGGTGGCCGGAACCGCCTCGTTCCGGGGCGGGCCATCGCAATACCGGGCAAACATTGCTGCATTGAAGGCGCTGGGCTGATATGCAGCAAGGCGGCTTCCCCGATGCCGGAAGTCGTCCTGCGGCCGCACCCGGCGCTGGCGCAGGTCAGGCCGGGGATCGACGTGCAGTGCCCTTGCACCCAGAGATGGAGGAACCGCTGGCCGAGCCGACCGACAGCCCTCTTTCCGCTCCCCGATCCGCAGCCGCGCCCGTGCCCGGCATGGAAGCGCCCCTCATCGACCCGCCCCAGATCGAAGCAGGCGTGATCGAGACGCCCATGATCGAGCCGGGCCGGGCGCTGGCGCTGGCCGATTTTGCCCCGCCCTCGCTCGGCGCGGGCGACCGTCTGCTGCGCTTCGCCTACGGGATCGGCCTTGCCCAGCCCTTCCGCAAGCGCGGCAAGACCCGGCTGACCGCCACCGTCCTTGCCCCGCTGGCCGGCGATGCCGCCGCGGGCAAGGCCCTGCGCGCAGGGCATTTCCTCATCCATGGCTACAAGTCGCCGATTGCCGACACGGCCTTTTCCGGCCCGCGCCTTGCCCCGGCATTCGAACGCATGGTGCATGGCTTCCGCTGGCTGCGTGATCTGGAAGCAGGCGGTCCGCGTCCGCAATGCACGCAGGTGGCCGAACGCATCCTTGCCACGTGGCTTGCCGCGAACCCCGAACCCGATCCGACCCCGGCGTGGAACATCGGCAATGTCGGCCACCGCCTGCTCAACTGGATGATCCACGCCCCGCTGATCCTTTCGGGGCAGGATCGCGCCTTTCGCAACAAGGTCCTGCACACCATCGAGCATACGGCCCGCTGGCTTGACCGCAGGGTCAGCAAGGCGGAGGACCATCTGGGCGAAGTGGCGGGCTGGTGCGGCCTTGTCGCTGCCGGGCTGATCATGGCCGACGGCAAGCCGCGCCGCCTTTTTGCCGAGGCCGGGCTGGTGCGCGCACTGGGCGAACTGGTCAGCGATGACGGGGGCGTCCTCTCGCGCAGCCCGCTTTGCCAGATCGAGGCGATCGAACTGCTCATCGGCCTGCGCGCCTGCTACGAAGCAGTGCGCGCCGAGCCGCTGCCCCAGATCCAGACCATGCTGACCCTGCTGGTCCCGCCGCTGCTGGCGCTGCTGCACGGCGATGGCGGCCTTGGCAACTGGCAGGGCGCAGGCGCCATCGATGCAGAACGGATCGAAGCGCTCGTCAGGGCCAGCGGCATCCGCACCCGGCCTTTGCGCGATGCGCGCCAGTGGGGATACCAGCGCGTCAGCGCGGGCAAGGCCGTGCTTCAGTTCGATGCCGGGCCGCCCCCGGTTGCCCGCCACGCCCGCGATGGCTGCGCCTCGACCCTCGCATTCGAGTTCAGCCACGGCAAGGAACGGCTGATCGTCAACTGCGGTGGTGCTGCCTTTGCGGGCGGGCTGATTCCGCTGAGGCTGGAACAGGGGCTGCGCGCCACTGCCGCACATTCCACCCTGACGATCGAGGATTTCAATTCCACGGCCGTGCTCATCAATGGCCGCCTCGGTTCGGGGGTTTCCGAAGTCGAGGTTGACCGGCGCACACTGGCTGCAACCGGTGCCGGTCCCGGCGCCACGCGGGTGGAGGCGAGCCACAACGGCTATGTCAGCCGCTTCGGCCTGACCCACCGGCGCATCCTGATCCTGCGCGATGATGGCACCGAACTGCGCGGCGAGGATCTGCTTGTCCCGACCGGGCGCAAGGGGAAGCGCGGCATGATCAACGTTGCCTTGCGCTTCCATCTCGGCCCGCATATCGAGCTGTCCGCCAGCGCGGACGGGAAAGGCATTACGCTTGCCCTGCCGGATGGCAGCCTGTGGCAGTTCCGTTCGGGCCGCGATCCGGTGTCGATCGAGGAAAGCCTCTGGGCAGATGGCGCCGGGCGTCCCGTGGGCACGCGGCAACTTGTCGTCATCGCCAAGATTCCCCGCAGCGGAGAGAGCTTCTCCTGGCTGCTCAAGAAGATGCGATAGATAGGAAATCCACGTGAGCGAGATTACGATCAAGCGAGCGCTGCTTTCGGTGTCCGACAAATCGGGGCTGGTCGAACTGGGCAAGGCGCTGGCCGCGCGCGGTGTCGAACTGCTTTCGACCGGGGGCACCGCCAGGGCGCTGCGCGATGCCGGCCTTGCCGTGAAGGACGTGTCCGAACACACCGGCTTTCCCGAAATGATGGATGGCCGGGTCAAGACGCTGCACCCGATGATCCACGGCGGGCTGCTGGCCGTGCGCGACAATCCCGAACATGCCGCCGCCATGGCGCAGCACGGGATCGGTGCGATCGATCTGGTCGTGGTGAACCTCTACCCCTTCGAAGCGACCGTGGCCAAGGGCGCCGCGCGCGATGAAGTGATCGAGAACATCGACATCGGCGGCCCTTCGATGGTCCGCTCGGCGGCCAAGAACCACGATTACGTGACGATCCTGACCGATGCGGCCGATTATGCCGACTTTCTGGCCCAGCTCGACCAGACCGGCGGCGCTACCACGCTGGCTTTCCGTCGCCGCATGGCCGCCAAGGCCTATGCCGCCACGGCCGCCTATGATGCGGCCATTTCGCAGTGGTTCGCCACGGTCGATCAGGGCGAACATTTTCCCCCCGTCCTCGCCAGCGCGCACAGCCGCGTCACCACGCTGCGCTATGGCGAAAATCCGCATCAGGAAGCCGCGCTCTACGTGCCGCGCAACCCCGCCGCCACCGGCCTGCCGCAGGCAGTGCAGGTGCAGGGCAAGGAACTGTCCTACAACAACTACAACGATGCCAATGCCGCGCTCGAACTCGTGGCCGAGTTTGCCGGGGCCAAGCCGACCGTGGTCATCGTGAAGCACGCGAACCCCTGCGGCGTCGCCACGGCCGATACGCTGGCCGAGGCATGGAAGGCAGCGCTCGAATGCGATTCGGTTTCGGCCTTTGGCGGGATCGTTGCCACCAACGTGCCGCTCGACGGGCCGACGGCCAGCGCCATCTGCGAGATCTTCACCGAAGTTGTGGTTGCTCCCGGCGCCGACGCGGCGGCAAGGGAAGCCTTCGCGCGCAAGAAGAACCTGCGCCTCCTGCTGGTGGATTCGCTCCCGGATGCGCACCGCAAGGGTCTTGTCACCGTGCCCATCGCAGGCGGGCTGCTCGTGCAGGATCGCGATGCGGGCAGGATCGACCCGGCCGATCTCAAGGTCGTGACCAGGCGCGCGCCGACCGAGCAGGAACTGGCCGATGCGCTCTTTGCCTGGACCGTGGCCAAGCACGTGAAATCGAACGCGATCGTCTATGCCAGGGACGGCGTGACCGCAGGTATTGGCGCGGGCCAGATGAACCGGCGCGATTCCTCGCGGATTGCCGCCGCCAAGGCCAGGGAAGCGGCTGAAACGCATGGTTTTGCCGCCGTGCGCACGGTGGGTTCGGCGGTGGCTTCGGATGCCTTCTTCCCCTTTGCCGATGGCCTCATGGCGGCGGTGGAAGCGGGCGCAACCTGCGTGATCCAGCCGGGCGGTTCGATCCGCGACGAAGATGTCATCAAGGCTGCGGACGAGGCGGGCCTTGCCATGGTCTTCACCGGAATGCGCCACTTCCGCCACTGATCGCCAGCCTCGCCGCATCCCCGCATGCGGCAGGTGCAAGAAGGGCCGGTTCCCCTGCGGGAGCCGGCCCTCTTTCATGCGTCCGCGATGCCGGAGCGATCAGCGGCTGGATTATCAGCGGTAGAAGATGTGGCTGTCCACGCGGGCCATGCGGGTCTTGCCCCAGCGCGGCGAGACATGGGCCGCATGGAAGAACATGGCGCCTTCGACCGGGCTTTTCCACGATCCTTCATCGGCAATCACCGCGATGCGCGCGGCCGTGTGCCAGGCGAGGCTGCTGCGGTCGATGGCGGGCATGGCATTGCCGCGCACGAACGAGAACTGCGAGGGCTGATAGACCACGCCGCAATAGGACGAAGGGAACCGGCCCGAATTGGCACGGGCCACGATCACGCGGGCCACGGCAAGCTGGCCTGCCAGGGATTCGCTCTTGGCTTCGAAGAACACGGCGCCGGCAAGGCACTCAAGCTCGTTCGAAAGCGTGGCGGGAATGTCGGTTTCTGCAACCAGCTCGGCAAGCGAAGCGGCATCGGCTTCGTCACTGTCGGCATCGGCGGTCTGGCTGACCGGCTGAACGACAGGCTGGGAGATGAAGGTCGCCACCGAGGCGACCGGGGCATTGATGCCCTGAGCGGCGGCATGGGAACCGGCCGTGCTGAAAAGCGTTGTGATGAATGTCGCAGCAATGCTCAGCGTAGCTGCGAACTTGAAACGGTTGCTCATCCTGTATCGTCATTGGGCGGTGAACTTCCGTCCATGGCGCGATGCCTGATGCGATCGAGCGCTGTCCGATCCTGCCGGATCAGCACTCGCCGGAACGGGCATCGAAGGGCCATGGCGGTTGCCCCCCGTCTGCGTGCCAGTGCATCGGGCCTTGCTGCCTTCCGTCACCGCCTGCGCAAATTTGGTAGCGCGCCCTTAATTGCCGGCGCGCGAGAGTCAACCCGCGTTCAGGCGGCAGACAGGGTTTCGCGGATGAACCGTTCCCGATCCGCGACAGTCAGTTCGACAATCCACATATCGGGATCCTGCTGCACGCGCCGGTCCAGATAGGGTTGGATTTCATTAAGGTTATCAAAAGCTTGCGACTTTACTTCGCACCATCTGCGGGTTCCGTCAAGCTGCGGCATCCGGTCAAGAACCGTGCCAGCGCCTTGATTGTCCACGATAACCACCAGGATCGTCCCGGCCTCGCGCTCGCCCTTGTTGAGCACCATGCCGAACCCGCCGAGCGCTTGCGCGGCGCGGATCAGGGCGTTCACTTCGAGGTGTGCGGGAAGGCGCGTATCCACGCGGAGCGATCAGGCGAGCGCCTGGCGCAGGCCCGCATTGTAGCCTTCAAGGCTGGAAAGCGGGATGCGCGATCGCTGGAAAGTGCCCGTGCCGCGGCCGACTTCCTCGCCATCTTCATCGACAAGGCGCGCTTCGGCCACCAGCACGCGCCGCCGCCCCGAAACCCACCGCCCTTCGGCGATCACCCGTCCGCCGTTGATCGGCCTGGTGAAGAACAGGTTGAATGAGGTCGTCAGCAGGAAACGGTCCGTGACCAGCGTGTTGGCCGCATAGAAGGCGGCATCGTCGAGCATCTTGAAATAGATCGTGCCATGCGCCGCACCGGCAGCATGAAAGCACGAAGGCGTCACATCGAAGACGATGCGCGAGGCGCCCTCGCCGACAATCTCCAGACGCGAGGCGAACATCGCATTGACCGGGGCGGAGGCATAAAGCCCTTCAAGCGCCCGCCAGTGCAGCGCGGCGCTGTCATGGCTGCGGGCACCGGCCACCGGTTCAGGCGGCATCGCGATCGATGACGTTGACGAGAAGGCCGAACAGCGCTTCGGCATCGGGTGCCGAAACCAGCCGTTCGTGCATGCGTTCATCGCGCATCATCCGCGAAATCGCTGCCAGCGCCTGAAGATGCGTGGCACCGGCCTGCATCGGGGAAAGCAGGCCGAAAACGCAATCGACCGGCATTCCGTCGGCAGATGCGAACTCGACCGGGCTTTCCAGCCGGAAGAATGCCGCAACCGGCCGCTCCAGCCCTTCGATACGGGCATGGGGAATGGCCACACCGCGCCCGAAGCCTGTGCTTCCCAGCTTCTCGCGCTCCTCGATCCCGTCCATCACCGTTGCGGCATCAAGCCCATAGACCGCGGCGAAGCAGGCTGCGAGATCGGCAAGGATCTGCTGCTTGGTATCGGCCCGGACAACACGGACAGCCGAAGGATCAAGGGTGAACAATGCCGACATCAATTCGCAGCGTATCACTAGTGTGCAAATGCCCGGTGAACCGGACCATGGGGAAATTGGCGCGCCGGTCGGTCAGTCCGGTCCCGGTGGGCAGTGCCGGGCACATGCGCCCGATTGTCGGCAAAGGCAAGAGCAAAGCGGTTCACAACAAACCCGCAACAATCGGGAAAGACGAACGGGCGCCACAAGACTGGCCGGAAAATGGTTGGCTGGAAGAAGACCGGGCGCAAGTGGCAGCCACTGCCGCCCGGTCATCAACCCGATTCCTGCCGGTCTACTTCGGCTCGACCCAGCCGATCGATCCGTCACCGCGGCGATAGACCATGTTGTGCACACCGGTTCCCGCGTTCTTGAACAGAAGCGCATTGGTGTTGCGAAGGTCCAGCATCATCACCGCATCCGAAACCGTTGCGGTGGGAACATCGACGCGCGTCTCGGCAATGACGAGCGGGGCATCGGCCGGTTCCTCCTCGCTGGCCTCGTCGTGGACGAAGACGGTGTAGGCGGCTTCCTGGAAGTCGAAATTGGCCTCGTCGGTCTTGCGCGCGTGATCGGCCCCTTCGTGGCGGTCCTTGATCCGGCGGCGATAGCGGCGAAGCTGCTTCTCGATCTTCTCGGCCGACTGGTCGAGCGCGACATGTGCATCCTGCGCCACCGCGCTGCCCTTGAGAATCAGGCCCTGCGTCACGTGGGTGACGATGTCACATCGGAATCCGCCATGCGGCGCCTTCCCCAGCGTGACATGCGAGGAAAGCGCTCGGGAAAAGTGCTTGTCGACGATGGCGCCGAGGCGCTGTTCGGCATGGGTCTGCAAGGCAGCGCCGGTATCGACCTGGTGTCCCGAAACGCGAATATCCATAAACAACTTCTCCTGTCACTCTGGCAAGCTGACCGGTCGCGCGGTTCAGCGCGACCAGATCGGCTCGCTGAAGCCCGCCATGAACTCGGCATGACGGGCCAGCTCCTCGGCGCTCGCGGAATGCGGGCGCGGGGAACGGTAGGTGCGGACGGTGGCAGAAGCGGCCATGACGGTCTCTTCACGGGCCACGACAGATGCGCCCTGGGCTGCGGCTTCTGCCGCAAGTTCAAGGCCGATCTGCCTGCCGCCCTGCAATTCGACATAGAGCTGCGCGAGCAGTTCGGCATCGAGCAGCGCGCCGTGCCTGGTGCGGTGGCTGCGGTCGATGCCATAGCGCGAGCACAGCGCATCGAGACTGAGCTTGGCGCCGGGATGCTTGCGGCGGGCAATGGCCACGGTATCGACCATGCGTTCCCGGCTGACGGGCGCGCGCCCGCACAGTTCCAGCTCGTGATTGATGAAGCCGAAATCGAACCCGGCATTGTGCGCGACCATGGGCGAATCGCCGATGAAATCGAGGAACGCATCGGCTTCTTCGGCAAACTTCGGCTTGTCGGAAAGGAACGTGATCGAAAGCCCGTGCACGGCCTCGGCCTCGGCGGGCATATCGCGTTCGGGATTGAAATAGCGATGGAATACCGCGCCGGTCGGCACCCGGTTGACCATCTCGATGCAGCCGATCTCGACCAGCCGATCCCCGCTCTTCGGGTCAAGCCCGGTCGTCTCGGTATCGAAAACGATCTCACGCATCACAGGATATGTGGACCCGCAAAGAAGGGCTGGCAAGAGGCACCGCCTTCACGCCTTCGGGTTTTTTTCCCGGATCGCCGCAACCAGCGCGGCAACCTGCGCCCGCGTCTCGTCAAGGGTGACACCAGTGTCGATCACATGGTCGGCCCGCGCGCGCTTTTCCGCATCCGGCACCTGAAGCGACAGGATATGCGCGAACTTTTCGGGCGTCATGCCGGGCCGGGCAAGCACGCGCTGGCGCTGCACGTCAGCCGGGGCCGAAACCACCATCACCGCATCCAGATCGCGCCCGTGGCCCTTCTCGTAAAGCAGCGGGATGTCGAAAACGACGAGCGGCTCGCCCATGTGCTCGATCATGAAGGCTTCGCGCATCTGCGCCACTGCCGGGTGCACGATCGCCTCCAGCCGCTTGAGCGCCTCGGCATCGCCGAAGACGCGCGCGCCCAGTTCCTGGCGCTTCACGCCTTCAGGGCCGGTCGTGCCGGGAAAGGCCGCCTCTATCGCCCCCACCAGATGCCCCCCCGGCCCCTGGAGGTGATGCACCGCGGCATCGGCATCGAACACCGGCACCCCCAGTTCGCGCAGCATCATCGCCACGGCCGACTTGCCCATGCCGATCGATCCGGTCAGCCCCAGAACAAAGGGCCGGCTCATGCGGGGGGCCTCACGCCGCAAACCTCATGCCTGAAGGATCCTTTCGCGCAGTTCGGTGTCGGCAGCGCCGCGCGGCGGCAGCGCGCCGAAAAAGCGCCGGAAGGCATGGTCGGCCTGCCCGATCAGCATGGAAAGCCCGTCGATCGTGCGAAAGCCCGCCGCCCTGGCGTCCTTGAGAAAGGCCGTCTCCAAGGGGCTGGTCACAATATCGTAGAAGACCGATCCCGGCGGGGCATGGCTCATGTCGAAGGCCAATGCAGGCTGCCCGGTCATGCCCAGCGACGAGGCATTCACCACAAGATCGAAACAACCCTCGCGATCATCGAAGGCAAAATCGGTGGCATCGGCAAAGTGACCGAGCGGGGCAACGTGGTGTTCGCCGCCCGGATCCAGCTCGTCGAGCAGCGCCCGCGCCTTGTCCACGTTGCGCCCCGCCAGCACGATGACCACGTGTGCGTCGGCCAGCGCCGCGATGATCGCGCGCGCCGCCCCGCCCGTGCCCAGCACCCGCGCCATGCGGAAATAGTGCGTGCGGTCCAGCTCTGCGCGCAGCGGCTCCAGAAATCCCGGCGCATCGGTATTGTATCCCGTCAGAGCGCCGTCTTCGGCCACGATCGTGTTCACCGCACCGATTCTCTGCGCCAGCGGATCGAGCCGGTCGAGCAGGGGAATGACGGCCTGCTTGTGCGGCATCGTCACGTTGCAGCCGCGCCAGTGCGGATCGGCGCGCCGCGCGGCAAGATAACCGGCCAGTTCTTCCGGCTTGACGTGCGCGCGCCCGTAACGCCCCTCAAGCCCCAGCTTCTCCAGCCAGAAGCCGTGAATGACGGGCGATTTCGATTGCGCGATCGGATCGCCGATCACTTCGGCATAAGGCAAGCTCATTCGGCAAGCGCTCCCTCATGGCGCAGCGCGGCCAGCAGCGGCAGCAGCGGCATTCCCAGAACGGTGAAGTGGCTGCCCTCGATCGCCTCGAACAGTTGCACGCCGCGTGCTTCCATCCGGAACACGCCGACACACCCGGCCACCGCGGGCCACTCGCTGTCGAGATAGCTCTGGATGAACTGTGGAGAAAGCGGCCTGACCTTGAGGGTTGCAGTCTCGCAGGTTTTCCACACCCGGCCGCCGTCGCGCATCAGCACGGCAGCGGAATGAAGCTTCATCTCCTTGCCCGAAAAGAAGGCAAGGTGTTCGGCTGCGTTCTCGCGGCTTACCGGCTTGTCGAACTGGCGCCCCGCCACCTCGACCAGCGAATCCCCGCCCAGCACCAGCCTGCCGGGCATGGCCGCCGAAACCGCCAGCGCCTTGGCCTCGGCCAGAACCTGCGCCACCTCGCACCCCGGCACGCCCAGAAGTTCGCGCCTGATCGCATGTTCATCCACATCCGATCCGCGCGCCTCGAAGGGAACGCCAGCGGCCTCCAGCATCATCTTGCGCGAGGCGCTCTGGCTCGCGAGGATCAGGGTCATATCGGCTTTGCTCCATCGCCGCTGCCACCGGCCGCGGCGCGTTCGTTGTAGAGGTTGATGACGGCCGCGGCCGTCTCCTCGATGGAACGGCGCGAAACATCGATCACCGGCCAGCCGTTATCGGCAAACATGCGGCGTGCAAACTGCACCTCGCGCGTGACCTGTTCATTGTCGACATAGGCGGTCTCCGGCGCCTGGTTGAGCGACAGCAGCCGGTTGCGCCGCACCGCAATCAGGCGTTCCGGACTGGTCGTCAGCCCCACCACCAGCGGCCTGCGCAGGGAAAAGAGCATGGGCGGGGGCGGGCTTTCGACCACGATCGGAATGTTCGCCACCTTGTAGCCGCGATTGGCAAGATAGATCGAGGTCGGCGTCTTGGAACTGCGCGAGACGCCCGCCAGCACGATGTCGGCCTCCTCCCAGTTTTCCCAGTTCACGCCGTCATCGTGGGCGATGGTGAACTGGATCGCCTCGACCCTGCGGAAATAGGCTTCGTCCATCACGTGCTGGCGGCCGGGGCGTCCCTTGACCGGCAGGCCAAGCTGCTGTTCCAGCGCATCCGATACCGCATCAAGCGCCGCCACATGCGGCAGGCCCAGCGCGATGCAGCGCTGCTCCAGCCGTTCGCGGGTTTCGGGGTTGACCAGCGTATAGAGCACCAGCCCCGGATTGGCGGCGATTTCGCCCATGATCCGGTCCAGATGCTGCATCGATCGCACCATCGGCCAGAAATGGCGCACCACATCCGCCCCGTCGAACTGCGCCAGCGCGGCCTTGGCGATCATTTCCAGCGTTTCGCCGGTGGAATCGGAAAGGAGGTGCAGGTGCAGGCGCTGCATGGGCGGGCTGTCCAAAGGGTTCTGGCGCAGGGTCGGGATGATCCTGTGGAAACAGCACCGATAAACCACGGGACAGGATCAGGGACAAGTTCCGGCCACGGATTCACCCGCGCTGCGAGTCCGCTTCGGCGGCACTTGTGGACAGGGGGAAAGGCTTTTCCCCAGCCTGTGGAGAGCGATGACAACTTTGCGTTGACTCGCATACTGTCCAGAGTCGCACACACCGAAAAGTGTGGAAGCGGACTCACAAATCGGGCAGACCGGCGCAATCCCCGGTTTCCACAGGGCCAACTAACATCTTCAACCTGATTCAATAAGAATCTTATTTAGTGGATTGGACGAAAGCGCACGATGCCCGGCCCCCTGCTCGATACCCTTCGCGGTGCCAATCTTTCCCGGCGGCCCATCTGGCTCATGCGCCAGGCCGGGCGCTATCTGCCCGAATACCGGGAATTGCGCAGCCAGAAGGGCGGCTTCCTCGCGCTCGTCTATGATACCGATGCCGCCGCCGAAGTGACCGTGCAGCCCACCCGCCGCTTCGGCTTCGATGGCGCGATCCTGTTTTCGGACATCCTGATCGTGCCCTATGCCATGGGACAGGATCTCAGGTTTCTTGCCGGCGAGGGACCGGACCTTTCCCCCCGCCTGCTCGATGTGGCGCTGGAAAGCCTTGTCGCGGTGCCTGAGCGTCTTTCCCCCATCTACGAGACGGTTGCCAAGGTGAAGGCGCAGCTTTCCCCTGAAACGACCCTGCTGGGCTTTGCCGGCAGCCCGTGGACGGTCGCCACCTACATGGTTGCAGGCGAAGGCAGCCGCGATCATCACGATACCCGCGCCCTTGCCTATCGCGATCCGGGCGCATTCCAGGCAATCATCGATGCCATCACGCAAGTGACCATCGAATATCTGTCCGGGCAGGTGGAAGCCGGTGCCGAAGGGCTGCAACTGTTCGATTCATGGTCGGGCAGCCTCGCCCCGGCAGAGTTCGAGCGCTGGGTCATTGCCCCCAACGCGAAAATCGCGGCCGAAATGCAGCGCCGTTATCCGCACGTTCCGGTCATCGGCTTTCCCAAGGGCGCGGGCGAGAAACTGGCCGCCTATGCCCGTGAAACCGGCGTCGATGCGGTGGGCGTCGACGAGACGATCGACCCGCTCTGGGCAGCGCGCGAAATGCCCGCGGGAATGCCCGTGCAGGGCAATCTCGATCCGCTTCTGCTGCTGTCGGGCGGGCCGGAGCTTGAACGCCAGACGATCCGCGTCCTCGAAGCCTTTGCCGATCGTCCGCACGTGTTCAACCTTGGCCATGGCATCGGCCAGCACACCCCCATCGAAAATGTGGAAGCCCTGCTCGGCATCGTGCGGGGCTGGTCGCACTGAACCCTTTCGGGGCACTTGCAAACCGCTCGTCATCGGCCGAAATAGCGCGCGGGGGCGCACAGGCAGACGAGAGCGCAACTCATGCAGCAGGTATTGGCGATGCTCTATCTCTGGCTCAAGGCGGGCCATGTCATCTTCGTGATCTTCTGGATGGCGGGCCTGTTCATGCTGCCGCGCTTCTTCGTCTATCATCAGGAAGCGCCACCGGGTTCGCCGGAGAATGCGATCTGGGTGGACCGCGAGGCCAAGCTGATGAAGATCATCATGTGGCCTTCGCTGGTGGTGGTCTGGGTTCTGGGCCTTGGCCTTGCGCTGGATATCGGCGCGTTCCAGCAGGGCTGGTTCCATCTGAAGCTGGCCCTCGTCCTGGTCCTCACCGCCTACCAGTTCTGGCTGGCGCACTATGCGCAGCTTCTCGCTTCCGGCGTGCGCAGGCTTTCGGGCAGGAAGCTGCGCATGCTCAACGAAATCCCCGGCATGGCGGCGGCGGTCATTGTCATCATGGTGATCGTGAAGCCGTTCTGACCGGCTGTCAGTTGCCGGAGCTGGCGGCGCGATCCGTGCCTGATTGACTAAGCCTCCCTGCGGGCATATGCCCGTCCGCGCCGGAACGTGATGCGCTGCCCACGGCCGCAGCCGCCCTCTCGCTTTCCCCAAGCCCCTAAGAGGTTTCCGGCCATCTCAGCATCCCCTTGGGAACCAAAAGAAATGCACCTGAAAGAACTGAAAAGGAAGACCCCGGCAGAGCTGGTCCAGATGGCCGAAGAGCTTGAGGTCGAAGGCGCCAGCACGATGCGCCGCCAGGATCTGATGTTTGCCATCCTCAAGGAAATGGCGGAAGACGGCGAGGAAATCCTCGGCATCGGCACGATCGAGGTTCTGCCCGACGGCTTCGGGTTCCTGCGCAGCCCGGAGGCGAACTATCTGGCCGGGCCTGACGACATCTATGTTTCGCCCAACCAGGTCCGCAAGTGGGGCCTGCGCACCGGCGATACCGTGGAAGGCGAAGTGCGCGCGCCGAAGGACGGCGAACGCTATTTCTCGATCACGCGCCTCATCAAGGTCAACTTCGATGATCCTGAGGCCGTGCGCCACCGCGTGAACTTCGACAACCTGACCCCGCTCTACCCGAACGAGCGCCTCAAGCT
>JBKBKD010000039.1:0-8388 GCA_046294595.1 Novosphingobium sp.
CCGCCCAGCAGCGAGCCGAAAGCCATGGGCATGAGATAGAGCGAGGGCGAAGCCTTGTTGCGCCGCGCCATCTGCACCGCGCCGGGCATGAGCATGGCCAGCGCCCCCACGTTCTTGATGAACCCCGATGCCAGTCCCACCGTGGCCGAAAGCACCAGCATCTGCTGCTGCGGGCGGCGCACGCGCGCGGCCAGCGATTGCAGCAGCGGTTCCACCATGCCCGAACGCTGCACCGCCGCCGACATGACCAGCGCCGAACCCACGATCACCACGATATCGTCGGCAAAACCGGTAAAGGCATCCCTGGGCGAAACCACGCCCAGCGCCACTGCGGCCAGCAGCGCGATCACGGCGGTCACGTCATACCGGAAGCGCCCCCACAGGAACAGGGCCATCATCCCGCCAAGAGTGGCCAGCGAGAGCCATTGGGGCTGTGTCATCGCTGGCCGGTTTAGCCGCAGATGCGCGCACGCTCAACCGAAACGCAATTCACCCTGCACCGGTTTGGGAGCAATTGGCCGTGGCGGCGCGCGGCGGGCTGGCAGGCCGTCCGCGCCCTGCGGCTGCGCCATGAGGCAGCGCGCCAGCCCTTGCAGCACATAGACCGCATGGCGCTGTCCGCCCCGGTTTGCGTGATCGATGGCATAGCCCTTGTAGTAGCGGCGCAGCAGGCCCGCCCCCACCAGTTCGGATACCGCGCGGCTGAGGTTGGTCTTGCCCGATGCGCGCACGCGCTCGCGCACTTCCTGTTCGATCAGCGCCGCAGCCCTTGCCGGGTCGGCGGGCATCCGGCCTTCAAGGATCAGGTCCGAGCGAACCCGTTCGGCCAGGGCAATGCGGCGCGGATCGCGCCCGCCCATGGGGGCCAGACTGTCGCACAGCCAGTCGCGCAGGGTGAACTGCTGCCCGCCGCGCCGCACGAACGGCCCGGCCTCTCCTTGCGCATCGGCCACTTCGGCAATCAGGCTGAGCACCATGAAGGCATAGCGCGGACGCGAGCTGGCCTGCGACAGGCAATCGAGCAGCCGCGACATTGGCGAAGGGGCAAGCGGTGCAAGAGGGATGGCGGCGTGGAACATTTCGTGATTCAAATAAGCACATAACGGGATTCAAGGGAATCCCCCGCGCGCCCTGCGATGCCCGCAATCCAACATTTGTCGGCTACGACACTTTACCGCCGGGCAAAGTGTCACGCGCCATCCTTTGGACCCGGCCGGAAAGGCGCCCTCTCCAAAAGCGCAGGGCCTAGCCAAAAGCGCAGGGGCCTCGGCCGTTCTTGTTGACTTCGATCAATCCGCTGCCCCCGCCCCCGTGACAGGTTTGCCTCCACCCCGCCACGGAGAGGACAATCATGGCAGACCGCGATCCCGGCGCCTTTCATCAGGCCCGCTGCCCCGGCCCAAGCTGGGAAGACATCCTGCGCACCGATAAAGTGCAGCCCCCCGCCTTCATGGCCGAGGACCGCTCGCAGTATCTTGGCTCGCAGCCGATCGATGCCGCGCGTTATTACAGCCCCGATTTCTTCCGCGCCGAATGCGAGAAGATGTGGCCCAACGTGTGGCAGTTTGCCGCGCGCGAGGAAGACCTGCCCGAACCCGGCGACTACGTGTCCTACGACAATGCCGGGCGGTCCTATCTGCTGGTGCGGCAGGACGATGGCAGCGTGAAGGCATTCCACAACGTGTGCCTGCACCGCGGGCGCAAGCTCAAGACCGGCAGCGGCAGCGCCGAGCAGTTCCTCTGCCCGTTCCACGGCTTTTCGTGGAACCCGGACGGATCCTTGCGCAACATTCCCTGCCGCTGGGACTTTCCCCACCTGACCGACCAGAAGATGCAGTTGCCCGAAGCCAGCCTTGCGCAGTGGGGCGGCTACATCTTCGTGCGCGAGAACCCCGAAGGCCCCACGATCGAGGAATACCTCGATCCCCTGCCGGAGTTCTTCAAGCGCTGGCGCCATGAGGAATGCGTGACGGTGGCATGGGTGGCCAAGGTGATCCCGGCCAACTGGAAGATCGCGATGGAAGCCTTCATGGAAAGCTACCACGCCTATGTCACGCATCCGCAGCTCATGCCGTTTACCGGCGATGCCAATGCGGCCTATCACGTGCTGGGGCGGCACGTGAACGTGAACTACACTCCCTTCGGCGTCATCAGCCCGCATATCGAGGCGCAGGCAAAGGCCGAGAACTGGCCGCAGCAGCGCATCATCGACGAGTTCCGCAAATACAACGGCCGCAGCGCCGACAACTATGACGCGGACAAGGACAACTACGCCATCGAAGTGCCCGAAGGCCGCAGCGCCCGCGCCGCTCTTGGCGAGAAGATGCGCGAGGTCTCTGAAAAGCAGTATGGCGGAGACTATTCGGGCGTCTCGGAAAGCGAGCTGCTTGATGCGCTGGTCTATAACGTGTTCCCCAACTTCGCGCCGTGGGGCGGGTTCATGCCCAACATCGTCTATCGCTGGCGGCCATGGCCTGATCAGGACAGGTGCCTGATGGAAGTGCGCGTGATCGCCCGCGTTCCCGAAGACCAGAGACGCGAGGGGCTGCGCCCGGCGGGCGTGCCGATGCACATGCTGGGCGATGACCAGATCTGGGCCGATGCGCCCGAACTGGGCGTGCTGGGCGCCGTGCTCGATCAGGACAGCGAGAACATGCAGCTTTGCCACGAAGGGCTGAAAGCGTCGAAGAACCAGGCGGTGGAACTGGCCGATTACCAGGAAGTGCGCATCCGCCACATCCACCAGACTCTCGATCATTATCTGAACACGTGAGGCCGCACCGATGACCGAACTTTACGACAAGTATGCCCGCGCCGCGGAACGCATGCTGCACTTCGTGGAAACGAAGACCACCGATCAGGCCAGCGACGTGATGCGCGTGCCCGTGGCCGATTACCTCAGCCAGGAACGCTTCGATGCCGAGATCGCCCGCATCTTCAAGCGGCTGCCGTTGATGCTGGCGCTGACCATCGAACTGCCGGAGGTGAACGATTACAAGGCGATGGATGTCATGGGCCTGCCCGTGCTCATCACCCGCGGCAAGGATGGCAAGGCGCGCGCGTTCCTCAACGTGTGCAAGCACCGCGCCATGCACCTTGCGCCCGAAGGCAAGGGCAACTGCCGGGCCTTTGCCTGCCAGTATCACGGCTGGACCTATGCCAACGATGGCAGGCTGATCGGCATTGCCGAGGCGAGCACGTTCGGCGATGTCGATCGCGCCACCCTCAACCTGACCGAGCTGCCCTGCGACGAGGCGGCGGGCATGATCTTCGTGATCCTCACGCCCGGCTTGCCGATCGACGCCATCGAATGGATGGGCGGCATGTATGAGGATTTCGCCGCGCTGCGCCTTGAAACGTGGTATTTCCACAAGAGCCGCAAGATGCAGGGCGCCAACTGGAAGGTGGCTTATGACGGCTATCTCGAAGGCTATCACTTCCAGGCCGCGCACACCAACACCGTGGCGACGCGCAGCCCTTCGAACCGCGCCAGCTACGAAGGGTTCGGCCCGCACATCCGGCTGGGCTTTCCGCAGAACAGCATCACCCGCCTGCGCGATCTCCCGCGCGAGGAATGGGGCCGGCAGGAAAACCACGGCTATGACTTCATCCGGATGCTGTTTCCCAACATGAGCTTCTTCCTCGCCCCCGAAATGGGCCAGCTTGCCCAGCTGTTCCCCGGCCCGAAGGCGAACCAGAACACCACCGTGATGAACTACATCTTCCCGGTGAAGCCCGAAACCGAGGAGGGCCTCGCCGCGCTTGACCGGATGTGCGACTTCTTCTTCGACGTGGTCGAGGAGGAAGACTACTTCCTCGGTCTCAAGGTGCAGAACGGGCTGGAATCAGGCGCGATGACGCACCAGACCTTCGGCCGCAACGAGCCGGGCAACCAGTTCTTCCACAAGTGGGTGGCCTATTGCCTCGATGAAACCGGGCAGACGCCGATGCCGGTGATGAAGGAGTGAAGTGCCTCAGGGGCGGACCGGGACTCCCCGGGCCGCCCCTTGCCCTGCACGTTCGGGCGCTGTCAGTGCCGCACCATCGCGCCGCCATCCACCCACACCCCGTGGCCCGACATGAAGCGCGCATCATCGCTGCACAGGAAGGCGATGACAGCGGCAATGTCCTCAGGCTGGCCAAGGCGGCGCAGCGCGGCCTTGCTTTCCCAGAAGGTGCGGAACTCAGGCATGTCGGCAAAGGCGGGCGCGGTCATCGGCGTGGCGATGGCGCCGGGCTGCACGCAATTGGCCGTGACGCCGAACGGCCCCAGTTCGGCCGCCACCGATTTCGTCAGGCCCAGCACCGCGTGCTTGGACGCGGCATAGGCGCAAAGCCCTTCGTCGCCATGGCTCGACGTGGTGGAACCGATGGTCACGATCCGCCCGTTTCCCGCCGCCTTTAGCAAGGGCGCGGCCTCGCGGATCAGGCGGAACACGGCCACCAGGTTCACATCGAGCACGCGCAGGAAATAGGCATCGTCATGCCCTTCGAGCGGATGGAACGCGCTGATCCCGGCGCAGGGCACCAGCGTGTCCAGCCCGCCCATGGCGGCAACCGCAGCCTGAACCAGCCGGGCATTGGCATCGCTCGCGGTCAGATCGGCGACGAAATCGATCGTCCCGCCCGAATGCGGCGCCTGCACATCGGCCGTGAACACCAGCGCCCCCTCTGCACGCAGCCGCGCGGCGGTGGCGGCGCCGATACCCGATGCGGCGCCCGTGACGATCGCCCTGCGGCCCAGCAGCCGGTCAGAGGCCATCGGCGATCTTCAGCACCAGCTTGCCCGTGTTCGCGCCCGTGAACAGGCGCATGAAGGCATCATAGGCATTTTCCAGACCTTCCTGCACATCCTCGTCGATGCGCAGGCGCCCCTCGGCCATCCATCCGGCCATCACTGCCCCGCCTTCGGCAAAGCGCGGTGCATAGTCCATCACGAGATAGCCGTAGAGCGTAGCCTGCTGCACCAGCACCTGCCACAGGTTGCGCGCGCCGATCTTTTCGGGCGAATTGTATTCGCTGATCAGGCCGCACAGCACGATGCGCGCATGCCTGGCCAGATTGAGCAGTTCGGCATCGAACACGTCGCCGCCCACGTTCTCGAACACCACGTCGGCCCCGTTCGGTGCGGCGGCGCGTATCTCGGCGGCCAGATCGGCCACGCTCTTGCCGCGTCCGTCAGCGGTCTTGTAGTCGATCGCCACGTCGAAGCCGTAATCCTCGATCAGGCGGCGGCACTTGGCCGCGCCGCCCGCGATGCCGATCACGCGGCAGCCCATGATTCTGCCGATCTGCCCCACGGCCGATCCCACGGCGCCCGCAGCACCGGAAACCAGCAGGGTTTCCCCCGCCCTGGGCCTTGCCACTTCGGTAAGCCCGAAATAGGCGGTCAGCCCCACGGCCCCCATCGCGGAAAGGAACCGCGATGGCGAATCGACCTGGGACACATCAACCTTCATGGTGAAACCGCCGGCCACATTGACCGAGTAGTCTTCCAGACCGTTCATGCCCAGAACCCAGTCCCCCACCGCGAAATCAGGCGATTTCGATGCAGCGACCACGCCCACCGTGGTGGCCCGCACCGGATCGCCCAGCGGGATCGGCGGCATGTAGCTGGGCGCATCGTCCATCCATCCGCGCTGCGCCGGATCGAGCGAGGCATAGCAGTTGCGCACCACGAAGCCGCCTTCGGGGGCTTCGGGAACCGCCTGTTCCACCAGCGAAAAATCCTGCGGAACGGGCGTGCCGTGCGGGCGGCGGGCAAGGAGGAATCGGCGGTTGACGGTCATGCGGTCTCTCTCCCGGTCTGTATTTCGGGGATGCAGCATCGCGCAGGCAGGGCACCTGTAACAAGTGGCAGTTGGTTCAAGCCAGCGCGCGGTGGATGAAGGAGGAGAGCCGTGGCGCAACGACGCCGCGCAACCTTTTTGGAGGGAGGATACCATGAAGACACCAGCCGTGCGGCGCATTGTTGCCGTTGCCCTTGCCAGTTCCGCGCTCGCCTTCTCGCTGCCCGCCTTTGCCGCCGAAGCGGACGAACCGCAGGGCACCAGCGCGCAGAGCACGGACTCCGAAGCCACGGTCGAAGACAGCGGGGCGATCATCGTCACCGCCCGCCGCCGCTCGGAAACGCTCCAGTCCACCCCGATCGCCATTACCGCCGTCAACACCGCCATGCTGGAAAGCAAGGCCGCGGTGAACATCGGCGATCTCCAGGGCGCGGCTCCCGGCCTGCTCATCACGCAGCAGAACTCCGGCGCGCAGGCGGCCAACATCTCGATCCGCGGCCTGACCTATGCCGACATCGAAAAGTCGCAGACGCCCACCGTCGGCGTGCTGGTCGATGGCGTGGTGATCGGCACCAACACCGGCCAGCTTCAGGACGCCTTCGACGTGGCCCAGCTTGAAGTGCTGCGCGGCCCGCAGGGCACGCTGTTCGGTGCGAACACCATCGGCGGCGTGATCTCGATCACCCGTTCCAAGCCCACGATGGAACCCGGCCTCAAGGCCGAAGTCACCTATGGCCGGTGGAACACGTTCTCGGCCAAGGCGATTGCCAACTACGGCAACGGCGAGACCTGGGGCATCAAGGCGTGGTATTTCCACAACGAGACCGACGGTTTCTATCGCAACGTCACCCGCAATGTCAGCGCGGGCTGGAGCAATGCCGAAAACTACGGCGCGAGCCTGCTGTTCAAGCCCGCCGGTTCGGGCTTCTCGGCGCAGCTTACCGTGGCGCAGGTGGAGCAGACCTTCGATCCGGTGGTCAGCAACCTGACCAACAGCACCGAAGTGTTCTGCGCCTTCATCCCGGCGCGCGAATGCAACCGCAACAGCACGACCGATCTCTACACAACATTCGGTGATGCCGCATCGAGCAACTACAAGGCGCCTGAAGCCACGCTCGAACTCAACTACGATGCGGGCGGCGTGAAGCTGACCTCGATCACCGGCTGGCGCAAGAGCGACGAGGCCCAGACGCAGGACTTCGATGGTTCCTCGGTCGATCTCTACTACGTCGATCGCCGCCAGAACTACGAACAGTGGAGCCAGGAACTGCGCGCCGCCGGGAACCTCTTCGAAGGTTTCGACTATGTGGTCGGCGGGTTCTACTTCAAGTCGAGCTACGACCTGACCCAGTGGTCGCGCGTGTTCGGCTTCAGCCCCAACGTGCCGCCCACGCTGTTTGACCGCAACGCGCAGCGCGTCGAAGGCAAGACCGAAAGCTATGCCTTCTTCGGCGATTTCAACTGGGCCTTTGCCGATGGCTTCCGCCTCTCGTTCGGCGGCCGCTGGAGCCGTGACCGCAAGGAGCTGGCCAACGGCTTTGCGCCCAATGTCCTGCTGAACCCCGATACGGTGACGCTGAACGATGTGGCTCTGGTCGGCCGCGGCAAGGCCAGCTTCAGCAAGTTCACGCCCAAGGTCGGCATCGACTGGCGTCCGAACCGCGATACGATGGTCTATGCCTCGTGGTCGCGCGGCTATCGTTCGGGCGGCTTCAGCCCGCGCGCGGCCACGGCGCAGACCGCCAGCACACCGTTCCAGCCCGAAACCGTCGATGCCTATGAAGTGGGCGTCAAGTTCACCACGCTGGACGGCAGGCTCGATCTCAACCTTGCCGGGTTCATTTCCGACTACAAGGACATGCAGCAGAACCTGACCGTCCCCGGCGGTCCCACCGGCAACCAGACGATCACCGGCAACGTGCCGGGCGGCGCGCTCATCAAGGGCATCGAGTTCGACGGCACCTTCCGCGTGACGAGCAACTTCAAGCTCACCGGCTCGCTGGCGTTCCTCGATTCGCACTTCCGCAATTTCGTCACCTGCGGCGCCTATGCGGCCGGTCCGGTTGCCGCCAATGCCTGCGGTGCGGGCCTGGTGCCGTTCGACTATTCGGCCAACCGCCTGATCTATGCGCCTGATTTCACTGCATCGCTCAACGCGGAATACACCTATCCCACCAGCTTTGGCGACATCTCGACGAACGTCGGCTGGCGTCACATCACGCCCTATGACCAGCAGCTCTCGGCCGCTTCGCTGACCCCGACGCTCAACAACGCGGGGCAGGCAACGCTCATCACCGTGGGCGGCAACGATCCGCGCGTGCGCACCACCACGCAGGATCTGGTCGATGCGTCGCTGACCTTCAACTTCGATCTCAACGATACCAAGGCCTATGTCCGCGTGTTCGGCCGCAACCTGCTGAACGAGAAGACCACGACCCACGCGTTCACCGTGGCGGGCCTCTGGTCGTTCGGCATGGCGCTTGAACCGCGCACCTATGGCGCAACCCTGGGCGTCAAGTTCTGACGCCCGGACGCTGACCTGATCCACCTTGCCTGGGGGTGCGGGGCGGCGGGCGTCAAGCCTGCCGCCCCCGCGCGC
>JBKBKD010000039.1:8398-23297 GCA_046294595.1 Novosphingobium sp.
CCAACCGGGGGGCTACATGTCCCCCCGCCCCGCCGCGGCCCTCACCCCCCGGGGGGGGGGGGGGGGGGGGGGGGGGGCCGCCCCCCCCCCCCCCGCCCCCGGCCCTTTTCATGACCATTCGGGAGTTGCAGGCAATGGCTCGTCTTTCCGGCAAGATCGCCCTTATCACCGGCGGCGCTTCGGTGCCCGGCCTTGGCAGTGCCACGGCCAAGCGCTTTGCCGAGGAAGGCGCCAAGGTGTGGTTGACCGACCGCGATCTTGAAGGCGCGGAGAAGGTGGCGGCCGAAATCCGCGCATCGGGCGGCGAGGCGCGCGCCATGCTGCACGACGTGACCAGCGAAGCGCAGTGGGACGAGGTTTTCGCCGCGATTGAGGCCGAAGACGGCAGGCTGGACGTGTGCGTGAACAATGCCGGGATCGCGGTGCTGCGCCCGATCGAGGACATGACCAGCGCCGACTGGGCATTGCAGAACGCGGTCAACCTCGACAGCGTGTTTCAGGGCACCAAGCGCGCGGTAAAGCTGATGCGCAAGGCGGGCATCAAGGGTTCGATCATCAACATCTCGTCCGTTGCGGGCCTTATCGGCGTGCCGGCCTGCGGGGCCTATGCCGCATCGAAGGGCGGCGTGCGCATGTTTTCCAAGACCATCGCGGTGGAAGTTGCCAAGGACGGCATCCGCGTGAACTCGGTCCACCCCGGCATGATCCTCACGAACATCCAGGGCGTGGCACAGGAAGACAATGCCGAGAACTACGACGCGACGCTGGCGCTCGTGCCGATGGGCTACATGGGCGATCCGATCGACATCGCCAACATGAACCTGTTCCTTGCCTCGGATGAAAGCCGCTATGTGACGGGCACCGAACTGGTGGTCGATGGCGGCATGACCGCTCTCTGAACGCCTGCCCCTTCGCTCCCTTGGCAGCGGGGGCGAAGGACGCATCGTCCCGGCCGGTTCAGGCGGTCCAGCGGATCGCGTTTTCCACCAGCCGCCGGTAGTGCGGATTGTCGTAGGCCGAAGGGCCATCGCCGGGCTGGAGATAGACGAGACGGCTGTTCAGCGCCTGCTTTGCCCAGCCGATCAGGTTCGATCCCGGCGGATGGTCCCAGCCTTCGCGACTGAACATTGCGCCCTTCACCGCCAGTTCGGCCGACCAGAAGTGATCCCGGTCGAACGCGGCGGATGACCGCAGCAGCGGCCTTGCCCCGGCGGGGGCGACCTGCGCCAGATAAAGCTCGTCCGTCAGGCTGAAGCGTTCGGGAAGCCCCTGCGTGACCGGATGGCCCGGCTCCACCGTGATTTCATGCGTCACATCGTGGCAATAGCCGCTGTCGGGCACGGCCCTGCCCTGCCATGTGCCGGGATGATAGAAGAACTGGCCGCCCAGCCATTCGTGATAGTCCGGCCACGTCGGCCAGCCCGCCAGCGCATGGTGCAGCGCCACCATGCCCGTGCCCTGTTCCAGCAGCGCGTGAAAACCCGCCTTCAGCGCGGCATCGGGTTCGCGGTAGAGCGGCGCGCCTTCGCCCGCCTCGAAATCCAGTCCCGGCATATCGTAAAGCACGAGCACATCGAACCCGCGCATGCCTTCGGGGTTCATCAGGCGCGCGGCGGCGGGCTGATCGACCATCGTGGCCGAAATGCCCTCCATCGCCTGAAACATGGCATCGAAGGCCGTCCGGTCGAAAGGATGGCCGCGCACCGCGACAAGACATTGCAGGGGTGCGCGGTGCTTTATGATGGGCATGACGCATCGCCTCCCACCTTCACGATGACCTTGCCCACGGCCTTGCCCGAAAGCATCCGGTCATAGGCGACCAGCGTGTTTTCAAGCCCCTCGGTCTCGTCAAGGTTCACGGCCAGCCTGCCTTCATCCACCCACTGGCGCAAGGTGGGCAGGAACTCTGCCCCGCGATGCAGGAAATCGGGAATGAAGAAGCCCTCGATCCGCAGGCGCCGCATCAGCACCTGATCGAAGCGCGCCGGGCCAGGCAGCGGGGCGTCGTTGTCATAGGCGGCGACCATGCCGCACACCGCCACGCGCCCGTAATGCGCCATGTTGGGAAGGACCGCATCGAGCAGCGGCCCGCCCACATTGTCGAAATAGGCGTGGACCCCGCCTTCCACTTCGGCCAGCCGCGCGGCGACATCCTCGTTCCGGTAGTCGATGGCCATGTCCGCGCCGAGGGTTTCGACCAGATAGCGGCACTTGTCCGGCCCGCCCGCAATGCCGATCACGCGCGCACCCAGATTGCGCCCGACCTGACAGGCAAGGCTGCCCGTGGCCCCGGCCGCCGCCGAGACCACCAGCCATTCGCCCGCCTTGATCGCGGCCACTTCCTTCACGCCGACATAGGCCGTCCACGCATTCATTCCCAGCGCGCCGAAATGCTGGCGGATGTCGCCCACGCCTTCATCCACCACTTCCAGACCGGCAGGACCTGGCACCATGGTGGCATGATCGGCCCACTGCCCGAACCCGCGCACCAGCGCCCCTTCGGGAAAGGCCGGATCGCGCGTCTCGATCACCCGGCCAAGGACAAGCCCGGCCATCTTCGAACCGAGCGGCAGCGGCGGCTGATAGCCATCGGTGCGCGGGCTCATCCACATGCGCGTGCCTGCATCCATCGACAGCCAGCCCGTCCTGACCCGCACCTCGCCTTCGGCCAGCGGAGCCAGCGTTTCGGTCTGGAGGCTGAGCGCGGCGGCAAAGTCGGAGCCTTGCGGATGACGGTCGAGCCGCCAGAAACGGTTTGCAGTCATGATGGCATTTCCTCTCGGCCCTGATGGGTGCCGCCATGCACGCGCCCGCTCACCTCTCCAAAAGGCCAGTCTGGCCATTGTTGCAGTGGGCGCGTGCAAAACCTGCACATATGCCGGTTTCAATAAGCGTCTTACGTCTCGACAAGCCTTTCAGAGGGAGGATACCTTGAAGATCTCCGCCAAATCGTGGCTGCTTGCGTCCTGCATTCTGGGCAGCGCGGCCATTGTTCCCGCAGGCGCGGCCCATGCACAGGACGCAGCGCAGGATGCAGCCTCAAGCGGCGGCCTTGAGGAAATCATCGTTACCGCCCGCAAGCGCGAGGAATCGGTCCAGACCGTGCCCGTTGCCGTAATGGCCATTTCCGAAAAGGTCATCCAGCAGCGCGACATCACCTCGATCGAGAAGATCGCGGCGGCCACGCCCAACCTCAACGTCGGCCGCGCCTCGAACGGTTCGGGCGCGCAGCTTACCCTGCGCGGCATCGGTTCCTCGTCCACCTCGATCGGCATCGAGCAGTCGGTCGCCGTGGTGGTGGACGGCGCCTATTACGGGCAGGGCCGCATCATCAACGAAGGCTTCTTCGATCTTCAGCGCGTGGAAGTGCTGAAAGGACCGCAGGCGCTGTTCTTCGGCAAGAACGCCACCGCGGGCGTCATCAGCCTTGCCACCAACGATCCGGGGCAGGACCGCGAGTTCATCGCGCGTGCCGCCTACGAGTTCCGTTCGCGCCAGTATCAGGGCGAATTGATCGCGTCGGGACCGCTGACCGATACCCTCGGCCTGCGCGTGGCGGTGCGCGGATCGCTGATGGACGGCGGCTATTACCGCAACGTGTCGGTGAACCGCACCTACACCACGGTTGACATTCGCAACCTCTTGGCAGGCGGCAGCGGCAATCCCATCGGCCACGTGGCAACGCCCGCGCCCGAACGCCAGCCCGGCGAGAAGGAGTTCCTGGGCAGGGTCACGCTGAAATACACGCCGACCGATCGCCTCAGCATGGTGCTCAAGGGTTCCTACAACTACAACCACGTCAACAATTCCTCGTGGAACTACGTGGCGTATAACTGCGGGCTTGCCAGCGGGGTGAGCCAGCTTACCGGATATGCCTGCGGCACCGACTTCGTCACCCACCAGAACAACATGCCGGCCGATATCGCGGCCAACTTCCCCTTCGCGAAGAAGGACGGCGCGCTCTACAACCGCTATCGTTCGTGGGCGATCAACAGCGAGATCACCTATGATCTCGACAACGTGACGATCAGCTCGGTCACGAACTACAACACCAACAACAACCGCTGGACCTGCGCCTGCGATTTCCAGAGCAGCAACAACGGCACATGGGCCACCGAGAACAGCACCTGGAAGGCCTTCAGCCAGGAACTGCGCGCGCAGACCTCGTTCGACGGGCCGATCAACCTGATGGTCGGCGGTCTCTACCAGAAGACCAAGCGCGACTTCGACCAGTATGTGATGTTCGCAGGCCTGCGCGACGATCAGGCATCGCCCGCCAACCGCTTCGTCGCTTCGGCCAAGACGAGCTTCACCGACGGCGAAACCGCGGCGCTGTTCGGGCAGGTGAACTGGGAGCTGGTCGACAAGCTCGAACTGGCAGGCGGCGTGCGCTATACGCATGAAACCAAGAAGAGCTTCTTCACCCAGCCTTACAACAATCTGGGCGTGCAGGGCATCTTCCGCGACCGGAATGACCCGGATGGTCTGGGCGAAGTGCGCGCCAATCAGGTCTTCAATGACTGGTCGCCCGAAGTCACCCTGACGTGGAAGCCGCAGCAGGGCATCCTCGTCTATGGTGCCTACAAGACGGCCTACAAGTCGGGCGGGTTCTCGAACGGGGGGATCAACTCCAAGTTCTCGAACGATCCGCTGGCCGACCTGACCTTCAATCCGGAAAAGGCGCGCGGCTTCGAAGCCGGGATCAAGACCACGCTGGCCGACAACCAGCTTCGCCTGAACCTGGTGGCCTTCACCTATGCCTATGACGATCTTCAGGTCGATTTCTTCAACTCGCCGATCTTTGCCTTCCAGACGCTCACCGCCGATGCGCGCACCAAGGGCGTGGAAGTGGACTTCGAGTTCGCGCCGCGCAATGTGCCCGGCCTGAATGTCCATGGCTCGGTCAACTACACCCACGCCCGCTACACCAGCTTCCCGCAGGCCCCGTGCTATGCCGGGCAGACCCCGGCGCAGGGCTGCACGCTGATCGGCGGGCTGGATGCGCGCCAGAACCTCAATGGACGTCCGCTCTCGGTCGCGCCGGAATGGACGGGTGCCTTCGGTGTCGGGTATGAAACCCCGGTCAGCGATGGCTATAAGTTCGGCCTGAACGTCGATACCCGCTTCTCGTCGAGCTACCTCGCCTCAGGCTTCGGCAACCCCTTCTCGCGGCAGGGCAAGTATGCCGTGCTGGATGCAGGCGTGCGCTTTGCCGCCGAGGACGACAACTGGCAGATCGCGGTGATCGGCAAGAACCTGACCAACCGCTTCTTCGTGACCGGCGTGGTCGATGGTCCTTCAACCGGCGGCGGCACGGGCACCGCCGGCGGTATCCGCGCCGACCAGCTCGGCTTCGGCAACCTGCCGCGCACGGTGCAGGTGCAGCTTACGAAGCGCTTCTGATCCCGTCCGCGCAGCGCGCGGCAGGATGGACAACGAAGGGCGGGGCCGCATGGCACCCGCCCTTCTTTCTTTGCGTTTTCCCTTGCCTGATTCCATATTTCAATTAATATGCAAATATCGAATCAGGGATCGTCGTCATGGACTCGGCAAAAGTCGTGCGGGCGCTCGCCGCACTGGCACAGGAACACCGGCTAGCGGCTTTTCGCCTGCTCGTGCAGGCCGGGCCTGACGGTCTTGCCGCAGGTGCGCTGGCCGAGGCACTGGGCATCGCGCCCTCCTCGCTCAGCTTCCATATCACGCAGCTTGCCTATGCGGGTCTTGTCACCCAGCGCCGCATCGGCCGCTCGGTCATCTACGCTGCCGATTACGGCGCGATGGACAGGGTCATGAACTTCCTGACCGAGAACTGCTGCGGCGGAGCTTCCTGCGCACCGGCAGCGGTGGCAGCCACCGGGGGCCGTTGCTGATGGCAGCCCGGCCTTTCTCCATTCTCGTGCTGTGCACGGGCAATTCGGCGCGGTCCATTCTGGGCGAGGCGATACTGGCCAGGATGGGTGCCGGTCGGATCGCGGCGCACAGCGCGGGGAGCAAGCCCAAAGGCGTGCCCCATCCCGGCGCGCTCCGGCTGCTGGCCCGCAAGGGGATCGACCCGGCGCCGTTCCGGTCGAAAAGCTGGAACGTGTTCACCGGCCCCGAAGCGCCCGCCATCGATCTGGCAATCACGGTATGCGGCAACGCCGCCGGGGAAAGCTGCCCGGTGTTCATGGGCGCGCCGCTCAAGGCGCACTGGGGCCTGCCCGATCCGGCCGACGTGACGGGCGACGAAGCCGCTGTCGATGCCGCCTTCGAGCAGACCTGGCACTGGCTGGAAATGCGCGCGCAGGCGCTGCTCGCGCTGCCGTTCGAAACCATGGACCGTTCTGCCCTGGCGGCGGAACTTGCCCGCATCGGCCAGATGGAAGGAGCTGCATGATGGCCACCCGCGCCGCGCCCGGACCTCACCCCGCCGCAAGTGAACGCCCGCGCCTGGGGTTTCTCGATCGCTGGCTGACGCTGTGGATATTTGCGGCCATGGCGCTGGGCATTGCGCTTGGCCGCCTGGTTCCGGCGGTGCCGCAGATGCTCGATGCCATGTCGGTCGGATCGACCAGCATCCCCATTGCCATCGGCCTGATCCTGATGATGTTCCCGCCGCTGGCGAAGGTCCGCTACGAGGAGCTTGGCCAGGTTTTCCGCGACGGGCGGCTGCTGGCCACCTCGTTCGTCCTGTGCTGGATCGTTGCGCCTGCCTTCATGTTCGCGCTGGCCGCCATCGCCCTGCCCGGCGATCCGGCCTACATGACCGGGCTGATCCTCATCGGCATCGCGCCGTGCATCGCCATGGTTCTGGTCTGGAACCAGCTTGCCGGCGGCAGCCCGGAATATGTCACGGGCCTTGTCGCCTTCAACTCGCTGTTCCAGATCCTGTTCTACGTGCCTTACGCATGGTTCTACCTCACCGTTCTGCCGCCCCTGTTCGGGCTGGAAGGGCAGGTGGTGAACATCGATTTCGCCATGATCGCGCGTGCCGTGCTCACCTATCTCGGCGTGCCGTTCCTCGCCGGGTTCCTCGTGCGCAAGGCGCTGGTTTCGGCCAGGGGACGCGACTGGTATGAAACCCGGTTCATTCCGGCCATCAGCCCGCTCACCCTTGCCGCGCTGCTGTTCACCATCGTTGCCATGTTCAGCCTGAAGGGCGGCGAGATCCTGGCCCTGCCCGTGGATGCGCTGCGCGTGGCGCTGCCGCTGGTGATCTTCTTCACGGTGATGTTCGTGATCGCGTTTGCGGTCGGCCGGACGCTTGGCGCAGGCTATGAACGCACCACCTCGCTGGCGTTCACCGCGGCCTCGAACAACTTCGAACTTGCCATTGCGGTGGCGATTGCCGCCTTCGGCCTTGCATCGCCAGTGGCCTTTGCCGCCGTGATCGGGCCGCTGGTCGAAGTTCCGGTGCTGATCGGGCTGGTCAACCTTGCGCTATGGTTCCGGCGCAACTGGTTCCGGGGGGAATAGCCCCCCGGACGGCATCCTGCGCCAGTGCCAGTGCCAGCGCTCAGCAGCCCTTGGGGGCGTGCTGGCGGTGGATGTTGCGGAAGGTGCGCGTCTTGAACAGCCACTGGCCGTCCACTTTCACGCAGGTATCCTCATAGACCCCGCGATCGCGCATGGTCATGCCGTTCTGGTCATAGACTTCGGCGGTATAGCTGCGCATCACGGCAGTATCGCCCGTGACCTCGATCGAGCCGGGCCATGCCTCGAACATGATGCCGGGGAAGTTCTTCATCGCTTCCACCCACATTGCCCGGATCGCGTCGCGGCCCCTGGTGGTGCCAAGTTCCGGATAATCGGGAAGCGACCATTCGGCATCCTGCGCCCATGTTGCCGCCCAGGCATCGGCATCGCACCGGGTCACGGCATCGGCATAGGTTTCAAGCAGTTCGCGGATGGCAAGGCGGTCTTCGGCGGGGCCGGTAAAGGGCATGGTCGTTCTCTCCCGATGGTGATTGAGGGAGCAAGGTAACGCGCCGCCGCGCCATCGGAACCTGCGCTTTGAGCGAGTTCAGAGCACGACCGGCAGTTCATCCATGCCGGGCGCCGCATCGGGCACGCAGATCTCGATCTGCCCGCCGTTCACGCGCACGGGGAATGTGCGCAGATCCTTGTAGGCCCCGCCGATGCAGCGGCCGGTATGCATTTCAAAGCGCGCGCCGTGCAGCGGGCACATTACCGCCCCGCGCCGGATGCGGCCGGTGGAAAGCAGCGCGGCCTGATGGGTGCAGCGATCGTTCACCGCATGAAAGCCATCGTCGGTCTTTGCCACCAGCACGTGCCATCCGCCCACTTTCGTGGCGAGCTTGCCCTCTGCCGGAAAGTCGCTCTCGCTCAGAAGGGGGTGCCAGGTATCGCTCACGTCGCAAAGTCCTCAGGAAATACGGATGGTTCTGACCGGTCTGCCGCCATCCCAGTCCCTGGCGGCCTGCGCCACCATGGCATAGAAATCAAGCAGGCTTGTGGTCGGGGTGTAAAGCTCGGTCATTGCGCCCAGCGTGGCCGAGGTATCGGCAAAGGCGAAGACGAAGCCGTCGGTCATTTCCGCACGCAGCGCGCAGGCTGCGCCAGCGGCGGCAAAGCGGGCAATGGCCGCGTCCACGTCGTCGACGAAGATCGCCAGATGGTGCATGCCCCAGCGGCCCGATCCTTCGGGGTAGAGATCGCGGAAGGGCGAAGGGCCGGGATTGTTCTGCGCCACGAACTCCACCATCACCTCGCCCCACTGCCCATAGGCCGAGGTATGATCGAGCGGGCGTTCCACCCCGCGATGCACCGCGCGGGCAAGCGGAATATTGTCGGCCACGAAGAACGGGCCGGACCCGTAGAGCCGGTGATGGGCCAGCGCCGCGGCGCGCACGTCCTCGACAAAGAAGGCAATCTGCCGCACCGGCAGACCCCCGATGGTCTTGGCGCTCATATCGAAGCGCCGCCATCCACGCGGAACTCGGCCCCCGTGGCGAAGGCGCTGGCATCGCTGGCGAGATAGACCGCGATCGCGGCGATCTCCTCAGGCTTGCCGAGGCGGCCCACCGGGTGGACTTCCACGAAGCTGCGGTAGAGCGCTTGAGGGTTGTCGCTCTGCGCCAGAACCTTGTCGATGATCGGGGTGTGGATCGCGCCGGGGTGGATCGAATTGCAGCGAATGCCATAGCCTTGCTGCGCAAAGTGCAGCGCGCAGGATTTGGTCATCAGGGTGACTGCGGCCTTGGCGGCATTGTAGGCGCACAGGTTGGCCGATGCCTTGACGCCGGAAAGCGAGGACATGTTGATGATCGAGCCGCCATGCGTCTTCATCTTCGGCAGGGCGGCCTGAATGCCCATGAACACGCCCAGCACGTCGATGTCCAGTTCGTGCCGGAACTGCGCCAGCGTCAGGTCTTCCACCGAACCCAGCGTGGTAATCCCGGCATTGTTGACCAGTACGTCGATCCGATCGAACGGGGCAACGGCCGCGGCCCATGATTCCTCGCGCGTCACATCCAGTTCCACGAACCGCGCGCCGATCTCGGCAGCAATCGCGGCGCCGCCTGCCGCATCGATATCGGCCACGATCACGCTGGCCCCTTCGGCGGCATAGGCGCGGGCAATCGCCTCGCCCAGCCCCGATGCGCCGCCGGTGACGAACGCGGTCTTTCCTGCAAGCACGGCCATGGCTTTGCCCTCCCCGTTCAGATCAGGACCAGCGTCTTGCCGGTGGTGCGCCCGCTCATCAGGTCGATGAAGGCTTCGGGCAGCTTTTCCAGCCCTTCGCGCAGGTTCTCCAGCGGCTTCAGCTTGCCTTCGGCAAACAGGCGGTCAAGCATGGCCTGCGCCTCGCCCAGCACTTCGGGGTGATCGTAGGTGATGAAGCCGCGCATCGTCAGCCGGTTGACCACGAGCTGCCACAGGTTTCGGTTGCCGTGCGGATTGTCGGCATCGTTGTATTGCGCGATCATGCCGCACACCGCCACGCGGCCATGCAGGCGCATCAGCGGCAGCACGGCGTCGAGCGTTTCGCCGCCCACATTGTCGAAATAGACGTCGATTCCCTCAGGCGCGGCCTCGGCAATCGCGGCGGCCAGATCGGGCACGGCCTTGTAGTCTATCGCCACATCGGCGCCCAGATCGCGCACGATCTGCGCCTTGGCCGGGCCGCCCGCAAGGCCGATCACGCGGCAGCCCGCAGCCTTGGCCAGTTGCACCACGGTGCTGCCTGTGGCCCCGGCGGCGGCGCTTACCAGCACGGTCTCGCCCGCCCTCGCCTTGCCGATCTCGAACAGACCGACCCATGCCGTCAGCCCCACCGGGCCAAGCGCGCCCATGTAGTGCTGCAAGGGCACGCCGGGCGCGGCATTGACCTTCTCGATGCCCAGCGCATCGGCGCCCACCACATAGTATTCCGACCAGATCGCGAAGGTGCGCACCAGCGTGCCGACGGGAAAGTCGGGATTGTGCGATTCCACCACTTCGCCCAGCGACATGCCGTTGATCGGCGCGCCCAGCGCCACCGGCGGCAGATAGCTTGGCCGGTCATCCAGAAAGCCCCGGATGGCCGGATCGCATGAACAGACGCGCATCCTCACCAGTATCTCGCCGGGGCCGGGCACCGGGCGGGGCGCTTCCTTCAGCGCGAAGTCTTCGGGCACGGGCACGCCCACCGGACGGCGGGCCAAGGTGATCTGGCGGGTGACGGGTGCGGTCATTTTCGGCAAGTCCTCTCTCTTGCCCGAACCCATAGCGCGCCCGCGCCCGGCGCAGCGCTAGTCATATCGCTAGGTTTCCGATGCGCGCGCATGGTTGATCTTCATGGCACTGCGAGAGAGGGTGTTTTGCCATGACCATGACTGCACAGGAAATGATCCAGTTCGTCGATGATCTCTATGCCGCCACCGGCACGGGGGACTGGGAGAAGGCGGCCTCGATGCTGACCGACGATTTCTTTGTCACCGAAGCGCCCGGCCTGCCGATGGAGGGCGTCTATCGCGGCAGGAACGCGCTTCAGGAGCTTTACGTCAAGGTCATGGGGCTGGTCGATGTGGTGGCGCTCAACCGGGTGGAAACCACCGCGGGCAAGGACCACGCCGTGACGATCCTGTCGTTCCAGTTTGCCGATCCTTCGCTGCCGCCCGCCGAACTGTGCGAACTGTTCCGCTTCCGCGATGGCAAGTGCTGCGAGATCAAGCCCTATTACTTCGACCATGCGGTGTTCCGCGCTGCCGCCGAAGCCAAGGCCAAGGCCGACGCCTGAACCGGCTGATGCGAAAGGCGCCGGGCGGCAGCGCCTGCTGCATCCCGGCGTTTCCTGATGCCGATGCGCGGGGCGATGTGCCCTATCCGCGCGCGGGCGCTGCGGCAAAGGCGGCCGCCAGTGCCGAGTGGACCGCCTTGGCCTTGTATTCCACGTCATAGAGGCAGCCGCGCGCCACTTCGCCGTCGCTGCGCGGTTCAAAGCCCTGCAACCACGAGAAGGTGTCGACCAGCCCCCACGCCAGCACGTCGCGAAGCTGGGAATAGCTGAACATCATGTCGCAATAGGCGCGGGTGGTTTCGGCCACCACCCGGTCGCGCAGCGCGACATCAGCAGGCAGGGTGCGGTCGCGCACGTCGAACTCGGTGATGACAAGGCCATAGCCCATCGCCACCACTTCATCGATGAAGCGTCGCCATTCGCGCTGGTGCGCCGCGCCGGGCACGGGCGCAATGAGATGCGACTGCACGCCCAGCGCATCGACCGGGGTGCCCCGCTTGCGGAAACCTTCGAGCAGCTTGAGCACGCCCTTGCGGTGCGCCTCGTTGCCCGGCTCCCAGCTCATGTAGTCGTTATAGACCAGTTCCACCCCCGGCGCGGCCCGGCGCGCGGCGTGAAAGGCAAGGTCGACCAGCGTTTCGGTGCCGCCGATGGCCTGCGACAGCGCGGTCTGCGCCAAGGATCCGTCTTCGGGCAGGACGGTTTCGTTGACCACGTCATAGGAACCGATCCGGTCCTTGAAGCGTGCGCAGACGGTTTCGACGTGGTTCGTCATCATTTCGGCGGCGGCCGTTGCCGGACGGCTGCCGAAATCGTGCGTCTCCATCCAGCCCGGCATCCATTTCGGACGATGCCAGAGAAGGGTGTGGCCGCGCAGCGCCATGCGCTTTTCCGCAGCATATCCCGCGATGCCATCGAACGCGCCGAAATCGAACCGGGTGGCCGAAGGGCGGATCGCCTGCCACTTCATTTCGTTCTCGGCCACGAGCACGCCGCATTCGCGTTCGAGCAGGGCGGCATAGGCCGGGTTGCGCCAGCTTCCGCCGCCGCCGCCCGCCACCGCCGAGCCGAAGCGCATGCCCCTTGCCGTGGCCAGCCTGTGCAGCGATGGCGCATCGGCCTCGCGTGCCATGAGCGGCGAGGCGGCAAGCCCTGCGGCCATCGTGCCAAGCAGCGTCGAGCCCCACTTCAGGCTGTCGCGTCGAGTAAGGGTCATTGCTTCACTCCGTTGCATCTTGCGGGCGATTCCGGTTGCGGATGGGCGGCGCGATCAGGGCGCGACACCCTTGAGAACATAGACCCCGGCCACTTCCACCGTCTGGCGCGCACCGCCCAGATGCAGGGCCACCACCGCCTCGCCCTTGGCAATGCCGATGGGCGACTGCGTCTTGAGCTGGACCAGCTTCCAGTTCGGCCCGATGGGCAGGACGTTGTCGGCAAAACCGTCATAGGGCGGGGCGTTCTGCTGGACGCGGATGCCGATGCGCGCGGTGCCGTCGGCGGCCTCGCTGGCCGTGGCGCGCGCCAGCACGGCCACGATCATCACCTCGTCCTCGGCGATGGCATCGGCAATCGGAACGATCAGCCCGGCATCGTGCGCGGCCTCGATCTTCTGCGGCATGACCAGTTGCAGGGCCTTGCCTCCGGGGGCGCCGCTGGCGTTCGCCACCTTGCCGACAAGACCCGGACCATAGACGGGCCAGGTGTCGAACGCGGTTGCGCTGCTCACGAGCTGGCCCTTGCCCGCAAGCTGGGCGGGCAGCGGTGGCGGCGCCCCGGCATTGCCGCCGCCAAGGTTCGCCACGATGCTTGCCGCGCCTTCCACCACGATGGTCTGCCCGATCTCGATGGTCTGCCTGGCCCCGGCAAGCTGGAAGGCCACAACCGCTTCACCGGCGGCCAGCGCGCGGTCGGCTATCGCGGTCACTTCATAAAGCTTCCATTCGGTGCCGATGGTCAGGCGGTTGTCGGCAAAACCGCCGAAGGGCGCCACGTTCTGCTGCACGCGGATGCCCAAGACGCCCTGTCCATCGGGCGTTTCGGCCTTCACGGTGCGGGCGTGGAACGCCACGGTGATGCGCTGGCCGGGCTTGATCGCCGCCTCGATCGGGGCGTTGGCGGCCACTTCCCACAGTTCCGCCCCGCGCCGCGCGGTCTTGATCTGCAAGGCACCGCCGCCGGGCAGATCGGCGGCCTTCACCGGCTTGCTCGCAACACCGGGTCCATAGACCTGCCAATCGAGGTTGGAAGGATCGTTGATGAGGTTGCCCGGCAAGGCATCGTCCAGCGCCTGAAGTTCGGGGGTGCGCTGCGTGGCACCCATCAGCAGGGGCGCGGCCAGCAAACACAGGGCAGCGGCGGCAAGGTTGCGCATCCGGCGCCTGCGCAAGGGGCTTGTCGTCATCGTCGGCGTCTCCCTCATTCGGTCAGCCCCATGGCCGCGCGCATTCCGGGCAGCCACTGGCGGCGCTTGCTGTCGTAAAGCGGGAAGGTGTTGGTATAGGCCCAGGCACAGGTGCCCACGCCCAGCCCTGCCCATCCGGCGCGCACCTTCTGCATGTAGAGCACGCGCTGCGCTTCGGGGATCTTCTCGATCGCGCCGAACTCGCCGATGAACGGCGTCTTGCCGGTGCGGGCGATATAGGCGCGCATGGTTTCCACATCGCGGGCAAGCTGGGCGGCATCGGCCGCAGTGCCATAAGTGCGGCCCATCGGCGGCGCAGGGTTCACCCATTCCGCGCCCTGATGGGTGAACTCGAACGGATCGTAATAGTGGACCGTGGGCACAACGTGCGGATCATCGGGCAGTTGCAGCGTGGCGAGCGAGCCGATGCCGCTCCAGTTCTCGCCGCCCACGATCACCGGGCGGTCCGGGTTGCTCTCGCGGATGGCGGCCAGCGCGGGCTTCAGCGTTTCCACCAGATTGGCATTGGTCAGCTTGTCGTGCGGCTCGTTGGCAATCTCGAACCACAGGTGCGCGCGCGGCTCTGCGGCAAAGCGGCGCGCCACCTGCCGCCAGATTCCGGCCAGCCTTTCGCGCTCTGCCGCAGGATCGCGCATCAGCGCCTCGAAGTTGTGATCGTTGAGGATCACGTTCAGCCCGGCCTTGCGGGCAAGCCCCACGACATGCGCCGCCCGTTCCATGAACCTGGGGTCGATCCGGCCTTCCTTGTTCAGATGGGCGCTCCAGCGCACCGGGATGCGCACGGTCTGGAAACCGGCGCGGGCGATGATCGCAAAATCGTCATCGGCAATGGCGCGGCCCCATTCCCCCTCGCGCGGAGGCTCCAGATGGTTGCCCATGTTGATGCAGGCCCCCACCGGAAGCGCGTCGGTGCGTTGAGCGTCATGCTGCGCCAATGCTGCGCTTGAAAGATGCAGCAAAACCATTGCACTCAATACCTTGAAAGCACTCTTCCGTTTCATTGGCTTGCTCCTCAACCCATTCGGCTTTTTGTCAGCCCTTCAGGAAATGCTGCACCCCTTCATCGCCACCCTGCATCGACCCAGTAGGCATGGGCGGTGCAGAAGCGGGCCTGGTCGGAGGCGAGGAAGATGGCCATGGCGGCGATGTCGTGGGGCTGGATGCGGCCCTTGAGGCATTGCGCGGCGACGATCTCGGCCTCGCCTTCGGGGGTGTACCAGCGCTTCTGCCGTTCGGTCTGGACATTGCCGGGG
>JBKBKD010000040.1:0-23186 GCA_046294595.1 Novosphingobium sp.
GGAAAACGCCTTCGGGAAGGCCCGCCTCAAGCCAAAGTTCGGCAATGCGGTTGGGCACCGAAGGATCGCGTTCGGAAGGCTTGAGGATGAAGGCATTGCCCACTGCCAGCGCTACCGCGCCCATCCACAGCGGGATCATGGCGGGGAAGTTGAACGGGGTGATGCCTGCACCGATGCCGATGGGCTGGCGCATCGAGAACACGTCGATTCCCGGCCCGGCGCCTTGCGTGTATTCCCCCTTCACCAGATGCGGCACTCCGCAGACGAACTCCACCACCTCAAGCCCGCGCTGGATATCCCCCTTCGAATCCGCGACGACCTTGCCGTGTTCCTTCGAGAGCATCAGCGCCAGTTCGTCCATGTTGGACTCGATCAGTTCCTTGAAGCGGAACATCACGCGCGCGCGGCGCTGCGGATTGGTGGCCGCCCATGCGGGCTGCGCAGCCTGCGCCGCAGCAACCGCACGCTCCAGCGCATCCGGCCCGCCCAGCACGACTTCGGCCTGCTGCGCACCGCTGTTGGGGTCCATCACTGCCGCGCGGCGGGCGCTGGCCAGACCGTCCGTTCCGCCGGCGATGAAGTGATCGACTAGACGCATGGCTGATCCTTTCTGGCTGCCTGATGCGCCTGCCCTGCCCTGCACCGCCCCGGCGGGCAAGCGCTGCTGCGGTCCGCCCCTGCACCCTTGCGCCAAAGAACGCAGGAGCGATGCCCGGACCCGCCTTGCCCCGCAGCCAGCGCGCCGGTGTCAGGCGTCGGCACGGTAGCGCACCACGCCCCCCACGATGGTTGCCCGCACCCGTGCAGCGTCAAGCCGCGTGCGGACTTCGGCCCAGGGCCTGTCCAGAAGGCACAGGTCAGCCACCGCGCCGGGTGCGATGCGGCGGGTGCGGCCAAGCTCGCACGGATCGGCCAGATACAGTTCCAGCGCCGCTTCCGGTGTCAGCGCCTCGCGCTCCAGCATGTCGGCCATGCCGAACGGCGCCCCCGATGCCGTGCGTCGCTCGACCGCGGCGCGCATCGCCGTCCAGGGATCAAGCGGGCCATAGGGCGCGTCGCTGCCGCCTGCCAGGGTCAGCCCGGCATTGCGCAGGCTGGCCAGCCGGTAGAGCGCGGGCCATTGCGAGGCGGGAATGTCCGAAAGGTAGGTGTCGCCCCTTGCCGCCACGAAGGCCGGCTGCACCACCACCGGAAGCTCCAGCCGCACCAGTTCATCGATCAGGGAATCCGGCACGACCGAGCCATGTTCGATGCGGTCCAGCGCAAACCGGCCCAGTTCGGCAAACAGGCCAAGCGCGAAGACCAGTTCGGCATCCGATACGCAATGCACCGCCGTCCCCCGGCCCTGTCGTCGCGCTTCGGCCATGCGCGCAAGTGTTTCGTCCCAGTCGGGAAACTGCGCTTCATGCAGGTGCAGCTTGAACGGCCCGCGCGCCAGATGGGTCGTGCCGTCCAGTCCGCCCAGATCGAGCGACCCGGCCAGCACCACGCGTTGCGGCAGGTTTCCGGAAACCTGTTCCGCCCGGAAGTGGGCTGCTTCGGCAAGACCGTTGGCCGGCGACATCTCGGTCAGGCCCGTGACGCCGGAACGCAGGAGCGCCTCTCCGACCGGCGCGAAAGACGGGGGCGTGCCGCGCAGGGCATCGCGCAGCCAGCGATCCTCGTCGAAAAGCCGCCCGGTATATCCGCCCCCGTCTCGCTCAAGCCCTTGTGGAAGCGGCATGCCGCTGCCAAGCAGAAGGTCCAGCCCGGCGGAATTGAAGAACCACATGCGCCCCGAACGGTGCTGCACCCGGACTGGACGGTGCGGCGCCAACCGGTCAAGCTGGTGCCTGTGCAGCATCCCGGCGACACTTTCATGATAACCCACCCCGCGCAGCCATCCCGTGCCACCACGGGCAAGTGCTGCGGCCAGTCCGGCCTCGTCCGACACCTGCGGAGGGCCGCATGGCACCGAGGCCATTGCCACGGCGCTGGCGGCCACATGCATATGATGGTCGTGCAATCCGGGCAGCAGGCAGGCGCCCGCAGCGTCGATCACCGCTGCAAAGTCATGCTTCAGCCCTTCGCCCAGTGCGGCAATGGTGCCGCCCGCCAGCAGCACATCGCAGCAATGTCCTGCGGCGATCTCGGCATTCAGGATCAGCAGGGGGCGTATCGCGGACACACGGGCCTTGGCGTTGGAAGCAGCTTTGCCACCCTAGCCGTGCTCGCACTTGAGCGAAAGCACACTTCCTTCCGCATCCCCGGCGATCAGCAGCGTGCCATCGCGCGTGCAGGCAATATCCGCGAAGTTGACCATCGGCCCGGCCATGTCCCCGATGGGACCGAGGAAGGGCGGCACGACGCCGGGAGGGGTGCCGACGGGAAGCCGCATGGCAAGTTCGCTCTGCCGTCCTGTCTCAGGATCGATCTCCACCACGCGCCGACCCAGTGTATCGACCACGATCACCCGGCCATCGCGAAGGCACAATCCTTCCGGGCGGCCGAGGCCTTCGGCCAGCGTCGTCTTCCCGCCCGACGGATCAATCGCCGTCACCCGGCCCGCCCCGGCTTCGGCAACGATCACGCTTTCGCCAAGGAAGGCAAGGCCCATCGGCTGCTCCATTCCGCTGCCGAGGCAGCGAACCTCTCCGCCGTCGATGAGATGCACCCGGCCCGCCCCCTGCTCGGCAAAGGCGACGGCGCCATGTGGCGATCCGGCGATGCCCATCAGCCGGTCGAAACCGATCGCGAGGATATCGCTGGCGCCCTCGTCCGGACGGTAGCGCGCCACCATGCCGAGGCCGGTCGTCACCAGCCATTCGCCTGCCGTCGCGCCTGTCGCCGCACCGCGCAGGTAGCCCGGACTGCCGGGCCAGAACGCCATCCCTGCCAGCCGCAGCACCTCGATGCCCTGTGCCGTGCCATCAAGGACATAGCCGAAGATTCCGTCGCAGACGAGAACCTGCCCGTCATCGGCAGCGGCAATCCCCAGTGGCCATTGCAGGCCGCGCTGCACCAGCGGACGCACCTTGCCGGGTTCGAGCACTTCGGTGATCGAACCGTTGATGCTCGATACGAACAGCCGTTCCCCCACGAAGGTCACGTTGTCCAGCCCCGGTCCCGGACGGGCGAGAACCTCGCGCGCGCCGCTCTGCGGGTCGATGCGCAGCACTTCGCCGCTGGCAACCTGCGTCGAGACAATCCGTCCCCGCGAATCGAACTTCACGCTGTCGGGAACGCCAAGCCCGCCTGCTACCACCTCGCAGGCGCCACTTTCCACATCGACCCGCCAGATCTCGTTCGCACCCATGACCGGCACATAGAGCCTGCCATCGGGGCCGATCTGGAAGGCGTTGGCCATTGGCACACCTTCCAGAATGACACGTGGCGGAGCACTGCCTGCCGGATCAAGTTCCAGCAGGCGTCCGCCCGCACGGCATTCTCCGGCAAAGAGGCGCCCCTGATGCCAGGTGATCGGGTTGGCGACCGGGATATCGCCGTGAAGCACGCGGGTGCGGCCATCGGGCGTGCGCATGGTCACGCGGCCCAGCGTGATCTCGGTCAGGTAAAGATTGCCCTTGTCGTCGAAAACCAGATCATCGGGCGCAACGATCTCGCCGCCCATCGGACTGATGACTTCAATCGCGCCGGTATCGGGGTTGATCGCGCTGACCTGGCTCGCCGGAACCTGCGCCACCCAGATCCGCCCGTCCGGTCCGGTCGCCAGACCGTTCGCACCATAAAGGCGGCTCGGCGGGGTGAGGCGGGCCAGCGCCCATCCTTCGGCCACGGCGGCCGCGGCATCTGCGGTGTAGCGGCTTTGCGACATGACGCTTCCCCTCAGCCGATGATGGATTTCACCTCAAGGTATTCGGCAAAGCCGTGTTCGCCCCACTCGCGGCCGTTGCCCGACCGCTTGTAGCCGCCGAAAGGCGCATGGAAGTCGAACCCGCCATTGATCCATATCGCGCCGGTGCGCATGCGCCGGGCAATGGCGAGGGCCGCTTCGCGGTCCTCGCCGCTCACGTATCCGCCAAGGCCATAGGGGCTGTCATTGGCAATTCCGATCGCATGATCGACACTGTCATACCCGATGACGACCAGCACGGGACCGAAGATCTCCTCGCGCGCGATCACCATGTCGTTGGTGGCGCGGAACACGGTGGGCTTGCAGAAGTATCCCTTCTCCAGCCCCTCCGGACGGCCAGGGCCGCCCGCGACAAGTTGGGCGCCTTCGTCAATGCCCTTGCGGATATAGTCCTGCACGATGTTCCACTGGGACTTCGAGACGACCGGCCCCATGGCAACCTCGCCCAGAGGATCACCGACCGTGACGGCCTCTGCCGCCGCCTTCGCCGCCGCCAGCGCTTCGGCCATGCGCGCCATGGGCACCAGCAGGCGCGATCCGGCCGAACAGGTCTGCCCGGCATTAACCATCATGCCCGATGTGGCCGCTGCGACGTTTGCGGCCATCTGTGCATCGTCGAGCACGATCCAAGCGCTTTTGCCGCCCAGTTCCAGCCCGACGCGCTTGACCGTGGCGGCCGCGTCCCGGCTGATCTGCACTCCGACCGCCTCGGAACCGGTGAAGCTGATCATGTCGACATCCGGGTGCCGCGAAAGCGCAGCGCCGATCACGCTGCCCTGGCCCTGGACCATGTTGAACACGCCGGCCGGGGTGCCCGCCTTGTCCATGATCTCGGCCAGGATCTGCGCCGAATAGGGCGCAAGCTGCGGGGGTTTCAGCACCGAAGTGCAACCCGTGGCCAGCGCGGGAAAGACCTTCACCGTCACTTGATTGAGCGGCCAGTTCCACGGGGTTATCAGCCCGCACACGCCGATGGGTTCCCTGACCAGCAGGGTCGGCCCCCGCCGCTCCTCGAACCTGAAAGTCTCCAGAACCTCGATCGCGGTTTGCAGGTGGCCCGCGCCCAGCCCGACATGGAAACCGGTGCCCAGCGCTATCGGGGCGCCCATTTCCTCGGTCACCGCCTCGCCCAGTTCGCGCATCCGCGCCGTGTATTCGGCCTGGATCGATCGCAGCAGATCCAGCCTTTCGGCCACGCTCGTGTTCGACCATGACGCGAAGGCGCGCCGTGCGGCGGCCACGGCCAGATCGACATCGGCCGCAGAACCGAGCGCAACCGTGCCGGAGACCGCTTCGGTCGCGGGGTTGATGACATCGGTCGTGGCAGGGACAAGCGGAGCCGTCCAGCGTCCGTCGATGTAGAACTGCGTGCAATTGCGCATGGTTGCCTCTCCCGGCAATGAATGGCCTGCGGACCGCTTACTGGGTGCCTTCGGCGTACCAGGTGCGGAACTTGTCGTATTTGGGCATTTCTTCGGAATTGGCCTTGGGATCGATGGGCACGTGGATCACGGCCGGACCGCCGCGGGCATAGGCGCGGGCGATCGCGGGTCCGATCTCGTCGGCCGTCGTGACATATTCCCCATAGGCACCAAGACCTTCGGCGATCTTGTCGAACCGGACCTTGTCCGACCAGTGCGTGCCGGTCTCCTCGGTGCCGGGACCGAAGGTGCGCTTGTAAACGCCCACCTCCAGACCCCACTGGAAATCCACCGCCACCACGCAGACCAGCGGCAGGTTGCGCCGCACCGCCACTTCCAGCTCGGCGATGTGGAACAGGAACGAGCTGTCCGACGTGACCAGCATGCCGGGGCGGACCTTGCCGGTTTCCGCCTGATCGGCCAGCATCGCGCCCGTGGCATAGGGCAGGCCCGTGCCGATGTGGCCATAGTTCTGGTTCCAGATCACGTCGTTCGGCTTGCACTGGTTGTAGGTCCAGCCGAACACCACCGAAGCGCCGCCGTCACGGATCATGATGCCGTCCTTGGGGAATGCCTTGGTCGTCTCGACGATGAAGCGCGAAGTGTGGATGGGCACGTTGCCCTTGCCGTCGCTCTTGGTCAGCGAATCCCTTGCAAGTTCGTCCAGCTCGGCCTGACCATCGCGCATGAACTTCGCCAGCGCCTCGTCGGCCGGGCGCCCTTCGCCCAGCGCGCGGGTGAGCTGCGGCACGACCGCGCGCACGTCGCCCACGAGCGGAATGTCGATCGGACGGTTGACGCCGATCGCGGTCGGGTCCTGCTGGACGTAAATCCACTTGCGGTTTGCCTCGCCTGCATACCAGTGCCGCCAGCGCCCGAAGTGGACCGGCTCGCCCAGTTCGGTCGCCAGCGCGACGACGCAGTCCGAGTTTTCGACCGCCTCGATCGAGGCATCGGAAAACACGTATTGGAAGGTGCGGTCCTCGATCCCCTTTATGTAGCTGGTGCCGCCGGAGGTCTGGATCACCGGGCAGTTCATCTTCAGCGCCAGTTCCTTCACCGCTTCGCCCGATTTGGTGGTATGCACCGCGTGGCCGACAAGCAGGATCGGATTTCTGGCTTCCATGATGGCTCTGGCGGCTTCGGCAATCCGGTCGCCATCCGCACCCTGGTTGGTCAGACGGTAGCGGTGCGGCGGCAGCACCGGCGGCGCGTCCAGTTCCTGCAGGATCACGTGGCTGGGATATTCCACATAGGTCGGCCCCGGCGTGCCTGACATGGCCACGCGGATCGCCTCGCGGATCACCTCGTCGGTCTGGTCGGCATATTCGATAGCACCCGAATATTTCACCGAGTCCTCGATCATCGGTTCCTGGCGCACGAACTGGATGCGCCCGCGGCGCACGCGGCGCTCGGTCACGCGGGCGCGCTGACCGCCGAGGAAGATGACCGGCGAGTTCTCGACCTTGCAGCACTGGATGGCGGGCATCATGTTGGCAAGGCCCGGCCCCAGCGTGCCGAAGCACAGGGCGGGCTTGCCGGTGATGCGGCTGGCCGCTTCGGCCATGAAGCCGGCGGCCGCTTCGTGGTGGGGTGAAACCACGGTCCAGCCCCTGCGCTCGGCCTCAAGGCACATGTGCACGAAGTTGGGATCGGGAATGCCGAACAGGGTGCGGATGCCTTCGGCCTCGAACAGGTCGAGGATCCGCTTGTAAACGGGGGTGCCGCCTTCGGCGAGCTTGAGTTCGCTGGTTGCGGTGACCGGCTTGGGATCATCGTAGCTCATCGGTCTGCCTTGCCTTTTCGAGTCTTTCTGAGGGTGCGTCGTTCTGGTGATGCGGGTTGCCGCCCAATCTGTCCGGCGACAACGGATATCTCGGGGCCGGTCGCGATCATCGCCGCGGGGATGGACCTGCGGCACGATCCCCGGCCCGTGCGGCGGTTCAGGCGGTGTCGGCATCCGGCCCGGACAGCAGCACCGGCGCGCCCCTTCCCATGAAGGCCGCAAGGTTGCGATGCATGTTGATGATCTTCTGTTCCTGGTGCGGATTGGGAAGAGCGCCGCGAAACCCGCGCGATTTCATGCCCTTGTGCACCCATTTCATGTTGGCAAAGTCCTGGCTCAGAACCAGACCCCAATTCTCCTGCGTCGGCTCGGCATAGACCCATTCGGTCTGCGGCTCTTCCCCCGGCGGATAGCGTTCGAGTGCATAGGCCTCGAAAATGCACTTGTCCGGATCGTTGCCGAAGGGTCGTGCACGGTAGCACAGCGCGAAAGTGACCCCCTGAAGGATGTTCTGGTTGGGAAACAGGCTCCATGCCAGCCCGGCCTCGGCCATGATTTCCGGCGGGATTTCCGGCCAGATCACGCCGCGGGCCGCATCATCGGCCTTTGCGCTCTTCATCCAGTGCGCCATGACTTCGGCGACGGTTGCCGTTTCGGGCAGTTCGTCCTTCAGCCGCGCGGCAGCCGCGATGAGCGTGTCGGTCGATGCCGAATAGTTGATGGTGGTATAGTTCTCGCGGGCCAGTTCATAGGTCGAGACGCGCGGATCATCGCCTTTGCCCGCCCGGCTGACGGAACCGCCCTGCGTGGTCGACTGGGCCTGCCTGCGCTGGTCGAAACCGGATACCGAATGCAGTCCGTATGCCTTCGAATAGGCATAGAAATCGGCATAGGCGGTAAGCTGGTGATGGGTGGTGGTGGTGTGGTAAGGCTCCATGAAAGCCTCCAGCGCGGTCTTCCAGTTGGCCGGATAGACCACCCATTGCCGCCACTTGTAGCGCATCTTCTCCAGCTCGAAGTGGCCGAGAATGCGCCCCGCATCGCCCAGGAACTCCGCCAGGCTTTCGCCATCTTCGCGCATGTCGACATAGATGAAGCCGCCCCAGGTATCCACGCGCACCGGCTTGAGCGAGGTGCAGGCGTCATCCAGCGCGCCGTGCCAGTCGTCCTGGTCGTGGATGTAGGTGCATCGGCCGTCGAGGTCGTAGGTCCAGCCATGGAAGGCGCAGACGAAACGCCGGGCCTTGCCGCGCACACCGTTCACGGTTTCCGGCGTGTCCACAAGCTGCCTGCCGCGGTGCGAACAGACATTGTGGAACGCCTTGATCGTGTCGGGTCCGGTGCGGACGATGATGACGGAATCATCGCAGATGTCATAGGTCAGGAAATCGCCCGGTTCGGGAATGTCCTCCAGACGCCCGGCCATCTGCCAGACACGCGGCCAGAGCAGTTCCTTTTCCGCCGCGGCATAGTCTGCACAAAGAAATGCCTCGGTGCCGTAGGTCGCGGCGCGCTCCGCCTGGAGATCGGCGGCAGTGACCTGCCGGGAACCGGCATTCGACAGCTCGTTCATGGCATGCGCTCCCCTGGCCATCCGCAATCAGGCCGAAAGTTCCATTCCCGTCATCGCACCTTCCGCACGCCATTCGGCAAGCATGGCGTTGAAGTGGTCCCAGCCGTGGCCCCAGCCGGGGAAAAGCGCCCATTTCGGCCGGGTTTCGCCTTCGTTGTTGAAATAGCCCGGCGGGCAGCGCGCCTGGAGCGCGGAGATGTCGGGCCGGATTTCGGTATAGGTGCGCACGTAATCGTCCTGCGCCTGCCGCGTCGGCTCGACCCGCGTGATGCCGCGGCGCAGGCATTCGCCGAAAATCCAGGCGGCATGGGCACCCTGAAGGCCGAATTGCTCGGTCACGGTCGAATTGTTGCCTCCCTGAATGTAGCCGATGAAGGCCATGTTCGGGAAACCATGCGTGGTGATCCCGTGAAACGTCAGCGGACCATCGCGCCAGTGATCGTAGATCGAAAGGCCATCGACGCCCGTGAACGCGGGAATGCCCCAGCGCCGGTCGAGATCGGACGTGACCTCGAAACCGCTGGCGAAGATCACGCAGTCGGCCGGATATTCCCTGCCGTTGGCGATGAAGCCGCTTTCGGTCAGCGCCTGAAGGCCGAGCGTCTCCGAAACGTCCACGAGGGTGACATTGTCGCGATTGAAGGTCGGATAATAGTCGTTGCTCGAAAGCGGGCGCTTGCAGGCATGGTGATACCATGGCTTCAGCGCTTCGGCAGTGGCCGGATCATCCACCAGTTCATCACAGCGGCGGCGCAGGCGTTCCATCACCCGGAAGTCCATCAGCTCGCGCCGCTCCATGAACTCCTCCATGGTGATCTCGCGCCCCTCGGCGGCGATCTCGGCGGCAAGGTTGCGGTTGATCTCGGTCCAGATGTCGCAGATCAGATCGTCCTCGCCGGGCTGGAACACTTCCTGCGCGCCGTGATGGAAATTGGCGATCCGCTTTTGCTGCCAGCCGGGTTCCAGCGACCTTGCCCATTCGGGATCGGTTGGCGGATTGGGGCGTTCGTCCACCGTCGATGGCGTGCGCTGGATCACGTAGAGATGCTGCGCATAACGTGCGAGCTGCGGGACCGCCTGGATCGCGGTCGCCCCGGTGCCGACGATCGCCACCCGCTTGTCGGCAAGCCGGTCCAGCACGGGATCGGAAAAGCTTCCGCCGGTGTAGGCATAGTCCCAGCGCGAGGTATGGAACAGCCGGCCCCTGAACCGGTCAAGCCCCTCGATCGCCGGCAGCTTGGGCATGTTCAGCACGCCCGGCGCCATCACCACGAAGCGCGGGCGCAGAGTGTCGCCGCGGTTGGTGGTGACAATCCAGCGTCGCTGCGCCTCGTCCCATCGAAAACCGGTGGCCTGCGTATGCAGCAGTGCCTTTTCGGCAAAACCGAACCGCTCGGCGATGGAGCGGGCATAGGCCTGGATTTCCGCACCGTCGGCGAACTTCTTCGATGGCAGATAGCCCATTTCCTCCAGCAGGGGGAGATAGCAGTAGGCATCATTGTCGCACTGCACGCCGGGATACTGGTTCCAGTACCAGACGCCGCCGAAATCACCGGCCGTGTCAATGTTGCGAATGTCGGCCACGCCCTGGCGGGTCAGATGATAGCTCGCCAGTATCCCGCCCCAGCCAGCGCCGAGCACCAGGACATCAAGGTCCTCCTCGATCGGATCGCGCTGGCGAAGCGGCGTGTAGGGATCGACGGAATGGTCCTCGGTCCCTTCCCGCTGGCCGGGCCGGACATACTGCGCCTGCCCGTCCTTGCGCAGGCGCTTCTCCCTCTCGATGCGATACTTCTCGCGCAGTGCGGGAATGTCGAGCGCCTCGGCGGGGGGCACGCGGGTCGGCTGGCAGGTCATGGCGGGCATCCGTCTCTCGTCTTGTTCGTTCAGCCCCTCTTATCAACAGTGCTGTTCATTACCGTCAATTGTCCGAACCCTGCCGCCCCGTGATAGCGCCCCGGCGATGGGGCAGGCCGGCCTCGTCAGGCCTGCCGCACGAACGTCGGCTCATGCGATGCAGGAAATCCGGGAAACGCGCCGTAATCAGGCGTATCGGCCCATGCCCCGGTCAGGTCGGGCGGCCCGCGATACTTGAAGCTCCAGTGCCTCAGCGCAAAGCGCCACTGGCCGTCCTCCAGCGCGTAACGATCATGATACCAGCCGATGGTCATCGCCGTGGAGCCATCGTTCATCACGGCAAACTCGGTGATGTTGAGCCGCCCGGTCACGTCCGGTCCCTCGGCAGCCAGGAGCGCCGGTCCGCACAGCAGGTGGATGCGCCGGCACCGGCCCAGCAGGCGGCCGCAGGCCTCGACCAGCGCGTCCCGGCCCTGCACCTCCATGCCGGCGATCTTCCACCGGCCGTCGCGGGTCCAGCAGGCAGCAAAGCTGTCGGCATCCTGCCGCCACACGGCATCGACAAAGCGGGCATGGAGCTGGCGGATGCCGAAATCGGCGGCGATCATGTCGGGCATTGTCATTCCTCCACCCAGCGCGAGGTCAGCGCCCGCGGGCTGAGATACTTCGTCTTGGTCCAGCCGCCATCAACCACTACCGACTGTCCGTTGATCATCTCTGCGCCGGGCGAGCACAGGAAGGCGATCGTGCTGGCCACGTCATCCACTTCGGCAAGGCGCGGATAGGGCGTGGTCTCGACATTGCTGCGACGGAAGGTCTCATCCGCGAAGCGGTGGCGCACCATGTCGGTCATGGTCACGCCGGGCGCCACGCAATTGGCGCGGATGCCGCGCGGACCGTATTCGCAGGCCATGTGTTCGGTCAGGGATTTCAGCCCGCCCTTGGCCGCCGAATAGGCCCCGCCGCGCCGTCCGCCGATCATGGCGAAGGTGGACGTTACGTTGACGATGCCCGACCCCGGCCGAAGATGGGGGATCACCTCGCGTGCAAGCCGGAATGGCGCCTTGAGCATGAGATCGAGAAACGCATCGAGCGTGTCGTCATCCGTCTCGTCCAGCGGCTTGGGGCTGCCCGCACCCGCATTGTTGATCAGGAAATCGATGCGTCCGAACCGTTCGAGCGCCAGGCCGACGATACGCTGCGGCGCGTCCCGCGCCGTCACGTCGATGGCCAGCGTCGCGACCCTTGCCGGATCGCCGATGGCGCTCGCAAGCGTTTCGAGCTTTGCCGGATCGCGGCCCACGCCGACCACCGCCATGCCCGCCTCGCTAAGCCTGATCGCGGTGCCAAGACCGATGCCGCTGCCCGCGCCCGTGATGATTGCCGTTATCATGCGCGCACTGCGCCGCGCGCTGGCGGTCCTGTCAAGCAAGGGGGCTGCAACCATCGCCCGTGCGGTTTGCCCTGCGGGAGGCCCTGCGATAGCCAAAGTCCGCAAGAGGAGTGCCGGGTGGGAAAGCTTGCAGGAAAAGTGGCGGTCGTGACCGGGGCCAGCCGTGGCATCGGCAAGGGCATAGCGCTCGCCCTTGCGGCAGAGGGGGCAACGGTCCATGTCACCGGCCGCACCCTTGCGGAAGGCGATAGCGCCCTGCCCGGCTCCATTGCCGAAACCGCGGCGCAGTGCACCGAGCGGGGGCGTGCGGCGGGCGGCAGGGGGATCGCCGTGGCCTGCGACCATGCCGATCACGGGCAGATTGCCGCCCTGTTCGATCAGGTGCGCGCCCAAAGCGGGCGCCTCGACATCCTCGTCAACAATGCGTTTCCCATTCCCGGCAACCTCCTCGAACCGCAAGGATTCTGGGAAAAGCCGCTGTCCGATCTGGCCATGCTGGACGTGGGCGTGGATGGGGCCTTCGTTGCCTCATGGCATGCGGCCCGGATGATGGTGCCGCAAGGGTCCGGGCTGATCGTCGGCATTTCGGGCTATGCGGCAGTGACCTACACCTACGGCGTCCTGTTCGGTCTCAGCAAGACCGCGCTGGGCCGGATGATGCGGGACATGGCAATCGAACTGAAGCCCCACGGGGTGGCGGCGCTGACCCTGTGGCAGGGCCTGACCCTGACCGAACAGGCCCGCGCCAATCTGGCCAGCGTGCCTGAAAAGATGACCCGGTCCATCACCGGACAGAAGGGCAGCTCGGTAGAGCATCCCGGCCGCGTGATCGCCGCTCTGGCCTGCGATCCGGCGGTCATGAAGCGCAGCGGAGGCGAGCACATCACCGCCGAGCTGGCCCGCGAATACGGCATTACCGATGACGACGGAACCTGGGTCGAATCGATGCGCGAAACACGCGGCAGCCCTATCTGGAAGCCTGTCTGAGGAGCCTGAACCAGCATGACCCAACTCCGTTTCGATGGCCGGGTGGCCGTCATCACCGGCGCAGGCCGCGGGCTTGGCCGTGCCTACGCGCTGCTGCTGGCCGCGCGCGGCTGCAAGGTGGTGGTCAACGACAACGGCAGCGCCACGCGCGGCGACGCCATCATCGCCAACCCGGCGCAGGATGTGGTCGACGAGATCATTGCCGCTGGCGGCGAAGCGGTGGCCTGCACCCATAGCGTCGCCTCGGCGCAGGGCGCCGCTGCCATCGTGCAGGCGGCCATCGATGCCTGGGGCCGGATCGATGTGCTGATCCACAATGCAGGCAACGTGCGCTACGGGTTGATCGCCGATCTTGCAGACGAGGATCTCGATGCCGTGATCGACGTCCATCTCAAGGGGGGGTTCTGGCTGGTGCGCGCTGCCTTCCCGCACATGGCCGCGGCACAGTATGGCCGGGTGGTGCTCACCTCCTCGTGCAGCGGGCTGTATGGGAGCAGGACAACGGTCAACTACGGCATGTCGAAGGCCGGACTGATGGGCCTCAACAATGTCACGGCGCTCGAAGGCGGGCCTTACAACATCCGGTCGAACACGATCATCCCCGCAGCCGTCACGCGCATGGCCGATGGCCTCGACACCAGCGCCTATCCGCCGATGGACCCCGAACTGGTCGCGCCGATGGTCGGCTGGCTGGCCCATGAGACGTGCGATGTTTCGGGCGAACACTACATCGCCGCAGCCGGGCGCATGGCCCGTGCCTTCACCACCGAAACCAGGGGCGTTTTCCGCACCGAATGGTCGATCGAGGACGTGGCGGCCGATATTGCCGCGATCCGCAATCCCGACGCCGAGCGCTGGACCTTCCCGCCTTACCCTTCGGGCATGGCCGATCATCTGGGCCGCAGCTTCGAATGGGCACACCGCGAAAGGGCGCAAGCCGAAGGAGCGCCATGATGGATGTGCAGGAACTTCTCGTGCGGGAAACGCTCCGCGCCGTGCTCGCCGCTCTGGCACGCGGCGAGGACCGGCGCGACGCCGCACTGATATCAAGCGCGTTCTGGCCTGACGCGACAGTCGATTTCGGCGTGTTCCGGGGCTGCTTTGCCGAATACCTCGCCTGGGTCGTGCCGGGATCGGACGCGATCACCAATACCCAGCACGTGCTTGGCCAGAGCCACATCGAGCATGACGGCGAAAGCGCGCGGGCGGAAACGCAGGTCATCTCGTATCACCGCGTCGATCACGGTTCCGGCAACGAGCGCGATACCTGCATGGGCGGGCGCTATCTCGACCGTTTCGAGAAGCGCGAGGGCGAATGGCGGATTGTCGCGCGCACCATGCTTTACGACTGGTCGCAGGACTGGGGCCGGGCGGCCGACTGGGCGCAGGGCCTGATGGGAATGCCCTTCGCCGCCCCGCATTACTCCGGCCGCGCACACGGCGACCGCAGCGAGGCCTTCTTCCGCGGTCTCGCATGATCACCCGTGCTTGAAGGAACCGGCATGAAGGAACGCCTGCAATATCTGCTGGACCGGCAGGACATCCTCGATTGTCTCGTGCGGTTCTCGCGGGGGATGGACCGGTTCGACCGGGACTTGTTCCTTTCCGCCTTCCACCCCGATGCAACGATAGCCGCCGGGCCGTTCGTCGGAACGCCGCAGGATTGCTGGAACTGGGCCGTGCCCATGCACGAGGCCGCGCAGGTGCTGCACCACCATGCCCTCCTCAACCACAGCGCCGAAATCGATGGCGAGGTAGCCCATGCCGAAACCTATTACCAGTTCATCGCCCGCAACCGTTCTTCGGGAGAGGGCAGCGAAGAAACGGTGATGCTGGCAGGCGGTCGCTATATCGACCGGCTGGAGCAGCGCAGCGGCGCATGGCGCATCGCCTTGCGCATCAACCTGATCGAATGGTCTTGCCTCCAGCCTGCCATGCCGCTGCCCTTTGCGGACGTGGCGGACCTTGGCCTCAACGGCGTTTCGGCGCGCGACCGCAGCGACCCCGGCTTTGCCAGACCGCTGGTCAACCGGCGGGCGCCGCAGCAGCCCTGAGCCGGTCCCGGATCACGTTCTTCAGAACCTTGCCGGCATCGTTGCGCGGCAAGTCCGGCCAGAGCGCAACTGCCTCCGGGTGCTTGAAGCGCGCCACGCCAAGGGCCGACAGATGCTCGGCCAGCATGGCCACATCGGGCCGCGCCTCACCTTGCGGCACGATCACGGCCACGGCACGCTCCCCGGTGCGCGGATGCGGCACGCCGACGATGGCGATTTCGGCAATGGCCGGATGGCCGGTCAGCAGATCCTCGATTTCCTTGGGCGCGATGTTCTCGCCGTTGCGGATGATGAGATCCTTGATCCGCCCCGTCACGACCAGATGGCCCGAAGGCAGCAGCATGCCCTGATCGCCCGAACGGTAGAAGCCGTGCTCGTCAAATGCCGCCGCTTCATCTTCGGCGCGGGCATAGCCGACCATCATCTGCGGCCCCCGCGCCCTGATCTCTCCGTCGGCGGCGATCACCACTTCGGCAATGCCGGGGCGGCCATCGGTGTCTGCCGCGGCATCGGCCTCGTCATCATCGAGCGCCCCCACGGTCGTCACCGGCACTTCGGTGGAACCATAGACCCGGCTGACGCGCGCTCCGGCAAAATGCGCACGCGCATCGCGTATCAGTTGCGGAGGAACGGAGGCTCCGCCGCAGATGAAGACCTTCAGCCCCGGCAGACCGGTTCCCGCCGCGCGCGCCGCATCCAGCAGACCTTGCAGAAAGGGCGTGGCCCCGGCCATGTGGCTAATGCCCTCTGCCTCGATCAGCCGCACCGCTTCGGCGGCATCCCAGCTTTCCATCAGCACGGCACGCGTTCCCAGCATGACCGGCATTTCGAACGCATAGATCGACCCGCCGATATGGCTGACCGGTGACGGCACGAGAAAGGCATCGCCCGGTTCCACGCGCCAGTGCCGGCCGATCTGGCGGATGAGCGCGCCAATGGTGTTATGGGTATGCAGCACGCCCTTGGGCCGCCCGGTCGTGCCGCTGGTGTACATCACCATGCGCACGTCATCGGCATCGACATGCGGCAGGGCGCCGCCAGCGGGCATCGCGGCTGCCGTTTCATCCGCGAGCAGCGCCTCCCAGCCGGTCTGCCCGTCGCCCGCTGCCCCGCGCAGCACGACCACTTCGGGCGGTGCATCCATCGCCACGCAGACCCGCGCCAGCATCGCCGCGCAATCATGCCCGCGGAAGGATTGCGGCACGAAGATCATGCGGCAACGGGCATCCTCCAGGATGAAGCGCAGGTCATGGTCGCGCAGCGATGGCAGCACCGGATTGGCCACAAGCCCCGCCATCGTCGCCGCCATGTAGATCACCGCGGCCTCGTGCCAGTTGGGCAGCATGAAGCTGATGACGCTGCCCGGCGCGAAGCGCGCCGCCAAGACACGGGCCAGATGGTCCGCGCGGGCGTACAGATCACCTGCCGTCAGCACGGTCGTCCCGTCCGAAACCAGCAAGCGGTCCGGGTCGCGGGCGGCTTCGCGGCGAAGCACATCGGCGCAGGTTTCGCGCGTCCACCAGCCATCGGCATAGGCCCTTGCGGCCCGGTCGTCGTCCCGGCGGACAGACCACCCTCCGGTCCTTGTCGTGCGCATCGCTTCCATGGCCGGCACCCTTGCGCAAAGGGTGGCCACGCGTCACCCTCGCGCCCGGCCCTGCCGGGCACTTATCGCGTCCACGATGACGCCCCGTGCATCGCTGCAACAGTGCATCGCTGCAACGATGCCCTCCCCCGCGCGCTTGACACCTTGCCGGGCGATCAGGCTCATCGTGCCGGGAAAGGAATGCACACCATGACACGTTCACTGGGCGGCCGCGTTGCCGTCGTCACCGGGGCAGGATCGGGCATCGGGCGCGCCATCGCGCTGCGCCTTGCCGAAGATTCCGCCCGGATCGCCATCTGGGACATCAACCCGGCAGGAGCCGAGGAAACGGCGCAGATGATCCGCGATGCCGGCGGAACGGCCATCGCCATCACGGCCGATTGTGCCGACAAGGCCGCGATCCATGCCGCTGCGGCGCGCACCCGTGCAGAACTCGGTCCCGTCGCGATCCTCGTGAACAATGCGGGGATCGCACCGTTCACCCCGTTCCTCGATACCGACGACGATCTGTTCGACAAGGTGATCCGCATCAACCTGCGCGGCCCGTGGCTGGTGACGAAGGAATGCCTGCCCGACATGCTGGAAGCAGGATGGGGCCGGGTCATCAACATTACGTCATCCTCGGTGCAGACAGGCTCGCCCGCGCAGGGGCACTACGTCTCGTCCAAGGGCGGGCTGGTGGGGATGACCAAGGCGCTCGCGCTTGAGTTTGCGCCCACCGGCGTCACCTTCAACATGATCCCGCCCGGCTTCATCGACACGCCCATGCTGCGCGCCGCGCCGGTCGACATCGAAGCCTTTGCCGCCCAGCTTCCGATGCGCCGCGTGGGCAAGCCCGAAGACATTGCCGCCGCTGCCGCCTATCTCGCCTCGGAAGAGGCGGGCTACATCACCGGCCAGGTGATCTCCACCAACGGCGGACGCTACATGGGGTCGCACTGACCGGATGATCGCCCGCCCGATATATCGGGCCCGCCCGCGCAATCACGCGCCACACCGGCTATAAGGGCACACCCCGGCAGGAGAGATGCGATGGCGACGAGCATGGAAACGCGCCTGCGTTACGAAGAGATCAAGCCCGGAATCGGCGCAAGGGTGCTGAACGCCAAGCAGGAGCTGCTCGACGGCAGCCTCGCCGCAGATATCCTCGCCCTCATGGAGCAGCGCGGCGTGCTGGTCTTTCCGGGCATCCATTTCACCGATGCCGAGCAGGTGGCCTTCACCAACGCACTGGGCGGCAGCGCAAGGGAAATTACCGGCAGCGAAGTCTTCAAGGTCAGCCTTGACGAAAGCGTGAACGCCAGAGTGGCCGAGTATCTCAAGGGATCGCTCTACTGGCACATCGACGGCACGATGAACCCCGTGCCGATCCGGGCCTCGATCCTGACGGCAAAGGTTCTTGCCCCCGCAGGCGGCGATACCGATTTCGCCAATACCGCAACGGCCTATGCGGACCTGCCGCAGGAAACGAAAGACCGGATCGACGGCCTCAGGGTGGTTCATTCCCTCTGGCGTTCGCAGTTCTATCACACACCGGAACCGACGATGGAGCAGCTCGAAGACTGGCTGGCCAAGGGCGAGGCGGAACTGCCGCTGGTATGCAGGCACCGGTCGGGCCGGAAATCAATGGTGCTGGGCAATACCGCACACTACGTTGTCGGGAAGGAACCGAAGGAGAGCTATCGCATCCTTCACGGCCTGCGCGCCTTCGCCACGAGCGAGCCTTACAGCTACCGGCACCGGTGGACACTGGGGGATACGATAATGTGGGACAACCGCACCTCGCTCCACCGTGCGACGCCTTATGATCCCGCGTCCGGACGGATGATGCACCGCACCATCCTCGACGGAACCGAAGCCTGGGAGGAGAACTGAACCATGTCCGATACCGCAACCGTCACCCTTCGCGCCGAAGCGATCAAGCCGAAGATCGGCGCGCGTGTGCTCAACACGAAGGAAGAGCTGCTTTCGGGTGCGCTCTCCGCAGAAATCCGCAAGCTGCTCGAAGCCCGTGGCGTGCTGGTATTTCCCCGGATCGCTTTCACCGATGCCGAGCAGATCGCCTTCACCAAGACGCTGGGCACCTTTGCCCCCGAACGCGCCGGCGGAGAGGAAGTCGTCAGCCCCATCACGGTCGACGAGAAGGTGGCGGGCGCCACCGCCGAATACCTCAAGGGCTCGCTTTTCTGGCACATCGACGGCACACGCAACGACGTGCCGATCCTCGCCTCGCTGCTGTCGTGCAAGAAACCCTCGCCCAGGGGCACCGGCAACACCGGCTTTGCCAACACCTATGCCGCGTGGGACGACCTTCCCGATGAGCGCAAGGCCGAGATCGAGCATCTTCGCGTGCTCCACGCGCCTTGGGCCACGTTGTTCTACCACGATCCCGAACCAAGCCTCGCCAAGTTGCAGAACTATCAGGCCATCGGCGAAAAGGAACTGCCGCTGGTCTGGACACACCGGTCGGGCCGCAAGTCGCTCGTGATCGGCAACACCGCCCATTCGGTTGTCGGCAAGACCCCCGGCGAGAGCGCCGCCATCCTCGTCGGCCTGCGCGAGTGGGCGACGCAGGACCAGTTCACCTACAGCCACGAATGGAGCGAGGGCGATCTGGTGATCTGGGACAACACCGGCACGATGCACCGCGCCGAATGGTATGATCCTGCCTCCGGCCGCCTGATGCACCGCACCAAGCTGGAAGGTGAAGAGCCGTTCGAATGAACCGTGGCGGATGAACCCTAGCAAGCCCGCAAGCGGGGCCGGAGCCTGCCTCCTGCCCCCGCCTCAGGCGTTCGCCCCGGTCAGGTCGCGCGCGGCGATATAGCCGAAGGTCATGGCCGGGCCGATCGTCACGCCCGCGCCGGGATAGCTTTCGCCCATGGCCGATGCGGCATTGTTGCCCACGGCATAAAGCCCGGCAATGGGCTGCCCGGCATCGTCCAGCACCTGCGCCTTCGCATTGGTGCGCAGGCCCCCGTTGGTGCCGATATCGCCCGGATAGATCGGCAGGGCATAGAACGGCGCTTCGGTCAGCGGGCGCAGGCACGGGTTGGGCTGGTTGCGCGGGTCGCCATACATCCGGTCATAGGCGGCCTGCCCGCGGCCGAACTCCGGATCCTCGCCGCGCGCGGCATGGTCGTTGAACCGGGCGATCTGCGCTTCCAGCCGCGCCGGATCGACGCCCATCTGCCCTGCCAGTTCGGCAATGGTGCGGCCCTTCTTCAGGATGGTCCTGACCGCGCCTGCCTGAAGCCAGTCCGGCACCAGCGGCAGCAGCGGCCCCATCGGGAACTGGTGGCGATAGCGGTAATCGAACACCATCCAGCTTGGGCTGGCGTCGCGGTGCTCCCTTTCGCGCCGCGCCATCTGCTGGCCCACGATGTGATAGGATGCCGCCTCGTTGAGGTAACGCTCGCCCTTCTGGTTCACCATGATGCAGCCGGGCAGCGCGCGCTCGATCGTGCACAGCCGCCCGCGATCCTCGCCGGGCACATGGAACACCGGCGCGGCCCAGGCCGAATGCAGGTTCATCGTGCCCGCGCCCACGGCCTGGCCTGCGCGGATGGCATCGCCGGTATTGCTCGTCACCCCGCCCGATGCCCAGGCCTTGTTGTAAAGCGGCGCGTGTTCCTCGCGCATCTGCTGGTTCTTGTCGAACCCGCCCGCGGCCAGCACCACCCCCTTTCGCGCGCCGATGCGCAGGGGCTTGCCGTCCTTTTCCACCACGATGCCCGCAACGCGCCCGTCCTCGCGCACCAGTTCGCGCATCGGCGTCTTGAGCCACAGCGGCACGCCCGCCGCGTTCAGCGCGGCGCGCAGACCCCCCGTCAGCGCATTGCCCAGCGTCAGGCGCCGGTCCTTGCGCGAGGTGAAGCGCAGCGGCCAGTCCAGCCAGTATTTGGCCATGTTGCGCATCAGCCCGGCCAGCCAGCCCGGCCCGCGATAGAGGAGCTGGTAGGTTTCCGCGAAAGTCCAGTTGAGATAGCCGAACAGGCTGGCGGCGGGCGATGGCATGCGCTGCGTCTTCAGATCCTCGCCAAGGATCGTGCCGTCCAGCATTTCGGGCAGGTGCGTGCGATAGCCGGTGACCGAGCCGCCCGGATTTTCGGCATGGTAATCGGGATAGGGCTGCGCGGTATAGACGACCTGCGTGTTCGCCGTGACCCAACGCAGCATGGCGGCGGCATTGTCCACATAGGCGCGGATGTTCTCATCGGGCACGTTGTCGGCCGAAAGCGCGCGGATATAGGTGAAGGCATCATCGAGGTTGTCCTCGAAACCCGCAGCCCGCGCCTGATCGCTTCCCGGAATCCAGATACCCCCGCCCGACGTGGCCGAAGTGCCGCCCCACAGCGCGTCCTTTTCCACGATCAGCACTTCGGCGCGGTTTTTTGCCGCCACCAGCGCGGCGAGCATCCCCCCCGCGCCCGATCCGACGACGACCACGTCCACTTGCCTGTCCCAGTTCCCGGTCATCGCTGCCCTATCGTTGTCACTGCCGCTGTCGATGTCGTGATTGACATCTGGCATCAGGGACGCATAGCCCCTCTCCCCAGTTGACGCAAAATTTGGCCATACTTGCGCTCATGTCAACTCCATGCGTAGAATAGGTTCAAGGATTCTACGAATAAGTCCAATATCCGTCAGCCCTGCGGGAGAGGCAGCACCATGGAGAAGATCATTGCCGCCCTGTGGGCGCCGCCGCACGAGCCTCGCGAGGACTATGGCGCGCGCCTGCTCAGCAGCCTGCCGCAGGCGCTCCACGCCGCCGGGGCACGGGCCATCCGCCTCAACATCCGCGATAGCGTCGTAGCGCCGGGCGAAGCGCTGGTCCAGCAATGGCAGGCCCCGCAGCAGGCCGCCGTGGCGCAGTTCTGGCTGCCTTCGGCCAATGCCCGGTTCCGCGAAGGCATCGATGCGGTGCTGGCGGCGCACTGCGCATGGTTTGCCGCATGGCTGGTGTGCGAATCGACCATCATCGCCAACACCGCGCACCCGCCTGCCCCGGATGCACGCACCTGGGGCTGGAGCCAGGCCAGCTTCATCGCCTTCCGCCCCGATCTTTCGCGCGATGCGGTGATCGAACACTGGCACGGCCACCACACCCGCGTGGCGATCGAAACGCAGGCCAATTTCGAATATGTCCAGAACCTGATCGTGCGCCCCCTCACCCCCGGCGCCCCGGCCTATGGCGCCTTCGTCGAGGAATGCTTCCCGCTCGCCGCGCTCGATCAGCCCGAAGCGTTCTTCGATGCGGTGGGCAATCCGGCAAAGTTCAAGGCCAATCTCGATGCCATGATGGAAAGCTGCCACGCCTTCCTCGATTTCACCCGCAACGACATCATCCCCACATCGCAATACGATTACGCCTTCTTCGATGCTCCGGCGCCGGAAGGCCCACCGCAGGCAAAGGACCACGCATGACCAGTCATCCAGCAGCAACCGGGCCGAAGGTTGCCCTTGTCACGGGCGCCAGCCGCGGCGCGGGCGCAGGCATTGCCCGCGGCTTCGGCGAACTGGGCTATACCGTCTATGTCACGGGGCGCACCGTCACCCCCGGCGATGCCAGGGGCTGGGACGGCACCGTCCTGCCCGGCACGGTGGCCGAAACCGCGCAGAAAGTGACCGAACTGGGCGGCAAGGGCATTCCCGTGGTGTGCGACCATGCCGATGATGCCTCGGTTGCCCGCCTGTTCGAACAGATCGTGGCCGAACAGGGCCGGCTCGATGTGCTGGTCAACAATGCCGCCTACATGCACCACCAGTTGATCGAGAAGGCGCCGTTCTGGGAAAAGGAGCTGGATGCGCAGAAGATCCTCGATGTCGGCCTGCGCAGCGCCTACGTGGCAAGCTGGCACGCGGCCAGGATCATGGTGCCCCAAGGCTCCGGCGTGATCGCCATGACCTCCTCGTTCGGCGCATCGTGCTACATGCACGGGCCTGCCTATGGCGCGCAGAAGGCCGGGCTGGACAAGCTGGCCCACGACATGGAGCACGATTTCCGCGGCACCGGGGTCATCGCCGTCTCGCTCTGGCTTGGTCCGCAGCTTACCGAACGCGCGCAGATTGCCGCGCAGACCAACCCCGAACAGTATCAGGGCTTCATCGCCATGGCCGAGAACCCTGAGTTCTCCGCCCATGTGATCGACGCGATCGACAAGGCCCCCAACCGCGACGAACTTTCGGGACAGACGCTGATCGTGGCCGAAATCGCGCGCGAACTGGGCATCACCGACCGGGGCCATGATCGGCCTTCGCACCGCGAAATGCTGGGCAGCCCGCGCCCGAAGAACCCGGCTGCGGTTTACTGATACACCTGCCGCCGCCGCACCCGGCGGCCGGTTCACCCGATGATCCCCTGCGGATCATCGGGCGATACCTGTCAGCGCGCCAATCTTGCGCGCCCCCTGCCCGTCCATACCCTTTGCCGCGTGGAGAGCCGCCGGACCAACCGGCGCACAACGGGAGAGACGACATGGCAAGTGCGGCACCGCGCGCTGAAGGATTCCCCCTGCTCGATGGCGGCCTGCCGCTGCTGGGCCACATCACGCAGTTCTTCCGCGATCCCGTCTCGGTCCTGAAGCGCGGCTACCGGCAGAAGGGGCGCATGTTCGCCATGAACTTCATGGGCCAGCGCATGAACGTGATGCTGG
>JBKBKD010000005.1:0-136944 GCA_046294595.1 Novosphingobium sp.
AGCCACGGCAAGGCTCCGGCCTGCGCCCAGAGCGCCTTTGCGGCTGCGATCCAGTTCCTTTGGCGGACTTGCGTCAAGCTTCGTTTACCCCAGCATGGCCGCGGAGTTGCGGATATTTGGCTTCAATGGTTTGAGAAACACGCGCGGCTGGTCTAGCCCCCTGTCGCGTGACGTCTAATGCCCCAACTCCGATGATGGCGCAATATCTTGCTCTGAAAGAGCAGGCTGGCGACTGTCTGCTGTTCTACCGGATGGGCGACTTCTTCGAATTGTTCTTCGAGGATGCGCGAGTGGCCGCGCAAGTGCTCGACATCGCGCTCACCAGCCGGGGCGAGCATGGCGGGGTGCCCGTGCCGATGTGCGGAGTGCCGGTCCATGCGGCCGAAGGATACCTTGCGCGCCTGATCCGCGCAGGGTGCCGCGTGGCCATTGCCGAACAGGTGGAAACGCCCGAAGAAGCAAGGAAACGCGGCGGTTCCAAGGCGCTGGTGGCGCGCGACATCGTGCGCTTCGTGACGGCGGGCACGCTGACCGAGGAGGCCCTGCTTGAGCCGCGCCGCGCCAATGTGCTGGCGGCGCTGTGCGAGGTGCGCGGCATGATCGGGATTGCCGCCTGCGACATTTCCACCGGGCGGATGGAGCTGGAGGATTGCGCGCCCGACCAGATCGGCGCAGCGCTGGCGCGGCTGGGCGCAAGCGAGGTGGTGGTGCCCGAATCATGGCCCGCATCGTGCGGTGCGGCGCCCCCCGATGGCGTCCTCCGCCCGAATCGCACCTTCTCCAGCGACGAGGGCGAGGCCCGGTTGAAGGCGGTGCACGGCGTTCAGGCGCTGGATGGCTTCGGCCAGTTCAGCCGCGCGATGCTGGCCGCCGCGGGCGGGCTGATTGCCTATCTCGACCATGTGGGGCGCGGCACCCTGCCGCTGCTGCTGCCGCCGGTGGTGCGCGATGCGGGCACGCACATGATCATGGACGAGGCGACACGCGCCAGCCTTGAGATCCTCGTCAGTGCGCAGGGCACGCGGCGCGGCAGTCTGGTCGAGGCGATCGACCGCTGCGTGACCGGGGCCGGGGCGCGGCTGCTGGCCGAGGATCTCTCCGCGCCGCTGACCGATGCGCGCGCGATCAACCGGCGGCTGGAAGTGGTAAGCTGGCTGCATGACGATCCCCTGCTGCGCGGCGATGTGCGGGGGCCGCTGCGCGCGCGGCCCGCTGTGGGCCGCGCGCTGGGACGGGTGGTGGCAGGGCGCGGCTCTCCGCGCGATCTGGGCCAGTTGCGCGACGGCCTGACGCAGGCACGCGCGCTTCACGATCTGCTGCTGGCCCGCGCCGATCTGCCCGCGCCCCTGCGCGACCTTTTGCCCGCGCTGGCCGGGCACGGCGCGCTGTGCGATCTTTATGCGCGCGCGCTGGTGCCGCTGCCGCCGACCGAGCGTGCGCAGGGCGGGTTCATTGCCGAAGGATACGATGCCGCGCTTGACGAACTGCGGCGCGCATCGGGCAATGCGCGCCGCGCGATTGCGGCGCTGGAAGCGAAATACCGCGACGAGACGGGCATTGCCGCGCTGAAGATCAGGCACAACGGCGTGCTGGGCTATTTCATCGAAGTTCCCGCGCGCCATGCCGACCGGCTCATGGCCCCCGATTCGGGCTTTACCCATCGGCAGACCATGGCGGGCGCGGTGCGCTTCAATGCGCTGGCGCTGCACGAGGAAGCGAGCCGGATCACCGAAAGCGGCGGGCATGCACTGGCGATGGAAGAGGCCCACTTTGCCGATCTGGTGGCCCATGCCGTGCGCGCGAAAGAGGCCATTGCCGCCACGGCCGCGGCGCTGGCCCGGATCGACGTGGCCGCTGGACAGGCCGAACGCGCGGCCGAAGGCGGCTGGGCGCTGCCGCGCGTGGTTGACGAGCCGTGCCTTGATATCCGGGGCGGGCGCCATCCGGTGGTGGAGGCCGCGCTGGCCGCCCAGGGCGAACGCTTTGTCGCCAACGACTGCGCGCTGATGCCGCAGGACCGGCTGTGGCTGGTGGGCGGGCCGAACATGGGCGGCAAGTCCACCTTCCTGCGGCAGAACGCGCTGATCGTGCTCATGGCGCAGGCGGGCGGCTTCGTGCCCGCGCAGGCGGCCACGGTGGGGCTGGTGGACCGCCTGTTCAGCCGCGTGGGTGCATCCGACAATCTGGCGCGCGGGCGATCGACCTTCATGGTCGAGATGGTGGAGACCGCCGCGATCCTTGCCCAGGCGAGCGAACGCAGCTTCGTGATCCTTGACGAAGTGGGCCGCGGCACATCCACCTATGACGGTCTGGCGCTGGCATGGGCGGTGGCCGAGGCGGTCCATTCGATCAACCGCAGCCGGTGCCTGTTTGCCACGCATTACCACGAACTCGCGCGGCTGGCCGAGACGTGCGAGGCGCTCTCGCTCCACCATGTGCGCGCGCGCGAGTGGAAGGGCGATCTGGTGCTGCTGCACGAAGTGGCCGAGGGGCCAGCGGACAAATCCTATGGCCTTGCCGTGGCGCGGCTGGCAGGCGTGCCCGCGCTGGTCATCAAGCGCGCAAAAGCGGTGCTGGAAAAACTGGAAAAGGGCCGCGCGGCCACCGGCGGGCTGGCAGCGGGGCTGGATGACCTGCCGCTGTTTGCCGCCGCGATCGAGGCCGCCGAGGAAAAGGTCGATGCCCTGCGCGAAAGGCTGAACGGGCTTGATATCGATGCGCTTTCCCCGCGCGAGGCGCTCGATCTCCTCTATGAACTGAAGGCTGAGGCCAATGGTTGAACTTGCCGCTCTCGGCCGGAAAAATGCGCTGTTCATCATGGCTGCCGAGCCGGAATACGGCCCGCACCTGCGCGCCCGCTTCACGCCGCTGATTACGGGGATCGGCCCGGTGGAAGCAGCTCTGCACACGGGCGTTGCGCTGGCGCGGCTGGAGGCGGCCGGGCGCCTGCCCGACGTGATCGTGTGCCTTGGCTCTGCCGGATCGCGGCGCTGCGCGCTGGGATCGGTCCACCAGATCGGCAGCGTATCGTGGCGCGATATCGACGCCTCGCCGCTGGGCATCGCGCCCGGCGTGGTCCCCTATCTCGACGAGCCGGTGGACCTGCCGCTGGAATGTCCGCTCGATCTGCCCGTGGCGACGCTTTCCAGCGGGGGCGATGTGGTGAGCGGCGCGGCATGGGACCGGGTGAGCGCAGACATGGTGGACATGGAGACATATGCCGTGGCCCGCGCCGCGCGCACGTTCGGTGTGCCGCTGGTGGGGCTGCGCGGCGTGTCCGACGGGCCGGGCGAACTGGGCGGCGCGCATGACTGGCACAAGCTGCTGGGCTATCTCGACGGAGAGCTGGCCAGGGCGGTGGACCTGCTGGCCGCGCATTACGGCTGAGAGGCGCAGCGCTAATCCGGCCGCATGGCAGCGGCGGCAAGGCTTTCCGCTTCGGCCAGAAGCGCATCGTCCACATCGCCCTGCGGCGTTGCCTCGCGCCCGATCATGACCAGCACCGGCACGGCCAGCGGGCTGACCCGATCAAGCTGGACATGGACGAGCTGGCCCTGCGCGCGGTCGAGCAGATCGCCAAGGCGGCCCACATCGGTCATCCGTGCGCGGGCATCGGCCCATGCGGCCTCGATCAGCAGGTGATCGGGTTCGTAGCGGCGCAGCACGTCATAGATGAGATCGGTGGAGAACGTGACCTGTTTGCCCGACTTGCGCTTGCCGGGATGCTGGCGCTCGACCAGTCCGGAGATGACCGCCACCTCGCGGAAGGCGCGGCGCAGGAGGTGCGATTCCTGGACCCATTCGACGAACTCGTGCGAGAGGATGTCGGGCGAGAGCAGCGGCGCGGGATTGCCTGCGGGCCGCGCGCTCCACACGCCCAGCGCATAGTCGCTGGCGACGAAGCCCATGGGCATCAGGCCGCGTTCGTTCATGCGGCGGGTGATGAGCATTCCCAGCGACTGGTTCGCGTTCCAGCCCTCGAAGGTGTAATAGACGGTATAGTGCCGGTCGCGGTGGGGAAAGCTTTCCGCCAGCAGCATGCCGGGGCCGGGCAGGCGGCTGCGCCAGTCCTGCATTTCCAGCCATTCGCGCACATCATCGGGAAAGCGCGCCCAGCCCGCGCGGTCGGCGATGAGCGCGCGCACCCGGTCGGCCAGATGGGTGGTGAGCGGCAGGCGCGCGCCCATGTAGCTGGGAATCTGGCCGGGCTTTTTCGCCGCGCGCACGATCAGTTCAAGGTCGCGCACCCCTTCGACCTCAAGGTCCATGCCGGCAAAGCGGATGGTATCGCCCGGCGAGAGCGTGGCGCCGAAGCTTTCCTCGACCTTGCCGAGCGAGCGGCCATTCCGGAAGCGCACCTCAAGCATTTCGGAATCGACGATGATCCCGGCGTTGAGGCGGTGGCGGGCGGCATGTTCGGGATGGGTCAGCCGCCAGGTGCCGTTCGCATCGCGCACGATCCGCCGGAACCGGTCATAGGCGCGCAGGGCATAGCCGCCGGTCGCCACGAAATCGAGCACGCGCGCCCACTGCGCCGCGTCCACCCACCGGTAGGGCGCCGCCGAGCGCACCTCGGCCAGCAGCGCGGCTTCATCGAACGGTCCCGCACAGGCGCAGGCCATGACATGCTGCGCCAGCACGTCCAGCCCGCCCGCGCGGAAGGGTTCGCCATCGCGGCGTCCCTGGTGGACGGCCTCCTGCGCGGCGAAGGCTTCGAGAAACTCGAACCGGTTGCCCGGCGCCAGCAGCGCGCGGCTGGGACAATCGAGCCGGTGATTGGCGCGCCCGATGCGCTGGAGCAGGCGCGAGGAGCCTTTGGGCGCGCCCATCTGCACCACCAGATCGACATCGCCCCAGTCCACCCCCAGATCGAGGCTGGCGGTGCAGACCAGCGCGCGCAGTTCGCCGCGCGCCATGGCGCCTTCCACCTTGCGCCGTGCCTCCCTGGAAAGCGAGCCGTGGTGAATGCCGATGGGCAGGTTGTCCTCGTTCACGTCCCACAGGCACTGGAAGATGTATTCGGCCAGAAACCGCGTGTTGGTGAAGACGAGCGTGGTGCGGTTGCGGCGGATTTCCTCGTAGAGCTGGGGCACGGCCCAGGCGGCGGCGTGGCCGCCCCACGGCACGCGCTGGTCCTGCGGGTGGAGGATGGCAAGGTCCGGCCTTGCGCCCGGCTCGCCTTCGACCAGCCGCACGCCATCGGCATCGCCATCGGGCGCGAGCCACGCCCGGAAATCCTGCGGATCGGCAACCGTCGCTGAAAGCGCCGTCCTGCGCATTGCGGGCGCAATGGCTTGCAGCCGGGCAAGCGAGAGCGCCAGCAGATCACCGCGCTTGCCCGCAGCGAAGGCGTGCACTTCATCGACGATGACGCGCTTCAACCCGCCGAACATCGTTGCGGCATCGGGGTAGCTCAGCAGCAGCGAGAGCGATTCGGGCGTGGTCAGCAGGATCTGCGGCGGCCTTGCGCGCTGGCGGGCCTTGCGATCGGACGGCGTATCGCCGCTGCGCGTTTCCACGCGGATGGGCAGGCCGATCTCTTCGATCGGGGCCAGCAGGTTGCGCTGCACATCGTGTGCCAGCGCCTTCAGGGGCGAGACATAGAGCGTGTGGAGGCCATCGCCGGGGGGCGGGCCTTGCGCGAAATCGGCCAGGGTCGGCAGGAATCCCGCCAGCGTCTTGCCCGCGCCGGTATCGGCCACCAGCAAGGCATGCTGGCCATGGCGGGCCGCATCCAGCATCTCGGTCTGGTGGCGCCGCACGCGCCAGCCGCGGGCAGCAAACCATCCGGCAATGACGGCGGGCAGGGTCATGCGCCGATCCGGCATCACAGGACCGAAAGGATGGCGTCGCGCCCGGCTGCGGGGCCTTTCCATGCCAGCGTCTGTTCGATCAGGGCAATGGTGACGGCGCACTGGTCTGCATCCGGCCCCTTGCCGCCCATGGCCGCGCGCACGCGCCTGTCCGGAATGCCGGTGGCGGCAATGACCCTGTCCACCAGTTCGCCCGGAATGCTGGCCCGCGCCGGGGGCTGGCGCACAGGCGGACCTAGCTGGCGGGCATCGAGCATCTTCACCGCAAGCTTGCGTTCGGCCGCGAGGATGGCGGGCGCGACCTCGGCCCGCCGGTCAAGCCGCCGGGTGCGGATGAAGGCCATGCACTCGGCCGGTCCCAGCTTCTGCGCCGCTTCCAGCAGCCTCGCGCGCAGGCGCTGCACATCGGCGAGCAACGGGCCCTTTTCGGCAAGAGCGGTGGCGAGCATCCTCTCGCGCACAAGATCATGGACCTTGGCGGCATAGGCAGCATCGTCCTCTCCGGCAGAGCGGGCCACGGTGCGGTTGGCGCTGAACAGGGCGGCGAGATCAGGCTGGAGCGATTGCAGCCCTTCGAGCGTTATTTCGGGGCCGAACACCTGCCTGATGGCGCGGCCTATCACCTCGCGGTCCTGCGCGGCTTCGCTGGCCGACAGCGCAGGGGGGACGGGGGCGTCGCGCCGGTCGTTGCTGCCGCCTGCGTCCATCGCCATGCGGATGATCTGCACGATGAAGATGACCGCGAAGATGGCAAGGCGGCCCTTGCTGAACCAGCCCTGCCCGCCACTGTCGTCGCCCTGCCTGTCCCACAGGGCGACGCGCCACGGGTCGAAGTGGCGCTCGATTTCAGGGAAATGGCGGCGCACGCCATCGAGAAGCTGTTCGACATCGGCGCGCTTGACGAACCAGCCCCGGCGGCTGCCCTGCTGGGCAGGCGTGGTCAGTTCCTTCCATGCCTTGTGCAGGGGGTGGGCGGGATCCTGCACCTTCTCGCGGAAGCGCAGGCCCCGCAGGCGCGCGTTGAGGAAAGCGATGGCCGGGCGTTCCGAAATCTGGCCGCGCTCCTGCTCCCAGCCGAACACGGCGGCGGCCGGTTCCAGCAGCGGGGCGGAGCGCGGCCAGGCATCCCAGAGCAGGTTGGCAAGCCAGTTCTCGATCTCGTCGAAGGCGCTGACGCTGGCGGTTTCGGCAGTGTGCAGCACGGCCTTGAGGTGGCCCAGCGCCATGGCTTCCTGCCATGCTTCAAGCGGGGGAAGATCGGCCTTTTCGTCGCTGCCGCCGGGCAGATCGGTGAGAAGGAGCCGGTAGAGCGCCTGTTCGTGCGCCCATGCCGGCATGACCGCATCGGGCGGGCTTTCAAGGCCCAGCAGCACCGGCCGAGCGAAAGGATCAGGCCCGACGGCAATGGCCCGTTCGGCGGGTGCCTGCGCCGCAGCGACGCCGCCGGTCACGTCGAGCCGTGGCGCTTCTTCCGGGCCGCCTGAAGGCAGGCGCGTCGTCAGCCCCGGTTCCGCCTTGCCCGAAACCTGCGGGTCTTCCACCGACGGCGCGCCATAGAGCCAGCCGGCGGGCAGACGTTCCTGATCGGACGGCGCTGGCGGTTCCGGCGAGTCGGGGAGCGCGGTTGCGGCCCCGGCGGCTTCGGCAGACGCGGCGCGTCTCGCCCAGTTCAGAGCCGCATCGCGGGCCTGCCGCAGGCGGGCATAGCCTTCGACATCGCGGTCGATGTCCATGGCCTTGAGCCGCGCGGCATAGGCGCGCCGGATGGCCGAGGCATCGCGGGTTTCGGCAAGTTCCAGAACCTGCCATGCCTGAGCCGGGGTCATAGCGGCGGACTTGCCTCGATCATGTCGAGCAGGCGGGCGAGATCGGCGGCGGCATCGCTGATGCGGCGCGGGTCCTGGCTGTCGAGCGCGGCAACGAACAGGCGGGCATGATCGCCCACCACGGCCCGGACATCGCCCAGAAACTCCTCGTAGCAGCGCTCGGCACGGGCCAGCAGCATCTGGTTTCCGGCCTCTTCGCGCGGGTGATGCTTGAGCGCGGCCAGCGCCTTGCGCCGCGCCTCCAGATCGCCAGCGGCCTTGCGGTCCTCCTCGTCGATGATGACGAGGTTGTGCTTCGCCCCGGTCAGCGGAACCTCGACATCCACTTCGAGCAGGCCCGAACTGTCATAGGAGAAGCGCACATCGATGAACACTTCGCCCGCCGGGCGCGGCGGCACCGGCACCTTGAGCTGGCCCAGAAAGACATTGCCCGAAACCTCGCGCGCTTCGCCCTGATAGATCTTGACCTCGATCTGCTTCTGGTTGTCGCCCATCGTGCTGAACTCGCCCGAACGGCTGACGGGAACGGGGGTGTTGCGTTCGATGATCGGCGAAAAAAGGCCCTGCTGGATCGCGCCGCGCGCCGAACGATCGGCGGTTTCGATGCCGAGGGTGAAGGGGCAGACATCGGTTATGCGGATTTCCTCAAGCCCGCCGTCGCGCGCGATGAGACCGCCCTGTATGGCCGCGCCCAGCGCCACGGCATGATCGGGATGGACGGAGGTATCGGGAAAGCGCCCGAACAGGCGGGTGATTGCCTTGCGCACCAGCGGCATTCGCGTGGCCCCGCCCACCAGCACCACTTCGCTGAGCGATGCGGCATCGATCTGACTGTCGCGCAGGGCCCGCACCACCGGATCGCGCAGCCGCTTGACCAGCGCTTCGGCCTGCGCCTCGAACGCGCTGGCCGTGACCGTGGCAGACAGGCGCTGGCCATCGATGGTCAGGGCGAACTCGGCCTCCGGCGCCTCGCTCAGGCGGCGTTTCGTCCGTTCGGCCGCCTGAAGCAGCAAGGCCTCGGCGCGGCGCTCGTCGATCTTCGAAAGCAGGCCATCGGGATCGAGCCTGCCCCTGACGGCGGTGGCAAGGGCAAGGTTGAAATCATCGCCGCCCAGCCGGTTGTCTCCGGCAGAGGCGCGCACTTCGACAATGCCCTCGAACATCTCGACGATCGACACATCGAAGGTGCCGCCGCCCAGATCGAAGACCAGAAACGGCTCGCGCTCGGCCTTGTCGGCAAGGCCGAAGGCAAGCGCGGCGGCGGTGGGTTCGTTGATGAGGCGGCGCACGGCAAGGCCCGCCAGTTCGCCCGCACGGCGCGTGGCCTTGCGCTGCCGGTCGTTGAAATAGGCCGGAACGGTGATGACGGCCTCGGTCGGGCGGGTTCCGGTGTGGGCCTCCACGTCGTCGCATAGGGACATCAGCACCAGCGCGGAAAGTTCCTCGGCCGAAAAGGTCTTGCGGCCAAGGCGCAGCTTGCGGTCGGTGCCCATGAGGCGCTTGAAGCTGGTGGCGGTGGCGCCATCCTTCATTGCCATGCGTTCAAGCGCGGCAGCGCCCACCAGCGTGGTGCCATCGGGCAGGACCGAGACCGCAGACGGCGTGAGCAGCGCGCCCAGCGCATTGGGCACGAGCTGCGCCTCGCCCCCGGTATCGCCGTTCCGCCACAGGGCCACCGCACTGTTGGTGGTTCCCAGATCGATCCCGATGAGCATCCGCTGTTCCGTGCCTTCGCCTTTGCGGGGGTGATGGGGCAGCGCTGGCGGGCTTGGCAAGCGCAAAGCGCGCTTTCACCCCGGTCCGGTTCTTCGCGGCACCTTCATGCGCGGCTGATGCCGACGGCGGCAAGGCGCGCATCGACTTCTGCCAGCAGCCGGGCAAGACCTTCGGCGGTGGTGCTTTCGGCGCGGACCACCAGCATGTCCTGCGTGTTCGAGGCGCGCAGCAGCCACCAGCCTTCCGGCGTGTCGACCCGCACGCCATCGGTGGCGTTGAAACCGATTCCCTCGGCCACGAGCGCGCGGGCCACCTCGTCGACGGCGGCAAACCTGCGCGCCTCGTCCACGGCAAAGCGCAGTTCGGGCGTGGCCATACGCTGCGGCAGGGCATCGCGCATGGCGCCAAGGGTTGTTCCGGATCGGACCGTGGCAGCGATGAGCCGCACTGCTGCGTAAAGCGCGTCGTCATAACCGAAATAGCGATCGGCAAAGAACATGTGGCCGCTCATTTCCCCGGCCAGCGGCGCACCAATCTCCTTCATTTTGGACTTTATCGGCGCGTGCCCGGTTTTCCACATCAGCGGGATGCCGCCGAGTTCGGCAATGCGCTCGAACAGGGTGGAACTGGCCTTCACATCCGCGATAATCGTGGCTTGCGGGTGCGCATCGAGCACGTCCTGCGCATAGATTGCCAGCAGGTGATCGGCCCAGAGAATGCGCCCCTCGGCATCGACCGCGCCGATCCGGTCTCCATCCCCGTCGAATGCCAGTCCGAAGTCGAGGTTTCCCTGCACGACAGCGGCCCGCAGATCGGCGAGGTTTTCCTCGACCGATGGATCAGGATGATGGTTGGGAAAATGGCCGTCCACGTTCGCATGCAGGAGAACATGGTGTCCGGGCATCCGGGCAGTGAGCGCCGCGATGACGGGGCCAGCCGCGCCGTTTCCGGCATCCCAGCCGATGCGCAGGCGCTCCAGTGCGTCCCGGTCGATCCCGCCGAGCGCGCCGAGCAGGCATTCGACATAGGCATCGATGATGCGGCCGCCATGCGCCTCGGCTTCGACCACGCGGCCGTTGCCGCTGGCAAAAGCGCCTTCATCGGCGATGCGCCCCAGATCGATTATGTCGGCACCGAAGAACGGCGCCCCTTCAAGTATCATCTTGAAGCCATTGTGATCGGGGGGATTGTGGCTGCCGGTTACGTGAATGCCGCCCTGCACCTCTGGGGTTAGGGCGCGCGCGGCGGGCGTCGCCGCGAAATAGAGCATCGGGCTTGGTCCCAGGCCGATGCGCACCACGTCAACCCCGCTGGCGGTGATGCCGTCGACCAGCGCAGTCTCCAGCATGGGCGAACTGATCCGGCCATCATAGCCCACTGCCACGCGGCTGCCGCCCCGGCGGCGCACGACGGTGCCGAAGCTGCGGCCCACGGCGCGCGCATCGTCCGGGCCAAGCGTTGTGCCCACCGTGCCGCGGATGTCGTATTCGCGCAGGATCGAGGGATGGAAGCGATGGCGCATTGCAGGCGTTACGGGCAGGAGCGCGGCGGTTCGGGCGTGCCGGTCAACTGCGCCGCTCTGGGGCGGCGCGGGCGGAAAGGCGCGCCAGCAGCAGATCGCGCGCGGCATTGGCTTCGTGGACGGCTTCGTTGCTGCCCCCGCGATCGGGATGGACTTTCTGGATCAGGCGGCGGTGCGCCTCGATCACTTCGTCATATCCGGCATCGGCGCCAAGGCCCAGCAGGCTGCGTGCCCTGGCCTCGCTGCGGGCGCGCGGATCGCCTTGCAGCAGTTCCCACGGCCAGCGCCCGGCCAGCAGCTTGCAGGCAAGGCTGGCCAGAAGCGCAAGCGTGAGCAGCTTGACCATCAGGCCGCGCTTTCCAGCGGCAGTTCGGGCGCCACCTTGGGCAGGTTCAGCCCGGCCACCAGCGTGCGCAGTTCCTGCCGGGCGACAAGGTGGCTGGTGCCCAGTTCGCCAAGGTGCCCCTTGTCGAGCAGGGTCAGCCCCGAAGGAAACAGTTCGCGGTAGATCACGCGCTCGGACAGCCCGCTGGCGACGCGAAAACCCACGCGCCGGGACAGTTCGGTCAGTGCCTGATCGATGCGGCGCTGGTTGCGCGCTTCGGTATAGCCGGTGCGATTGCGCACCACGACCCAGTCCATCTCGCGGCGCTGTTCCTGAATGGTGGCCATGGCCCGCTTCTTGCGCGCTTCCCAGATCAGTTCGGCGTAGAAGGACAGGCGGCGCACCTTGAAGGTTTCGGCATCGACCTGTCCGATCAGGTCGAAATCGACGAAGCTGTCGTTCAGCGGGGTGACGAGCGTGTCGGCGCGGGTGGCAACATGGCGGGCCAGCGGATCATCGCGGCCGGGCGTGTCGAAGATGAGGAAATCGTAGGTTTCGGCCAGCCGCGCAGTGACGGCGTCAAGCTCTTCGGTGCTGTCTCCGGCATAGACCTCGAAGCTGGCGGTGGGCAGCGCGATCTCGCGGCGGCGCATGGTTTCGGCGCGGTTTTCAAGATAGCGGTGCATGGTGCGCTGGCGGGCATCGAGATCGACCGTGGCGACGCGCGCGCCCTGATAGGCCAGCGCCACGGCGACATGGACCGCCGTGGTGGACTTGCCGGTGCCGCCCTTTTCATTGGCGAAGACGATGCGATGCGGGCCGGTGGACAAGGGTGCTTACTCTCTGTTCTGTTGCGGTCGGACGGGTTGGCGGGCGGACGGGCTTGCGGGAGACCATCCGCGCCCCTATCGCCCCTGCGTTCCGACTTAGTGGAGTGGGTGCCAAGGTGCAAACGATCAACCGCCTGGAAGACCTGCGCAAGGCAGTGGATGCGCTCAAAAACGGGGGAAAAACCGTGGCGCTGGTCCCTACCATGGGCGCGCTGCATGAAGGCCACCTGACGCTGGTGCGCGAAGCGCGGGCGCGGGCCGATCATGTGGTGGCCTCGATCTTCGTCAATCCGCGCCAGTTCGGCCCGAACGAGGATCTCGATGCCTATCCGCGCCGCCTTGCCGCCGATGCGGCCTTGCTTGAGGCGGAAGGGGTGGCAATCCTCTGGGCGCCCACGGTGGATCAGATGTATCCCCAGGGCTATGCCACCAACATCAGCGTTTCAGGCGTGAGCGAGGTGGCCTGCGGTGCTGCCCGGCCGGGTCATTTCGATGGCGTGGCCACGGTGGTGTGCAAGCTGTTCAACCAGGTGCGGCCCGATGTGGCGCTGTTTGGCGAGAAGGACTGGCAGCAGCTTGCCGTGATCCGCCGCATGGCGCGCGATCTGGACCTGACCCAGCCCCATGTCGACAGCATCGTCGGCGTTGCCACCGTGCGCGAGGCCAGCGGCCTCGCCATGAGCAGCCGCAACCAGTATCTCACCGCCGACGAGCGGGAGCGCGCGGCCGGGCTTTCCGCCGCGATGCGAAGGGCGATTGCCGCGATCGAAGGCGGGGCGGACGTGGCGCAGAGCCTTGCCGCGCTGCGGGCCGAAGTGCTGGCGGCAGGCTTCAGCGCCATCGATTATGCCGACCTGCGCGATGCCGCCACGCTGGAGGAACTGACGGTGCTTGGCGGCCGCAGGGCGCGCCTGCTGGTGGCCGCCCGCATCGGCGCGGCGCGCCTGATCGACAACATGGGGGTGGGATGAGTCTCATGGATACGATCGAGCCGGGCGCATCGTTCAGGGACAACCTGGCGCGATTGCCGTCCATTGCCGGTCTGGCGCGGATCGACCTTGTCGACCAGGCAGGCGCAGTGGTGGCGAGCATACCCAACGAACCGGGCAAGCAGGGTTCGCTTGCGGTCTATCACTATCTCATGCTGTGCTTCGGGGCGCTCGATGCAAGGGCGGCAGAGCACGGGCTGGCCGTGTTCGGCGAACATGTCGCCGATGCAAGGGCGCGCCCCGGCGCGCATCCGAACATCGACCGGCTGCTGGAGGTGCTGGCGAGGGGTGATGTCTTGCAGATCATGGCTGTGCGCACCTGAGGATCAATGCACTGGCGGATCGATGGCCGGGACGGCATGGACGGGGGCGACCGGATCGCCCGGTTCGCGCGGCGGCAGGGCGTTTTCGGGCACGTCCTCGATCATCATGTCGCGCGTGGGGACATGCGCCATGTTGCGCACGCGCACGGTGAGCCGACCGGCTTCCAGCGTCAGTTCGTTGAAGCCGGGCGGGGTTGAGCGGACGCGCTGGCTGAGCGTGCCTGCGCCGATCATGCGCACCGGACCGTTCGCCGTGGGGTGGATCAGATCGAAGGCATCGTGAACGTGGCCCGAAATGACCGCGAGCACATTGCGGCTGGCAAGGGCCGCCAGCGCGCGATTGCCGCCCCGTGTCAGTGCCTTGCCGCGCGTTCCGGCCTCTACCAGCGGATGATGGCAGGCAACGATCGCGCGGGTGCCGCAGGGCAGGGCATCGAGCGCGGCCAGCGTCTCGCCAAGGGCAGCCCGCGAAACATTGCCCTTCGACCAGTTGAGGCGAAGCTGCGCGCGCGCGGTGGTTTTCAGCGGCACGATGGCAAGGCCCGGCAGATCGATCTCGCGTTCCACCATCGAGCGGATGGCGCGGAAGCGGCGGTAGGGATCGGTGAAGCGCTCGACCAGATTGAAATAGGGCAGATCGTGATTGCCCACTTCGACCGTGACGGGAACGCCCAGCGCCTTGATCCATGCGCAGGCCGCGGCGAACTCGCGGTGGCGGGCGCGCATGGTGAGATCGCCGGTGATCGCCACGGCGTCGGGCCTTTCGCGGGCGATGCGCTCGGTCACCCAGTCGAGCGCGCGGCGGTCTTCAAGGCCGAAGTGGATGTCGCTGACGTGAAAGATGCGGATCGGGCGGCGCGTCATGGTGCGTGCGTGATCGGCGCTGGCGCCGCGCGGGTCAAGTCTCCGGCGTTGCCGGTCAAACCCGGTCGGTCAGGATCAGCCAGGCCGAGAAGCTGTTGAGCACCGAATAGATGACGTAGGCGATGGGGCCGCCAACACTGCCTTCGGCCGCGAAGAGCAGCGCGGCCACGAGCAGCAGGAACTCGACCACCAGCGTGAACCGGCCGCCCAGCGCATGGATGAACCAGGGCATCCGCCCGATCAGCGGGTGTCCGCTGTCCATCACCGCGCGCTGAAGCGCGAAGTTGCCGATGCCAAGCAGGAAGGTGATGAGAATCGCCATGTGCAGGCGGCAGCTTATGGAAACCGGGCGGGCTTGTCACATGTCCCGTCATTGCCTGCGCAACAGGTGCGCGGATGCGCGCACAAGCGGTTGGTGGAGCGGTATCTGCGCTTGGTCGGGCAGGGCCGCGCTTTGTCGGCAGGCGGCGATCCCCGGTCGAGCCGGACGGGCGCGACGCGGCATACTGCGCCTATGAAGAGGGCACGCGGTGATCGGGACGGCCCGGAAAAATGGCATCTCCCCAATACCTTGCCCCCCGCACGGGTGGTTCCGGTCATCGTGATGATCCCCAGGCCGGCAGACGCAGGAACCCGCGTTTCCCCGGCCAGACAGGCTGAAAGGAAACAAGCATGTTCAAGCAGACCATCATCGCCGCAGCCCTTGCCCTTGCCGCAAGCCAGCCCGCCTTCGCCGAGACCCGCGTGGTGGGTTACGGCGATCTTGACCTGAGCACCAGCGAGGGACAGGCCCGGCTCGACAGCCGTCTGCGCAATGCTGCGCGCGATGTTTGCGGCTTCAGGGCGCTGGATATTCGTTCGGGAGACTTCGAAGCGGCCCGGCAGTGCTACGTGAAGGCGATGGCCGATGCGCGCAAAGCCAAGTCCCGCGCCGTTCAGCTCGAACTCGCCACGCGCTGATCTGCGGGCGCGGATTTTTCCGCCCGGACGACCAGTCCCCGTCCGGGCCAAACTCCCACAGGTCGCCGCAATGTCGGCGGCCTCTTTGTTGGGGGCGGATGGCTTCAGGGCACCTGACGCAGAGGCGCGCGAACGGCTTCGGTTTCGATTTCGGCGCGGTCACGCCAGGTCAGGTCGGCAGGGGAAAGCGCCCGGCCATCATGCGCATGAATTGTGATCGGTGCGATCGGCCGGCCATCGCGCGCGTCGCACAGCACCGGATTGGCCGGAACACCAAGCTGCCATTTCTCGCCCCACTGGCGCAGGGCCAGCATGGCGGGCAGGAGATCCAGCCCCTTGGGCGTGAGGCGGTATTCGATGCGCCGTCTGTCATCGGCGCAATGCTCACGTTTCAGGATACCGGCTTCGACCAGCCTTGACAGCCGGTTGGAAAGGATGTTTCGCGCGATGCCGAGCGCTTCCAGGAAATCCTCGAAGTGCCGGATGCCGTTGAAGGCGGCGCGCAGGATCATGAACGACCAGCGCTCGCCCATGGCTTCAAGCGCGAGGGGCAGGCCGCACTGCGCGATCTCGCACAGAGGTTCGTGCAGAGGGGGCTCGTGCAGAGGGGGCTCGTGCAGGGAATGCTGTCGGGGCTTTTCCATGTCGTCCTCGTCATAGCGCATCGCGGGGGGCTATTTAAGTTTCTAGTTGCAACCTGAAACCTATATTGTTAAGTAGCGATTCGCAACGGAAATAGCATCCTCTCCAGATCCCGCTCGTTTCCGTGGCCCTGCACCTTCTTTTTCAGGGGAAACACGATGCTTGATGCCCAGAACCGTGGCGCCCTGCGCCAGCTTGTTCCCGCCGTGCTTGCGCTGGTCGGCACTGCCGCCAGCTTCGCGATCACTGCCGCGCCGGTGCGTGCGGCCGGTGGTCCGTTCTACTCGGCAACGCTCAGCCGTCCGGTGGACGGCACCCAGAAGTTGGTCCAGAAGGGCCTGCTGTGGAAGTGTGACGGCGCTGAATGCTCCGCGCCGCGTGATACTTCGCGCCCCGTGATCGTCTGCGCCCGTCTTGCCCAGAAGGTTGGCCCGGTCGCCCGGTTCGCCACGCCGCAGGGCGAGCTTGCCGCCGATGACCTGGCCCGCTGCAACGAAGCGGCGCAGGGCTGAACCGCATATCCCGAAGCTGCACTCCAGCGCGCGTCCACCCCCTACCCTGCCGGGCGCGCTTTTCCTGACCGAAGGGCCATGGCAGATCCTCATCGGGCGCTTCGGCAAAGGGCCGCGAACGCAACGGCTGTTCGCGGCCCCTTTTTTGCGGCAAGAGCCATGGCCATGCCCGCCTGCGTTCCAGATCGCTTTCGCGCCATTGCGGCAAGCCTTGCCATTGCGGCGCTTGCCCTCAATGGGACTGTGCCAGCCTTGGCGCGCACCGCACGCGCGGGGCCGTCCGCCACGCCTGACGCCGCCGAGCGCTTCGATCTGCGCTGTTCGGCGGCCTTCGCCATCGTTGCCCTGCAACAGGCCGATGGCGAAGGCCCGGCAGGCTGGCCAGCGCTGGCGCGGCGCGGCAAGACGTTCTTTGCCGACACGGGCGAGCGGGTGATGCACACGACCGGCCTTTCGCGCGAGGCAGTGCGCGATCTCATGGTCGCCGAAGTTCAGACGCTCCAGCAGGCCGATGATCCCGATGGCGCGCTTGCCGCGCTCGCGCCTGCCTGCACTGCGCGGCTGGATGCGGCAGTGCCGCCGCTTGTCACGCCCGGTCTTGCCCTCTGCGCGGCGCTGCTTGACCGTGCCCAGAAGGAACTCGCAGCGCGCGATGGCCTCAGCCCGCCGGTGCGCGATCTCAGGACGCTGGCTTCGGTGCTGGCCGCGCGGGCGCGCGCTGCGGTAACGGCGACGGGCGCCGGCGGCGGGGCCGCCGATCGCGAACTTGCCAAGGCACGCGAGGCGCTGGACGCCGAGCTTGCCCGCGCGCCCGATGCGGCAGAGCGTTATGACATCGACCATTGCTATGATCTGGCAAAGCCCGAAGCCCGATCGCACTATTGAGCGCACGCCTGCGATTTCCCATATCCCGCGCGCAGAAGGAGATCCCGCCATGTCCGACAAGCTGAACCTGACCGACGCCGAATGGCGCGAGCGTCTTTCGCCCGAACAGTATCATATCCTGCGCCAGGGCGGGACCGAGCGCGCCTTTACCGGTGCCTATGAACGCAACAAGGCGGCTGGCGATTATGCCTGTGCGGGCTGCGGGGCGCCCCTGTTCACATCGGACACCAAGTATGACAGCGGGTCGGGATGGCCCAGCTTCTATGCGCCGGTCGATCCGTCCGCGGTGGACGAGCATACCGATGTCTCGCACGGCATGGTCCGCACCGAGGTGCGCTGTGCGCGCTGCGACGGCCATCTGGGCCACGTCTTTCCCGATGGCCCGCGCCCCACGGGGCTGCGCTACTGCATCAACAGCGCATCGCTGGCCTTCACGCCCGATGATGAGGGCTGAGCCGGGCGCGGATCGCGGCCTCGCGATTTGCGGTTAACCCTGCGTTACGATTGTCCTATGCAAAGCGCTGCACGAAAGCGGCCGCGTCCCAGAGGTGGCGGGCGCAGGATGGTGGCAGGCGCATAATGAGGGAAGCACTCAGAATCTGATGGCCAGACGGGACATGCCCGGCCGCCGGGATGGCGGCAGGTCCGAGCCGAAGCCCGCGCGCGGTGGTTCAGCCTTGGGACGATTCTTGCGCCGCCTCATCGCATGGGGCGTGGGCTTTGCCCTGCTCGGCGCGATTGCGCTGGCGATTGCGGTTGCGGTCACGGTGCGGTCGCTGCCAGGCTATGGCGAACTGAAATCGAGCCAGACCGGGCAGATGATCGTGGTGCGCGCGGCCGATGGTTCCGAACTCGTGACCCTTGGCCCAAGCTACGGCAAGTGGGTGCCATACGAGCGCATTCCGCAGGTGATGAAGGATGCCATGGTCTCGGTCGAGGACCGGCGCTATCGCAGCCACTGGGGTGTCGATCCCATCGGGATCATACGCTCGCTCATGGTGCGGGTGGAAAGCGGCACGTGGAAGCAGGGCGGCTCGACCATTACCCAGCAGCTTGCACGCAACATCTTCCTCAACAATACCAAGACCTTCGGCCGCAAGGCGCGCGAATGGGTGCTGGCGCTGGCGCTTGAGCAGAAGTTCTCGAAGGACCAGATCCTCGAACTCTATCTCAACAAGGTCTATTTCGGCGGCGGGGCCTATGGCATCGACAGTGCCGCGCGCAAGTTCTTCGGCCATTCGGGCGAGGAGATCACCCTGCCCGAAGCGGCGATCATCGCCGGTCTGGTCAAGGCGCCCTCGCGCTATTCGCCCACGGCCGATGCCGAAGCCGCGGTGGGCCGGGCCGGTGTGGTGCTCCAGACGATGCAGGAGAACGGCTATGTCAGTGCGCAGGAAGCGCAGGCGGTCGATCTCAAGGCAGTGAAGATGGTCGAGGATCGCGCCGGACAGAACTCGGCGCGCTATTTCACCGACTGGGCCTTGCCGCAGCTTGACCTGATCCTGCCGGAGAACGATCAGCCGATCGAGGTGTGGACCACGCTCGATCCGGTCATGCAGCGCGCCGCCACCAGCGCCATTGCGGGCTTTGCGCCGAAGGGCGCGCAGGGCGCGCTGGTCTCGCTGGATCGCGATGGCGCGGTGCTCGCCATGGTCGGCGGCACCGATTATGTCACCTCGAACTACAATCGCGCGGTCAACGCCGTGCGCCAGCCGGGTTCGGCGTGGAAGCTGTTCGTCTATCTTGCCGCGCTTGAGGCAGGCTATACCCCCGATGACCGGGTGGTGGACGAGCCGGTGACGATCGACGGCTGGACCCCGCGCAACGATGGCGGGCGCTATGCCGGCGAGATCGACCTGCGCACCGCCTTTGCCTATTCCAAGAACACCGTGGCGGCGCAACTGGGCAACGAGGTGGGCTTTGGCCAGGTGGCCAACATGGCCCGGCGTTTCGGCATCACCACCCCGATCAACACCCTGCCTTCGATGGTGCTCGGTTCGTCCGAGACGCGGGTGATCGACATGGTGCGCGCTTTTGCCGCGGTTCAGGCCAAGGGCATGTCGATCATGCCCTATGGCATCCGCAAGGTGACGACGACCGATGGCGAGGTGCTCTATCGCCATCGCCCGGAAGCCCAGCAGCAGCTTGTGCCGCCCTATGTCGCTGCCGGGATGACCGATCTCATGCAGACGGCGGTGAACATCGGAACGGGCCGTGCCGCCCAGATTGGCCGCCCCGTGGCGGGCAAGACCGGCACGACATCCTCGAACAAGGACGGCTGGTTCCTCGGCTTCTCCAGCGGGATCACGACCGGGGTGTGGATGGGCCGCGACGATGCCAGGCCCGTGCCCGGCCTTCAGGGCGGCGCCGCGCCCGCCCGCGCCTTTGCCGCCTTCATGAAAGTGGCCACGGCCAAGCGCCCGGTCGAGAAGTTCGATACCGAACTGAAGCTGCCGGACTGGCAGCTTGAGCCTGACGACGAGGCCATGCAGGGCAATCCGGACGATTACTTCTACGTCGATGAACAGGGCAACCTTGTCGGCCCGGCACGGCGCCCGGCGGCGGGCAGCGGTGATGCGGGAGCCGCGGCCTTGCCCGAAGGCGCGGCGCCCGATGCCCCGCAGGCGGCCAGCGACGATTTCCTCAACCGTGCCACCGGCAAGCGCGAGACGGAGGCGGCTGGCACCGGGGCCGGAACGACCGGCGCGGGGGCTGGGCGTCCCCGGCCCGGCCCCGCACCGACGCCGACCCGGCCCATCCCCGCTCCCTGAGCGCAGCGGGGAGGGTTCAGCCAGAGATCAGCGCGCTGCCATCACCCAAGGCGCTGCGCCCAAGAAGAAAGGGCCGCCCCGGCAGGAGCGGCCCTTTTCTGTTCGTCGGCGCGTGCGGGCCGCGTCAGCGGATGCGCACGGGGGTGTAGATCGGCGGCTGGCCGCGGCGCTGGATGCGCAGCAGAACGGCCTCGCGCCCTTCGGCCTTGGCCGCGCGCACGATCCTTTCGAACTCGGCCACCGTGGTCACGCTGGTGTAGTTGGCCGAAAGCACGATGTCGCCGCGTTGCAGGCCCTTGGCGGCGGCATCCGACGATGCGCTGACCGCCGAGATCACCACGCCCTTGGTATCTTCGCTGACGCCAAGCTGGCGGGCGATTTGGGGCGTGAGCGGGATGGCCACGACGCCAAGGCTGTTCTCCAGCACGCCGGGGCCTTGCTGCTGCTTCGGCGCGCCGAAGCTGTCATCATCCTGCTGGGCATCGGGATCGAAGCTCTGCTGGGCCAGTTCCTCTTCGCTGGGGCGCTTGCCGACCACGGCCTGCACCGTGATGCGCTGCCCGTTGCGCAGCAGTTCCACCGGAATGCGCTTGCCTGGCGCGGTATTGGCGACGATGAACGACAGGGTCTGGTCGGGCGTCACGTCCTTGCCATCGACCTTGACCACCACGTCGCCAGCCTGAATCCCGGCCTTGGCCGCGGCCTGACCGGGTTCTACCGCCTGAATGAACTCGCCGCGCTTCTTGGGCAGGCCAAGCGATGCGGCAAGATCATCCGACAGGGCCTGAATGCGCACGCCCAGATAGCCGCGATCGATCGGCTGGCCTGCACGCAGCTTTTCCACGATCGGCGCGGCGATTTCGGCCGGGATGGCAAAGCCGATGCCCACCGATCCGCCCGTGGGCGAGAAGATGGCGTTGTTGATGCCGATGACGTTGCCCGCCATGTCGAACATCGGCCCGCCCGAATTGCCGCGGTTGATCGAGGCGTCGGTCTGGAGATAGCGGTCATAGGCCGAGCCTGAGCCGGTGTTGCGATAGACCGCCGAGATGATGCCCTGCGTCACCGTGCCGCCAAGGCCGAAGGGGTTGCCGATGGCGATGACCCAATCGCCGACGCGGGCCTGCCGCGAATCGCCGAACTTCACGAAGGGAAAGGGCTTGGACCCGGTGATCTTGAGCACGGCAAGGTCGGATGCGGCGTCCTTGCCGATCAGCCGGGCGGGATATTCCGTGCCGTCGGCCATGGTCACGGTGATCGATTCGACCTGCCCCTGTCCATCGGCGGTGATGACGTGGTTGTTCGTCACGACATAGCCGTCGGCCGAGATGATGAAGCCTGAACCGAGCGACTGCGCCTCGCGCGTCTGCGGGCCGCCGCCGCCGCCGAACAGATCGGCAAACGGGGTGCCGGCAAAGGGGTTGTTGCTTTGCACCTTCACGCGCTGGCGGGTCGATATGTTGACTACCGCAGGCTGGAGCTGGTGGGTCAGATCGGCAAAGCTTGCCGGTGCGCCCGCGCGCGGCACCACGGCGCGCATTTCGGACTGCTCGTTCTGGGCAACCTGCGCGCCCGCCGGAAATCCTGTCACCAGGGTCAGTGCGCTGCCTGCCAGCAGCAGCGCCGAAGTCACACCATAAGCGTATCTCACGTGGCCTGGTCCTCTTTGTCTCGAACGGCACCGCGAAGGATGGTGCCGACCCTTGTCTGTTTCCCTGCCGATTCACCCCCGCTGCGATGAACGGACTTTGAATGGCGAAGTTCCGCCTTGTTCAGGTCCGGCCCGCATCGCGGTTGTGTGCGGGCCTCCTGTCTGTTTCCGGCCCCTCTGCTCCCGGCGCGATCAAGGCTTTCTGCCCCTGAACTGCTTCAGATACTCGTTGTCGGGCGAAAGCACGACCGCCGTGCTTGATCCCTTCTGCGCGAACGTGGCGTCATAGCTCTGCATGGCGCGGTAGAAATCGTAGAAGGCCGGATCCTTGCCGAAGCTGTCGGCATAGGTCTTGGCGGCGGTGGCTTCGGCGGTGGCGCGGATGATCTGCGCCTGCTTCTGCCCCTGCGCGCGCAGGGTTGCGGCTTCCTGCTGGCGGGCGGTGGCCATGCGGGTAAAGGCCGAATCGAGCGGCGTGCCTTCGGGAAGGTCGGCGCGCTTGATCCGCACGTCGATGATCTGCGCCCCGTATTCGCGCGCCTCGCGGTCGAGGCTGCTGCGGATTTCCTCCATCGCGCGCCCGCGATCGGCGGTGAGCAGCGAGGCGAAGCTGCGCTTGCCCAGTTCCTGCCGCAGGGCCGAGTTGAGGATGGGCTGAAGCTGTTCGGCCACGCGGGTGGTGGTGCCCGCGGTCTGGACCATGCGCACCGGATCGATAACGCGGAAGCGGGCGAAGGCGTCCACCTCAAGGCGGCGCTGGTCGGCCGAAAGCACCTGCTGGCGCTCCATGTCGAGATCGAGGATGCGCCGGTCAACCTCGACGACCTGTTCCATGAACGGAATGCGCCAGACGATGCCCGCGCCCGTCTTGCCGAAATCGATATCGGGGCGGAACTTGTTGATCACGCGGTTGGGTTCGCCCAGCCGCACGACCACGGCCTGCGTCTTCTCGTCAACCACGGTAAAGCAGCTTGCAATGACAAGCAGCGCCACGAATGCCGCAGCCAGCGCGGCCTTGTGCTGTTCCCACAGGGTCTGGATCGCGTTCATCTCAGCGTGCCCCCTCGTCTGCGGTCTTCTGGGTGCGCTTCATTTCGGGCAGCGGCAGATAGGACTGCACACCGGGTGCCTCGACGATGACCTTGTCGGTCTGGCTGAGCACGCGTTCCATGGTTTCGTAATACATGCGGCGGCGGGTCACTTCGGGGGCAAGGCGATACTGCTCGTAAACCTTGTCGAAGGCGGTTGCCTCGCCCTGTGCGCGGGCGGTGAGCTGCTGCGCCCATGCCTGCGCGCGGTTGATTTCGCTCTGCGCGTCCTGCTGGGCGGCGAGCACTTCCTTGAAGGCATCGACGACCTTGGCGGGCGGGTCGGTCTTCTTGATGTCCACGCCCTGGATCAGCACGCCCGAACGATAGGCGTCGAGCACGCGCTGCATGCGGTCGCGCACGTTCTGTTCGATCTGGGCGCGGCCCGAACCCATGGCATCGTTCAGCTTCACTTCGGCGATGGACTGGCGCATCGCGGCCTCGGCCACTTCACGCACGGTCTGGTCGGGATCGGCAAGCTGGAACATGTAGAGCTTGAGATCCTTGATGTTCCAGCGGACCAGATAGGTCAGATCGACAAGGTTCTGGTCGCCCGTCAGCATCAGCTTTTCGCCATCGCCTTCCGGAATCGATTCGCGGCGGATCGAGGTCACATCCTCGACCGTGACCGTCTGGATCGGCCAGGGCAGCGTGAAGGCCATGCCCGGATCAAGCGTGCGCGAATAGGAGCCGAAGGTCGTGACGACTCCCTTTTCCTGCGGCGCGATGCGATGCACCATCGATGTTGCCAGCCACAGCGCCGCGATCGCCAGCGCGATCAGCGGCCCCCATGACCGGCCATCGGGCATCTGCGGCAGGCGCGGCATCTGCGGGCCGCGCCCGCCGCCGCCGCCGCCACCCTTGCGGGCGCGGAAGATGTCCTCGATGTTGGTGGTGCGCCGTTCGCCGGAGCCGCCCCTGCCGCCGCTGCCCGACTGCGGGGGCAGCCACGGATTGCGCGGACCTTCGGTGCCGGATGGCGGAGCCTTGGCACCGTCGCCTTCGTCGCCGTTGGCGCCATCCCCGCTGACGGGCGAGCCGCCTCCCGACCCCCACGGGCTTTTCTTTCCTGCCATGGCAAGGCCGATCATCGAAAGGCCGTTCATCAGAAAGCCGGTCTTCCGGCCAAAGCGCGCGATTGGTCCGCCCAGGTCTGTCATGGGCCTGTTATAGGAAGCCTGCGCACAAAAAACAGTGTCCATTCCCGAAAATCCATCTGCTAGGGGCAGGAGGAAACGCGGCGTGTCTCTTGCGTCGCAGACTGGAAACATCCGCACAGGGACAATCCGAACAGGGATCATGGCGTGAGCATCGAACAGGAGGCGCTGCACGAAGCGCTGGGCAAAGTGGCGGGCGACCGGCTCCAGTCGGTCAGGCTGGCCGAGGGTGTGGCAAGCGTCATGCTGGATGTGGGCGGGCTGGACCGGCTGGCACGCGACAAGCTGGAAATGGCGGTGCGCGATGCGGCACGGCTGGCCGGTGTTGCCGATCTGCGGCTGGGCATGACCGCCGAGCGCAAGGCCCGTGCCATCATCGCGGTGGGATCGGGCAAGGGCGGGGTCGGCAAATCGACGCTCTCGGCCAACCTTGCCGTGGCCATGGCGCGGCTGGGGCGCAAGGTCGGGCTGGTCGACGCCGACATCTATGGCCCCTCGCAGCCGCGCCTGCTGATGACCGAAGGCCGCCGCCCCGAAGCCGAGGGCAACAGGATGCACCCGGTGCCGTCGCCCCATGGCGTGCCCATGCTGTCGATGGGGCATCTCGTCCAGCCGGGACAGGCGATTGCCTGGCGCGGGCCGATGGCAGGCAATGCGCTGGGCCAGCTGATCGACGCGCACTGGGGTGATGCGGAAATCCTCGTGGTCGATCTGCCGCCGGGCACGGGCGACGTGCAGCTTACCATGCTTCAGAAGCACAAGCCGGCGGGCGCGGTGATCGTTTCCACCCCGCAGGATCTGGCACTGATGGATGCCACGCGCGCCATCGGCCTGCTGGAACAGGGACAGGTGCCGCTCATCGGCATGGTCGAGAACATGGCCGGTTACATCTGCCCGCACTGCGGCGAGGAGAGCGATCCTTTCGGCGTGGGCGGGGCCGAAGCGGCGGCAAAGACCATGGGGCTGCCCTTTCTGGGGCGGGTACCGCTTGATCTCTCCATCCGGCGCGACAGCGATGCGGGCAATCCGCCCGCTGCTGGCGAGGGTCCGCAGGCCGAGGCGTTTCTTGCCATCGCGCGCGGCGTGCTGGCCTGGCTTGACGGCAAGCGCTGATGCGCCTGACGCGGCGGGGCCTGCTGGTGGGGGCTGGGGTGGGCGGCGCGCTGCTCATCGCCTTCCCGCTGCTGCCGCGCCGCCATCCCGTGCCTTTGCAGGCGGGCCGGGATGAGCATGTCGTCGATGCCTTTCTGAAGCTGGCGCGGGTCGGGAAGGGCGCAGGCAGGGGCGCAGGCAAGGCGCGGGACTGCATCCTGACGGTGGCCGTCCCGCTGTGCGAGATGGGCCAGGGCGTGACCACCCTGTTCGCGCAGATCGTGGCCGACGAGGCCGGGGCAGACTGGCGGCGCGTGGCGGTGGAAGCCGCGCCGATCAGCCCGGCCTATGCCGATCCGGTGCTTTCGGCGCGCTGGGCTTCGCTGTGGATGCCGGTCTTCACCAGCCTTGGCGAAGATGCCGAGGGCCTGCTGGCCCGGCTTCATGCCGAGCGCGGGCCGATGATGATAACCGCCGAAGGAACCGCGCTGGCCGCGTTCGAGGCACCGCTGCGCGAGGCGGGTGCGGCCCTGCGGGCAATGATGGCGCAGGCCGCCGCCGCGCGCTGGGGCGTGGGCTGGGAAGAATGCGACACGAAGGACGGCTTCGTGATTCACGCGCGCAAGCGCACGTCGTTTGCCGATCTCCTCGATGATGCGGTGGAATACGATCCGCCATCGGTGCCGGTGCTGCGCGCCGATCCCCCGCGCGAGGCGCCGGGGCAATATCCCGAAGGCGCGCCGCCGCGCCGGGCGCGGCTTGATCTTCCGGCCAAGGTCGATGGCAGTTTCACCTTCGCCGCAGACGTGCGGCTGCCCGGCATGGTCCATGCGGCCATCGCCCACGGCCCGCAGGGCGCCAGCGTGCTTTCGGGCTATGACAAGCAGGAAGCGGCCGGCATGCGCGGGCTGGTGGGCGTGGTGCGGGCGAAGCGCTGGCTGGCAGTGGCGGCCACCACCTGGCATGCGGCCGACAAGGCCCTGCGCGCCATGGAGCCGCGCTTCCGCGCCGATGGCCCGATCGCCGACAGCGAGAAGGTGCTCGTCGCGCTCGACAAGGCGCTCGGCCGGGGCGATGCGGTGCGGATCATGGCAGAGGGCAATCCCGATGCGCTGCTGGAAAACCCCGCCCTTTCGGTGCGCTATGATGTGGAGGCCGCGTTTCACGCGCCGCTTGAACCCGCCAGCGCCACCGCACGGATGCGGCACGGCAAGCTGGAGCTGTGGATCGCCACGCAGGCCCCGGAGCGTGCGCGGCGGGCGGCGGCACGGGCGGCGGGCGTTTCGCGCGGGGATGTGATCGTCTATCCGCTGCACGCGGGCGGCAGTTTCGATGCGCGGCTCGACACCCGCATCGCGGCAGAAGTCGCCACGATCTGCAAGGTTCTCGGCAAGCCCGTGCAGCTCACCTATTCGCGCTGGCAGGAAGCTCTTGCGGGCATTGCGCGCACCCCGCTTTCGGCGCGGCTCGACGGCGCGCTCAGCCCCGACAAGGCGCGGGTGCTGGGCTGGCGGGCGCGGCTGGCGCTTCCCGCCACCGCGATCGAGGCAGGCGCGCGCCTGCTTGACGGCTGGGGCGTGAAGCAGGCGCTGGACCTTCAGGACAAGGCCGATCCCATGGCCTGCGAGGGCGCGATGCCGCCCTACCGCATTCCGGAAATGGCGGTGGACCATGTTCCGGTGGCGATCGGACAGCCCACGGCGCGCCTGCGCGGCGGTGCGCATGGCTATACTGCCTTCTTCACCGAATGCTTCATCGACGAACTGGCCGAACTTGCCGGGCGCGAGCCCCTTTCGTTCCGGGTTGCCATGCTGGAGGGCGATCCGCGCATGGTGGCCTGCCTGCAAGGGGCCGGGCGGCTGGCGCAATGGGGGGGCGGGATCGAAGCGTCCGGGCAAGGCATCGCCTGCCATCACATGACGCTGCCCACCGGCGGCGGAGCGGTGGCCCGCGGCCTGATCGCCGTGGTCGCCACCGCGCGCAGCGAGGCCGGCGTGGTGCGGGTGGAGCGGCTGAGCGCCCATGTCGACATCGGCCGGATCGTGAACATGGACATCGCCCGCCAGCAGATCGAGGGCGGCCTGATGTTCGGCCTTGCCCACGCCGTGGGCGGAGCAGGCGGTTATGCCAAGGGGCGGCCGCTGGCGGGAAGATTGTCCCAATTGGGCCTTCCTCTGCTTGCCGATTGCCCCAAGGTTGATATTGCCTTCGCCGACAGCAACGCAGACCCGTTCGACCCCGGCGAACTTGGCATGGTTGCCGTGGCCCCGGCCATTGCCAACGCCCTGTTTTCCGCTACTGGCGTGCGCTTTCGCCGCCTGCCCCTGATTTCCGACGGCCTCTAGAGCCTGCATTCCAAGGATCGCAATGGAACGCCCCGCCGATCATCCCAGCGTGCTTACCGGCAAGGTCGGCGTTCTCGTCGTCAACCTCGGCACGCCGGATGCGCCCGATGTGGATTCGGTGAAGCGCTATCTCAAGCAGTTCCTGTCCGATCCGCGCGTGGTGGAAATCCCCAGGCTGATCTGGCAGCCGATCCTGCGCGGCATCATCCTCAACACGCGCCCCAAGAAATCGGCCCATGCCTATGCACAGGTGTGGAGCGAGGACGGATCGCCGCTGGCGGCCATCACCAAGGCGCAGGCCGCCGCCCTTCAGGCGCGGCTGGGGGATGCGGTCATCGTGCGCCATGCCATGCGCTATCAGTCTCCGGCGATGGACAGGGAACTGGACGCGCTGCTGGCCGCCGGGTGCGAGCGCATTCTCGTCGCGCCGCTCTATCCGCACTATTCGGGCGCGACCACCGCATCGGCGCTCGATGCGCTGGCCGACTGGATCAAGGCGCGCCGCCGCCTGCCCGCGCTTCGCACGCTGCCGCCCTATCATGATGATCCGGCCTATGTCGGCGCGCTCCATGCCGATCTTTCGCGGCAGATGGCAGCGCTCGATTTCGCGCCCGAAGTGCTGCTCCTGAGCTATCACGGAATGCCTGAACGCACCTTGCTGCTGGGCGATCCCTATCACTGCCATTGCCGCAAGACCTCGCGCCTCCTGGCCGAAAGGTTTGCCGCAAGCCATCCCGGCCTGCGGCTGGAAACCACGTTCCAGTCGCGTTTCGGGCGGGCCAAGTGGCTGGAACCGGCCACCGATACCGTGCTGGTGGAGGAAGCGGGGAATGGCACGAGACGCCTTGTCGTTGCCGCGCCCGGCTTTTCGGCGGATTGCCTCGAAACGCTGGAAGAGCTTGCCATTCGCGGCAAGGAGGACTTCGAGGCAGCAGGCGGCACGCATTTTGCCGCGCTGACCTGCCTCAACGATGGCGCCGAGGGCATGGCCCTGCTTGAAACGCTGGTGCGCCGCGAACTGGCGGGCTGGATCTGAAACGGCGCCGGGGCGCTGCAACAACCCGCTTGGCCGCTGCTGACAGGTGTGTTAATTGACCGGTTAAACCAGCATTTCCGGGAGACACCATGGCCAGCCTTGCGCCCGCAACCGGCACCGATCTGCACACCGAACGCGCCAATCCGCACTGGGTGCGGCTGGGCGACGACCGCAAGCTCGATCACATTCCCGGCGAGGATGGCTGGCCGGTGCTGGGCACCACGCTCATGCAGCTCGCTGACCCGCTGGGCTTCCAGAAGCGCATGGTCGAAACCTATGGCCCGGTCTATCGCACGCGCAGTTTCGGGCGGCGCGGGGTCAACCTGATCGGGGTGGAAGCCAACGAACTGGTGCTGTTCGACCGTGACAGGCTGTTTTCCAGCGAACAGGGCTGGGGACCGGTGCTGAACCTGCTGTTCCCGCGCGGGCTGATGCTGATGGACTTCGAGGCGCACCGCATGGACCGGCGCGCGCTGTCCATCGCCTTCAAGCCCGAACCGATGCGCGCCTATTGCGGCGTGCTCAATACCGGCATTGCCGATGCCATGAAGCGCTGGGGCGGGCCGATGCGCTTCTACGATGCGATCAAGGCACTAACGCTCGACACCGCAGCGGCGAGCTTCCTCGGCCTGCCGCTGGGTCCGGAGGCGGACCGGCTCAACAAGGCGTTCGTCGACATGGTGCAGGCATCGGTCGGCGTTGTGCGCAAGCCCCTGCCCTTCACCAAGATGGGCAAGGGCGTGGCGGGACGGCGGCTGATGGTCGAGTATTTCGGGCGTCTCGTGCGCGAGCGGCGTGCCCGTCCGGGGCAGGACATGTTCAGCCAGTTCGCGCTGGCGACGCGCGATGACGGCACCCTCCTGCCCGAAGACGTGGTGGTCGATCACATGATCTTCCTGATGATGGCCGCGCACGACACGATCACCTCGTCGGCCACCGTCCTGTTCTGGCAGCTTGCGAAGAACCCTGAATGGCAGGAGCGCCTGCGCGCCGAGGCCCGCGCCGTCACGGGCGGGGACGGCCTGCCGCTGGCCTATGAGGATCTCGGCCGGATGGAGCTGACCGAGATGGCCTTCAAGGAGGCGCTGCGCTTCATGCCGCCGGTGCCCAACATGCCGCGCCGGGCCCTGCGCGATTTCACGTTCGGCGGCTTTCACATCCCGGCGGGCACCCCGATCGGCATCAGCCCGGCGGCTGCGCATGCCGATCCGGCGCACTGGGATGCGCCCGAAAGGTTCGATCCGATGCGCTTCACGCCCGACAAGATCGCCGCCCGGCACAAGTATGCGTGGGTGCCCTTCGGCGGCGGCGCGCACATGTGCCTGGGGCTGCATTTCGCCTACATGCAGGTCAAGCTGCTGGCCAATCACATCCTGACCCGGTTCGAGATCACGATGCAGCCGGGACCGGACCCCAAGTGGCAGGCATGGCCCATCCCCAAGCCGCGCGACGGCCTGCGGGTGGAACTGCGCCCGCTGGGCTGAACGGGCCTGACGTGCGCTGGGACTGCGCTGAAAGTTCCGAATCTGTTGACGATTCGGCACGTCACCGCTAAGGGCCGCGCTTTCCGACGGGACTTCCCGTCATCACACGCATTTCATGCGGCCGCCCCGTGCGTCCGCCAGAGGACGAGAAACAGGAAAACCATGGCCAATACGCCGCAAGCCCGCAAGCGCATCCGTCGCAATGAACGCCGTGCCGAAATCAACGGCAACCGCCTTTCGCGCATCCGCACTTTCGTCAAGAAGGTCGAAGCCGCGCTGGCTGGCGGCGACAAGGCGGCTGCGGCGGAAGCGCTGAAGGCAGCGCAGCCCGAACTGGCGCGCGGCGTTGCCCGCGGGGTGCTGCACAAGAACACCGTGGCGCGCAAGATGTCGCGCCTGTCGAAGCGCGTCGCAGCGCTCTGATCCGCCTTGCGGGCGATTCGCCCGCGGCGAATCGCGTGGCTCCCGCGCTGACCTCGATCCGAAAAGATACTGAGGTTCAGCACGCAGGCCGAAGCACAAAGATGGAACATGGCCGGCGTGTTTCACGTCGGCCTTTTTCATGTCCGTGAAGTGACGGCCAGGCGGCGGCCAAGTGTTACATTGTGCAGTCGCAGCAAGTCACGGAATCTTCGCGATTCGCGCGTCCGGCATGGGCATTTTTCGAATAAATCCTTTTGATTCATATATTTGATGCAATTGTGCGGGTTCGGATGAGTCAAGGGGATTTATTTCATTTTTTTTGCGGCTCTCCCGCTTGCGCGATGGGGGCCTGCGCCAATAGACAGGATGGACCGGGGGCGAGAATCACTGCCCTGCGGTGCTAACGGACAATTTTTCATCAGGGTCTGCCGCGCGCGGCGCGCCGGGGCGGGGTAGGTCTGCTCTTGTGCCGGGAGGGTGCGGGAGCATGGGTAAACGGGGCAGCGAAGCGTGAGGATGGACGATTTCGCGGGGGGAGTGTCTGGCCCGAAGGCCGGGGCGACCCCGCTCGGCACGGAACGCGGTTCGGCAGGCAGGAAGGGACGTGACAGCACCATGATCGAGGACCAGGAAGCGCTGGATCTGGCAGCAGACTGGGCCGACATCAGCCAGGGGCTGAAGAAGGATCTCGGATCGCAGCTTCACGCGCAGTGGATCAAGCCGATCCAGCTTGGCTCGTTCTGCAAGGAAACCGGCACGCTGGACCTGTTCCTGCCGACCGAGTTTTCGGCCAACTGGGTGGCCGACCGTTTCGCCGACCGCCTGAGCCTGGCATGGAAGATCGCGCGCTCCGAAGTGCGGCAGGTGCGCATCACCGTGCACCCGCGCCGCCGGTCCATGCCCGAACTGCGCGTTGGCGGGCAGGCCCCTGTTCCGGCCCGCGCGGCCAGCCATGCGCAGGGCCAGATGCCCGCCCATCTTGGCGCCGGGGCGGCCATGGCCGATACCGCGCTGTCGGGGCTGGACCCTTCGCTGACCTTTGCCGAGTTCGTTTCGGGCACTGCCAACGTGCTGGCGGTCAACGCCGCGCAGCGCATGGCCGCACTGGAAACGCCGCAGTTCTCGCCGCTCTATCTCAAGGGCGCGACCGGGCAGGGCAAGACCCACCTGCTTCATGCCATCGGCCACGCCTTTGCCGCCAACAAGCCGGGCGCGCGCATCTTCTACTGCTCGGCCGAACGCTTCATGATCGAGTTCGTCCAGGCCATGCGCTCGAACGAGATGATCGAGTTCAAGGCGCGCCTGCGCGGTTTCGACATGCTGCTGGTGGACGACATCCAGTTCATCATCGGCAAGGCATCGACGCAGGAGGAGTTCCTCCACACCATCGATGCGCTTATGAGCGCGGGCAAGCGGCTGGTCGTGGCGGCCGACCGCGCACCCCAGGCGCTGGACGGGGTGGAGCAGCGGCTGCTTTCGCGCCTGTCGATGGGGCTGGTGGCCGATATCCAGCCTGCCGACATCGAACTGCGCCGCAAGATCCTTGAGCACCGGCTGGCGCGTTTCGGCAACACGCAGGTGCCCGCCGACGTGATCGAGTTTCTGGCCCGCACGATCAACCGCAACGTGCGCGAACTGGTGGGCGGTCTCAACAAGCTGATCGCCTATGCCCAGCTCACCGGCCAGCCGGTTTCGCTGCAACTGGCCGAGGAACAGCTTACCGATATCCTTTCGGCCAACCGCCGCCGCATCACGATCGACGAGATCCAGCGCACGGTCTGCCAGTTCTACCGTGTCGACCGCACCGAGATGGCATCGAAGCGCCGTGCCCGTGCGGTCGTGCGGCCGCGGCAGGTGGCGATGTATCTGGCCAAGGTGCTGACCCCGCGCTCCTACCCGGAAATCGGCCGCAAGTTCGGCGGGCGCGATCACTCGACGGTTATCCATGCCGTGCGCCTGATCGAGGAACTGCGCGCCCGCGATGCCGACATGGACGGCGACGTGCGCACCCTGCTGCGCCAGCTGGAAGACTGATACGTCCCCGTGCGGGGGTCTTGGCCCTCGCATTTTCATGCGTTCGTGCCTAACTGCGACGCATGACGCCCGACCGCCTGAACCGCTTCGCCCGCCACATCGTCCTGCCCGAAGTGGGCGCTGTGGGCCAGGCCCGGCTTGCGGCTGCGCATGTCGTGCTGGTCGGCATGGGCGGCATCGGCAGTCCGGCCCTGCAATACCTTGCGGGTGCGGGCGTGGGCCGGCTGACGCTGATCGATGACGATGCGGTCGAGGCGAGCAACCTCCAGCGCCAGACGATCTATACCGAGGCCGACATCGGCAAGCCCAAGGCCGAAGCGGCGGCGGCGTGGGTGCAGGCTTTCGACCCGGCGCTGCATGTCACCGCCAGCGTCCTGCGCATCACGCGCGAGAATGCCGCGGCACTGATCGCCGGGGCCGATGTGGTGCTGGACGGTTCGGACAACTTCGCCACGCGGCTTGCGGTATCGGATGCCTGCGTGAAGGCAGGGGTTGCGCTCACCAGTGCGGCGCTGGGCCGCTTTCAGGGGCAGGTGGCCAGCTTTGCCGGGCACCGCGAAGGGCATGCCTGCTATCGCTGCTTCGTGGGCGATGCCTTCGATGCCGAGGATTGCGATACCTGCGCCGACCTTGGCGTGCTGGGCGCGATGGTGGGCATGGTTGGCGCCTTCGGGGCCATGGCGGCCATGCGGGTGCTGCTTGAAGGCGTTTCCGCGCTGGGCGATCCCCAGTGGGGCCAGCTTCACGTTCTGGATGGCCTCAGGCCCTCGCTGCGCACGATGCGCATTGCGCGCGACCCTGAATGCAAGGGCTGCGGCGCAAGCGTCTGAGCGCCGCCTGAGGGCAAAGAGAAAGGGCGCGGGGACCGAAGTCCGCCGCGCCCTTTTTCCGTGTGGTCTGATGCCGCCGCTTGTACCAGGGCGTGATGCGCCAGCATCTCAGCGCCTTGGTATCAGGAGGCGAGCTTGCGCAGCACGTAGTGCAGGATGCCGCCGTTCATGAAGTATTCCACTTCGTTGGCGGTATCGATGCGGCACAGCGCGGTGAAGGTGAAGCTGGAGCCATCCTTGCGCGTGACCTTCACGGTCACGTCCTGACGCGGCTTGAGGCTGGCAACGCCTTCGATGGTGAAGGTGTCATCCCCCGTCAGGCCCAGCGTGTTGCGGTTTTCGCCATCCTTGAACTGGAGCGGCAGCACGCCCATGCCGACTAGGTTCGAGCGGTGGATGCGCTCGAAGCTTTCGACGATGACGGCGCGCACGCCCAGCAGGTTGGTGCCCTTGGCCGCCCAGTCGCGGCTGGAGCCGGTGCCGTATTCCTTGCCTGCGATCACGACCATCGGCGTGCCATCGGCCTTGTGCTTCATCGCCACGTCATAGACCGCGCCGACTTCGTCGCCATAGCGCGAGAAGCCGCCTTCGATGCCGGGCACCATCTCGTTGCGGATGCGGATGTTGGCAAAGGTGCCGCGCATCATGACTTCGTGGTGGCCGCGCCGTGCGCCGTAGGAGTTGAAGTCTTCCTTCGAGACCTGATGCTCCATCAGCCACTTGCCCGCCGGGCTGTCGGCCTTGATCGAACCGGCCGGGCTGATGTGGTCGGTGGTGATCGAATCGCCCAGGATCAGCAGCGGCTTGGCCTCGATGATGTCGCTGACCGGGGCCGGGGTCATGGTCATGCCCTCGAAGTAGGGCGGGTTGGCGACATAGGTCGATCCGGCGCGCCACTGGTAGGTTTCCGAACCCGTGACGTTGATCGCCTGCCAGTGCGCATCGCCCTTGTAGACATCGGCATAGCGCGCCTGGAACATGGCGCGGTCCATGCAGCCCGCCATCGTGCTGGCGACTTCGCTGTTGGTGGGCCAGATGTCCTTGAGATAGACGTCCGTGCCGTCCTTGCCTTTGCCGATGGGGGTGGTGGTGAAGTCCTCGATCACCGTGCCCTTGAGCGCATAGGCGACAACCAGCGGCGGCGAGGCGAGGAAGTTGGCGCGCACGTCGGGCGAGACGCGGCCTTCGAAGTTGCGGTTGCCCGAAATCACCGCCGCAGCCACCAGGCCGTTGTCGTTGATCGCCTTGCTGATCGGTTCGGCCAGCGGGCCGGAGTTGCCGATGCAGGTGGTGCAGCCATAGCCGACAAGGTTGAAGCCCACCGCATCGAGGTGTTCCTGAAGGCCCGCCTTGACGAGGTAGTCGGTCACGACCTGCGAGCCGGGGGCTAGCGAGGTCTTGACCCAGGGCTTGGGCTTGAGGCCCAGTTCATTGGCCTTCTTGGCCACCAGACCTGCGGCCACCAGCACGCCGGGGTTCGAGGTGTTGGTGCACGAGGTGATCGCCGCGATGGTCACGTCGCCGTCGCCGATGTCGAAGTCCTTGCCTTCGACCGGAACGCGGGTCTGTGCCTTCTTGTAGGTGTTCGCCATGTCGGCGTTGAACACGTCGTCCACGTCGGGCAGCGAGACCCGGTCCTGCGGGCGCTTGGGACCGGCGAGCGAGGGCACGACGGTGCCGAGATCGAGTTCGAGGGTCGAGGAGAAGACCGGCTCGACTGCGGGATCGATCCAGAAGCCCTGCTCCTTGGCATAGGCTTCGACCAGCGCGATCTGCGCTTCGTCGCGCCCCGTCAGGCGCAGGTAATCGAGCGTCTTTTCATCGATGCCGAAGAAGCCGCAGGTTGCGCCATATTCGGGGGCCATGTTGGCCAGTGTCGCGCGATCGGCCAGCGAGAGCGAGGCAAGGCCGGGACCATAGTATTCGACGAAGCGGCCGACCACGCCATGCTTCCTCAGCATGTTGGTGGCGGTCAGCACGAGGTCGGTGGCGGTGACGCCTTCCTTCAGTTCGCCATGGAGCTTGAAGCCGACCACTTCGGGAATGAGCATCGAGACCGGCTGGCCGAGCATCGCGGCTTCGGCCTCGATCCCGCCCACGCCCCAGCCCAGCACGCCAAGGCCGTTGATCATGGTGGTGTGGCTGTCGGTGCCGACGCAGGTATCGGGATAGGCAACGGTCTGGCCGTTCTGGTCGGTGCTGGTCCACACCGCCTGGGCGATGTGTTCAAGGTTGACCTGGTGGCAGATGCCGGTGCCCGGCGGGACGGCATAGAAGTTGTTGAGGCTCTTTGAACCCCACTTGAGGAAATCATAGCGCTCCATGTTGCGCTGGTATTCGATTTCCATGTTCTCTTCGAAAGCCTTGGGATGGCCGAATTCGTCAACCATGACCGAGTGGTCGATCACGAGGTTCACGGGGACCAGCGGGTTGATCCGCGAGGTATCGCCGCCCAGCTTGGCAATGGCATCGCGCATGGCGGCCAGATCGACCACGCAGGGCACGCCGGTGAAATCCTGAAGCAGCACGCGCGCGGGGCGATACTGGATTTCGTTAGTCGATTCGGCGGGGTTCTTCTGCCAGTCGATCACCGCCTTCACATCGTCGGTCGATACGGTGAAACCGCCGTCCTCGAAGCGCAGGAGGTTTTCCAGCAGCACCTTCATCGAGAAGGGCAGGCGCGAGATGTCGCCCAGCTTCTCGGCGGCCTTGCTGAGCGAGTAGTAGGCAAACTCCTTGCCGCCCACGGTCATCGTGCTGCGGGTGCCGAGTGTATCCTGTCCGACCTGGGTCATGGCTGTGCGTCTTCCCTCCTGTCGCGGCCGTTGCTGAATGGTGCCACGCGGGGAATCGCCTGCGGGGTGCGCCGGTGGCGGCCCCGTGGCGGCGTGGCGGATTACGGCCAGAAAGCCCGTGCCCGATGCGCGCAAAGCGCCGACGCGTCAAGGGCGGGAAGGCCCCATTTTTCGCGCTTGCAGCACAATTTGGCGCTCAAGCGCACGTATTGATTTTCAATTGCAACAAAGCGCGTTGCAATCGCGCAGTGCAGGCTCAGCCGCTATGCCCTGCGCTCGACCGGGTGGCGTAGAGACAGCCCGCGACGATCAGGGCGACCCCGGCCAGCATGGGCACCGTAACCGGTTCGGCAAAGGCGATCCAGCCCACTATGGCCGCCCAGATGAACGCCGTGTATTCCAGCGGGACCAGCACCTGTGCTTCGGCCCGGCCATAGGCCCAGCTCAGCAGCATGATCGAGGCGGCCGAAAGCGCCGCCGAAACGATCAGCAGCCACCAGACTGCGGCATCGGGAAAGGGCGCGAACCACCACGCGCCAAGGCCGAGGAACAGGAACTGCACCAGCGCCTGGAAGAAGGCCACTTCTTCGGGCTGCGCGACCAGCGCCTGCTGGCGTTGCAGCACGAGGTTCCACGCATAGAGCACCGCCGAGACAAGCGTGGCGACAAGGCCCTTCACGGCTTCGGCATTGGCCGGGCCATCGAACTTTCCGCCCGCGATGACGGCCACGCCCAGCAGCGCCAGCACCGATCCGCCGATGGCCGCCGGGCGCACCTTCTCGCCCAGCAGGATGGCGGCAAGGTAAAGCGCGATCAGCGGCGCGATGAACGAGAGCGCAATGCCTTCGGCCAGGGGCAGCCGCACGATGCCGTAGAAGAACAGCACCGCCATGACCGAGGCGACCACGCCGCGCAGGACATGCACCCTGAGCACGGCGCGCGCGGGCCAGCCCTGTCCGCGCCACAGCCACAGCGGCGCCATGATGACCGTGCCCGCCAGCCCGCGCCAGCACATCGCGGCATAGGCGCCGATGGCAATGGAGGCGGCCTTCATCACCCCGTCCATGACCGAGAAGAGCGCAAGGCCCGTCATCGCCGCCACGATCGGCAGGAGCAGGGCGCGCAGGGCGGGCGAAGGAGCGGTGGTCATGGCCGGTGCCATAGGCAATGGCGGGCCAAGGTCAAACCGCCTTTGTGCGCGCGAGTACGCGGAGCCGATTCAGCCTCCAGCAAGCCAGCGTGCTTGATCGTGCGCCGTGCATCGGGCAGGACGCATCTGCGCCGTCCGGCGCGACAGGCAGGCAAACGAGGTGAAGCGAGTGAAGGTTGCGGGTTGCATCGCCATGGACAAGCCCCTGAGCAGGATACGACCGGCGGCCGTGCGCGGCAGTGCACTGGCACTGGTGCTGGCAGCTTTGCCTTCTGCCGCAGGCGCGCAGAATGCCGCGCCCGTCGATCTGACCCGGCAGGTCCAGCGTGCGCCTGCTCCCGTTCCCGTTCCCGCTCCAGCTCCCCTTCCCGCCCCCGTTCCGACCGCCACGCCCGCACCTCAGGCGCCGGTCATCGCGCTGCCGGAGGCGTTCGAACCGGCACCCCTGCCGCACTGGTCGCAGGCCGATGCGCAGGCACTCCTGGCCGCGATCAAGGGTATCGGGCGCGAAGGGCTTTTCCCGAAGGACTACGAGCCGGATGCGCTTTCGGCTGCCATCGTGAAGGGCGAAGGCCCCGAACTCGACGCGATCGCCACGCGCCTGTTCGGCTGGCTGATCGAGGACCTGCGCGATGGCCGCACGCCGATGACGGCGCGTGTCCAGTGGTTCGCGGTCGATCCCGATCAGGACGTGAACCCGACCAGCCTCATCATCGCATCCGCGCTGGAAAGGCATGACATCAAGGGCGCGCTTGATGCGCTTCTTCCCACGCATCCCGATTACGCTGCGCTCAGGGCCGCCCTGCCCAAGGCGCAGACGCCGCAGCAGGCCGCAATGATCCGCGCCAACATGGACCGCTGGCGCTGGCTGGCGCGCGATCTGGGAACGCAGTATCTGCTCACCAACGTGCCCGAACAGATGCTCCGGCTGACGGTGCGCAACAAGATCATCAAGAGCTACCGGGTGGTTGTGGGCAAGCCCGGCCGCACTGCCACGCCGCAGCTTGCCGAAACGGTTCAGGGCGTGATCTTCAACCCCACATGGACCGTGCCGCAATCGATCGTGGTGGGCGAGGGGCTGGGCGCGCGCCTTGTCAACAACCCCAAGCAGGCCGAGCGCGAAGGCTACAAGGTGACGAAGGCGGCCGACGGCACGATCTATGTGGTGCAGCAGCCCGGCGACAACAATTCGCTTGGCCGCATGAAGCTCGACATGCCCAACGAGCACGCGATCTTCCTGCACGATACGCCCAGCAAGGCTGCCTTCAACCAGCCGGTGCGCGCATTGAGCCACGGCTGCATCCGGGTGGAAGGCGCGGTCGAACTGGCGATGACCATGGGCATCCTGGGCGCGGGGATGACGCCGGACGATGCCGTGGCCGCGCACACCTCGCGCGAATATACCAAGGTGCCGATGACGAAGACCTTCCCGGTCTATATCACCTATTTCACCGTGGCGACCGATGTGAACGGCACGCTGCGCTCGTTCCCGGACATCTACAAGCGCGATGCCCCGGTTCTGGCCAGCTTCGCCCAGCCGCGCGCGCTGCACACCAGCCAGCGCAAGAGCGACGAGGAAATCATCAAGCTCGACAATCCGCTCTGACATGCGCACCCGGCTGAGCGTATGCCGGCGCAAGGTCCGCTACGAGGCGCGCGAGCAAGCCGAAGCGGCCGCGGCCGGGGCGGGCGCGCGCACGGGGCTTGTGCTGCATCCCTATCGCTGCGAGCGATGCTTCGGCTGGCATCTCACCAGCCGCACCAAGGGGCGGCGCGTGCCCCGGCCGGGCCGTGCGCCCGTGCTTCAGCCCAGCCCCAGCCGGTCCGCGTAAATCAGCCTGCCGCCCGACAGGTGCCAGAGCGCTTCGTTGAAATCGGCCTCGCTCATGGCGAAGCAGCCGTCTGACCGGCCGAGCTTTCCCCACTTGGCCAGCATCGATGGCGCGGCATACCATGCCGGGTGCAGCACGATGGCGCGGTCCAGCACGTTCGAATTGTCGGGCGAGAGGCCGCCCAGGCGGATCGAGGTGCCATACTTGCCGTTATACCACTCGTAAGTGACATAGGCCCCGCGCGAGGTGGCAAGGCTTCCCACCTCGTTCGAGAAGGTCTTGAGGAACCCGTCATGTTCCGGATCGGACCCGCGCCCGTGCGCAACAAGGAACGAGCGCACTTCGCCGCGTTCGAGATTGGCGAAATGAAAGCGCGGAAGCGAGGACGGCAGGGCGAAATCGGCAATGCCGACAATATCGGTGCGCCACAGCGAAGCGCGATGCCGTTCGACCTGTTCCCTTGCCAGTTCCAGCACGCGGCGGTGCTGTTCATTGGGGTAATAGACCGCAGCCGCCACGCGCGGCGGCACGACACAGGCCACCGCGCTTGCCGCCGCGCCTGCCAGAACGCCGCGCCTGTTCACCACGATGCTCATGCTCTCTCTTTTCGGCACAGTGCCGCAAAACATTTGCTGAACGTGCGCGCAGTCTAATCGATCGGCCGCGTTTTTCCAGCCTGCGTGCCAAGCCGGTCAAGCGCGGGGCCATCGACACGCATGACCGTCCACGCGTCCATCATGCGCGCGCCCAGCGCCTTGTAGAAGCCGATGGCGGGTTCGTTCCAGTCGAGCACCGACCATTCGAGCCGAGCGCAATCGCGGTCCACCGCCAGCGCCGCCAGATGCGCCAGCAGTGCCTTGCCCAGTCCCTGCCCGCGGGCCTCCGGCCGCACGAACAGGTCTTCCAGATAGATGCCGGGCCTGCCCTCGAAGGTCGAGAAGTTGTGAAAGAACAGGGCAAAGCCCTGCGCCGTGCCATCCAGTTCGCCAATCACCACTTCGGCATAGGGGCGCTTGCCGAACAGCTTTTCGCCCAGCGTGGCTTCATCGAAGCGCACCGCATCGGCCAGCTTCTCGTAAGCGGCGAGCGCGCGGATGAGGCTGGCGATCAGTGGCAGATCGGCAGGCGTGGCGGGCCGGATCGCAATGGTCATGCGCGGGGGCGGGCCTACTCTGCCGCTTCGGTCACGTTGCCGGCATCGGTCGTGGCGGCCTCGATCTCCGCGGCCTTCTTTTCCACCAGCGCGACGATGTGATCGAGCATGTCCTCGGACTGCACCGTGTGGTCGGTCACGCCCGAAAGATAGACCATGTGCTTGCCGTTTCCCCCACCGGTCAGGCCGATGTCGGTTTCGCGCGCTTCGCCCGGCCCGTTGACCACGCAGCCGAGGACCGAAAGCGAGAGCGGGGTCTTGATGTGGGACAGGCGCTTTTCCAGCGCTTCGACGGTGCGGATCACGTCAAAGCCCTGCCGCGCGCACGACGGGCACGAGACGACGCGCACGCCGCGCGTGCGCAGGCCAAGGCTTTTCAGGATTTCGAAGCCGACGCGCACTTCCTCTTCCGGTTCGGCCGAGAGGCTGACGCGGATCGTATCGCCGATGCCCGCCCAGAGCAGGTTGCCGATGCCGATGGCCGATTTCACCGTGCCGCCGATCAGCCCGCCCGCCTCGGTGATGCCAAGGTGCAGCGGGCAATCGACCGCATCGGCAAGGCCCATGTAGGCGCTCACGGCAAGGAACACGTCGGAGGCTTTCACGGCCACCTTGTATTCATGGAAATCGTGGTCCTGCAGCAGCTTGATATGATCGAGCGCGGATTCCACCAGCGCTTCGGGGCATGGCTCGCCGTATTTTTCGAGCAGGTGCTTTTCCAGGCTGCCCGCGTTCACCCCGATGCGGATGGCGCAGCCATTGGCCTTGGCAGCGCGGACCACTTCGGCCACCCGGTCATGCGAGCCGATGTTGCCGGGATTGATGCGCAGGCATGCCGCGCCTGCATCGGCCGCTTCGAGCGCGCGCTTGTAGTGGAAGTGGATGTCCGCGATCACGGGAATGCGCGCGGCCTTCACGATCTTGCGGAAGGCGGCGGTGCTTTCCACATCCGGGCAGGACACGCGGATGAGATCGGCGCCCGCATCCTCGCAGCGGCGGATCTGGTCGATCGTGGCCACGGCATCGGAGGTGGGGGTGTTGGTCATCGTCTGCACGGTGATCGGCGCATCGCCGCCGACGGGGACCGAGCCGACCATGATCTGGCGGCACTTGCGACGCGCGATATCGCGCCAGGGACGGATCGAGGACATGCCCCCTCTATAGGCGTTCACGGTGAAACCTTAAAGGCGTTGCGCGCTGCCAATCTGCGCAAAGCGCACTGCGCCGGATCAGACCGGACCGGCGAACATGAACTCCGGATCGCAATGGTCGCCCACCCAGAAGGCGATGTCGGCCACCTTGTCGAGGCCGTAGCGCCGGTAGAAGCGCTGGGCATCGGGGTTGTGGGCATAGACCGAAAGCTGGATTTCATCGGCGCCCCATCCGCGCGCCTGCGCCATGGCCCAGTCCATCAGCCGTGCGCCGTGCCCCCGGCCCAGGAGGCCGGGATCGGTGTAGAGCTGTTTCAGTTCCATCGGCGCCCTTGCCGCAGTGTGCCGCGGCAGGGTGCTTTCGCGCACGATCTTGCAGTAGGCGGCAAGGCGGCCACCTTCTTCGATGACGGCAATCTTCATGCCCGGATCGGCAAGCTGTGCGGCCAGCACCGGCAGCGAATGTGCCTCATCCAGAAAGCGGGCAAGGTTTGCCGCGCTGTAGAGGTGGCCGAACTTGGCCACGAAGGCGCGGCGGCCCAGATCGCACAGGGCGGAAAGATCATCGTGGCGGGCATGGCGGGGCAGAGGGGGAGGCGTCATCGCCTCGCCCTTACATCGCGATTGGCGCGCAAGCCAAGCGGTCAGCCCGCCTTTTCGTCCTTCGCGCCGCCAGCGGGCGCCTTGGTATAGGGCACGAACTGGCCAAGCCCCACCGAGCCGCGCCAGATGCCCACGTTGCGATCGATCAGGCGCACGATATCGACATTGCAGAGCTGCGCGCCGAAGGGCGTGGTCAGCATGATGTCGTTGTCGTCAAGCATGGCCGCGCCCGATGCGGGCCGGTTCACCCAGATCGTGCTGCCCGCATCATATACGATGGCCGTCTTGTCGACGATGTAGCTGCTGGTGACGCGCGGCAGATAGATGCAATCCACCGGCTTTCCGGCAACGCGGCCTTCAAGCGTCCTGGCAAGGCGCTCTTCAGGGGTCGGGCGCGGCTTGGCGGCGGTGGCGGCTCCGGCAAGAAGCAACGATCCGGCGGCCAGTGCAGCGGCGATTCGGCTCAGGGTTTTCTGCATGACGGGCGCTTTCCTTGAGGTTTTGCTGTCCACGTCATGCCTTCGATCGGCTGAACCGGTGCTGAAGCCCGGCCTCGCCCGGTTCAGGCCGTGCCGCCGACGGTCAGCCCCTCGATCAGCAGGGTTGGCTGGCCGACGCCCGCAGGCACGCTCTGCCCGCCCTTGCCGCAGATGCCCACGCCTTCATCCAGCGCCAGATCATTGCCGATGCCGATGACCCTGGTGAGGCAGGTCGGCCCATCGCCGATCAGCGTTGCGCCCTTGATCGGCGCACCCAGCCTGCCGTTCTCGATGCGATAGGCCTCGGTGCACGAGAACACGAACTTGCCGCTGGTGATGTCGACCTGACCGCCGCCGAAGGACTTGGCAAAGATGCCGTTCTTCACGCGGCCGAGCAGTTCGGCAGGATCGTCGTTTCCGGCGCGCATGAAAGTGTTGGTCATGCGCGGCATCGGCGCATGGGCAAAGCTTTCGCGCCGCCCGTTGCCGGTGGGGGCCACGCCCATCAGCCGCGCGTTGAGGCGATCGTGGATATAGCCCTTGAGAATGCCGTCCTCGATCAGGACGTTTTCCTGCGTGGGCGTGCCTTCATCGTCGATGGAGAGCGAGCCGCGGCGGCCCTGCCCGTTCACGCCCAGCAAGGTGCCGTCATCGATCACGGTCACGCCGGGTGCGGCCACGCGCTGGCCGATCCGGCCCGAAAAGGCGCTGGTGCCCTTGCGGTTGAAATCGCCCTCAAGCCCGTGGCCCACTGCCTCGTGCAGGAGCACGCCGGGCCAGCCGGGGCCGAGCAGCACGGTCATCTCGCCCGCAGGCGCGGCCACCGATTCGAGATTGACCAGCGCCTGCGCCAGTGCCTCGTCTATGGCGCGGGTCCACGTTTCGGGGGCGAAGAGATCATCGTAGAGGCGCCGTCCGCCAATGCCGAACGAGCCGGTTTCGCGCCGTCCGTTCTGTTCTGCCACGATCGAGACATTGAGCCGCACGAGGGGGCGCACGTCATGCGCCACGAAGCCGTCGGCGCGCACGATTTCCACCACCGACCACGAGCCGGAAAGCGAGGCGGACACCTGCGCCACGCGCGGATCGCGCGCGCGGGCTGCGGCATCGATGGTTTCCAGCAGCCGCACCTTGGCCTCGAACGGCACGGCATCAAGCGGCGATGCGTCGGTATAGAGGTGACGGTTGCTCTGGCGCGGCGGCGGCGCGGGCTGGCCCCTGGCCGGATCGAGCAGCTTCAGCGTTTCACCGGCGCGGGCAATGGCGGCGGCGGAAATCTCGTTGGCGTGGGCGAAGCCGGTCATCTCGCCCGAAACCCCGCGCAGACCGAAACCGGCATCGCGCGAATAGTCCGCGGTTTTCAGGCGCCCGTCATCGAAGCCGAAGCTCTCGCTGGCGATGAACTGGAGGTAAAGTTCCCCGTCGTCGCAGGCTTTCAGCGCATGGGCGGTAAGCCGCTGTGCCTCTTCAGGGGAAAGCAGGCCGGAACGGTAGAGCAGCGAGCGGGTATCGGTATCGGTCATGCCCACCGATATAAGCGCTCAACCCGCAAAGGCCATAGCGGCCTTTTCAGGCGGCTTGCGCCGTATCCGCGCCCGATGTCCCGCCTGCGCCCGATGTCTCGTCAGCCGGGCCGCCCTTGAGCACGAAGCGCCTGTCGCAATAGCCGCATTCGACATAGCCCTTCTCGTCGATCTCAAGCCAGACGCGCGGGTGGCCAAGGGCCGCGCCGCCACGGATGTCGGAAGCGCCGTCACAGCTGACGCGGTGGTGTTCGGTATAGACGGTTTCGGGGGGCTGGATCATGGAATGCGCGGCTAGCAAATCCGCGGCCTCCAGACAATTGCGTTTTGGCGCGCGCTGGTGCAGGCAGCAGGCCATGTCCGAGATCGAGCACACCGCACCCGCCATCCGTATCCGCGATCTGGTCAAGCGTTATGCGCCCACCGGCAAGTCTGCGGGCAAGCTGGCGCTTGACGGGGTGAGCTTCGATGTGCCGCAGGGCCAGATCTTCGGCCTGCTCGGCCCGAACGGGGCGGGCAAGTCGACGCTCATCAACACGCTTGCCGGGATGGTGATGAAAACATCGGGCACGGTGGAAATCTGGGGCCACGACATTGATCGCGACGTGCGCAATGCCAAGGCCTCGATCGGCATCGTGCCGCAGGAAATCGTGTTCGATCCCTTCTTCACCCCCGCCGAAGTCCTTGAGAATCAGGCCGGGCTTTACGGCGTGCCCAAGGCCATGCGGCGCACGATGGAACTGCTGGAGGCGGTGCATCTGGCCGACAAGGCCGATGCCTATGCCCGCTCGCTTTCGGGCGGGATGAAGCGCCGCCTGCTGATTGCCAAGGCCATGGTCCACGCCCCGCCGGTGCTGGTGCTCGACGAGCCGACCGCGGGCGTCGACGTGGAACTGCGCAGGCAGTTGTGGGAACTCGTGGGCGAACTCAACCGCGATGGCGTGACGGTGGTCCTGACCACGCACTATCTGGAAGAAGCCGAACAACTGTGCGACCGCATCGCCATCATCAACCACGGCAAGCTGATCGCCAACAAGCCGACGCGCGAACTGGTGGACATGGCGCGCGAGAAGATCGTGGTGCTCACGCTTGACCGCGACGTTGATGTCGCGCCGCAGCATCCGGCCTTTCTCAAGAGCGTGGTTTCGGGCGAACGGCAGGTCGAGATCGGCTATGACAAGGACCGGATGACCGCGGGCGAGGTGATGAGCCTGGTGCAGGGCCAGGGCTATGCCATCGTCGATGTCTCGACGCGCGAGGCGGACCTTGAGGATGTCTTCGTCAGCCTGACGAGCAAGCCGCTTGAAGCTGCCTGACAGCGCCGGATATTAGTGATTTCCGAAGATCGGAGGGTCTTCGCCTGTATGGCGCCGCCAGCCGCCCCCCTCGCGCCTGCGGATGGCAGAGCCGCAATGGCGGCAGGTTCCGACAAAGGCCACGCCGTTCCATTCGACTCCTTCGCGTACCGGACGGTGCCGGTCGAACAGGCAGAAAAATCTGGCAAGGGCCATAAAATGCTTCCCGGATCGAAGGGGCGCTTGATTGGCGAGTCTAAGTAATTTTACGTAACATGCTGCATGTGCGAAGGAAAGCATGTGATGTCCGAAGGTCAAACAAGGGCAATATTTGCCTCGCTTGCCCGAAGCATGACGAAAGCGCACTTTCGCCTTGCCATGCTGCCCGTTAGGGCCAAGGCATCGGCCGACAAGCGATGGATAGGGAGCAGCAGGTGGAGAGCGAAAGGTCTGGCGGGGCGGCGGATCAGGCGCACGATGTCCTGATCATCGGGTCGGGCGCAGCGGGTCTGACGGCTGCTCTGGTGCTCGCCGAAAAGCGCCGGGTGCTGGTGCTGGCCAAGGGCGCGCTCGATGGCGGCTCGACCAACTGGGCGCAGGGCGGCATCGCCGCCGTGCTGGACGAGGGCGACACCTTCGACAATCACATCCGTGACACGATGATTGCCGGGGCCGGGCTGAACCGGCGCGAAACGGTGGAGTTCGTCGTCGAGAATGCGCCGCGCGCGATTGCGCGGCTGGTGGAACTGGGCGTGCCCTTCAATGCCGAGGCGGGATCGCTGCACCTCACGCGCGAGGGCGGCCATTCGCACCGGCGCATCGTCCATGTCGATGATGCCACGGGCGCGGCGGTGCAGAAGGCGCTGCTCAAGGCCGCGCGCGAACATCCCAACATCACCCTCTTGCCGGGGCGCACCTGCATCGATTTCATCACCGGGCGCCACGAGGCGGCGCGCTATTCGGGATCAGGCCGGATCTGGGGCGTCTATGCGCTGGACGAGGCAAGCGGCAAGGTGGAGGCGCACACCGCGCGCGCAACGATCCTTGCCACCGGCGGGGCGGGACGGGTCTATCAGTTCAGCACCGCGCCGCGCGGCGCCACGGGGGATGGAATCGCCATGGCATGGCGGGCGGGCGCGCGCGTTTCCAACATGGAGATGATGCAGTTCCATCCCACCTGCCTCTACCATCTTGAGGTCAAGAACTTCCTCATCACCGAGGCCGTGCGCGGCGAGGGCGGGCGGCTGATCAATCCGCGCACCGGCAAGCGGTTCATGGCGTTCTACGATGCCGAGCGCATGGAACTGGCCCCGCGCGATGTGGTGGCCCGCGCCATCGATGCCGAGATCAAGCGCTTCGGCCTCGATTACGTGCACCTCGATATCAGCCACATGCCTGCCGATTTCGTGCGCGGGCACTTTCCCAATATCCATGACAAGCTGCTGGGGCTGGGCATCGACATGACGACCGGGCCGATTCCGGTGGTCCCTGCGCAGCACTACACCTGCGGGGGCGTGCTGATCGATCTGGACGGGCGCACCGATCTGCCGGGGCTTTATGCGGCCGGGGAATGCACCGAAAGCGGGCTGCACGGCGCCAACCGGCTCGCCTCCAATTCGCTGCTCGAATGCTTTGTCTTCGGCGAGGCGGCCGCGCGCGACATCCTGCGCCGCTGGGACAGCTTCGAGGCCCCGCCCGCAGTGCGCGCATGGGACGAAAGCCGCGTGACCGATTCCGACGAGGAAGTGGTCATCAAGCAGAACTGGACCGAAATCCGCCGCTTCATGTGGAACTATGTGGGCATCGTGCGCACGGACAAGCGGCTGGAACGCGCCGCGCACCGCATTGCCCTCCTCACCGAGGAAGTGAACGACTATTACGGGCACTTCCGCGTGACGACCGACCTTATCGAACTGCGCAACCTGTTGCAAAGCGCCGATCTGATCGTGCGTTCTGCCCGCGCGCGGCACGAAAGCCGAGGCCTGCACTACACGCTCGACCATCCGCAGACCGATGCGGAGGCGCGCGATACCGTGCTGGTGCCCTGAGCGAGTGGGGCGCGTGCAGGGAAGCGTGCGGGGCGCGGCGGCTCAGGCCGCTTCGTTCTCGACGAACTCAGGATAGAAGACGGGCGCGCGGGTGGACCAGCCCTGCGCGGTGGCGGCGGCCTCGCTGATCGACTGGAGCAGGTCGCGCCTGCGGTCGGGGCGGATCACCGGGAGCGCTGCCGCGCCGCAGAAGGCGCCCGGCAGCCAGGGGCGCGCTTCGGCGCCAAGCAGCCGCTCGTAAAGAAAGCGGTAGGCGGAAAAGCACGCAATCCGGCCCTGCGCCAGATCGAACGCGGTCAGGCGGATGATGGTGCCCATGAAGGGCTCAAGGCTTTCAAGCCCTTCGACATGGCGCAGCAACTGCCGCAGCAGCGGAATCTCGCGGTAGATGGCTGCCTGCTGCCGGATCGAGGATGCCTCATCTGCGCTGCGCGCCCAGCGTGCCTCGACATCGCCCCGGCCCAGCGCGATATCAAGACTGCGCCGGATATAGCGCTGCTCGCACGGCGCAAACCCCGCAAACTCGCGCATTTCGGAAATGGTCATGCCGCTCGCATCATAGCGCGCCATGGTCGTGCCCTCCTGCCCTCCGGCGAATCGCCGGTGCTGGCATGGTTCATCATGGCTCCTCATGGTTAACGCAGCGTTATGATCCTTGGGCCGTGCGGCGCAGATGCATCAGCGCATGAAGGCCGTCCACGCGCCATAGGCGCTGGTCAGCGTCAGCACGATGCCGACCATGATGAGCATGGTCTTTGCGGGAATATGCTTGGCCGCCCATGCGCCGAAGGGGGCTGCCGCGATCCCGCCGATGAGGAAGCCCAGCGTTGCGCCCGCCAGATCGGCAACGCCCAGATGGAAGATGAACGCCGCCGACACGGTGAGCGTGAGGAAGAACTCGACCGTGTTGACCGTGCCCACGACCTTGCGCGGATCGGCCCCCTGAATCAGCAGGTTCGATGTGACGACCGGCCCCCAGCCGCCCCCGCCCGCCGCATCGAGAAACCCGCCCAGCAGGCCCAGTGGGGCAACGTACCTGGCTTCGTTGATCTTGGGCGGATAGAGAAGGCCGCGCCCCAGCAGATAGAGGCCGATGCCGCACAGGTAGAGCAGCACCCACGGCTTGACCACCGAGGCATCGAGCGAGGACAGGACATAGGCGCCGAGGATTCCGCCCGCCATGCCGGGCAGGAGCAGGCGGAAGAACAGCTTCCTGTCGACATTGCCGTGGATCAGATGGCTGATTCCCGATGTTGCCGTGGTGAAGCATTCGACGATATGCACACGCTGCGAGGCAAGCGCAGGGGGGATGCCGAGCACGCCCACCATCAGGGTGTTGGAAATCACGCCGAACGCCATGCCCAGCGCCCCGTCGACCATCTGCGCGGCAAAGCCGACCGCGATGAATGGCAGCAATGCCGTAAGGTCCACGCTTGCGAGAAAATCCATCACGATTCGCACTCCCCTTGCCGGGCGGGGATAGCTTTGGCCAATCTCTACCAAAAAGGAAGAATTAGTTGCCGGGAGCGAACGGATGCTATCGGCACGCGCTGTCAGTCGATCCGGGACGCCTTCCCGGCGGGCCACGTAATCGCGATCGCACCGCGCAGGTCGCCGGGCCTGAACCCGGTCGCCTTGTCGTCCGGATAGAGTTCGGCAAGTCTTGCCTGCACCGCAGGGGCAATGCTGGTGCCGTGGCAGGCGGCGCAGGGCTGCGCCTTCATCGGGATGGCCCGCAGCCAGTGGACCCTGGCCTTGCGGCCGGTGCCCTCGGTCCATGTCATGGTGGCGGGGCTGCCATCAGGGCTGAGGGGATTGGCGGCAAGCTGTTCAAGCCGGGTGCGCAACGCGCCTTCGGTCCGGGCGGCCGGATTGCGTTCCTTCAGGGCGATCCGGCGCACCTGCGCCCCGCTTTCGGCAGAGAGGCTCTCGGCAATGGCGGGCGCGGCCTGCAGGCACACCGCAATCGCACCTTCCGGCCCGCCTGCCTGCATCGCCGCCATGAGCTGGCCCTGCAATTCGGCCTGAAAGCGGTCTGCCAGGGCTGCCGATTGCATTGAGATGGCCGCCGGATCGGAGCCGGGCGTGGCGCAGGCGGCCACCAGCAGGGTTGCGCCCGCCGCCAGAAGGCTAGCCGCCCTGCGCCGCTTCGTCACAGGTTGGGATCCTCGTCCAGCGGAGACTGGAACTCGTGCCACATGCCGTTGATGATGCCGAATGCCAGCGCAAGGCCAAGGCCGAGAATCCACGAAAAATACCACATCGTTCCCGCTCCTCGATCAGTAGAAATCAGGATTGGTGCGCACATCGCGCAAGCCGATCCGGCCGGACAGAACCTTCATCACCCATGCCGTGTAGGCCAGAACGATGGGCAGGAAGACCAGCGTGACAAGCAGCATGATCCACAGCGTCAGGTGGCTGGACGAAGCGTTCCATGCCGTGAGGCTCGACTGCGGATCGATGGAGCTGGGCAGGATGAAGGGGAACATCGAAAGGCCGACCGTGGCGATGATGCCAACCGTTGCCAGCGATGACCCGGCAAGGTGCAGCACATGGTTGCGGCCGCGGATGCCCATGAGGGCGAGCAGCGGCCCGGCCAGCCCCAGCAGCGGGGCGAGAGCGAGCAGCGGCTGGCGCGCATAGTTGTCGAGCCATGCGCCGGGCGCGGCCACGGCCTTGACCAGCAGGGGGTTGGAGGGGCCGGACGGATCGACCGTGCCTTCGAGCCGGAAGCCCATGGCGCCATTGGCCATCCACAGGCCGCCCGCGGCGAACAGGATCACGCTGGCGATGGCGGCCATGCTGCCGAAACGGCGCGCACGGTCCAGCACCGGGCCTTGCTCGATCTTGACCGCGAGAAAGCCCGCACCGTGCATCACGATCATGGCGAGCGAAAGCAGCCCGGTCATCACCGCGAATGGCGAGAACAGGCCGATGAGCGTGCCTTCGTAGAAGCTGCGCAGATCGCTGTCGAGGCGGAACGGCACGCCTTGCAGGACATTGCCCACCGCCACGCCGAAGACCAGCGCGGGCACGAAGCCGCCGATGAACAAGGCCCAGTCCCAGCGCGCGCGCCATGCCGGATCGGCATGCTTCGAGCGATACTTGAAGGCCACCGGGCGCAGGATCAGCGCGGCCAGCACCAGGAACATGGCAAGGTAGAAGCCGGAGAAGCTGACCGCATAGACAAAGGGCCATGCCGCGAAGATCGCCCCGCCGCCGAGGATGAACCACACCTGGTGGCCTTCCCAGTGCGGCGCGATGGCGTTGATCGCCATGCGGCGTTCCTCGTCGGTCCTGCCGATGAAGGGCATCAGCGCGGCGACCCCCAGATCATAGCCATCGGTCAGGGCAAAGCCGATCAGCAGCGTGCCCATCAGACCCCACCAGATGACCCGCAGGGTTTCGTAGTCGAGAGGGATTTCCATGTCCTGTTCTTCCCTTTTTTCGCTGGGCCTTATTCCGCTGGCCCTTATTCCGCTGGCATCGCGGTGTAGCCCCGGTCGGCATGGCTGCTGCCGGAAGCGGCGGGGGCGGGTTCGTGATGTTCCACCGGGCCTTTGCGGATCATGGCGATCATCAGCCGCACTTCGATCAGTGCCAGCGCGCCATAGAGCAGGGTGAAGCCGATGATCGTCGCCCAGATCTGCCCCATGGTCAGCGAAGAGGCGGCAAGGAAAGTGGGGAGAACCCCTTCCACCGCCCAGGGCTGGCGTCCGATTTCGGCCAGCATCCAGCCGAACTCGATGGCAATCCACGGCAGCGGGATGATGGCGACCGCGATCTTCAGGAACCAGCGCTTGTTGAACTGGCAGGCCGAAGCGCACCAGAACGCCATCGCGAAGAAGGCGATGAAGAAGAAGCCCAGCCCCGCCATGATGCGGAACAGCCAGAACATGACCGGCACGTTGGGGATCGTGTCCTTTGCGGCCTGCATGATCTGCTGATCGGTGGCCGCGCGCGGATCGGCCACGTGGCGCTTGAGCAGCATGGCATAGCCAAGATCGGCCTTGTGCCGTTCGAACTGTTCGCGCGCGGCCATGTCGGTGCGGTTGACCTTCAGTTTCTCGACCGCGTCATAGGCGATGATGCCGCTGCGGATGCGTTCATCGGCCTTCAGCACCAGTTCGTTGATGCCCATGACCTCGCCGGTCAGGCTGCGGGTGGAAATGAGGCCCAGCACATAGGGGATCTTCACTTCGAAGTGCGTCTTCTGCGCTTCCAGATCGGGGATGCCGAAGATCGAAAGGCCCGCAGGCGCTTCTTCGGTGTGCCACATGGCCTCGATGGCGGCGAGCTTCATCTTCTGGTTGTCGGTCAGCGCATAGCCGGATTCGTCGCCCAGCACGACGACCGAGAGCGAGGCGGCAAGGCCGAAGGCCGATGCCACCATCATCGAGCGGCGCGCCACGTTGGTCCACTTGCCCTTGAGCAGATACCAGGCCGAAACGCCCATGACGAAGACCGAGGCGGCGACATACCCGGCGCTGACGGTATGGACGAACTTGGCCTGCGCCACCGGGTTGAACAGCACCGAGTAGAAATCGGTCACTTCCATGCGCATGGTTTCGGGGTTGAACCGCGCGCCGACCGGGTTCTGCATCCAGCCGTTGGCAATCAGGATCCACAAGGCCGAGAGGTTCGAGCCGAGCGCGACGAGGAAGGTGACGGCAAGGTGCCCGACCTTGGAAAGACGGTCCCATCCGAAGAACATAAGCCCCACGAAGGTCGCTTCGAGGAAGAAGGCCATCAGCCCTTCGATGGCCAGCGGCGCCCCGAAGATATCGCCCACATAGTGTGCGTAATAGGCCCAGTTGGTGCCGAACTCGAACTCCATGGTGATGCCGGTGGCAACGCCCAGCACGAAGTTGATGCCGAAGAGCTTGCCCCAGAACCGCGTGATCGTCCGCCAGATTTCCCGGCCGGTCATCACGTAGATGCTTTCCATGATGACCAGCAGGAACGACAGGCCCAGGGTCAGCGGCACGAAGAGGAAGTGATACATCGCGGTAAGCGCAAACTGGAGCCGGCCAAGCTCGACAACAGCCATATCCATAACGCACACTCCTGATGGCGGACCGGTGCCGCCATGGTTTCCTGCGTCCCCGCCGGTCTGCGGCAGAGGGGACTCGACTCGGATCGCCCGTTCGATTAGTCAGTTTTCGAATATTCTAATATGATGATTTGGTCAATCACACTTTGAAGGCGCCAATGCCTCCTCCAGCCGATCTTGCTGATGTGCCGGCCCTGTCCGGCTCCGGCCTTCGTGCGCGCCGCCCATTACGCAATGGCGCGGCATTGTGGTGGCTTGGTGACACGGCGGGCGCAATCCTGTCTGCCGCCTGTCTGGCCGGGTTCATCGCGGCGCTGGCCGAAGGCAGGCGCGCGTGGCCGCTGCTTGTCGGCATGGGGCTTGGCGCGCTGGTGCGTGCAGGCGCGCAGGCCGGAGCCGTGGTGGCGGGCCATCGCGCGGCGGCACGGGCCAAGGCGGCGTGGCGCAACCGGCTGGTGGCGGCGCTCCTGCCCGGAAGGCTGCTGCGCGGCCGCCTCGTGGGCGAGGACTTGCGCGTGGCGATCGATGATGTCGAGGCGTTCGAGGGGCTGGTCGCGCGCTTTCGGCCCTTGCGGCAGGCCGCAGCCGTTTGCGCCCTGCTGGTGGCGGCGGCGGTTGCGCTGGCAAGCTGGTTCTCGGCGCTGATCCTCCTGCTCACCCTCGTGCCGTTCGGTGCGGGGATGATCCTTGCCGGGCTGGCCGGAAAGGCCGAGGCCGACCGCCAGTTTGCGGCCCTTTCGCGCATGTCGGGCCTTTTCGTCGACCGCGTGGCCGCGCTGCCGGTGATCCTTGCCTTTGCTGCCGAGGACCGCGTGACCCGGCAGATCGGCGAGGCCGCGCGCGATGTGGCCGCCCGCACCATGCAGGTTCTGAAGATCGCCTTCGTTTCCAGCGCGATGCTGGAGTTCTTCGCCGCGCTGGCGGTTGCGCTGGTGGCGGTCTATTGCGGTTTCTCGCTGCTGGGGCTGCTGCCGTTTCCCGCGCCTGAACATCTCACGCTTGGCGAAGCCTTTTTTGCGCTGGCGCTGGCGCCGGAGTTCTATCTCGGCATGCGCCGCCTTGCCGCGGCCTATCACGACAAGCAGCAAGGCGAGGCAGCGCAGCGCAGCATGCAGGCCGCACTGGCCGAGGCCGACGCCATCCCGGCGCGCCCGGACGCGGCGGGCCAAGCCGGGACAGCGGGCGGTCAGGTCGCCAGCCCTGGTGTCGGCAGTCCTTCCGTCGGTAGCCCTTCCGTCGGCAGGCTTGCTGTCGGCGGTCTTGTCATTGCCTATCCCGACGGCAGCCGCATCGGGCCGGTCGATGCCGGTTGGCACGGGCCGGGGCTGCATGTCGTGACCGGGGAAAGCGGTGCCGGCAAATCCTCGCTGCTGCACGGCTTGCTCGGCCTTGCGCCGGTGGCGGCGGGCGGTATCACGCTGGACGGGCGGATCGTGTCCGGCCCAGATTTGCTGCCGCTTGTCGGCTGGGCCGGGCAGCGCCCCCTGCTGCTGCCCGGCACGCTCGACGACAATCTGCGCCTTGGCGAGAGCGACGCGGCGCCTGCCGCCGATCTTGCGCCGCTTCTTGCCGCGAGCGGGCTGGATGCCGTGCTTTTGCGCCGGGGCCATGATCTGCGCATCGATGCACGCGGCTCCGGCCTTTCCGGCGGCGAGCGCAGGCGGATCGGCGTGGTGCGGGCCATTGCCAGCGGCAGGCCGGTCCTGTTGCTGGACGAGCCGACCGCCGATCTGGACGCCGCGACGGGGGCGGCAATCGCGGACGTGCTGCTTCAGGCGGCGCAGACCCGGCTGGTCATTGCCGCAACGCATGATCCGGCGCTGATCGCACGGGCGGCAAGCCGCGTGGTGATGGCATGATGGCGCAAGGGCGGGCCGGGCAGATGCGGATCGTGCAGATGCGGATCGTGCACATGCGGATCGTGCAGATGCTGGGCAAGGCTGCGCTCAGGCAGCGCCGGACGACCAGGCTTGCCATTGCTCTGGCGGTTGCGGCGGCGGTGGCGGGCGTTGCCCTGCTGGGTCTTTCGGGCTGGTTCCTGACGGGCGCGGCCATGGCGGGGGCCAGCGGCATCGCGGCGGTGCAGGCGTTCAACTATCTCCTGCCCAGTGCGGGCATCCGCGCCATGGCGATTGCCCGCACGCTGGGCCGCTATGGCGAACGGCTGCTATCCCACCGTGCCGCCCTGTTCGCGCTTGCCGATCTGCGCCCGGCACTGTTCGCGCAGGCAGCCGGTGCCGAAACGAAGCTGGCGCTGGGCCTTTCCGCGGGCGATGCGGCTGCAAGGCTTGGCTCCGATGTCGATGCGCTGGAGGACAGCGTGGTGCGGCAGGTGACACGGCCCGCGGCGATTGCGGCAGCGCTGGCCGGGCTTGGCGCAAGCGTGCTGGCGGGCTGGGCCTCGGCCCTTGCCCTGCTGCTGGGCCTTGTGGCGATGCGCCTTTCCTCGCGGGTTCTGGCGCCGCGCCTGCTGGCCCGGCCAAGGCAGGATCATGCCGCCGCGCTGGGCCGTCTCAAGGCCGATTATGCTGCCTATGCCGCCTGTCCGGGCGAGATTGCCGCCTATGGGCTGGAGCCGCGCATCCTTGCTGCGCTGGAGCCGGACGTGCAGGCGCTGGAGCGCGCCCGGCTGGCGATTGTCCGAGGCGAAGCGCTGGTGCTGGCAACGCAGGTGGTGCTTTCGGGCGCAAGCGCGGCGCTGGCTCTGGCGCTGGCGGGAAGCGCAGCGGCGCTGGCCGCACTGGCTGGTCTGGCCGGTGCGGCGGCGGCGGAAGGCGTCTCGGCGCTCTCGCGCACCGACATGGAGCGGCTGCGCGTGGGCGATGCGCTTGAGCGGCTGGAGACGCTGGCCGCCTTGCCCCAGAGGCAGGGCGCGGGGGCGGGAGATCCTGCTTCGGGGCAGATCGTGATTGCGATTGCGGGAACACGGCATGTGCTGGCCCCCGGCGACCGCATTCTGATCGATGGCCCTTCCGGTTCCGGCAAATCGCGTTTGCTTGGCACATTGCTGGGCTTGCGCGATGATGCGCCGGAACGGCTGGAAATCGGCGGGCAGGATGTGCGCGCACTGGGTCTTGAAGCCCTGCGCCCGCTTTTTGCCCATGCGCCGCAGGATGCCGCGCTGATGGCAGGCACCGTGGCCGACAACCTGCGCCTTGCCCGCGCGGGACTGGGCGAGGCGGAGATGTGGCAGGCGCTGGACACCGCTTGCCTCGCGCAGACAGTGCGCGATCTGCCGCAGGGCCTTGATCAGTGGCTGGGCGAGGACGGCGCGCGTCTTTCCGGAGGCGAGCGCAAGCGGCTTTCGCTGGCCCGCGCCCTGCTGGCGCGCAGGCCGTGGCTCGTGCTGGACGAGCCGAGCGAGGGGCTGGACGCCGAAACGGAACGGGAACTGTGCAGCCGCCTGCGCCACTGGCTGGACGAGACCGGGAGCGGTCTCATCCTCGTCAGCCACCGCACCGGCCTGCATGGGCTGGCGCAGCGCCGCCTGGTCATCGCGCCGGAGACGGCGCGCGCGTGACCTGCGCAAACATGGCCGCACCCAGCCGTGCGAGGGGAAGGACAGGCCCTGCTTCAGCTTTCACATCTTCCACGCCCGGCTCCGGCGCGGGGACAAGCGCACCGATGAGCGCAGCAGCCTGTGCCATCCGGACGGGATCGATGCTGTAGAACACCTGCTTGGCCTCGCGCCGTGCCGATACCAGCGCGGCCTTGCGCAGGATTGCAAGCTGCTGGCTGAGCACCGAAAGGCCCAGCCCGGTGCGCTCGGCTATCGCGCCGACCGCGCGTTCCCCGCCCGTCAGCTCCCGCAGCACGGCAAGGCGCAGCGGATGGCCCAGCACGCGCAGAAGCTCGGCCTGCTCCTCGATCGTTGCGGCACCGCGCATGGCGGGATCGGCGGTCATTGCGCCGCGCCTTCATCGGGCAGGTGGCGATAGAACCACGCCGTTGCCTTGCCGCCGGAAAGCGCCTCGTGCTTGCTGAAGCCGGGCGGTGCCAGAACGGGATCGCCCGGATGCCAGCCTTCGGGAGCAAGGCAACTGCCATCATCGGTGCGCTTGAGTGCCGCAACGATGCGCAGCATTTCCTCGACCGAGCGCCCCACGGCAAGCGGATACCAGACCAGCGCGCGCACGATCCCGGCCGGATCGATGAAATAGACGGCGCGCACCGAGGCCGCGTTGTGGGCTTCGGCCGATACCATGCCATAGGCGCGGGCGATCTCCAGGCTGGGATCTTCCACGATCGGAAAGGGCACGCAGATGCCAAGGTCATCATGCAGCGCGCGCAGCCAGGCGAGATGCGAAAACAGGCTGTCGACCGAATGGCCCAGCAGGCTGCACCCCATGGCCTCGAAGCGGCTGAACGCCTGCGTCAGGGCGATGAACTCGCTCGTGCAGACCGGAGTGAAATCACCGGGGTGAGAGAAGAACACCAGCCAGCGGCCGCGATAGTCCGAAAGGCGGATCATGCCCTCGGTCGATCGGGCAAGAAAGTCCGGCGCGGCTTCACCGATGCGTAGCGGAACGAAATCGGTCATGGCGTTCTGGCGCTCTTGGCATGGTGGCCGTTCACTGTCCCCTCTCCGTCGCTTCGCTCAATTTTTCAGTTTACATAAGTGTTGTGAACAAGGCAATCTGGCCAGGCTGTCGTCCTCGCGATTCCGGCGCCGCGGTGGCTGGCAGATTGCACCATCATCCTTCATGCCCCAGGCGCTGCAAGGCTTTGTTGATCTGGATCAGTTTCGCAAAAGGCTGAAATGAACCCGCAAGACGTGATCCAGCTTGGCCCGGTGGCCCTTGCGCTCGATCGGCTGGTTGCGCTCGTGCTCATCGCGGGGTTCATCGCGGCGATTGACCGGATCGTGCAGCACTGGCGCATTCGTGCCTGGCATCCGGCGGTGCTGGCGGTGATCGGCGGCCTCGTTTCGGCCCGGATCGGCCATGTCTGGCAATACCGTGAAAGCTATGCGCTGGACCCGGCAGCGGCATTGCAGGCGTGGCTTGGCGGCTGGCACTGGGGGGCAGGCGTCATCGGTGCGGCGCTGGTGCTGGCGGCCAGCCTGCGCCGCCAGCGTCCGGTCATTGCGGCGCTGCTGGTGCTGGGGCTGCTGTCGGGGCTGTGGGCGATCTTCCTTGCCATTGGGCAGGGCCGGCCTGTGCTCCGCCTGCCGCAGGGCGTGGCGCTTGAACAGACCGCCGGAGGCGTGGCGCCGCTTCCGTCCGGGCGGCCGCTTGTCATCAACCTCTGGGCCACGTGGTGCCCGCCCTGCCGCCGTGAACTGCCGATGCTGGCAAGCGCTGCGGCATCGGAGCGGCGCGCGGCCATCGTGCTGGTCGATCAGGGCGAGGATGCCGCCGCCGTTGCCGCCTTTCTCAGGCGCCAGCGGCTCGATCCGCGCCATGTCATGCTCGATCCTTCCGGCCAGCTTGGCGCGTGGGCCGGGGCCAAAGCCCTGCCGACCACCCTGTTCGTCGATGCGGGCGGCACCGTTCGGCAGGTCCACATGGGCGAGATCACGCGGGTGCAGCTTGATATCGGCATCCGCGCGATTTCCGATAGGGACCGGCATCGCCCCTGACCGGACCGGCGCGCGAGACGCTCGTCCCGTCGCAGCCGGTCAGGGGCATGGCGATCATGCGGCCAGATCGAAGCGGTCCGCGTTCATCACCTTGGTCCATGCGGCGATGAAATCCGCCACGAACCGGTCGGCCGCATCGTCCTGCGCATAGACTTCGGCGTAGGCGCGCAGCACCGAGTTCGAGCCGAAGGTGAGGTCCAGCTCGGTTGCGGTCCACCTGACCGCGCCGGTCCGGCGGTCGCGGATTTCGAACAGGCCATTGCCTGCGGGCACCCAGGTCCACGCCATGTCGGTCAGGTTCACGAAGAAGTCGGTGGTAAGCTGGCCCTCGCGGTCGGTCAGCACCCCGTGCTTCGTGCCGCCGTGATTCGTGCCCAGCACGCGCATCCCGCCCACCAGCACCGTCATTTCCGGCGCGGTGAGGCCCATGAGCTGGGTGCGGTCCAGCATGAGTTCGGCGGGCTTCACCGCGAAATCGCGCTTCAGCCAGTTGCGATAGCCGTCGTGAACGGGTTCGAGCGGGGCAAAGCTGTCGGCATCGGTCTGTTCGGGCAGGGCATCGCCCCGGCCGGGGGCAAAGGGCACGGTCACATTGTGGCCCGCAGCCTTCGCCGCCAGTTCGATCCCGACATTGCCCGCCAGAACGATCATGTCGGCAAGGCTTGCGCCCGCTTCACGCGCAATGGGTTCAAGCACCGCAAGCACGCGCGCCAGACGGGCCGGTTCGTTGCCTTCCCAGTCCTTCTGCGGGGCAAGGCGGATGCGCGCGCCATTGGCCCCGCCGCGCTTGTCCGACCCGCGGAAGGTGCGCGCGCTGTCCCATGCGGTGCAGACCATTTCGGAAATCGAAAGGCCGCTGGCGGCGATCCTCGCCTTCACCGCCTCGACGTTGTAGCCGGTCGGTCCGGCGGGCACCGGATCCTGCCAGATCAGGTCTTCGGCGGGAACGTCAGGCCCGATGTAGCGCGCCTTCGGCCCCATGTCGCGGTGGGTCAGCTTGAACCAGGCGCGCGCGAAGACCTGCGCGAAGTATTCGGGATCCTTGTAGAAGCGTTCCGATATGGCCCGGTAGGCCGGATCCTTCACCATCGCCATGTCGGCATCGGTCATGATCGGGTTGAGCCGGATCGAAGGGTCTTCCACGTCGACCGGCTTGTCCTCCTCGCGGATGTCGACCGGTTCCCACTGCCATGCGCCTGCCGGGCTTTTCTTCAGTTCCCAGTCATAGGTGAACAGGAGATGGAAATAGCCGTTGTCCCACCGCGTGGGGTGCGTGGTCCATGCCCCTTCGATGCCGCTGGTCACGGTATCGCGGCCCATGCCCTTGCCGTTCGGGTTTTTCCAGCCCAGCCCCTGCTGTTCGACCGGCGCCCCTTCGGGATCGGGGCCAAGCAGGCTGGCATCGCCATTGCCGTGCGCCTTGCCCACGGTATGCCCACCGGCGGTCAGCGCGACGGTTTCCTCGTCATCCATCGCCATGCGGGCGAAGGTGACGCGCACCGCCTGTGCGGTCTTGAGCGGATCGGGCTTGCCGTCGACACCTTCGGGATTGACGTAGATCAGCCCCATCTGCACCGCTGCCAGCGGGTTTTCGAGCGAAGCCTCGTCCTCGCTGGCATAGCGGTCCTTGGCCAGCCATTCCTTTTCCGAACCCCAGTAAACGTCCTTTTCCGGGTGCCAGATGTCTTCACGGCCGAAACCGAAGCCGAAGGTCTTCAGCCCCATGGTTTCATAGGCGATCGTGCCCGCCAGCACGATCAGATCGGCCCAGCTTACCTTGTTGCCGTATTTCTTCTTGACCGGCCAGAGCAGGCGCCGTGCCTTGTCGAGGCTGACATTGTCGGGCCAGGAGTTGAGCGGGGCAAAGCGCTGGTTGCCGGTGCCGCCGCCACCGCGCCCGTCGGCAATGCGATAGGTGCCTGCCGCGTGCCACGACATGCGGATCATCAGGCCGCCATAGTGCCCCCAGTCGGCCGGCCACCAGTCCTGGCTATCGGTCATCAGGGCGCGCATGTCGGCCTTGAGCGCCTCGAAATCGAGCGACTTCAGCGCCTCGCGGTAATTGAAGTCGCGGCCCAGCGGATTCGTCTTGGCATCGTGCTGGTGCAGGATGTCGAGATTGAGCGCTTCCGGCCAGAAATCGGCCGATGCCATGGCGGCCGTTGTCGCGCTGCCGTGCATGACCGGGCACTTGCCCTGGGAATTGGAGGTATCGTTCATCGCTGCTCTCCCACTGGGACTGCAAAACGCCCGTCGCGTTTACCAGTGCACAATCAGCGAGAAAGTTTCATGACGCAAATCAATAAGTCCGGTCTCAATGATCGCTTAAACCGATTGTATTTTGCAAAACCGGCCATGCGGCGCGATCACCGCCGCCGGTAGCGGAAATACCAGACCTCGTGCCCATAGACGGTGCGCGCCTTGTGTTCGTAGCGGGTCTCAGGCCAGCCGCCGGGACGGTTCTGGAAGTCCTTCGCGTCGTTTGCCAGCCATGCGAACTGGTGCTTGTGCCGCCGCATCACCATCAGCGCGTGGCGGAGATAGACGGCGTGATCGGTGCCGAAGCGGAACTCCCCGCCGGGCCTGAGCTTGGCGGCGAACAGATCGAGCGGGCCATCGTTCATCATCCGGCGCTTGGCATGGCGTGCCTTGGGCCAGGGATCGGGATGGAGCAGATAGAGAAATGACAGCGCGCCATCGGGAATGCGCCGCAGCACGTCGAGCGCATCGCCGTGATGGATGCGCACGTTTGCGAGGGGCGGGTGCGCTCCCCCGCCACCATTAGGAACCCCGCCGGAAACGTGGGTCAGGGCCTGCGCCACGCCATTGAGAAAGGGTTCCGCGCCGATGAAGCCGTGATCGGGCAGCATGTCGGCGCGAAAGGCCATGTGCTCGCCCCCGCCGAAGCCGATCTCGAAGTGCAGCGGGCGGTCTTCGCCGAACAGGATCTGCGCCGTGACCGGGCCTTCGGCGGGCACGGCAATCTGCGGCAGCAGGTCGTCGACCAGCGCCTGCTGGCCTTGCCGCAGGGGTTTGCCCTTGGCGCGGCCGTAGAGCCGGTTGAGCGTGGTGGGATCGCCGGGTTTGTGCGCTGTCATGATCGGTTCCTCAATCCTGCCGCGCCGATGGCAGGCCCCGGCGGGCCGGTCAATCGGGCAGGACTGGCGAGCACCAGCAAGAAAAGCGTTTGCCTCGTGCGCAGGCGGCACGGCATGGGAGGCGCCCAATGGATACGCAAACCCTTGTCATCATGGCGCTGCTCATGGGCCTTGGCGCCATGCTCTATACCTCGGTCGGCCACGCCGGGGCTTCGGCATATCTGGCCATCATGGCGATCTTCGGGGTGGAGCCTGCGGTCATGCGCCCCACGGCGCTGGTGCTGAACATCCTTGTCGCCAGCTACACCACCTTGCGCTTTGCCAGGGCCGGGCAGGTCGACTGGCGGCTGGCCCTGCCTTTCATGGCAGGCGCCGTGCCGCTGGCTTTCATCGCAGGAGGCATCGCGCTTCCGGCCGCGAATTACCGTCCGCTGGTGGGGGCAATCCTGTTTCTGGCGGCGGTGCGCCTGCTCTGGCCAAGGCCGCTTGGCCGGCAGAAGACGGTCGGGCGTCCACCCCTGTGGGGTGCGCTTGCCAGCGGGGCGGCGGTGGGCGGCCTTTCGGGCCTGACCGGAACCGGCGGGGGCATCTTCCTCAGCCCGATCCTGCTGTTCTTCGGCTGGGCCGAACCGCGGCGCGCCAGCGGCGTGGCGGCTGCGTTCATCCTCGTCAATTCGCTGGCCGGTCTGGCGGGCAATCTTTCGGGCATCGGGCGGCTGCCGCCCGAATTGCCCTGGCTCATCCTTGCGGTCGGGGCGGGGGCGACGATCGGCAGCACGCTGGGGCTTTCGCGCCTCACCGGTCCCCGGCTCATGCAGGTTCTGGGCGTGGTGCTGCTGATTGCGGGCGGCAAGCTGCTGCTGACCTGAGCCGCAATACGGAAAACGGCCCGCCGGGGGATGGCGGGCCGTTTCTCCAGGGAAGGCAATCGCGCCGGTGCGGACGGTGAATCAGGCCGCCTCGGTGGCGCTGATCTCTTCGGGATCGCGCAGCACATAGCCGCGGCCCCATACGGTTTCGATGTAGTTGTCGCCGCCGCAGGCCAGGGCAAGTTTCTTGCGCAGCTTACAGATGAACACGTCGATGATCTTGAGTTCCGGTTCGTCCATCCCGCCATAGAGATGGTTGAGGAACATTTCCTTGGTCAGAGTCGTGCCCTTGCGCAGCGACAGCAGCTCAAGCATCGCATATTCCTTGCCCGTCAGGTGAACGCGGGCATTGTCGACCTCGACCGTCTTGGCATCGAGATTGACCGAAAGCTTGCCGGTGCGGATGACCGATTGCGAATGGCCCTTGGACCGGCGCACCACGGCATGGATGCGGGCGATCAGTTCCTCGCGGTGGAAGGGCTTGGTCACGTAATCGTCGGCGCCGAAGCCGAAAGAGCGGACCTTGGAATCCATTTCCGAAATGCCGGACAGGATCAGGACCGGGGTCTGCACCTTGGCGACGCGCAGCTTCTTGAGCACATCGTAGCCGTGCATGTCCGGCAGGTTGAGGTCGAGGAGAATGATGTCGTAATCGTAGAGCTTGCCCAGATCGAGGCCTTCCTCGCCAAGATCGGTGGAATAGACGTTGAACCCTTCGGCCGTGAGCATCAGCTCGATCGCCTTGGCCGTGGTGGGTTCGTCCTCGATCAGCAGTACCCGCATTGAACCGCCCCTTGCTTGCCTGATCCCCCGTGAGGGTCCCCTTGGCAAATGACCCGGCATCGATCCGGGACCTGCGCCATTAACCATAGGAGGAATGAACATGAAAGGTTAATTTCCTGTAAAGACAGGGCAGTCATTTCCTTGCGTTAACCACTGATGTGCGCGGCAATGACTCGATCCGCCGCCGAAGTGATTCAGAACGGGACAAAAAAGAGCGCCGGACCTGTGCTTTCGGTGCTGTGCCGAATTGAATCAGATCCGGATGCAAAACTGCTCCCCCAAGGATCAGGGTTAACGCAAAGACGCAGGAACCGGCCCCATCGGCCGCCTCCGCGCGCGAATCACGTTCCGGCCACGCCAAGGCTCGATGCGGCCTCGCGCAGCTTGCGGGCGCCTGCGCCATCGTTGCCGAGCGCGGCAAGGCCATTGCGCAGGGCCTGTTCGGCTTTCCTGGGTTCACCCATCTGCATCCGGCTGCGCATCAGCATGATCCAGCCATCGACATTGGCCGGATTGGCGGCAAGCTTTGCCTCAAGCCCTTCGACCATGCCGCGGATCATCGCTTCCTGCTGTCCCTTGGGCAGGCTGGCGGCGGCCTTCATCTGCTCGCTCGTCGGCCCCGGTATTCCGGCTGCCGCCTTGAGCGGGCCATCCGTGACCATGCCGCCTGAGGGCGGGGCGAAATGGACTTCGGCCAGCCGCTTCTCCACGTCGATGCCGTGCTTTTCGCCCACGTTGCGGATGACCGCGCGCACGTCCTCGGCATAGGGGGCATCGGCAGGCGTATCTTCCAGCAGCTTGAACCACGCGTTGATGGCCTGGCGGTGCCGTCCGGCCAGATCGAGCGCCACGGCCTGGAAATAGCGCGCCCGCGCATCCTTGGGATCAAGCCTGATCGCCTTGTCGAAGGCGGCCTTGGCATCGCGCGGCATCCTGCCCGTCTCGCTGCTGGCAAGGACGAGCGCTTCCCCGAGGAAGGACCAGGTCTGCGCGTTTTCGGGATCGAGCTTCGTGGCCTGCCTGAGTGCGGTGGCCGCTTCGGCATAGCGTTCGGTCTGGAAGTAGGACCAGCCGAGCATCCGCCAGCCTTCGGCATCGTCGGGCTTCTCCGCCAGCCGGCTCTCAAGCTTTGCGATCACCTCATCGACCGATGGCTGCTGGCTTGGCGCTGCGGGTGGCGGCTCGGCCGGGGGCGGGGGCGTGTCGGGGCCGCGCATCATGGCAATGCCGCCCGCGCCCAGCGCGATCAGGGCGGCCGCGATCAGCCCGATCCTGCCGAGGCGCGAGGGATTGTTGCCGGCATCGCGCAGGTCAGTGGTGGACTGTGGCTCGGTCATCGCAAACTCCGGCATCGGCTTGTCGGGATGGTTGCCCGCCCGTTCCGGCGGCAAGGGCAGACCCGTGGCTTTCGCGCATATCGTGCCGGACGGGCGGGGCGCAAGCCATCCTGTCCCGTGCCCGGCTCAAGCCGCCTGATGTCGCTCGGTTCGGACTGGCCGATGACATTTTGCTTCTGGCAATGCGCGCGGCATCGGTTAAAGTCGTCCTCCGGGGTCGCATGGCAGCAGGGGTAACGGGCAGGCGCAGATACAGGCGCCGCCGATTGGCGATGCGGGGGGGCGCGAGCCGGTGGGCGAGATTTTCAAGGTTGCGATCATCGGTTCAGGCCCCGCAGGCATGAGCGCGGCAAGCCGTGCCGCCCGGCTCGGCATGAGCCACGTGCTGCTGGAAAAGACAGATCACCTGTCGGACACGATCTTCAAATACCAGAAGGGCAAGCACGTGATGGCAACGCCGTCGCAGCTTGTCCTGCGTTCGGACCAGGCGTTCGATGCTGGCAGGAAGGAGGATATCCTCGCCCGCTGGAACGCGCGCACCGCGGAACTGGGCGTGAACGTGCGATACAACGCCGAAGTGCGGGCGATACGCGGCACGGGCGCGCCCATACCGGGATCGGTGCAGAAGATCGTCAGCCGCGCGCGCGATGGTTCGGTCACCACCACCGAACTGCAACGCCACGCTCCGCCCTATGCCATCACCCTTGCCAGCGGCGAGACAGTGCTGGCCGAGAACGTGATCCTTGCCATCGGCACGCAGGGCAATCCCAACCTCGTGCGCGCGCCGGGCGGCGATCTGCCGCATGTCACCTATCAGCTTGATGATCCTTATGCCGTGCTGGACGAGCATGTCGTGGTCATCGGCACGGGCGATGCGGGCATCGAGAACGCGCGCGGGCTGGTCGAAGACCCGGCGCAGGGCAATGTCGTCACCATTCTCAACCGCAATCCCAAGTCTGCCAATGTGCGCGAGAGTTTCTCCACCGCCAAGGAGCCGAACGCCAGGGCGCTGATCGAGGATGATGCCGCAGGCAGGCTGACCATCCGCTACGAGACCGAGGTCAAGGCGATCGAGCCGGGCTGGGTCACGCTGTCCACCCGCGACGGCGAGGAGCGCATCCGCTGCGACCGGATCATCGCGCGGATCGGTTCGGCCCCGCCGCGCGCCTTTGTCGAAGGATGCGGCATCGCGTTTGCCAGCGCCGACCGGCTGGCTTTCCCCACGCTTTCGCCGCAGTTCGAATCGAGCGCGCCGGGCATCTTCGTGATCGGTGCGCTGGCGGGCTATCCGCTCATCAAGCACTGCATGAACCAGGGTTATGATGTCGTCGAGTTCATCAACGGCAACACCGGCCTGAAGCCCGCGGACGAGCCGCTGCTGGAGGCAAAGTTCGCCGGGCTGGCTGGCGGGCGGACGGTGGACGAATGGCTGGCATTCCTGCGCGACAATGTCAGCATCCTCGAAGGGATGACGACGCTGCAACTGCGCGAGTTCATGCTCGATTCCGAAATGCGCGCCTATCGCGCCGGGGAGGTGATCTTCGAGAAGAACGATCCCGGCTCCTCGCTCTTCGCCATTGCATCGGGCGGCGTGCATGTGCGGGTCGATCCGCAGGATCCCTCGAAGGTGGTGCCGATTCCTGCCGGTTCGATCTTCGGCGAGGTGGGCCTGATTTCCGGGCGCAAGCGCGGGGCGACGGTGGTGGCCGCCGAGGACACCGTGTGCATCGAGATCAGCCGCAACGCCGCGCTCAAGCTGCAAAGCCAGGTGCCGACCGCAAGGCGCGCGATCGAGCGCATATCCACCGAGCGCCAGATCCTCCAGATGTTCGGTTCGGGCCTGACCCCGGCAGACATTGCCGAAGTGGTGGAAACCTCGACGATCATGCAGGTCCGCGCGGGCGAGGCGATCATCACCGAAGGCGACGAGGACCGGTTCGTCTATGTCATCCGCGTCGGCTCGATGATCGTGGAAAAGCAGGTGGGCGGCAAGCCCGTGTTCCTGTCCTATCTGCCGGCCGGTTCCTATGTCGGGGAAATGGCGGTGATCGATGGCGGGCCGCGCACGGCCACGGTGCGCGCCGCGATCAAGAGCGAGGTCATCCGCATCGACGGCAAGGCGTTCCGCCGCGTGCTGGCGGCCAAGCCCGCCCTGCTTGATCGCGCGCGCAAGCAGATGGAGGTGCGCCGTGCCACCAATGCCTTCATCGAGACGAAGAAGGACACCTTCTCCGGCGTGGTCGATCTCTATTCCGAGCAGGCCAAGTTCCTCGTCTCGCAGGGGCTGGGCGAGGCGACCGACGTCCTGCTGATCGACGAGCGGCTCTGCGTGGGCTGCGACAACTGCGAGAAAGCCTGCGCCGATACGCATGACGGCCTTTCGCGGCTGGACCGCGAGGCCGGAAAGAGCTTTGCGCATCTGCACGTCCCCACATCGTGCCGGCACTGCGAGCATCCGCACTGCATGGCCGATTGCCCGCCGAATGCGATCCAGCGCGGCCCTGACGGCGAAGTGCGGATCAACGATACCTGCATCGGCTGCGGCAACTGCCAGCGCAACTGCCCCTATGGCGTGATCCGCATGGACAAGGTGCCGCCGCGCAAACCGTCGCTGCTGTCATGGCTGCTGTTCGGCGCGGGGCCGGGGCCGGGCGAGCCTTCGCGCACATGGTCGAAGAAGCATACGAAATATACCGGCGATCCGGTGGTGGACGAAGCGCTCGACCGCAAGAAGGCGATCAAGTGCGACATGTGTTCCGGGATCGAGGGCGGGCCAAGCTGCGTGCGCGCCTGCCCGACAGGGGCGGCGATCCGCGTCTCGCCCGACGAGTTCCTGACCGTTGCCCGGCTTGAAAGCGAGGGGGCCTGAGCCATGGCGAGTCCGGCCAAACCGCCAGCCACCACGCCTTCAGCCACCGCGCCTTCAGCCAACCCGGCTGCTGCCCCGCGCAGGACCGGCGCCAGCCGCGAGCGGCGCAGCACGCACGAGGGGTTCCTCACCCACCGGCGCATGTTCTGGGCGAAGCTTTCGGGCGCGCTCGCGCTGGGGCTGACGGCGCTTTACCTCTTCGTGCCCCTGCCCGGCACCCACTTCGGATCAAGCTGGCTGGGCTATGCGCTCGGCACCATCGGCGCGCTGCTGATCCTCTGGCTGACCATGCTGGGCGTGCGCAAGCGGGCGATCACGCCGGGGCGGTGGAGCCTCAAGGGCTGGACTTCGGCCCATGTCTATCTGGGCCTTTGCGTCACGGTGATCGGGACGCTCCATTCGGGTTTCCACTTCGGCTGGAACGTGCACACGCTGGCATGGGCGCTGATGCTGATCGTGGTGGCATCGGGCGTCTTCGGCATCTGGGTCTATGCCACGCTGCCGCGCGCGCTGTCGGCAAACCGCTATGATGCGGAAGGCGCGATCACCGAAAGGCAGATGGTGGAGGCGCTGCGTTCGATCGACCGCCAGATCCACGAAGCCGCCCAGCCGCTCGATCCGCAGGCCGCCGCGCTGGTGGGGCAGAGCCTTGAACAGAACCCCTTCGGCGGCAGCCTGTGGAACCGGCTGACCGGACGCTATCCGGACTGCGCCACGCGCCGCGCGATGATGGACCTGCGCGCCCTGCGCGCTGCGCGCCAGCGCACCAAGGATGACCTGCTCGGCCGGATCGATGCCCTGCTGGCGCGCAAGGATGCCATGCTCGACCGGCTGCGCCAGCATCTCAGGCTCAAGGCGTGGTTGCAGGGCTGGCTCTATGTTCACGTCCCCGTCACTTTCGCGCTGATCGCCGCGCTTTCGGCGCATGTCGTCAGTGTCTTCTTCTACTGGTGAGCGAGAGATGAGCTTCATTGTCCGCCAGATCGCGCTCAAGTCCAGCGGCGAGGAGATCGTCCGTTCCGCCGCGTTCGACATCCGCGAGCTGACCATCGGGCGCGATGCGGCCTGTGCGGTGCACCTGCCCGATCTTGCGGTGAACCCGGTCCACGCGCGGGTCGCGCTGGCGCACAATGGCAGGCTTGTCATCTCCGCGGCCACCGACCAGCCCTTCACGGCAGACGGGCGCAGCACCCTGCGCGCCGAGATCGATCCGGCGGTGGGCGGCGAACTGGCGCTGGGCGGGCACAGGATCGCCATTTCGCTGGCCGACGACGGGAAGACCCCGGTGCTGGCGGTGCGGCGGGTGGAAGCCCTTTCGGACAGCGCCGAGGACCGGGATCTGGCCGAAGCCTATTCGCTAAGGGGCCTTCTGCCCGGCAAGCGCGTGTCGGCATGGGCGTTCGCCCTGCTGGTGCTGTTCGCCTTCCTTGCCCTGCCGATCTACAGCTATGCCACCTACAAGCCGCTGGCAATGAAGGCCGATGCGCGCCGTCCGCAGGGCTTCCATGCCGATCAGACCTGGTCTTCAGGCCCCTTGAGCATCTCGCACAAGGCGCTCGGCCAGAATTGCCAGTCGTGCCACACGCAGGCTTTCGTGGCCGTGACCGACACGGCGTGCCTCACCTGCCACAGCAAGGACGCGCACGACCATATCGCGGACAAGGCAAGGCTGATGCAGGCGCGGGGCGCGCCTTCGGGCATGGCCGCGGTGCAGCGCGCGGTCGCGGGCGCGTTCAACCGGCCGGCCGGACGCTGTGTCGATTGTCACACCGAACACGAGGGCGCAGGTGCTATGCCTGCCACCCGGCAGCATTTCTGTGCTGATTGCCACGATGGGATGAAGGCGCGCTTGCCCGATACGAAGATCGCCGATGCCGCCGATTTCGGAACGGCCCACCCGCAGTTCAGACCCGCGCTTGTCGCGGGGGTGGAAGGCGGCAAGCCCGTGCTGCGCCGCACCGCGTGGAGCAAGGGCCTGCAAGAGGACAACGGCCTCAAGTTCACCCACGGCCAGCACCTTTCCAGGACCAACGGCATTGCCCAGATGGTGCGCCGGATGCCGGGCCGTTTCGCTGGCGCCGAGGGCCTGCAATGCGCCGATTGCCACCAGCCCGACAGCGCGGGTGTGCGCTTTCAGCCGGTGAAGATGGAACAGGCCTGCCAGTCGTGCCATGCGCTCGGCTTCGAGCGGATCGGCGGCACGGTGCGCACCCTGCGCCATGGCGAGCCGGAACTGGTCGTGGCCGATCTGCGCGCCTTCTACCGCGATACTGTTCCGGCGCGCCCGGCAAACCTTTCAGGCATGGCGCGCCGGGTGCCCGGCGATGCGGCGCTTGCAGCAAGCGCGGCCGATTATGCACGGGCCGTGCGGTTCCATCCCGCCGGAGCGGCGCAGGCCATCGACAGGGTCTTTTCCGAAGGCGGGATGTGCCATGATTGCCACGTGGTGACGCGCGGGGGAACCGCGGCGACCGGCGGCTACCTCGTCCGGCCGGTGGTGCAGAACGAGCGCTATTTCCGCAAGGGATGGTTCGATCACAAGGCCCACCGGAAAAGCGATTGCACCGATTGCCATGCCGCTGCGGCCACGTCGATGAAGGCCAGCGATGTCCTGGTGCCGGGGATCGATGGCAAGGGTGGCTGCCGCACCTGCCATGTCGGCGGCGAAGGGGGCAGGATTGCGGCCATTGCGGTGAAAGACCCGGTCGAATCCTCCTGCGCGATGTGCCATTCCTATCACATGGACGATGATGCGCCGTGGCTGCCCAAGGGCAAGCGCCCCAAGCAGGACGCAGTCCAGCCTGCGGGCGCGAACGTCGCCAGCGCAGGGCATCCGCGTCTGGCAATGAAACGTCATTGAGCGAGGAGGCGCAGGACAACGATGCAGCCCCGCACGGTCCTCATCGCTCAGGTCACGGACATTCATCTGGGGTTCGAGCCGGATTGCCCCGGTGAGTTCAACCGCCAGCGGCTTGACCGGGTGCTGGCGGAACTGGCCGGTCTGCAACCCCGGCCCGATCTGCTGATCGCCACCGGCGACCTCATCGACCGCGGCGACCGGGAAAGCTACGAGCGGCTGCGCGAGGCGTTTTCGGTGATCCCGTTTCCCGTTCACTATGCGCTGGGCAACCACGATGCGCGCGCACCGTTCGCGCAGGTGTTTCCCGAAGCCGCCTTTGCAGACGGGTTTCTGCAATATGTGATCGACGCGCCGCCGCTGCGGATCATCGTGCTCGACACGCTGGAGGAAGGGCGCCACGGCGGGGCCTTCTGCGAAGCGCGCGCTGCCTGGCTCAGGGCGCGGCTTGACGAGGCGCCCGATGCGCTGACCCTGATCGTGCTGCACCACCCGCCGATGGAGGTGGGCATCGCCTGGATGAACACCGATCCGGCAGAGCCATGGGTGGAACGGCTGGCCGCCTGCCTGCGCGGACGCGGCAACATCGTCGGCCTGATCTGCGGCCATATCCACCGGGCAATCACGGCCGCATGGGAGGGCACCCTTGTGGCCACGTGCCCGTCAACCGCGCCGCAGGTGGCGCTTGACCTGCGGCCGATCGATCCCGACCAGCCGGACGGGCGCGACCTGATCGTGGCCGATCCGCCCGGTTACGCCCTGCACTGGTTCAACGGCCGCGAACTCATCACGCACTGGGACAAGGCGGAGGACCGGCAGGTGCTTGCCCGTTTCGATGCGCGCCTTCAGGACATGGTGCGCGAAATGCTGGCCGAACGCCCGGTTTCGCCCTGAGCGCCGCGCGCGGCAGTCAGCGAACCCCGGCCAGCGCCTTCTGCCGCCGCCGCTGCACCGAGCTGCCAAGCCCGATGGCCTCGCGGTATTTGGCCACGGTGCGCCGGGCAAGGTCGAAGCCCTTTGCCTTCAGCAGATCGACCAGTGCATCGTCCGAAAGGATCGCCTTGGGGTCTTCGGCATCGATCAACTGGCGGATCGCCGCCTTCACCGCCTCGGCCGATGCGCCTTCGCCATCGGATGAACCCACGCCGGAGGTGAAGAAATACTTCAGTTCGAAGGTGCCGCGATCACAGTTGAGATACTTGTTCGAGGTGACGCGGCTGACGGTGGATTCGTGCATCTCGATGGCTTCGGCCACCTGGCGCAGGGTCAGCGGGCGCAGGTGCGCCACGCCGTGGCGGAAGAAGCCGTCCTGCTGCTTCACGATCTCGCTCGCCACCTTGAGGATGGTCTTCTGCCGCTGGTCCAGCGCCTTTAGCAGCCAGTTGGCATCGGCCAGCTTTTCGCCCAGCCAGGCTTTCGCCTCCTTGCTCACGCAGGCGCCGCGCATTTCCACGTAATAGCTGCGGTTGACGATGAGGCGCGGCAGGGTGGCCTGATTGATCGCGATGTCCCAGCCGGCCCCGGCGGCGCGCACCAGAATGTCGGGCACGACGGCTTCGGCCATGCCGCTGCCAAAGCGCAGGCCGGGGCGCGGATCATAGCTGCGCAGCTCCGCCAGCATGTCGGCAAAGTCTTCGTCATCGACGTGGCACAGGCGCTTGAGCCGCGCGACCTCGCCGCGGGCGAGCAGTTCGAGATTGTCGATCAGCCGCGCCATGCACGGGTCATAGCGGTCCGCCTCCTTTGCCTGGAGCGCGATGCATTCGGCGAGGCTGCGCGCGCCGACCCCGGTGGGATCAAGCGACTGGACCAGGGCCAGCGCCTGTTCGACAACGCTCTGGCCAAGGCCCAGCGCCTCGGCCACCTCGGCCAGCGGCAGCCTGAGGTATCCCGCTTCGTCGAGCTGGTCGATCAGCCAGCGCGCGACGAAGAGCGCTTGCGGATCGGACGTGGTCGCGCCGATCTGGCCGTGGAGGTGTTCGGCAAGCGAAATCTCGAACCGGCCATGCTCGTCGATGTCAGGCCCTTCGCCGCCGCCCGTGCCGTCGCGCTGAGAGGACAGTTCGAGCAGCGCGCCATCGCCGGTATCGCGGTCGCGGTCGAGCGCGCTGGCATCGATGTCGAGCGGGCGATCTTCTTCCACCCGCCCTTCGGCCACGAGCTGATCGACCGGCGAGGATTCGAGATGGGTGCGCCGCAGCTCTTCGGGCGGGGCGGCTTCGGCCGGATCAGACGCTGCGGCATCGCCGATATCGAGCAGGGGATTGGCGTCCAGCGCCTCGCCGATGAAGGCTTCCACTTCGAGGTTGGACAGCGCCAGCAGCTTTATCGCCTGCTGCAACTGCGGCGTCATCACCAGCGACTGGGTCTGGCGAATGTCCAGCCTTGGCCCCAGAACCATGGTTCAGATGCCCCCCCGCACCTGCGTCATCCCGCCACGATCACAGCGTGAAGCCTTCGCCCAGATAGAGCCGCCGCACGTTGGCATCGGCCACCAGCGCTTCGGGGCTGCCCGCGAACAGGACCTGCCCCCCGTAGATGATGCAGGCCCGGTCGACGATGTCGAGCGTCTCGCGCACATTGTGATCGGTGATGAGCACGCCGATGCCGCGCCGCTTGAGATCCTTCACCAGATGGCGGATGTCGCTGATCGACAGCGGGTCGATCCCGGCGAACGGTTCGTCGAGCAGGATGATCGAGGGCCGCGCGGCAAGGGCGCGGGCGATCTCGCAGCGGCGGCGTTCCCCGCCCGAAAGCGCCATGGCCGGGCTGGCGCGCAGCCGCGCAAGGCCGAACTCGTCGAGCAGGCGTTCCAGTTCGGCCTCGCGCGTGGCCTTGTCCGGTTCGATCAGTTCCAGCACCGTGGCGATGTTCTGCTCCACCGTCATGCCCCGGAAGATCGAGGTTTCCTGCGGGAGATAGCCAAGGCCGAGGATCGAGCGGCGATACATCGGCAGCTTGGTGATATCGACGCCATCGAGCAGGATGCGCCCCGAATCCGGGCGGACAAGGCCCATGATCGAATAGAAGCAGGTGGTCTTGCCCGCGCCGTTGGGACCAAGCAGGCCCAGCACTTCACCCTTGCCCACCGAAAGCGAGATGTCGGTCAGCACGGCCCGCTTGTCATAGGACTTGGCGATCGACACCACTTCCAGCCCGCCTTGCGTAAGGGGAGGGGCGGCATTGGCGGGCATGGATGATTCTTCGATCACGCTCATCAATCTGGCTCGGCTTCCTGCTCAGGCTCGATGCCACCCAATAGCGGGTCGGACCCGCAGGGCAAAGCCTGCCGCTTCGATCTGGCAGGATTTATGCATGGTTGCCCGTTTCGCATGGCCTACACCGGCCGGATTAAGCCCCGGTGAAGCGCGCAGCGCACAGGTTTTGTCCTTGCGGGCCGCGCGTGTGCGTGTTCTATTCGGCACGGAGCAGGATGAAGGGAACGGCGCCATGAACAAGGCCCTCCACTCGCGGGACGCACAGGCCCGGACAGCGCAGTCGCACGACGATCAGGCGGCATGGCCGCGCCCCGACGCTTCGGCATGGTCGCACAGGGGCGATTGGCGCAAGCAGATGAGCGACAATGTCGCCTATGGCCTGCTGGTCTATACCGGCTTGCAGATCTTCGTGACGATGCACGAGATTCAGGGGACCAGCGCCTCGATCCTGCCGCTGTTCGCGCTGGTCGTGCTGGTGGCCGCGATCATTCCGATGTTCCGCCAGTTCGAACGGCGCTGGGAACATCTTACCGATGATCAGGCGCACGACCTTGCCTACAAGGCAGCGTTCCGGCGCGATCAGATCCGCGTATGGCTGCTGGCCGCGGTCCTGCCTTTCGTCATCACCGGCGCTTTCCGGGTCTTGTCCCTGCTGTTCTGATCAGGCGGAATGCCGGTCCTGAACGGTGGCCTCTCGATTGCGGTAACGCCCTGCGGACGCTAGACCCCGCAGCCTTGCTGTTGCGAAAGGTCTGTTCATGCTGTCACCCGCCGAAGCCCGCGAACGCTGCGAAGCGCTGATCGATCGGGCGCGCCGCGCGGGGGCCGATGCAGGCGATGCGGTCTATGTCGGCAATTCGTCCGAATCAGTCTCGGTCCGGCTGGGAGCGCTGGAGGATGTCGAGCGTTCCGAATCGGAAAGCATCGGCCTGCGGGTCTTTGTCGGCGGGGCTTCCGCCTCGATCGGATCGACCGACCTAGGCGACGGCGCGCTTGATGAACTGGCCAGCCGCGCGGTGGCCATGGCCCGGCTTGCCCCGCCCGACAGGTTTGCCGGCCTGGCTCCGGAAGAGCTGCTGCTGCGCGGTGCCATGCCCGATCTTGATCTGGATGATCCGGCCGAGCGCAGCCCGGCGCAGCTGCGGCGTCTGGCCGAGGAAGCCGAGGATGCCGCCCGCGCCGTGCCGGGGGTGACGAACAGCGAAGGTGGCGGGGCCAGCGCCGGGCGCGGCCTCTTCGCGCTGGCCACCAGCCACGGCTTTTCCGGGGCCTATGCCGCCTCCAGCCACAGCCTTTCCGCCAGCGTGGTGGCGGGCGAGGGCAGCACCATGCAGCGCGATTATGCCTGGCGCAGCACGCGCCATGCCGCCGATCTGCTTTCGCCCGAAGCGATCGGGCGCGAGGCGGGCGAGCGCGCGGTGGCGCGCCTCAATCCGGGACGGGTGAAAAGCGCGGCCGTGCCCGTGGTCTTCGATCCGCGCGTGGCCGGTTCGCTGATCGGGCATCTTGTCGGCGCGATGTCGGGGACGGCGATTGCGCGGCGCGCCAGCTTCCTGCTGGACCGCGACGGCCAGAAGCTGTTCGACAGCGCGGTCACGATCCTTGATGATCCGCTTCGCCCGCGCGGCCTGCGTTCGCGCCCGTTCGACGGGGAAGGGCTGCCCACATCGGCGCGCAAGCTGATCGATGCCGGCCGGCTGGGCGGCTGGCTGATGGATGCCGCTGCCGCGCGCCAGCTTGGCGGCCAGCCGACGGGGCACGCCTCGCGCGGGTCGTCGGGCGCGCCGCATGTCACGGCGGGCAATGTCGTGCTCCAGCCAGGCAGCGCCAGCCCTGCCGAACTGATCGCGGACATTGCCGAGGGGGTCTATGTCACCGAACTGATCGGGCAGGGCGTGAACAGCGTGACCGGCGATTACAGCCGCGGTGCTTCGGGCCTGCGCATCGTCAATGGCGAACTCGCCGGGCCGATTGCCGAGTTCACCGTGGCGGGCAACCTCATCGACATGTTCGCCGCGCTGACGCCCGCCAATGATCTTGAAATCTGGCGCGGCATCGATTCGCCCACCGTGCGGATCGACGGCATGAGCGTGGCGGGAGACTGAATGCGAAATAGGGGCGCCGGTTCAGGCCGAACCGGCGCCCCTTGCAGTTCGCGCGGTGCGGAAAGGATCAGCCCGCCTTCGCGGCCTTGGCGCGCTCGATCGCCTCGATCGTGATGCGCGCGGCATCTTCCGCGCCGCCCCAGGTGCCGACGCGCACCCACTTTTCCTTCTCCAGATCCTTGTAGTGGGTGAAGAAGTGCTCGATCTGCTGGAGCACGATTTCGGGCAGGTCTTCCTTCTCCTTCACGTCGGAATAGTAGGGGAAGGTTGAATCGACCGGCACGCAGACCAGCTTTTCATCGCCGCCATGCTCGTCCTCAAGGTTCAGCACCGCGATGGGGCGGGCGCGCACCACCGATCCGGGCACGAAGGGCGAGCGTGCGATGACCAGTGCATCGAGCGGATCGCCATCGGGTGAAAGCGTATGCGGCACGAAGCCGTAGTTGGCCGGATAGCGCATCGGCGTGTGCAGGATCCGGTCCACGAACAGCGCGCCCGATGCCTTGTCGAACTCGTACTTGACCGGTTCGCCGCCGACGGGAACTTCGATGATGACGTTGAGGCTTTCCGGCGGATTGTCGCCGGTGGGAATCATGTCGATGCGCATCTGTGGCCCTGTTCGTTAGGGGTGGAGAGAACGCCCCGCCCCTAGCGAAGCCGCTGTTGCGCTGCAACAATACTTATGGCGACACCTGCTGCGGCGGGGGATGCTGCCTCCTCCGCCGCAGTGGGCACCATTTCGTCACTTCTTCGCGGCGACAGGGCGGCGGGGCTGAAGCAGCAGATCAAGCCCGGTGGGAGCCTTGCCGGGGGCCACGCGCTCCAGCCACGGGAAGCGCAGGCCTTCGCGGTAATCGAGCATGATGGTGTCATAGCGGCTGCCCCGCTTGACCAGAAGTTCGAGCGGGGTGCCCTTCTCGCCCTTGGCGGCGGTGATAGCCTTCTTGATCTCGTCCGCGCTGTAGGCCGCGCCGTTGACCGCGATGATCTGCGCGCCTGTCACGATCCCGGCGTTGAAGGCGGGGCTGTCCCACCGGCTGGCCGTGACCTTGCCTTCCTTGTCGAGCGCAAGGCCGATGGAGTTGGCAAGGCTGAGGCTCTTGCTGAAGTCCATCACCGCCTTGGTGTAGGGGTTCGGCTCTTCCTTCCATACCAGCCGGTAGCCGCCCTTCTCGATCCCGTTCAGCGGCGCGGGCTGGCCCGGCTGGTTGATGCGGGTGTCTATCAGCCTGGCCCAGTCATAGGGGTAGAGCGCGTTGAGCCTGGCGATGATCTCGTCCACCTCGAACGGGATCTGCCCCCAGTCGCCGGGGTTCATCCCGAAGAAGGCCTTGGCGAAATCGTCGATCGAGCGCTTGCCGCCGGTGCCTTCGCGCAGGATCTGGTCGATTTCCAGCCAGACGAGCGCACCTTCGGTGTAATAGTCCTCGTTGCGGGCCAGCGAGGGATAGGGCTTGGCCTTTCGCGCGGCAAAGACCGGGTCGAAGCCGGTATCCTCGACCGAGCGCCATTCGCGCCCCGGCTGCTGGGTATAACCGCCCGCCCAGGCGGCCAGCATTCCCAGCACCATGTCCTTGCCCTGCAACCCGGAACGCGCGGCCAGCACCAGGCCCCAGAACTGGTCCTGCCCTTCGTAGGTCCAGAGCAGATCGCCCTGCATCGGCTGGCGGTAATCGGGCGTCCAAAGCCGGGCGGGGCGGCGGAACTTGCCCGACCACGAATGCGCATATTCATGCGGCAGCAGGTTGCGGTCCCACTCGTTGGCGGCCCATGCGGTGAAGGCATCGGGTTCAAGCTGGTTCTCGCTGGAACGGTGATGCTCCAGCCCGATCCCGCCGATCTTGTCGGACAGCGCCAGCAGGAAGTCATAGTGATCGAAGTGGTTTGCGCCGAAGGCAATCTGGGCCTCGTCGACCAGCGCGGAATGGGCGGCAATATATTCGGGCTTGGCGGCCAGCAGTTCGGGCCGGTCGGCCACGACATTGAGCGTGACCTTCTGCCCCAGATCCCACTTGCGGAAATGCTTGCCGGCAAAGATCGGCGAATCGACCAGCGTTTCGTAGTCCGTCTCGGCCCATGTCGCGCGGTTGCCCGCCATGCTCATGCCGTCGAGCGCGGTGGCGGGCGTCCAGCCTTCGGGCAGGGTGACGGATGGCTTCACCCGGATGCGGCGCACATAGTGCCCGGCGGGATAGAGGCTCATCTTCTCCCATTGCAGGTTGAGCATTTCGGGCGTCATCGTCACCCGGCCCTCGCGAGAATCAAGCGGCGAGGTGTGGATGAAGCGGGCCACCACTTCCCTGGCGCCTTCAGGCAGCTTCACGTGAAAGGCATAGACTTCGACCCGGTCACGCTTCCATTCCACCGGCTTGCCATCGACGAAGAACTGCACGCCCACCAGTTCGGCCAGCGGGCCGCGCGGGCCGTGATTGCCGGGCAGCCACTGCGGGAACAGCAGGATCAGCTCCTTCGCGCCCGCCGCCACCGGGATGGTCTGCGTGACGCGATAGGCGCGGCGGGTGATGTCCGACGCGTCGATATCGAGGGTCATCGTGCCGGGATAGGCCACATCCTGCGCATCGGGCACGGTCTGCACGATGGGCACGGCCTTGGGCGCGGAATTGGCGGCAAGGGCCTGCGAGGAAACCGAAAGGGCGAGAAGGAGCGGGGCAACCGCGAATGTCTTGAGCATGGAGCCAGTTCATGGCCCGAAGCGGTCGCATCCGCAACCATTGCTCTGCGCCTTTTTTCCCGCACTTTCCGTTTCGCGCGAATGCCGCTAATCGCGCGCCATGAGCGATCAAACCCCCAGCACCCCGACTTCCGGCATCCAGACGCCTCAGCCTGTTCGCGGCACGCAGGACATCTTCGGTCCCGATGCCGAGGCCTTCGCCTTCGTTGTCGAGACGTTCGAGCGCGTGCGCAAGCTCTACCGTTTCCGCCGCGTGGAAATGCCGGTGTTCGAAAAGACGGCCGTGTTCAGCCGTTCGCTGGGCGAGACGACCGATGTCGTTTCCAAGGAAATGTATTCGTTCGAGGACCGGGGCGGAGAATCGCTGACGCTGCGCCCCGAATTCACCGCAGGCATCGCGCGCGCCTACATCACCGATGGCTGGCAGCAGTATGCGCCGCTGAAGGTGGCCACCCATGGCCCGCTGTTCCGCTATGAGCGCCCGCAGAAGGGGCGCTATCGCCAGTTCCACCAGATCGACGCCGAAGTGATCGGCGCGGCCGAACCGCAGGCGGACGTGGAACTGCTGGTCATGGCTGACCACTTGCTCAAGGAACTGGGCATTGCTGACGGGGTGACGCTCCAGCTCAACACGCTGGGCGATGGCGCCAGCCGCGATGCCTGGCGCGCGGCGCTGGTCGACCATTTCCGCGCCGTGAAGGGCGACTTGTCCGAAGATTCGCAGGACCGGCTTGAGCGCAATCCCTTGCGCATCCTCGACAGCAAGGATCCGCGCGACAAGCCCTTCACCGCGCTCGCGCCCAGGATCGACGATTTCCTGAGCGCGGAGGCGCAGGACTTCTTTGCCAAGGTCACGGGCGGGCTGGATGCGGCGGGCGTTCAATGGACCCGCGCCCCGGCGCTGGTGCGCGGGCTGGACTATTACCGGCATACCGCGTTCGAGTTCGTCACCGACCGGCTGGGCGCACAAGGCACCGTGCTGGGCGGCGGGCGCTATGACGGGCTGATGGAAACGCTGGGCGGACCGGCAACCCCGGCGGTCGGCTGGGCGGCGGGGATCGAGCGGCTGGCGATGCTGGTGGGCGAGAAGGGCGAGGCGAGGGCGGACGTGATCGTCGTGGTCGAGGATGATGCCCTGCTCACCGCGGGCCTCGCGCAGGTTGCGCAACTGCGCCGCGAGGGCGCGGCGGCCGAACTCGTGTCCACCGGGTCGGCGCGCAAGCGCTTCGACAAGGCGGTGAAGATGGGCGCAAGGGCGATCCTTGCGCTGGCCATGCGCGATGGCCGTCCGGCCGCCCGCGTCCGGGCAGAGGATGGGGCGGACCCTGCGCTCGTGGAAAGGCTGGAGCGGCACGCCAAGGCCGTGCCGGCGGCGCAGTGAGCGCTGTTGATGCCGTGTCCGGCATGAGGGGGTGCGCATGTCCGTAAGCGATGCCCGCCTTGCCCAGCTTGCCAACCGCTTCGCCGAGCTTGAGGCGCGGCTGGCATCGGGCACGCTGGAAGGCGCGGATTTCATTGCAGCCAGCCGTGACTATGCGGAACTGGAACCCGTCGCCCGCGCCGCGCGCGAGGTGGCGGACATGCGCGCCGAAATGGCCAGCCTCGCCGCGCTGGGCGCTTCCGGCGCCGATCCCGACATGCGCGAACTGGCCGAGGAAGAACTGGCCCGCATCCGCGCCGAACTGCCGGAGGCCGAACACCGGCTGGCCGTGGCCATGCTGCCGCGCGATTCGGCCGACAGCCGCCCGGCCATGCTGGAAATCCGCGCAGGGACGGGAGGCGACGAGGCCGCGCTCTTTGCCGCGGATCTGTTCCGCATGTATGAACGCTATGCCGCCGAGCAGGGCTGGCGGGTGGAGACGATCAGCGTCAACGCTAACGACCTTGGCGGCTACAAGGAAGTGGTGGCCAACATTTCGGGCACCGGCGTTTTCGCAAAGCTGAAGTTCGAAAGCGGGGTGCACCGCGTGCAGCGCGTGCCCGTGACGGAAAGCGGCGGGCGCATCCACACTTCTGCCGCGACCGTGGCGGTCCTGCCCGAACCTGATGAAGTGGACGTGGCGATCGAGGACAAGGATCTCAAGATCGATATCTACCGGGCATCGGGCGCAGGCGGCCAGCACGTGAACACGACCGATTCGGCCGTGCGCATCACCCATCTGCCCACGGGCCTTGTCGTGACGTGTCAGGACGAACGCAGCCAGCACAAGAACAAGGCCAAGGCCATGCAGGTGCTGCGCACACGGCTTTACGATCTGAAGCGCGAGGCCGCGCAGGGTGCCGAGGCCGAGGCGCGCAAGGCAATGGTGGGCAGCGGCGACCGTTCCGAACGCATCCGCACCTACAACTTCCCGCAAGGCCGCGTGACCGATCACCGCATCAACCTCACGCTGCATCGCCTGCCCGAAGTGCTGGAAGGGCCGGGGCTTGGCGAACTGATCGACGCGCTGATCGCCGAAGATCAGGCCAAGCGGCTGGCGGCCATGGACACGTGACCGTCGGCGAAGCGCTGCGCCGTGCGGCCGCGCGGCTTGCCGCCATATCCGACACGGCGCGGCTCGATGCCGAACTGCTCATGGCACACGCGCTTGGCTGCACCCGCACCGACCTTCTGCTGCGCCACATGGCGGCCGCCGTTCCGGAAAGGTTTGCAGCACTGGTGGAGCGCCGCGCGGCCCACGAGCCGGTTGCCTACATCACCGGTTGGGCGGCGTTCTATGGGCTGGACCTTGAGGTCGGCCCTGCCGTGCTGATTCCGCGGGCTGACAGCGAGACGCTGATCGAGGCGGCGCGGGCGGCCTTTGCCGGGCGAGCGGGGCCAGCGCGGATTCTGGATCTGGGCACCGGGTCGGGGGCGCTCCTTCTGGCCGCGCTCGCGTTGTGGCCGGATGCGGAAGGGATCGGGCTGGAGCGCTCATCCGCCGCGATCGGCGTGGCGCGGGCCAATGGTGCGCGGCTGGCACCGGGCGCAAGGTTCATCGAAGGGGACTGGACGATGCCGGGCTGGGCCGGAGGAATCGGCCGGTTCGATCTTGTCCTCGCCAATCCGCCCTATGTCGAAACCGGGGCCGAACTGGAGCCGTCGGTGCGCGGGTTCGAACCTGCCGAGGCGCTGTTTGCCGGTCCGGACGGGCTGGATGACTACCGCCGCCTGATTCCCCAAGTGCCCGGCCTGCTTGCCGAAAACGGCATTGCCGTGATCGAGGTCGGCTGGACACAGGGTGCGGCGGTGGCAGAACTGGCGCGTGGCTGCGGCATGGCACCGCGCATCCACCGCGATCTTGGCGGGCGCGAAAGGGCTGTGGAAATGGCCGTTTCGGCCAATATTCCTCTTGGCAAGCAGGCTGTGGCCGACTAATTGGGAAGGCAGGTCAGGAACGGATGAAGCCTTCCCGTTCCGGCTCACTCCACCATTTGCAGGGATGAACGGCCACAGGGGCCGGGACGAGCGCAGATGCTGGGAACCCCGGCTTGCAGATCAGGCCGGTGGCGGAGGTTGCGCGGCTAAAGGGTAGCTCGACAATACGGGATCGTCCTGCAAGCAAGCCTGCGCGGCCTGCCCGCATCCGGCGAACCTGCATTCCAGATAGGCCGCCCCAATGAAGGAAGTGCCTGAGTTGAATAACAATCGTGGGAACAACCGCCGTCGCGGCCGGAGCAACAACCGTTCGCAGAGTGGTGGCCAGCAGCTCAACCGGATCGACAGCCGCGCGCGGGGCAACGCCCCCCAGATGCTGGAGAAGTATCGCAAGCTTGCGCAGGACGCCCACATGAACGGCGACCGCGTTCAGGCTGAATACTATCTTCAGTTTGCCGACCACTATTTCCGGGTGATTGCCGATACCCGCCTCCGCCAGGAAGAGCAGCGCAGCCGCCAGAACGGCGGCCAGGGCGGCGGTGATCGCTGGCAGGAGCAGGACATCGAGGACGATGGCGGCGATTTCAGCGTCGAGGGCGATTTCCCCGCCTTCGATCGGCCCGTCTCGACCCGGCGCGAACGGGAAGAGCGCGAGAATCGGCCGGAGCGCGCCGAGCCGGGCGAGCGCAGCGAACGCCGCGAACGCGAAGAGCGTCCCCGTGATGAGCGTGGGCGTGATGAGCGTGGCGATGGCCGCAGGCGGTTTGAACGCAATCGCGGCCGTGATGACGAGGCTGTGGCTGCGCCGCAGGAGCCGCTGCCCGGCGAGGGCATTCCGGCGATCGAAGGCGAGCCGGTCATCGCCGCCGAGGACAATCCCTTCGTGCGCGACAACCGCGCGGCGCGCGGCCTGCGCCCGCGCGGGGAACGCCGCACGCGCAAGGCTGCTGCCGATGGCGAGGCTGCGGGCGGCGAGGCTGCGGGTGGCGAGGTTCCTGCCGACGAGGCTCCGGCAACGCTCGATGCTTCGTTCCTGCCCCCGTCGATCAGCGCAAGGGCAGAGCCTGAAGCCGAAGACGAAGCTGCCGAAGCGCCTGCTGCCGCGCCCAAGAAGCGCGGCCGCCCGCGCAAGACCCCGGTTCCCGAAGCGAGCGAGCCGGCAGAAGGCTGAAACCTTTTGCGGCAGGATGTGACGCCGGGCGCTCACCGCTTGCGGTCGGCCCCGGTGCGCCGCATAGCAGGCGGCGATGATCCCCCTGCTCCGCAAGCTTCACCCCCGGTATCGTGATTGCGCCCTGCTGGCTCTGGCGGGCGGGCTTGCCGCGTGCGGCTTTGCGCCGCTGGGCCTGTGGCCGCTGACGCTGGCGGGGCTTGCGTTCCTGCTCCTTCGCCTGAGCCATGGCGCGGGCTGGCGCGATGCATTGCTGGCCGGATGGTTCTTCGGCCTTGGTCATTTCACCGTGGGCAATGGCTGGATTGCCACGGCTTTCACCTATCAGGCGGAAATGCCCAGGTGGCTGGGCTGGATCGCGGTCGTGCTGCTGGCCCTCTATCTGGCGGTCTATCCGGCACTTGCGGCGCTGGCAGGCTGGTGGCTGGCGCGAAGGCATGGCGCCCTGCTGGTTCCGGCGCTGGCGGCGGCCTGGATCGTGACCGAATGGCTGCGCGCCTGGGTGTTTACCGGCTTTGCCTGGAATCCGCTGGCAATGACCGCGCTGGGCAGCTTTGGCAGGCCGGGGTTGGCGCTGGCGGCGCCGTGGACGGGAACCTATGGCCTGTCGGGGCTGGTTGTCCTGCTGGGGGGCTGGTGGTTCGCGGCATGGCAAGCCTTGCAGCACGGCAAGCGGCGCATGAGCGGCGTTCATGCGCTGGGCGCGGCGCTGGTCATGCTGGTGCCGCTGCTCCATGTTCCGCAGCGCCGCGAAGGCACGCTGGCCTATACGCTGGTCCAGCCCGATGTGCGGCAGGATCTGCTCAACGATCCGGCCAATTACGAGAACCAGTTCCGCAAGACGGCGGCGCTGTCGCTGCCGCGAAGGCCGGGCGAGACGCGGCTGCTGCTCTGGCCCGAAAGCGGCGTGCCCGATTTCCTGCGATCGGGCTATGCCCAGTTCTGGTATGACGAGACGACCTATCTCGGCAATCCGGCGCTGGCGCGCGAGCGGCTGGGACGGGTGACGGGCAAGGGCGGCCTGCTGATGACCGGCACCACCGATCTGGCAATGGCGGGCGGCAAGGTTGTCGGCGCGTGGAACGTGGTGACGGCGCTTGATGCCGCCGGAGCAATCCGCGCATCCTATGCCAAGGCGCATCTCGTTCCTTATGGCGAGTATCTGCCCATGCGCTGGCTGCTCGAACCCATCGGCCTTTCGCGGCTGGTGGCGGGCAGCCTTGATTTCCTGTCCGGGCCGGGTCCGCGCACGCTCGATCTTGGTCCGGCCGACCGGGGAGGCTGGGGCAAGGCCGGGATCCAGATCTGCTACGAGATCATCTTTTCGGGGCAGGTGGTCGATCGGACGAAGCGCCCGGATTACCTGTTCAACCCTTCCAACGATGGCTGGTTCGGATCATGGGGGCCGCCGCAGCATCTGGCGCAGGCCCGGATGCGCGCGATCGAGGAAGGGCTGCCGGTGCTGCGCGCCACCACCACCGGCATCAGTGCGGTGATCGACGCCCATGGCGTGGTGCGCCAGTTCGTGCCGGGCCAGACGGCCGGGCGCCTCGAAGGCAAAGTGCCGCCCGCCCGCGCGCCGACGCTCTTCGCGCGCGCTGGCAACATGCTGGGCCTTGGGTGGGCGATAGTGCTTCTTTTCGTCGCACTGGTTGCAAGGACTACGCGGAAACGCTAAGCGGAAGCTGACATAAAGGTTTCTTTATATCGCATCTGCAAGGTTTCACTACAGCGCCTCCGCTCTCTGGCACAGGCCAACCAGCACAGGATCACCCATGCGCACCGATTACCTGTTCACTTCCGAAAGCGTTTCCGAAGGCCATCCCGACAAGGTTTCGGACCAGATCAGCGACGCGATCGTCGACCTGTTCCTGTCGAAAGACCCCGAAGCGCGCATCGCCTGCGAAACGCTCACGACCACGCAGCTTGTGGTGCTGGCGGGCGAAATCCGCTGCAAGGGGGTTTACGAGAACGGTGAATGGGCGCCGGGCGCGCAGGAAGAGATCGAGAAGACCGTGCGCGAGACGGTGAAGCGCATCGGATACGAGCAGGATGGCTTTCACTGGGAGAAGTTCGAGTTCATCAACCGTCTGCACGGCCAGTCGGCGCACATCGCGCAGGGCGTGGACGCGGCCGACAACAAGGACGAGGGCGCGGGCGATCAGGGCATCATGTTCGGTTACGCCACCGACGAGACGCCCGATCTCATGCCCGCCACGCTCTACTACAGCCACAAGATCCTTGAGCGCATGGCCGCCGACCGCCATTCGGGCGCAGCGCCCTTCCTCGAGCCTGATGCCAAGAGCCAGGTCACGCTGCGCTACGAAGGCTCGCTGCCCGTGGCCGCGACTGCCGTCGTCGTCTCCACCCAGCACGCGCCGGGCTATGACGAGGGCGAAAAGGAAGCCGAACTGCACGAATACGTGAAGCGCGTGGTGGCCGAAGTGATTCCGCCCGTGCTGCTGCGCGAGACCAATTATTACATCAACCCGACCGGTTCGTTCGTCATCGGCGGGCCGGATGGCGACGCGGGCCTGACCGGGCGCAAGATCATCGTCGATACCTATGGCGGTGCGGCCCCGCATGGTGGCGGCGCTTTCAGCGGCAAGGATCCGACCAAGGTCGACCGTTCGGCCGCCTACATCACCCGCTATCTGGCCAAGAACGTGGTGGCGGCAGGGCTTGCCACGCGCTGCACCATCCAGATCGCCTATGCCATCGGCGTGTCCGAGCCGCTGTCGCTCTATGTCGACACGCACGAAACCGGCACGGTGGGCGACGACAGGATCGAAAAGGCGATCCTCGGCATTGCGCGGCTGGGCGGGCTGACCCCGCGGGCCATCCGCACCCATCTGGGCCTGAACAAGCCGATCTATCAGCCGACGGCCGCCTACGGCCACTTCGGCCGCAAGCCCGAAGGGGATTTCTTCCCGTGGGAGCGCACCGATCTGGTGGATGATCTCAAGGCCGCGCTCGCCTGACCTCCACCTGATCCGGGCATGACCTGTTCATGCCCCGCTGATTGAACGGCCCGCCGTGCCATGCGCGGCGGGCCGCTCTGCCCTTGATGGGTTTCATCTGCGCTTTCCTACACGCCGACCCATGCGCACGACTCTGGGCTTTGCAACGGAGTCGGAAACCCATGCGCGAACTCACCCCCCGCATCGCCCTTGAACTGATCGCCCACGAAGGGATCGTCACCGAAGCCTACAGGGACAGTGTCGGCGTGTGGACATGGAGCGTGGGCATCACCGATGCCAGCGGGCACACGGTGTTTCCCCGCTACAAGGACCGGCCGCAGCCGCTCGAACACTGCATCGGCGTCTATCTCTGGCTGCTGCGCGAGAAGTATCTCCCGCCGGTGCTGGCCGCCTTCGGGCGGCACGATCCGAGCGAGGCCCAGCTTGCGGCGGCGCTGTCATTCCACTGGAACACCGGCGCGATTGCGCGGGCAAGCTGGCTGGGCCGGTTCGTGCGCGGCGACGTGGCAGGCGCGCGCGCGCGGATGCTCGACTGGGCGAGGCCGAAGGAGCTTCTGCCCCGCCGCCGCAAGGAGCAGGCCCTGTTCTTCGATGGCAGGTGGAGCGAGGACGGCACCGCCCTCGTCTATGATGTGGCCAAGCCTGCCTACCAGCCCGCGCGCGGGCGGCGGGTGCAGGTGCGCGCGCTGGTGGAGGGCCTGTTCGCCCATGCCCCGGCATCTGCGGCCAAATCCTTGCCGGGTGTGACGGCCCCGGCGAAGACCTGGTTCGATCGCCTGTTCGAGTGATGCTCCTGACCTACGCCTTGCCGAACGAGTCCTTTCTCGGTCCAAGATAGCCGAAGAGGAAGGCGCCCACCTTGCGCATCTGGATTTCCTCGGCGCCTTCGGTGATGCGGTAGCGGCGGTGGTGGCGGTAGATGTGCTCGAACGGCTTGTGCCGCGAATAGCCGATGCCGCCATGGACCTGCATCGCGCGGTCGGCCGCTTCGCAGACCAGCCGGTTTGCCCAGTAGTTGCACATCGAGACCTTGTCCGACAGCTCGCGCTCGATCCGCTTGTGCCCGCCTTCCTCGGCTTCCAGCCGGTCCATTTCCCACGCGGTCTTGCGGATGAGCAGGCGCAGCATCTCGCACTGGGTGGCAAGTTCCACGAGGGGGAACTGGATCGCCTGATTGCGCGCCAGTTCCTCGCCGAAGGGCTTGCGCGCGCGTGCGTAGCGGACCGATTCCTCGATGCAGAAGGTGGCCGCGCCCAGCGAGGATGCCGCCTGCCGGATGCGGTTCTGGTGGACGAAGCTTTGCGCAATGGCCAGCCCGCCGCCCACGGGGCCGAGAATGGCGCTTTCGGGCACCCAGACATTGCTGAACGAGATGCGCGGATGGTCGGTTGGCATGTTGAAGGTCCACAGGTATTCCTCGATAACCAGACCTTCGGTGGGATTGGGCACGAGGAAGCAGGTAATGCCGCGCGCATCGCCATCCGCGCCGCTGGTGCGCGCGAAAGTGGCGCAGTGGGTGGCCACGTGCATCCCGGTGGTCCACATCTTTTCGCCGTCGATGCGCCAGCCCGGCACGCCATCGCGCACTTCGGGCACGGCGCGGGTTTCCATGTGCGTGGCATCCGATCCGTGGCCGGGTTCGGTAAGGCCGAAGGCGACGCGCCGGGTGCGGGCGAAGCCGCCGTTGATGAACTCGTCCTGCTGTTCGGGCGTGCCGAAATGTTCGAACATGGCCACGAACGGGAAGTTGCCCACGATCGAATGTTCGTTCTGAAGATCGTTGTGCAGGCCAAGGCCCTTTGCGGCGAAGTGATCGCGGATCACCGCCATCCACAGGTTCCTGCCATCCTTGCCGCCATACTTCTTCGGCGCGGAAAAGCGCCAGTGCCCGGCGGCATCGGCGCGGCGGGTGGCCTCTACCAGCAGGGCTTCCCATTCGTGACGGGGCAGGCCGCCATTCTCGAAATCGGTGCGCGCCCATTCGCGCCGGTGATCGAAGAAGCGGATGTTGTCGTCCGCCTGTTCGAGCGGCCTGATCTCGGCCTCGATGAAGGCATCAAGTTCGGCAAGGTAGGCGACAAGGTCTTGCGGAAGGTCGAAGTCCATCAGGCGTGCTCCCAAAGCGCGGTGGCGGCGGCAAGGGCCGGGTATCTGGGCATGTCGGCGGCAAGGGTGGACAGCGCGCGGCGGCGCAGGTCTGCCAGCAGGCCGGGAGTGGCGAGGGTGAGGCGCCCGGCAAGCAGGTCATCGGCCAGCGCCCTGTCGGCCGGATCGGCACGCCCGGCCAGTTCGCGCTGCACGATGCCAAGCGCGTTGCGCGCCACGGCCAGTTCGAAGCGTTCGCGCCCGGCCAGCCGGTCCCTGACCGTGGCGGCCAGCCATTCGGAAACGGCCGTGAGGATTTCAGCCGCGGTCGGCTCGCCGCTCTGCGCGGCAGGCGGTGGCGGCGGGGCAGCGGGCAGGGGGCGCAGGCGTTCCGCTTCGGGAGCCTCGCCTTCCAGCAGGAGCAGGAGGTCCAGTTCCTGTTCGGCGCAGCGCCGCGCCACCACCACCCGTTCGAGCGAGCGGTCCGTGCCGCTGCGCCAGGATTGCCCCATGCCAAGGCAGCCCAGCGCCCACCAGACGGTGCGATAGACCAGCCAGAAGCGGAAGCGCGCCGGATCGAATGGTTCGCCGCCAGCCGCTTCATAGGCGCGGGCAAGTTCGGCCACGTCGGTCAGGCCGAAGCCGGGCCGGTCAAGCCTGCCGAAGCGCCAGACCGTCATGCAGCCATAGGCAAGGTCTTCGTGCCCGTCGCCCAGATGCGCCAGTTCCCAGTCGAGCACGCCCGAAAGCCGCCCCTCGTCGACCATGAGATTGCCGATGCGGAAATCGCCATGGACAACCACGCTTTTCGCAGGCGGCGGCAGATTGCGGCGCAGCCATGCAAGGCCCAGCGCAATGAGCGGACGGTCCCCCCCGGCTTCGGCAAACTGCTGCGCCAGAGCTTCGACGCCCTGAGCCGGATCGAGACGGGGCAGGAAGTCCAGCCCCTTGGTATCGAGCGCGTGGATGCGGGCCATGGCCTGCGCAAGATCGGCAGCCAGCGGGCCGGGAGGCGAGGACAGCGCCGTTTCGGGATCTGCCGTGCCGGGCAGGCAGCGCATCACGAAGCCGATGCCGAGACCATCTTCGGGCACCAGTTCGGCAATCACTTCGGGCGCGGCAACCCCGGCGGCGTGGGCGCGCCGGATCAGCTCGGCCTCGCCCGCCATGTCGAGCGGGCGCGCCGCGATCCATTCCGCCGATGGTGCACGGCGCAGCACGAACCTGTCTGCGCCGCAGGAGAACCGCCAGGATTCCATGTTCGCGCCGCCGGACAGGCGCTCAAGCGCCTCGACCGGGGCGTCGGCTGTGGCCGCTCCGGCGCGGCGGATCACGGCTTCCAGAAGCCTTTCCATCGCCTCTCCATGCTGCGGTCGTCGCGCCGCTGGGTGGACTATCCTTAACCGTCCGGTTAAAGTCCAGCGGGAAAAGCTTGGCAGATCATCGCAGGATGCATGGCGAATGTCGGGCGCGGAGATCGGCCAACCTGCACGCTGGCTGCGCCGAGGTGTTCAGAAGAACGCTTTCCCCGCGATTTGCAAAAGGTTAGTGTCGTTAACCAGGGATAAGGCACGGTCGGGATACCTTTGGGCATGAAGTTTCGCACGGCACGAATCATCGCCAGTCTGCTCATGGCGGCTCCGGCGCTTGTGGCGACGGTTCCCGCGGTGCAGAGCCGTGCGTCCCTTTCGGTTCAGGAACAGCGCGACCAGATCATCCAGCAGCAGGTGGAGGCAATCGCCGCCGAAGGGCGCGGCCGCATCGGCGTTGCGGCGATGGACCTTGATGGCGGCGGGCAGATCTTCATCAACCCGGACATGGCCTTCCCCATGGCCAGCACCGCCAAGATCGCGGTTGCCGCCACCTTTCTGGAACAGGTGGAGAAGGGCAATTACCGGCTGGACCAGCAGTTTCCGCTGATGCTGCCGGTGCGCGAGACCGGGCGGATCAGTGCCGAAGCGCCGCTGCGCGCGGGCGACATGATGACCGCGCAGACGCTCATGGAACTGATGATTACCCGCAGCAGCAACGAGGCTACCGATGGCCTGCTTCAGGTGGTCGGCGGGGTTGAGAACGTGAACCGCTGGCTGACGCGCAATGGCATTGCCGGACAGCGGCTCGATCACACCATGGCAACGCTGGTGCGCGATGATGGCAAGGTCGATCCGGCAAAGGTGATCGACACCCGCACATCCAGCACGCCGCGCGCCATGATTGCCCTGCTGGCCGCGATCGACCGTGGCGGTGTGCTCAGCCCGGAAAGCCGCGCGGTGCTGCTCGATACGATGACCCGCACCAGCACGGGCAAGACCCGCATTCGCGCAGGATTGCCCGAAGGCACGCTGGTGGCGCACAAGACGGGAACGCTGTGGGGTGTGACCGACGATGTGGGCATCGTGCGCCTGCCTGACGGGCGGCATCTGGCGGTGGCCTTCTTCGTGACCGGACCGGAAGGTCACGCCGCCCATGCCAAGCTGATCGCGCGGATGATGCGCGTGATCTATGATGGCTATGCCACGCCGCTTTCGGGTGGCGGACAGGATCTCGCACGGCGGCGCTGAGGCGCAGAGCCGGGTTCATCGCAAGGCCCGCAATCGCGTGATGGCGCCTGAAGTGCCCCGATGCGCATGATGCCGCACCACGCATGATACCAAAGAGAAAGGGGCGCGGTCCGAAGACCACGCCCCTTTGAAACTCTTGCAATCTGCCGTGAGGCAAAGATTACATCGAAGCTTCCGAAGCTTCGGCAGCAGCTTCCGAGGCAGCGCCCGAAGCGTCGGCAGCGGCGTCCGAAGCGGCTTCGGTGGCTTCAACAGCAGCTTCGGTGGCTTCTTCAGCCGGCTTTTCCGAGCAGCCAGCGAGAGCGAAGGCGGTGCCGGCGACAGCGGCGAGGATGAGCTTGCGCATGCGTTACAATCCCTGGATTGAAGTGAACAGCGCCGGGCAAGCAGCCCGCCGCAAAGCCTACTCAACCGGTAGACTTCGCGACCCAATTAATCGGCAATTCATCCGGTTGCAAGCACAAGACGTATGCATTTCGTCTCAACCTGCCTGCCGGGCGGGGCGGGCCGCCTTTTTTCTGCCGGATTCTGCGGGGTTTGCGCGCCTTGACGCGCCGCGCAAAAGTTCAACAAAGGTGGCACCGCAAGAGCGATGACGCGCGCGCGGCGCCCTGCTAACACGCGCCGATGAGCGAAAAACAGCATCTCTATCTGGTTGACGGGTCGGCCTATATCTTCCGCGCCTATCACCGCCTGCCGCCTCTCACGAATCCCGCGGGCGTGCCCGTGGGCGCGGTCTATGGCTATACCACGATGCTGTGGAAACTGGCCGAGGATCTCCACAAGGCCGACGGGCCGACGCATCTGGCGGTGATTCTCGACAAGGCCGGCACTTCGTTCCGCAACGACCTTTACGATCAGTACAAGGCCAACCGCCCGCCGCCACCCGAAGACCTGGTGCCGCAATTCCCGCTGATCCGCGATGCCACGCGCGCCTTCAGCCTTGCCTGCATCGAGGAGGATGCGCTGGAGGCGGATGATCTCATCGCATCCTATGCCCGCGCCGCCACGGCGCGCGGCTGGGACGTGACCATCGTTTCCTCGGACAAGGATCTGATGCAGCTTGTCGGCACGGCCGGGAACGGCGCGTCGATCGACATGCTCGATACGATGAAGAACCAGCGCATCCACGTGCCGGAGGTGATGGAGAAGTTCGGTGTCACGCCTGAGCGTGTGGGCGACGTGCTGGCGCTGATGGGCGATTCGGTCGACAACGTGCCGGGCATCCGCGGCATCGGCCCCAAGACCGCCACCAGGCTGATTCAGGAATACGGTGATCTCGAAGGAGCGCTGGCCGCCGCGCCTTCGATGAAGCCGGGCAAGCTGCGTGAAAGCCTGATCGAGCAGGCCGACATGGCGCGGCTTTCGCGCCAGCTGGTGCAACTGAAGGAGGATTGCCCGCTGCCGGTGGCGCTGGATGATTTCGCGCTGGGCCAGATCCCGCCCGACCCGCTGGCGGCGTTCCTCGAGGAACACGGCTTTACCAGCCTGCTGCGGCGCCTCGACGACGGCAAGGGCAGTCCGGGGCCGAAGACGCAGCTCAATCCCGCAAAGGCCGAGAACGGCGCGGCGCCTGCGCCCGGACCCGGCACCGGGGGCAAGCCGCAAGGCACTCGCCAGTCCCTGCCCGAATGGCCCATGATCGATTACGGGGCCTATGCCTGCATCCAGTCGATGGGCGAACTGCACCAGTGGATTGCCCGCGCCTTCGAAGCGCGGGTGGTGGCGGTGGATACCGAGACGAGCGCGCTTGATGCCATGCGCGCCGATCTGGTGGGGGTGAGCCTTGCCATCGGGCCGAACGATGCCTGCTATGTCCCGCTGGGCCATGGCGGGGCCGACATGTTTGCCGAACGGCCCGTGCAGGTAAACCGTGCCGATGCGCTGGCCGCCTTGAAGCCGCTGCTGGAAAGCGATGCGGTGCTCAAGGTCGGGCAGAACATCAAGTATGACATCAACGTGCTGGCCCGCCACGGCATCACGGTCGGGCCGATCGACGATACCATGGTGATGAGCTTCTGCCTCGATGCCGGGCGCGGCGAGGCGGGGATGGGCGGCCATGGCATGGACGAACTGGCTGAGCGGCACCTCCTGCACTCCACGATGAAGTTCAAGGATCTGTGCGGCACGGGAAGGAAGGCGATCTCGTTTGCCGAAGTGCCGCTGGCAGACGCCACGCGCTATGCCGCCGAGGATGCCGACGTGACTTGGCGCCTGCATCGCCTGTTCCTGCCGCGGCTGTCGGACGAGGGCGGCACGCGCATCTACCAGCGGGTGGACCGCCCGCTGATTCCGGTCGTGGCGATGATGGAGCGCAACGGCATCAGGGTGGACCGCGAGAAGCTGGCCGGGCTTTCCACCGGCTTTGCCGCCGAAATCGCGCGGCTGGAAGCGGCGATCCACGAGCAGGCGGGCATGACCTTTGCCATCGGCAGCCCCAAGCAGCTTGGCGAGGTCCTGTTCGAGAAGCTTGGCTACAAGGGCGGCAAGAAAGGCAAGACCGGGCAATATTCGACCGACCAGTCGGTGCTGGAAGGTCTTGCCGCGCAGGGCGCGCAAGTGGCCACGCTGGTGCTGGAATGGCGGCAATTGTCGAAGCTGAAATCGACCTATACCGACGCTCTTCAGGCCGCGATCAATCCCGATACGGGCCGGGTGCACACCAGCTACAGTCTGGTGGGCGCGCAGACCGGGCGCCTTTCATCGAACGAACCGAATCTTCAGAACATTCCGGTCCGCACCGAGATCGGCCGCCAGATCCGCGATGCCTTCGTGGCCGAACCCGGCAACCTGCTGCTGGCGGCGGACTACAGCCAGATCGAACTGCGGCTGGCAGCCCACATGGCCGATGTGCCCGCCTTGAAGGAGGCGTTTGCCGCCGGAGAGGACATTCACGCGCGCACCGCGATGGAAATGTTCGGCCATGTCGATCGCGACACGCGCGGCCGGGCCAAGACGATCAACTTCGCCATCCTCTATGGCATCAGCCGCTGGGGCCTTGCCGGGCGGCTGGGGGTTAGCGCGGACGAGGCGCAGGCGATGATCGACCGCTACTTCGAGCGGTTCCCCGGCATCCAGCGCTATATCCACGAAACGCTGGAGAGCGTGCGCGAGCGCGGCTATTCGGAAACGCTGTTCGGCCGCAAGACATGGTTCCCGCGCATCAATTCCAGGAACCAGGCCGAACGGCAGGGCAGCGAGCGCGCCGCGATCAACGCACCGATCCAGGGCACCAGCGCCGACATCATCAAGCGCGCCATGGCCCGCATGATGCCTGCGCTGGAAGAGGCGGGGCTGGGGCATGTGAAGATGCTGCTTCAGGTGCACGACGAACTGGTGTTCGAACTGCCTGAAGCGGATGTGGCCGCGGCGCGGCCCGTGATCGAGCAGGTCATGGCCACTGCCGCCGAACCGGCCGTGAAGCTCAGCGTTCCGCTGGGCGTGGAAGTCGGCACCGGCCTGTCGTGGGGGGCGGCGCACTGATCCGGCAGGCGCCGCACGAGGCAGGGCTTTCACGCCCCGGTTCGACACCTCAGTTCAGGGCGGCAAACCTTGCCAGATCGCCCTTGCCCAGCATCAGCACTTCCTCGTGCGGGACCGAATTGGTCAGGGCATAGAAGGCAGCCGCCTTGTCGGCAGGAAGGCCCATGTCGCGGTAGTAATCGAGATAGGCCCGGTTCACCGGATGGCCTGCCGCATAGTCTGCCGGCTGGCGGCCATCCTCGTCGAGCCAGGAATGGACGATGAAGGCGGCATCGGGCGCGGCGCTGCGCGTGGCCCCGGCCAGAAAGAGTTCCACCGCGCCCGACCGGACCGAGCCATGGTCGGGCACATGCGTGGCGATTCCCTGCGCGCGGATCATGCGGCCAAGGCGCAGATTGGCGAAATCATCGACCGTGCCGGGGCAATCGGCCATTTCCAGCACGCGGATGCCGGGAAACGCGCGCAGCATCCGCTGGAAATCGGCCGGGGAATGGCTGTCGGTCTCTGCCACCAGCGCGGCACGCCCGCCGTCAAGCACTTCGAACGGGCCGAAGCTGGCAATGCCGCGCGTGACGGGCGCCTCGTCGCGCTGGCTGGCGATGAAGCGCTCCGAACCCGGCTCGACCACTTCGATCACCGTGGTCTCGGTCCACTCGATGCCGTCTTCCACCCAGGTGCGGGTCATCACCTCGCGCGCGGCGGCGGTCTGGAATGCCAGAGCGGCACAGGCAAGGGACAGGAGAACGCGGCAGAGCATGATCCGCCTTCTCGCGCGCGGGGCATTGCCGGAATGCGAAGGAAGGCGGTTAAGGCCGGTTTACCGTGATGGGGCGCCGGCCCCCCGAATTGCTTCGAGAATGGCAGCATCCCGTCTGCATCGACGCGTCATGCGCGCTACCCTTAGGACGATTGCTCATGGGCGGGAGTTTGCATGGTCGCGCTGGTTGCCACGGTCGCCTATCTGGGGCTTGAGGCGCGCAGCGTCGAGGTGCAGTGCCAGATCGCTCCCGGAATGCCCGGTTTCCGGCTCGTCGGCCTGCCCGACAAGGCCGTGGGCGAAAGCCGCGAGCGGGTGCAGTCTGCGCTTTCCGCTCTGGGGCTGGCGCTGCCGCCCAAGCGGATCACGGTGAACCTTTCGCCTGCCGATCTGCCCAAGGAAGGCTCGCACTATGATCTGCCCATCGCGCTGGCGCTGCTGGCGGCGATGGGCGTGGTCGATCTTGAACAGATCGCCGATTACGTGGCCGTGGGCGAACTGGCGCTCGATGGCCGGGTGCTGCCATCGCCGGGCGTGCTGCTGGCGGCGATCCACGCCAGCGGGCAGGACAAGGGCCTGATCTGCCCTGCGGCACAGGGGCCTGAGGCGCGCTGGGCCAGCGGGATCGACGTGATTGCCGCGCCCGACCTCATTGGCCTGCTCAACCATCTCAAGGGCACGCACCGCCTGCCGCAGCCCCCGCAAGGGCTGGCCGAACCTGCCCGGCGGATGGCCGACCTCAGGCAGGTGAAGGGGCAGGAAACCGCCAAGCGCGCGCTGGAGATTGCGGCTGCTGGCGGGCACAACCTGCTGATGATCGGGCCGCCGGGCGTCGGCAAATCGCTCATGGCCTCGTGCCTGCCCGGCATCCTGCCCGAACTGACCCCGGCAGAGGCGCTGGAGGTGTCGATGGTGGCATCGGTTGCGGGCACGCTGGAGGAAGGGCGCATCAGCCGCGCGCGGCCCTTTCGCAGCCCCCACCATTCGGCATCGATGGCCGCCCTGACGGGCGGCGGACTGAAAGTGCGCCCCGGCGAGGTGAGCCTCGCGCATCTGGGCGTATTGTTCCTCGATGAACTGCCGGAGTTCCAGCGCGCGGTGCTGGATTCGCTGCGCCAGCCGCTCGAAACCGGCGAGGTGACGGTTGCCCGCGCCAATGCGCACGTGACCTTTCCGGCGCGCGTGCAGCTTGTCGCGGCGATGAATCCGTGCCGCTGCGGGCATCTGGGCGATCCGGCGCTGGGGTGCAGCCGCGCACCGCGCTGCGCGGGCGATTACCAGTCGAAGGTCTCAGGCCCGCTGCTCGACCGGATCGACCTGCACGTGGAGGTCGACCCCGTGTCCGCGGCCGATCTTGCCCTGCCGCCGCCCGCCGAAGGATCGGATCAGGTGGCGGCGCGTGTCGCGCGGGCAAGGGGCGTGCAGGCCGCGCGGCTTGCGGGCACGGGGATGCGCTGCAACGCCGAACTGAACGGCGATCTCCTCGATGCCCATGCCGCGCCGGATGAGGCGGGGCGAAAGCTGCTGGCGCAGGCCGCGGAGGCCATGCGGCTTTCGGCGCGCGGCTATACGCGGATGCTGCGCGTGGCGCGCACGATTGCCGATCTGGCAGGGGCCGCAACGGTGGGCCGCGTCCATGTGGCCGAAGCGCTCAGCTATCGGCGCATCGCGCCGCGCGCCTGATCTTTCAGGCCGGGCGCAGCCTCAGAGATTGCGGCCCAGAAAGATCAGCAGCATCGCGCCGATGACCGAGGCAAGGCATCCGGCGCGGTTCACGCCCTCGCCAAAGGTGCTGCCCGATTTCCAGCTGGCAAAGATGCCTGCCACCAGGGCGCCGCCTATGCCCAGCAGGATCGTCTTGAGCAGCCCCATCTCGACCGCGCCGGGATAGAGAAAACGCGCAAGCACGCCGATGACGAGACCGGTGAAGAGGATCGAGATCAGATTCAGCACGTATGCACCCCATTCCTGTGGACACCGGATATCGTGGCGATTGACCGCGGCTTGTCCACAATTTGGTGGCCGGACGCAAAAAAATCCCGGCGCGCGCATTTTTCCTCTTGAAGTGCCGCTTCCTCCGCGCGTCGCTGCACTGCAACATGACATTCGGCGCGACGAAGCGAATCGGGCGTGCGACGAATCGAGTCTGCCTCCGGACGATTACCCCCTTGTGTCTGATTCCGGATAAGGCACTATGGGTTGTGGTCGGACTTCAGGGGGACCTCTAAACCTAGTTTCAGGCGTTCTGGCGTGTTTTCCGCGCAGCGGCTTTGTGTGCCCGCGCGGAAGGCGGCCGGTCGCGCAGATGGAGCGATGGTTTGAAGAGCGGAGCTGAACGTGGGCGGGACAATTATGTTCCACTTCCGTTCCGTCTCCTGTAGGATCGGTGCGGTTGAACGATCAACTCCCGATTCGGCGTTTTGGTGATTGTGCAGGCCCGCATGCCGGGCCGCTGGCGGGGGTTGCGACGTGGATTTCAGGACTGGAGACGGCTCCGTGGTGGCGCAGGACGAGCTGGCTTTTGCCGCTGATGCAAAGGTGGCAGGTGTGGCGATGGACACGAAGGCAAAGGACGCGGGAAGCGAAGCGCTGGTGGCGGGCATGGCGGCAAGCGTTGCGGCCGCGGCCGTCGCGGCGGCGCCGGTCAGCGATTCCAAGAAGGTCAATCCGCGCCGCTTCACCATCGTGACCGATGATTCCCGCGATGCCCTGCTGACCGATTTCGGCAAGGATACGCTGGATGACCGCTATCTCCTGCCGGGCGAGAAGTATCAGGATCTCTTCGCGCGCGTGGCCGATGCCTATGCCGATGATCAGGAGCACGCCCAGCGTCTGTATGACTACATCTCGAAGCTGTGGTTCATGCCTGCAACGCCGGTGCTCTCGAACGGCGGCACCGGGCGCGGCCTGCCGATCTCGTGCTATCTGAACTCGGTCGATGACAGCCTTGAAGGCATCGTCGCCACCTGGAACGAGAACGTCTGGCTCGCCTCGCGCGGGGGCGGCATCGGCACCTATTGGGGCAAGGTGCGCGGTATCGGCGAATCGGTCGGCCTCAATGGCAAGACCAGCGGCATCATTCCCTTCGTGCGGGTGATGGACAGCCTGACGCTGGCGATCAGCCAGGGCTCGCTGCGGCGCGGTTCTGCGGCCTGCTATCTCGATGTGTCGCACCCGGAAATCGAGGAGTTCCTCGAAATCCGCAAGCCTTCGGGCGATTTCAACCGCAAGGCGCTCAACCTGCACCACGGCGTGCTCCTGACCGACGAGTTCATGGAGGCCGTGCGCGACGGGACCGAGTTCCACCTGCGCAGCCCCAAGGACGGCTCGATCCGCAACACGGTCGATGCGCGCTCGCTGTTCCAGAAGCTGGTTGAAACCCGCCTTGCCACGGGCGAACCCTATATCGTGTTCAGCGACACCGTGAACCGCATGATGCCCAAGCATCACCGCGATCTGGGGCTGAAGGTTTCGACCTCGAACCTGTGCTCGGAAATCACCCTGCCCACCGGGCGCGATCATCTGGGCAATGATCGCACCGCGGTATGCTGCCTGTCCTCGCTCAATCTCGAAACCTGGGACCAGTGGAACGGCGACAGGCGCTTCATCGAGGACGTGCTGCGCTTCCTCGACAACGTGTTGCAGGACTATATCGACCGCGCGCCCGACGAAATGGCCCGTGCCAAGTATTCGGCCATGCGCGAACGCTCGGTCGGCATGGGCGTGATGGGCTTCCATTCCTTCCTTCAGATGAAGGGCATCGCCTTTGAATCCGCCATGGCCAAGGCGTGGAACCTCAAGATGTTCAAGCACATCGCCGCCAAGGCCGACGAGGCCTCGATCCTGCTCGCGCAGGAACGCGGCGCGTGCCCGGATGCGGCAGAAATGGGCGTGATGCAGCGCTTCTCGTGCAAGATGGCGATTGCGCCCACCGCGTCGATCTCGATCATCTGCGGCGGCACTTCGGCCTGCATCGAACCGATCCCGGCCAATATCTACACGCACAAGACGCTGTCCGGCTCGTTCGTGGTCAAGAACCCCTACCTGCAGAAGCTGCTGGCAGAAAAGAGCAAGGATTCCACCAATGTGTGGAACTCGATCCTCGAACACGGCGGTTCGGTCCAGCACCTCGATTTCCTCAGTGCCGAGGAAAAGGCGGTGTACAAGACCAGCTTCGAGATCGACCAGCGCTGGCTGCTGGAGTTCGCCGCCGACCGCACGCCCTACATCGATCAGGCGCAGTCGCTGAACCTCTACATCCCGGCAGATGTCGACAAGTGGGACTTGATGATGCTGCACTATCAGGCGTGGGAAAAGGGCATCAAGAGCCTCTATTACCTGCGCTCGAAGTCGGTCCAGCGCGCAGGTTTCGCCGGCGGGGTCGAGGCGGACAACACCGCCGAGGCACCGAAGATCGAACTCTCGGCCGGCCAGACCGACTACGAGGAATGCCTGGCCTGCCAGTGATGGTGCGCGCCAAGGCCCTCTTCCCGTCATGATGGTTCCGGCAGCCTCCGTGCGTCCCCACACGTTTTCCCGGCTGCCGGACCGGTTGCACCGGTTACACCCCGCGACACTTTGCGGCTGGCGCATTGCTGCGACAATCTGTGACAAGACTTGTGCTTGCGCGATCCCAGGCAAGCCCGCTAAGGCGGCTTTGTCTCATCTTGCGATCAATTCGCATTATCAAAGGGGTTCGTTTCATGCGCAAGTGGCACCGCTGGATCACGGTGTTTTTCGGGGTCTTCATGCTGTGGATGGCTTTCACCGGCGTTGCCAGCCACGTGACCGCGCTCTGGCCCGCCGGGCAACAGGCCGGACCGCCGCCGGTGCCCGAAGGCTTTGTCTGTCCGGAAACCATGATGTGCCGGCCCAAGGCGCCTCCGGGGGGCGTGAAGTCGTTCGTCGGCTGGTTCCACCACCTCCATTCGGGCGAGGAGTTCGGGCCGGTGGGCGTGGCCATCTCGCTGATGACCGGCCTTGCGCTGATCTTCTTCAGCATTTCCGGGCTGTGGATGTATGTCACGATGTGGAAGAACCGCAAGGAGCGCAGCCTCAAGCCCGGCTGGTTCTGGAAATAGGCACGGCGCAGCCTGCCTTGCAGCTCAGCGATGCGGCGGCCACCGCGGTGTTTCCCGGTGCGCCGCCGTTCGCGTTCACAGGCGCACGACCTGCCCGAAAAGGCACGATTCGCCGCAGTGGAAAACCGCGCATCTTTTGCAGGCAAGGCTCCTCGCCCGCTTTCGCCGCGCCCTGCCAGGCCTTAAGTTAAAAGAATCAGCACAGGACAGCCCCCATGCCCCTTCTTGAAGCCCGCCCGACCTACAAGCCCTTCGAATATCCCTGGGCCTACGAGTTCTGGAAGCGCCAGCAGCAGATCCACTGGATGCCGGAAGAAGTGCCGCTGGGCGAGGACTGCCGTGACTGGGCGCAGAAGATTTCGGATCACGAGCGCAACCTGCTCACGCAGATTTTCCGCTTCTTCACGCAGGCCGACGTAGAGGTGCAGAACTGCTATCACGAACAGTATGGCCGCGTGTTCAAGCCCACCGAGGTGAAAATGATGCTGGCCGCCTTCTCCAACATGGAGACGGTGCACATTGCCGCCTATTCGCACCTGCTTGACACCATCGGCATGCCTGAAAGCGAATACGGCATGTTCCTCGAATACGAGGAACTGAAGGCCAAGCATGACTACCTCCAGACCTTCGGCGTCGACAATGACGAAGACATTGCCCGCACGCTCGCCATGTTCGGCGGCTTTACCGAAGGGCTGCAACTCTTCGCCAGCTTCGCCATGCTGATGAACTTCCCGCGCTTCAACAAGATGAAGGGCATGGGGCAGATCGTTTCGTGGTCGGTGCGCGATGAATCGCTGCACTGCGAAGGCATCGTGCGCCTGTTCCACGCCTTCGTGAAGGAGCGCGGCTGCCTGACCAAGGCGGTCAAGGAAGACATCATCGACTGCTGCCAGAAGACGGTGCGGCTTGAGGATGCCTTCATCGATCTGGCCTTCGAACAAGGCCCGGTGCCGGGGATGAGCGCGAAGGAAATCAAGCGCTACATCCGCTACATTGCCGACTGGCGCCTTTCGCAGCTTGGCCTGCCCGCGATCTACATGATCGAGGATCACCCGCTGCCCTGGCTTGCCCCGCTGCTGAACGGCGTGGAGCATGCGAACTTCTTTGAAACCCGCGCCACCGAATATTCGAAGGCCGCCACCAGGGGCGACTGGAACACCGTGTGGTCGAGCTTCGACAAGCGCCGCAAGGCCAAGACCGTGGCGAACGAGGAACTGCCGGTGGAAGCCGACATCGACATGTTCGGCGCGGCAGGCATCGCGGCGGAGTGACGGGACGGGCGGTGCCAAGGGACGTGGTTCCCAAGGCATCCGTCCGCATGTCTTCCCGCTAATCCCCGCTCATGGCGAGAAGCCGGATGGCCAGCCACAGCGCATAGGCTGCGAGCAGGATCGCCGCGCTGCCTTTGCCCAGCGGAGATCGCTTCAGCAGCACGAAGCCGACCCCAAGACTGACGGCCAGCAGGCTCAGCCGGTCAAACGCCGCGCCGATGCCGAGGCGCAGGTTGCCCGTCATGACGTGAACCACGCCGCCAACGGCAAGGATGTTGAACAGGCAACTGCCCAGCACGTTGCCGATCACGATATCAGGCTGGCGCTTGCGCACCGCCGCAATCGCCGTGGCCATTTCCGGCAGGCATGTGCCGACTGAAAGCAGCGTGAGGCCCAGCACGTCTTCGCCGATGCCCATGCGGCGGGCGAGGGTGATCGCTGCGGAAACCAGAAGATCGGCTCCCGCAACCAGCAGGCCGATCCCTGCCAGCAGCAGGGCGGCTGCGCGCCATTGCGGCTCCGAAGGATTGACCAGTGCCGCGGCCTCGCGCGCCTGCAAGGCGGCGGATTGCCCGGCGGCGGCAGTCCGGAACTCACCGCGCAGGCTGTAGGCCATCCATGACGCCAGCCCGCCCAGCATCACGAAGCCGCCCCACCGGGCGAATGTGGGCAGAAGGCCGGGCAAGACGAATGCTGCTGCGGCCACGATGACCGCAAGGATTTCGGCCCGGATGGCAGAAGGCGCGATGTGCAGTGGTGCGAGGAAGGCAGCCAGCGCCAGAACGATCAGCAGATTGGCCATCGAAGCGCCCACCGCATTGCCAAACGCCAGGGCTGGTGTGCCAGCCATGCTTGCACGCACGGCCGTTGCCAGTTCGGGTGCGGACGTGCCGAAGCCCACGATGACAACACCGATCACAATCGGGGAAATGCCGAGGCGCGCCGCAAGGGTTGCCGCTTCCCGCACCACAAGCTGGCCGCCTGCCATCAGCAGGACCAGACCCGCTGCCAACCCCGCAAGCGCAAGCGCCAGTGTTCCGCCGCTGCCGCCGATGATTGCGGCCAAACTCAAAACTCGCCTACGACACGCAGGGAGGCGATACGCGACAGGCGTGTGCCTCGATGCTTCTCGCCGCCTGCACCGAGTTGCACCACCGCACGGCGGCCGATCCGTTGATGAACCTGCGGCACCATGAGCCAGCTGCCGTCCTTCCCGCCGACATGGTTCACTTCAAGGCCCGCGGTTGTCGTCTCGCCCAGATCGCGAAACAGGCTGTGATTTGCCAGAAGCACGGCACGACCGGGGCGCAGACTGTTCCTCGCCTTGGCGCCGATCATCGTCATGCTGCTCCACCTGCTGTCATAGCGCATGCCCGCCAGATAGAGCAGACTGGATCCCCAGCGGCCCCCCTGATCGATCGTGCCCAGATACTGGACACCATGGATGAAGCGTCCGTCAAGCCCGGTGCCGAACGTGCCCTGGACGCCGATCTTGAAGCTCTCCACCCGTCCCCCCGCCATCGGAAGTTCCAGTTCGAGCGCCAGTCCGTCAGCCAGAGCAAACTCTACTTCCGGCGCCCATTCCAGCGGCTGGCCATCCACTGGGCGGATGAACAGGACATTGGCTTCAAGCTCCCCTTTGACGGCGCCGAGAGGCCGGATCATGTCAAAAAGCATGGGCTCCGGGATGACAGGCGCGCCTTTCCCGCCTTGTTCGGGATTGCCGGGCAGCGTGCCCGGCGATGCCGATGCCCGCGCAAAAGCGAGTGGGAGGCAGAGCAGGATGGCTAGAAGCCCGGCGCGCAACATGCGCGCGGGCTTGGCCGCAAAAAGCTTAACCTTGCCTGAAGAGGGACGGGCATTGTCGAGGAAAATACATCCATATCAATTACGTAATCATCGCGCGCCATCTGCTTTCACGTTTGCATCCACATGCTGGCCATGGCGCGGAAACCGTGGGCGGTGATCGCGATGCCGCCGAGGTTCATCCGTTGCGATGCTTGGTGCAGGTTCTGTCAGTGCTTGAAACAATGCTCCCGATGCCAGGCCAGAAAGGCCGGATGCGGGCGTTCCAGCGGACGCTGTGGCGGGATGGCGAAGCCGGTCCTGTTGATCAGCGAGCGGATGCTGTCAGGATCGTTCGCCTGTCGGCTCACGAGAATTTCGAGATCGTCGCTCAATCCGATCAGGCCCCTATCGAACATCCAGTGGACGGTTCCTGAAAGGGCGATTCCATTGGTCACGATGTCGGGCCCGCCGCGATCAACGGGGCGGATGTGCGCTGCCTCGACCTCGGCTCGGCCGCCACCATTGATCAGCTTCAGCCCGGTTACCGCGCAGCGGGCATCATAGGCCGCGACAACACGACGGCGGAACAGGCGGTCACGGACCAGTCTTGAACCGAGATCTGCCACGCGGTCGCGCTGAATCTCGAACGGGAAGGGCGAACGTTCCTCGCGCAGCATGTCGCCGGAAGTCCCGTCGATCCTTGGCAGGAAACTGTCGTCCTCTGCAAGGCCAAGGTCGATGATGCGGTTGAAGTCCTCGATGGATAGAGGCCGGACTGCCGACTGGGCGCGACCGGAAATCTTGCCTTGCTCGTTGAGAACTCCGTGTTCGACCAGCCCCAGGGGGCCGTTGAACGGGACCGGGTTGGGGAAGTCCAGGTAAGTGCCGGGTTCGATCAGGGCGAGATACATGTCCCTGGCGGTCGGGTCCGGCACGACTTGGGCCACCTTGGCCACTGCGAAGTATCCGCGCGTGTCGCGGATCTTGCTCGGCTCGTAGTAGATGATCCAATCGCCAATGCAGGCGCTGACGCGGGTCAGGTATTGGCGCGGAAACTGATACCGCTCCGCCGGGCTGTCGTCATAGATCGAGTCGGTCCGATGAACGAAGATGCCTTTTGTCATGGCCCTCCCGCTCTCCCGTCAGCAGTATAGGCAATTGCGCCGATCGTCGGGACGTCGAGGTGATGGCGGCGCAGTGCGGGACCTTGGGCACGATCAGCGTATCGCGCAAGTCTGCTGACACATCCCGGTCGGCGCGGCCAGTGGCGATGGCATAGCGGAATACCTGCCCGCAGGTGCTGCGCAGCCTTCGTGCGGTCTTGTCATGGCCGCGCTTCCCGGCCGAACGCAGGACGGCGAGCAATCCGGGAGCCTTGATCTCGCCCACCTAGCGATCTCCGATGATGGGGTAGGCGAATTCGAGCAGCCACCGCAGCTTGCCTACGGTCACATCCGCACGGCCCTCTTTCTCGCACTTGTTGATGTATTCATCGGCCACAGCCTTGAACGTGGTTTCCGCCTTCAGTGCGGCGTCCAGCCGTTCGATGCGCTTCTTTTCGGAAGGGTCGATGCCAGAGGCAATCAGCTTGCGCGCTTCGGTGCAGCGTTCCCGCGCCTCTCGCAGCCCGACATCGGGATAACGGCCCAGCGCCAGCTTCTTTTCCTTGCCCGCAATCCGGTATTTCATCCGCCACAGCTTCCCGCCGGTTGGCGCGACAAGCAGGAACAGGCCGCGCTCGTCCGAAAGTTTGATCGGCTTGGGGCCAGGCTTGGCGGCGCGGATGGCAATATCGCGCAGGGGCATTTGGGGGCCTCACAAAATCAGCATTGTGAAAAGGCCCCCGCTTAGGCCCCCAAAGTTACCCGGTTGCGGGCGAACAGCGATGGACGGCAGCGACCTGATCGTGCCGTTTTATCTCAGATTTCCTTGGTTTTTTCAACTGTTTGCGGCGTTCCGCGAACAGGTAAATGGTGCCAGAAGAGGGACCGTGACGTGCCGACAAGGCGTTACATCACAATGTTTTGTTGCCCTGATTCGTTGATTCGATACCGTCAAAAATACCGTATCGCGCTCGAGCTTGGTCCTCGATGAGGACTCAAATCGCTGCCCGCAGTGTTTCGATGCTCAGCGACCTCCCTTGTAGCTGTTGGCCCGTGCCTTGGCCAGAAGGGCTTTGAGCGCATCGACCGTCACCAAGGTGCACCTGCCGATCTTGATCGTTTCCAGATCGCCCGAGGCGATCAATTCGTAGAGCTTTGACCGGCCTATTCCGGTCATCCGCACGGCATCGGGAATCCGGACGGCGAGCGGCTCCGCGCCGTTGCTCCTGGTTGCCTTGGGGCTACGATCGAACGGGAGCGCGAGCTGTTCGTCGCTGGCAGGCAACTTGGCTTCCCGGCGCTTCATTCTCCCTGCTCCCGCGCAAGCTTGTCGAGCTGCCGTTTATGCGCTTCGTGGACTTTCGCCCTGAGCGTGGCATCCGGATGGGCAAGCAGAAGGCCATCGAGAGCGCACATGATGAAGATCAGCCGGCGCTTGACGAGCTCGGCGTTCTGCCGCGCTTCCTCACGCAGCTCCTGGCCCTGGAACAGGTCCGTGACGATGGCGCCGATCCACTGGCTGCGGCTCTGCTTGGCACGGGTGGCTTCATCCTGAACCCAAGCGGCGACATGCTTGGGCAGGTAGGTCTGGATGGAAACATTGCGTGTCATGCTTGACTCCATGTTGGCGGAGCCTGGAACACACTGCGAAAGGCAAGTTTGTTCTACTTATGTTCGATAGTGCGGTCAAGCTCGCTGGGACTGGCGCATTTCCTCGCCTTTCGCGCCTGATGTGATTTGCGGGCATATGCAAGGCTGATCGCAAGTCAGATTTGACGGAGAAGCTGCCAATTTCTCAGGACATAAGCAAAATATTGATACTATGATGTTTTTACTAGAATTTCACCTGCGATTTGTCGCGTACGGTGTGCTCTAAACTGTACCCAGCTTTAGGATCGGAAACCGGTTTAGTTTCCGCATCTTACTGCGGACCATGCGAGGATGCAGCGTAGGCTGGCAAGCTCCCGGCGCATGAGGGCATGTCATAGGCAATCAAAGCGCGATTTCGGAGCCAATCGGGCAACCTTCCGCTCGGAGCTTCCGCAGCGACTCGATGACCTTAAGGCATTGCTTTTCAGACGGAATCTTCATCGGCACCGATGCCGCCACCCGCAATATGCCGAGCTCGGTCGGGGAGAGGAGCTTTCGGGATTGCCCCCATGCACTCAACTGCTCCCACAATTGCCCGCCTGCTGAAACCACGACTGACTGAGCTTCAATTCCGTTGAGCAGCTTCTGGTCCTTGATGCCCGCCCGCTTTCCTTCCTTGATTCTGTCCTTCCCGATCAGTTCGCCTAGCCACGCCTCCGGCCAGTCAATCTCCAAGGCCTTGACCCTTGCCCAGCAGGCTTGCTGCTTCGCCCATTCCGTCACGTTGCTGATGCCAGTCGGCGGGGACACAAGCACTTCGTGCACGGCTTCCGCCACCAGTGCGAGAGCAGCCCCCATTTCCTCCGAAATCCCCTGAGCTCGCCAGATGCTGTCGTAGTCGACGAATTCCTCGCGTTGCTCGCAGTCGTGGCTCATCTTCGCGATGGCATAGGCGACAACATTTGCCCGATAGCCACCCTGATACCATGACTGCTCGGTGACAATCTCTTCCGTGGCCCGGAAGATCAGCGCCTTCGCGACAGCCTGGCGATAAAAATCTTCGTTGAATGCGTCGGGCTGCTTCTTCCACTCACTGCCGATTGTCCCCGCGAAATGCGCAAAGTTTTTCTGGGCACCTTTGCTGACGGTATCGGGATGACCGCGCCAGACGTTGAGGTACTTGGCAAGGTCGGTTTTCGATATCAGCTGCGATTTGGGATACTCCAGATCGAACTTCTTGCGCTGGGCGGGTGTCAGGAGCCCGCGGGCATCCTGATACTGGCCTCTCGCCCGTTCGTAGTACCATTTTGACTCGCGGAACGTGCCGTCCGGCGATGGCGCGAATATTCTTCGTGAGAATTCTTCGAGCCGCACATGGAAGGGATGGTTTGCAAAGAAATCTGCGGCATTCACGCGGTTCTGGCTGTTGGCAAATTCCGAGATCTTCGGGACGATGTCTATCGCCTTCTCCGGCGGCACGATCGAGAGCTTCATCTGGACGAAGACCTTCGAAAGATCCGCGTTCCGCCGCTTCGCCGCGTGGATCGATGCCGTAGTCTGGCCACCGTTCACGATCTGGAGATTTCGCAAACCGGTCAGCAGCAGGCCGCCTTCGGACACGCGCGTAGTTATGCCTTCGGCCGTAGCCGTGATGCCGTTGTTGTAGGCAAAAAACATGTCCGGATCGTTGTCGATAGTATTGCGAATCCCCTTGTTCACGCCCCCCCTGGCCTGGAGAAACACGCGCACGTTCTGTTCGAGCAGACGTGACCCCCAGCGGTCGTAGATCGCAGCAAGCTGGGTTCCGGGAACGACTGCCAGATAGGCTTTGTAGTCGGCATCAGACATGTGGGCAGGCAGCAGTGGGATAGAGCCGCCGTAATCCCTTTCGAGGTCGATGACGATCTCCTCGCGTCCAAAACCGGCTGCGGCAAAACGGTACAGGCGCTCGATATCCCAGACCGAGTATGTAACCGGCCTTCCATCAATCTCACCTGCTGCGCGTCCGTCCACCCGCGCTCGCAGTTGGCGGTTAGTGATCAGGAACAGCCTCACTTTTGCAGTGCTGCGCCAGCGTATCGCAATCAGATCAGCAAGGCCGAATTCGGGGCTGCTTTCCTCTAGCTTGTTCCTCCAATCGGATTTGAATGCACTTGTTATGAACTTCTCAAGCCGGTTAAACGCGGCATCCATCGCAGTTGCGTTGATACTCGCGATCTGTCCGTCCTGGCTGAAATCCTGAACCAATAGTATAAGCTCACCGCCGCTATGCGCTGGGTCGCCAGCATATCCATCGACCCGAATGCCTGTGTTCGGATTTCGATAAAAGGCCCGATCAGCTCCGTCGAACTCCCCTGCCTCGGCGAGATAATCGCAGAACAACTCGAAGAATGCGTCTTCCGCATAAAGCCCATCGACATCGGCCGATGCCAATACCTCCTGAAAGAATTCATGGTGAAATTCATCGAGGCTGATGGTCATTGCCCGCCACCCTTCAGCATGCCGCGAACGAAGTCGTCATCGACCCTGAATTGCTCGCACTCCACCAGCGAGAGATCATAGCGGACGCGTTCGACGCCGGATTTGAACATCGCGGGCGTGATGCGTGGAAAATCTTCCACTAAGTGCAGGAACCGGTGCGGGCCGGATATCCAGCGGAATGAAGAATAGTCGTCGTCCCGGGAAAAACCTGCGGCGACTAGCTGGCCTTCGAAGCGTTCCAGAACCGCTGGTGCTTCCGCTGCAATCCTGTCCGCTATCCGGCATGCCACATCCGTGAGGGTGAATGCGGAAGCTGCGTCCTCCGGAGCCGCGTCCAGTTCGACGACGTACATAAACAGGACATCGCAGCCACTGGCATCCAGCTGATGTTCGGACGAGATCGCCACGTAGGGACGAGCCGCGCCTCGCCTTGCCTTCGCTTCGATCGCTGTCCGGCCGCATTCGAAGTCCTTGGGCGATCCTGTCGGGCCCACCCACGCGCCTGTTGCATCCGCCGGACCGAAAAGAGGAATGAGGTAACGCTCGATCACCAGAAGCTCGCCGATCAGACCCTTCTGCTCCTCAGCGGACAGACGGCTGTCACTGCCGCCCCGGAGCAGGTGATGCCACCGCCAGGTGCGTGCAAGGAAGGTCTCTCCTGCCTCGCTCTCCGACCGTGCTGCGGAGGCGGCCTGCACAATGTCGAGGCAGAGGCGGTGGAAAATGTCCCGATGCTGGTTGTCGGTCAGCTTGAGCGAAACCATCACGCTGCCGCCGGTCTCGGGCTCCGAAAGCGCGACTTCTATGCCCTTGAGCTTCGGCAGCTTTCCTTTCGGTGCGGAAGCAGCACTGCACTGCAGGATGAGCAGACATTTCCTGTCGACGCTGCGGGCCCAGAAGAAGTTCCACGGATGTTTCCCGTCGACACGTTTCGCATTGATGATTTTGGCCGATGCGGGCGGTTCAAGGCCGGTCCAGGGATCGTCAGCGATCATCGTCGCCTCCCATTTCCTCCTCCTCGAGATCTTCGCTGAAGTTCTCCCGGACCCAGGTCGTGTTCACGACATAGGTAACCTTCTTCTCTGCCAGCGCCGTAGCGGGGAAGCTGATGCTCCATGCAACCACCGGTTCTGTCTGTCGCAGATCGTCGCCTTCTCTGCCGATGGCGAGCATGTGGAGGATGAGAAGGGGGCGGTCGCGCTTCGCGCGATAGATGCGGTCGGGGTAGTTCCACCCGCCGTCCTTTGCCGGCCTGGCGTCATCCCGCTCGCGATACTCGCGCTCAGCCTCTTCCACCTGCTCGTCAGTCAGACCCGTCTTTTCGACCCCTCTGGAGGCAACGCGCTGCTTGTTGGTGACGCGCAACGTACTTTCCGTGCTTTCCTTACCAGCACTTCGGCGCGGACAATTGATCGTCACACCGAGGGAAGCATCCGAAAGGCCTTTGTCCTCACGCTTCTTCAGGCTGGCGAACAGAATATCCCACGATGCGAGTTCCGTCTCTGCCCGGTCATCAATGTGCTGGCAAACAGGGCCCGTTTCGGTGAGCAGCGAGCCGGGATGGTTCACGAATGACGCGATGAAATCCCTTACCGGGCCGACAGGTACATCCGATACCAGGAATCCGCCGGTCACCTCCGATGCAGAGCTTAGCGGCTTTCCGCCTGCCGCGAGCGCCCTTGCCAGCGCTGAGGCCGCATTCCGGTTGGCGCGCAGACTGTCGGCATCGCGCTTCAGTATCGCGGTTTCCGCAAACTTGTTGGCAAGTCCGATCGAGACGACCAGCTTTTCGCCCGATCCCATCTTGTTGCGGGCAGTGACAATCAGCGTGTCCGGATGGCTCCGGACCTTCAGGCCGAACTGTTCCGGTGTCGCCCCCACTGCCTCCATGCTGCGCAATTCGTCGCGCAGCTCTTCAATGGATTCCGCGATATGTGCGTACCAGCCCTCCGCCTCTTCCGGCATCCAGACCCGGCAAAGATCGTCATAGCCTGGACGATAGCCGAACCACCGCCCCATCTGCATGAGCGTGTCGTACATCATCGAGTTGCGCAGGAAGTAACTGACTGTAAGGCCTTCGAGCGTCAGGCCCCGGGAGAGCGAGAAGCCGCCCACTGCAATCACGTTGAGGCCATGCTCCTCGTGATCGCTGTAATTGAGATTGCCTGACGACCGGCTGTTGACCTCCACCACGGAAACCGGCGCGATGCTCTCGAGCAACAGCGGCTGGATGTCCTGCCAGCCGAACTCGCTGCCGGGTGCGAACTCTTCCAGCCATGCAGCATGAAGCGCGGCGATTTCCCCATCCTGCAGAGCCTTGGCCTCAGGCAGTGCACCGTTCACGCGGACGCTGGCCCGGATCCTGTCCACCAGGGCATGAACTTCGTTTCGCAACTGGCGCTGGACGTCGGTAAACCGCGAAGCGTTGACCAGCATGGAGCAATGCTTCCGGCGCTGCCCCCGGGCCAGCCGGATCGCCCGGGCGACAACGAATGTCCGCACCGCCTTTTCCAGGCTTGCCGGCAGGGCCGTGACCGTGAAATCCTTCTTGTGCTTCAGCGGCAGCAGATCGCCATTGTCCGTGATTGGCCGGAGGATGGCTTCGCTGTCTTCAAGAAAGACCCGGTTGGCGCCGAAGTAGTTGGTCGGCGGGTCCAGGCTGACGATGAAATCCCGGGGGAACAGATCTTCCCCCAGCATTTCCGTCTCGCTGTCCGGGTCGATGAAGATGTTGGCAAAGGGAGTGGCAGTGTAACCGACATAGCAGCTGTGATCGAACAGCTTGAGCAGAGTGCGGATCTGGCCGTTGATCCTGGTCGCTTCGTCCGGACCCTTGGCGGTATTGATCGAGGCATTGTCTGCCTCGTCGTCGATCAGCAGCATCGGCGCGTCAATCACCGAAGTTCCGGCCCGCTGGTTGTGCTCCTGCAGCCACGAGATCAGATTCTTCAGCGTCGAGCTGTTCTTCTTGATCACGAAGATCGCCGGTTCCCGCAGGTTGTCGAGCGGAACGCCGACGCCGGATGCCAGCGTCTTGCTGAAATCCTTGATCGAGTTGGTGAAGGTAACCGGCCGGCGCGATTTGTCGAACCGGCCCACCCCGATGAAACGCTGGGCCGGATCGTCCCGGTTGGAGAGCAGCCTCGCGCTGTCCCTGCCGACAAAGCCTTCGTCGATCCGCATCTGTGTCTGGTTGCGCAGATTGTTGTGAATGCCCGCAATGACGATGATCAGGCGGTAGCCGGCATCGGCCGCCTTGCAGATCAGCCCGGTGTAGTTGGCCGTCTTGCCTGACTGGACGTGCCCGACCACCATCCCGCGCCGGTCCCAGCTTTCGGTCTTTGCCGGGTTCTCAAGTAGATTGAGGATACGGTCGGTCACATCGTCAAGGGTGACCAGAACGTCGCCGGAGAAGCCCTTTTCCGCCAGCAATTGACGATAGCGGTTCCAGTAATAGGGTGTGATGTCCGCCCGGGCGGCGTCTAGCCATGGAACGTAGTCCTTGCTCGTCAGCATCGACCCGATTTTCATCGACACGCCATGGCTGTTCTCGAGTGAGCGGGCCAGTTCCTCCGCCTGCTCATCGGAAACGTCCGCGCACAGCGGAATCTGGCGGATCTGACCGATCAATTCCCGGATGCGGTCGGGAGATGGCAGTGGCTCCTTGGCAAGCTGCGCTCCCACCATTGTTTCGAGCATTTTCAGGCCGTCATTCATCCCCGCAATCGTCCATCTTTTTCTGCAGCCAAACCGATGCCGTTTCCCAGTTCTCGCGGAACGGGTCCGTGACGCGCATCATCTCCAATGCGTCATCGGGGTTAACACCTGAGGAAGTCAGCGCTGCAAATGTCGTTTCAACAAGATGTTTCAGAGTATCCTCCGCAAGCTGTGCGCCTGAAACATGGGAAGGGCTGGCGCTAATATCGGCGAAAAGGGCATCCACTGGCATGGACGAAGCTGCGATTTCGAGAACGCGTTCAAAGCCGGCTTTGAGATCGTCAGGCAACTGGTTCTTGAACTCGACAAAGGCAGGGTGATCCGGGTTGAGGCAATAGGAAATCTCATTGCCATGCTGCCTACGCTGCCAGACCGGCAAGCGGCTGTCGCTCGCCAGGCGACGCCCTCTTGAAGTGTAAACCCGGCGGGATGTGGCACCGATCGTTTCTATGATCCGGCGCAACCGCTCGCGGACATGATACGGTGGTTGCGCAGAAGCCTTCTTGACGTCGATTTTCCATTCGGCGTCCATCCCGTTGGGCATGTCGATCCTGACGCGCGCAAGCTTGGTCAGTTCTTTCTGCCGGGCAAGGCCGAACCAAGTCCCGTGGATGATCAGACGTTTCCCGCGGTAGACATAAAAGCCCTGATTCTTGAGATATCCGGCCTTTCCGGCATATCTCTCCCAACCCTCCGGGTCCTTCTTGTGATGAGGGAGCGTGAAGGCCTGCACCTCCACCTCCTGACCGCCTGATTTGATCTTCTCTACGGGGCCGGCCTGGGTTGCGGGATGGGTGCTGTGAAACGGGTCGAAAGGTTCGAGCGCTCGCCCGTTGAGTTCAAGGGCGATCTTCTTGATTCCCCGTTCGCCTGCCAGAAAGCGATGAAAAACAAGCTCGAGATGTTCGGAAGCGTCGTCTATCCGAGACACGAAAGCGGAGCGTGCATCGCTGGCATCGCCTTCTACCAGCCGGTCGAGCGTTTCCCATACGACAAGAGTTCCGGAGGGCCCGAGTTCGTCGATCCATGGAACCGACGACGACGGTTCATCCAGCAATTCGACCAGCCACTGGTTGGTCTGCGCCACCTTGTCGAGATCCCAGCGGACGCAGGATATGACGCCGTCTTTGCGCGATGCCACAGTAAGCTTGCGACACTGGGAGAACGAAGCTGTTTTCAAACCAAGCCCAAAGCGACCGAGATCCTCCTTGTCCCTGGTTTCGAGCGGGTTCCGGCTACCCGGCCTCATGGCAGCGAGGAGTTCGTCCTCACTCATGCCTTCGCCGTCATCAAGAATGGCGAGGCTTGGCTGAGCGCTGGTTGTGTCCGCCAGCAGCCTGATCGAGCGAGCTTTGGCGGTAATCGAGTTGTCTATGATGTCAGCCAGCGCGGTTTCGAGGGAATACCCGATGTCCCGCATGCTCTCGATGAGCATGGAGGCGTGCGGAGGAACCTCCTTGGTTCTCACCCCGGCTTGATCTGGCGCCCCCGCCATTGTCAGGCATTTTCCTTGATTGACGCTGGCGCTTCTGCAGGAGCGCCGATGCTCGTGCCGATCCGGGCCAGTACACCCCAGAGTGTTTCCGCGATCTGACGCGCAAGGAATGGCGGAACGGCATTGCCCACCTGCACGAACTGCTGGGTCCTGTTACCTCGGAACAGGTAGTTGTCCGGGAATGTCTGGAGCCGCGCAGCTTCCCGCACCGTCAGGCTGCGGCATTGCGACGGGTCCGGATGAATGAAGTAATGGCCGTCCTTGGAAATGTGGCTGGTGACGGTCGTCGAGGGCTGTCCGCGCAGCTGGACCCTGAACCGGTCCGCAAACTTGCCGCTATCCCAGTTGCGGTGATCGGGCGCCAGGGCTGCCGGGAAGGAGGAAGCTTTCGGTGACTGACCGGTGCTGGCCGCCCACGCTGCCGCAAAGAGATAGCGGGCGAGGTCCGCCGGCATGTGCCCTCGCGTTTCGTTGTTTGGGAGCACGTGCAGACGGTCATCTCTCAGCCAGTCAGCTAGGGCGGGCGGGCAGGCATTACCGATGCCGTTCGGGGTGCTGGCCCGCCTCGCAAGCGCGGCGCTGTCTCCCGCCATGGCCTTTGTTGCGGCAATGTTGTCCAAGAACGCAGTGCGTGCATCAGGAGGCAGACCGGTCTCCAGTTCCGCAAGCTCGCGGCAGGCCTGCTCGATTGCCTCCCGCCACGCATCCGGCGAGTCGGGGCCGCGGCTGATCCCGCTGCGCAGGCGGGCCATGCCGTCCAGGACGTGTGCGACCGTCGCCTTTGGATGGACGGGCCGTTCAAAGCGCTGGTCTGCGCGCTCAAGCTCGTTTGCGATGTCGCGGCGGAGGCCGATGATGATGACGCGATGGCGTGCCTGGGGCACCCCGAGCTCTTCGGCGCGCACCACGAAATGGGCGGGCCGCTGCCCCTTCGCCAGACAACCGGAGCCCTTTGCGGCAAAGGCGAAGAGTTCGTAACCCTCCGTTCCGGGCGGTGTCTTCAGGTCGGCGGTGATGAGATCGAACATCCGGACACCGTCGACCGTGGACGAAAGCATGCCCTTCACGTTCTCCATGACGAAGGCAGCGGGCTCGAGCTGGCTGATTATCCGAATGTATTCCCGGTAGAGGAAGTGCCGGTGATCCTGTGCCGCATCGTAGTCGGCGATGCCCCGGTTCCTCGCCCGGCCGACAAGCGAGTAGGCCTGGCAGGGAGGGCCGCCGATCAGGACGGTATTGCGCCCATGCGTCTTGCGAATACCCGCGATCCGCCGGGAAATGATCTTGCCGGCAGTTTCATCACCCAGAGTCAGGCAGAGCGCCTCTTCTCCGGCCGCTTTCCATTGAGCAGGATAAAGTGCCTGCCAGTCGGGTTCTGCACCGCCATTGTTGAGCCAGTCATAGTATTCCTGCGGAAAACGCGCGCCGAACTGACGCAGGAATGCACGGAACGACAATGTCCGATGCGCCGATTTCTCCTTTTCGACTGACAGCCGGACGGAGAATGGCCGCATTCCTTCTCCGGTTTCGTAAGCTGAAAAGCCTTCGGCAAGCCCTCCCGGACCGGCAAACAGATCAACTATGGCAAATGCGGCATTCATCGACGGTTTTCTGTTATCCTGTTATTCTCGCTGATCAAGTCGCACACGGGCAGAAAGGGCGCAACCGTTGGCCGACGTCGTGGATGCAAATACCCGCTCCCGCATGATGGCGGGCATCCGTGGTAAAAACACCACGCCCGAAGTCCGCCTTCGCAAAGCCCTTCACCGGGCCGGTTTCCGCTTCCGGCTGCATGGTGCGAAACTGCCCGGAAAACCGGATATCGTTCTGGCAAAGCATCGTGCAGCGATATTCGTCCATGGATGCTTCTGGCATCGTCACGCGGGATGCCGCAGTTCCTCGGTGCCGAAATCCAATGCAGACTTCTGGGAAGCGAAGTTTGCCCGGAATGTAGAGCGCGATGCGGCCAATGTCGAAGCGCTTGTCGGCTCCGGATGGCGCGTCTGCATAGTCTGGGAATGTGCGATCCGGCAGCGAGGTGAGCAGGCTGTTGGTGAAGAAGTGGCTGGGTGGATCATAGGAACGCAGGAGAATGTCAGGGTGATCCCGGCTGATCCTTGAGCGCCCGGAACGAGGCCAGTTCAGCCATGATATGCCGTCGCGTCGCTTGCCGGATCTTCAGTGGCCGATTCCGGCGCATCCGGCACACCTTCCTGTCCTGCATGGGCCCTGACTTCGGTTGCCCGTTCCTCGATCTCCTTTGCGAAGATCTCCAGCATCGAGGAACCAGATGGCATTGCTGCCACCTCCTCGACCGCAGCGGGCAACTCGCGCAGCAACCGTGCCGTCACCTGCTCTACCCGCTGCACCGTCCCCCGCGCTGCCAGTCCTGCGGCTTCGGCCATGCGCCGCCAGTGGCGACCGTAGATGTGGCGGCCGCGGCGCTGCTCGCCGATCGCCTGGGCGTGGTTCTGGGTGATGTTCGCCCAGGCGAGCCCGGACATCAGATCATAGAGCGGGGCAAGCTGCGGCGCGCCCGGACCGAGCAGGATCGAGTAGTTCTTGGCGTGGGAGTCCACGTTGCCGATGGCGATATTGAAGATCACGGCGTCCAGCAGCCGGGTGATGTCGCGCGCCGTCATATGCTGGCGGACAACCGCGAACATGTTGGCGATCGAGGGGCCGCGCGTTCCGGTGCCGTTGAATTCATACTTGGCGGCAGGCGGGCGGCCGAGTGCCTGACAGAAATCCTCCTGATGCAGGCGGCGGACATCGTTCCCGGTGCCTATCCGGTCGTAGCGATCGACCAACAGATAGCTGCGCTTCCCCGCAACGCCGGTCGTAACCGGTGCAACATTGAGACCGATCCTGCGAGCGAGAACCATGCACAGCGCCTCATTCTGGACGCTGCCGGGCAGGCGTGGATTGTCGGGCTTTAGGATATGGGTGGATGGCGCGCCGTTGATCGGCACCGCAATCTGGCCGTCGATGACAGCCACCGGCAGCTTTTCCTGCGCGCCGGCGAGGCTCATCGAAACGCCGTCCTCGCCGACCAGGAATGGCCGCGCTGGCAGCTCCTCGATGATCCGCTCCAGTGCGTCGGCATCCGGGATCGTGCGATAGCCGGGCTTGCCGCGCGGCTGCTGCGGAGCGATGCTGAGCGCGCCTGCCAGATCGTTGCCGGTCTGGGCTATCAGGCCGAGCGCGTCCTCCGGCGCTGCACCGAGCGCGCGTGTCATGGCGCGCAGCGGTTCGCCCTCGGGCAGGAGGTTCATCAGCCAAGGGAGGACCTGTTCTCCCTCATAGGGCTCCGGCCGGATCGGCATCGCCAACGAGACCGGGAAGCTGTCAGCGGATGATTTCCAGGCATCCGCGTAGGCAAGGCGGGTTGCCCGCGCATCGGCGCTGATCGTGGCGACCAGACGGTCTTCGTAGTGAACCGGAAGGTCCACCGTCAGGCCTGCGAAATGCCGGTTGCGGTGAGCCGCAAGCCGACAGCCTTGGCGGCGGCGAGAGCCTTGCCGAGTTGCGCAGTGGGCTTTCCCGCTTCCAGATCGACAATGAAGCGTTCGCCGCTGTTGATAGCGAGCGCCAGCTCCCGCTGGGTAAGGCCAAGGGCCTTGCGGGCCGAGGCGACGGCTGCGCCGAATTGGGTTGCGTTGTCGATCATGTCAGTCTTACCGAGCGGGAAGGTCTCATATGTGCCGTAGAGAATCAAGAGCATTTCTTCCCGATCGGGAAGGAAGTGCCTTGATGTTGAGGCCTATCCGGAAATTCTTACCGCTCGGTAAGTTGATTGGTGGCTTGGGCGGACGTTCCGTGCTATCGAGGGCGCGTCGAAGTCAGTGGATCTGTCCATGTCGATCACGAGCGCTCAATACGACGATGACGAAATACTGGCTATGACGCGGGCGGCCGCTGCATTGGTCGCGCGCTGGGGCGTTCAAGATGAAGCAGCCGAGCGGCTTCTCAACGGCGAATGGCGGGCTGCAGCGCTCCTCGGCATTCATCGCGCATTGCGATGCATGTTCGCTGACAGCGATAGGGCCGCGCGGTGGATTGGTGCACCTAACGAGGCCTTTGATGGGGCCAGCGCGCTCGATCTCGTGCTGGCAGATGGCCTCGCAGGTATGCGGCGCGTCAAGGCCTACCTTGATGCGGAAACCGCTTGCTGAACAGATTGGTGACAGATCGTGAGCAGTGCAGCAGGATCAACCCGGCAACGCGCTCGCAGCGCCCGATGGCTTGCGGAAGCTGCCTTGCAGCACCTTTGCACCGGACCTGAGCTGGTCGAGATAATCCGCCCAGCTCTGCATCATCCTGATCCGCTCTTCCCAGTGCTCGCCGCGCGCATAGGCGCGGCGGACGTCATCGGTCTCGGCATGGCCGAGCTGGCGCTCGATTGCGTCGGGGTTCCAGTGGCCTTGCTCGTTCAGCAGTGTGCTGGCCATGGCGCGGAAGCCGTGGGCGGTCATCGTGGTGCCGTCGAAACCCATTCGCCGCAGCGCTAGGTTGATCGTGTTCTCGCACATGGGCCTGTCGCGCTTGCCTTGGGCGGGGAACAGGTAGCGGCGATTGCCGCTGATCTCGCGCAGCTCTTCAAGGATGGCAAGCACCTGACGGCTGAGCGGCACGCGGTGTGCGACGCGCATCTTGGTCTTGTCGGCAGCGATGACCCAGATGTTGCGGGTGAAGTCGAACTCGCTCCATTCGGCCTGCCGCAGTTCGCCAGGGCGCACAAAGACATAGGGAGCCAGCCGCAGCGCCGCATGGGTGACCGGATAACCCGAATAGGCGTCGATCGCGCGCAGCAGTTCGCCCGCTTCCTTCGGTGTGGTGATGGCGGCGCGGTGCGTCACCTTGGGCACGATCAGCGCGCCGCGCAGGTCTGCCGAAACGTCGCGATCGGCGCGGCCGGTGGCGATGGCATAGCGGAATACCTGCCCGCAGGTACTGCGCAGCCGTCGCGCGGTTTCGTAATGCCCGCGCTTCTCGACCGAGCGCAGGACGGCCAGCAATTCGGGAGCCTTGATCTCACCAACCTTGCGGTCTCCGATGATGGGGTAGGCGAATTCGAGCAGCCATGTCAGCTTGCCCACGGTCACATCGGCACGGCCCTCGCGCCGGGCCTTGTCGAGCCATTCTTCCGCCACGGCCTTGAAGCTGTTCACACTGGCGAGTGGCCCGGTGATCTTGTCGATTTTGCGCTTTGCGGCTGGGTTGATGCCTTCGGCGATCTGCTTCTTGATCTCCAGCCGCTTGGCCCGCGCCTCGGCCAGGGTGATAGTCGGGTAAACTCCGAGTGCCGCTGTGGCCCGCTTTTCACCGAACCGGTAGTCCATCCGCCAGTATCTCTGACCCGCCTTCGTCACCAGCAGGTACAGCCCGCCCCCATCGGAGAGCTTGTAGGGCTTGTCGCGTGGCGCGGCTTTTCGGACGGCCAGATCGGTCAGCATGGTGCCACCTCTGTCGGTTTTGATACCGTCAGATGTACCGTCAAGTACCGCCAATTTCAACGAATTCGGCCGGATGCCGATGGACGCCAAACTAGTCCGAAGTCTCTGTTTTCTTGGATTTTTCCGGACGCTTGCGGATGCGTCCGGAAAGAAAAATGGTGCCCAGAAGAGGACTCGAACCTCCACGCCGTTTCCAGCGCCGCCACCTGAAGACGGTGCGTCTACCAATTCCGCCATCTGGGCACGGAGGCGGGGGCTGTGCGCCTTGCCGCCGGGTAGGAGCGCGCAACTAGGCGAGAGGGGGCGAGGTGTCAACGGGGGAAATCGGCCTCGTGCGAAGTCTTTTTCGGCCGCTTGCGCCTTCGCGCCGTTTGGGCATTGAAAGCGCAGGCTTCGCTGTGCCAAAGGCGGGCCGTGATTGGCCCGGTTGCAGGGCGCGGAAAGCAGGATTTCGACAAATGGCAAACGGCAGGACGCGCGATCTGGATGGGATGCTGGTGGCCCTGGTCGGCGGCAGCGGCTTTTTCGGCAGACATCTGGCGCAGGAATTGCTCGCGCGCGGGGCGCGCTTGCGGGTGTGCAGCCGCCGTCCGGAACGCGCCTTCAGGCTCAAGCCGCTGGGCGGGCTGGGGCAGACCCAGTTCGTCGCTGCCGACGTGACGCGGCCGGAAACGGTGGCCAGGGCGCTTGTCGGCGCGGACGCGGTGGTAAACCTTGTCGGCGCCTTTGCGGGCAATCTCGATGCGGTGCAGGGGGCGGGCATCGGCCGCGTGGCGCAGGCCGCGAAGGATGCCGGTGCGCGTGCTTTCGTGCACGTATCCGCGCTGGGCGCCGATGCGGCTTCCGATGTGGCCTATGCCCGCACCAAGGCGGAGGGCGAAGCGGCGGTGCTGGCCGCATTCCCGGCGGCCACCGTGGTTCGTCCGTCCATCCTGTTCGGCGAGGATGACGGTTTCCTCAACATGTTCGGCGGGCTGATGGCGAGGCTGCCGGTGCTGCCGGTGTTCGGCGCGCAGGCGAAGCTGCAACCGGTGAACGTCGACGATGCGGCCGAGGCCGTGGCCAATGCACTGGCCAACCCCGGGCTGCACGGCGGCAAGACCTATGAACTGGCAGGCCCCGAAGTGGTGACGATGGGCGAGCTCAACCGCCGCATCGCGAAGGCGGCGGACCGCTCTCCCGTGCTGGTCGAGCTGCCCGACGGGGTTTGCGCAGCCTTTGCCGCGCTGACCGGATGGCTGCCCGGCGCGCCGATGAGCATGGATCAGTGGAAGCTGCTCAAGGCAGGCAACTTTGCCACCGGCACTTTGCCCGGCATCGATGCGCTTGGCGTCGTGCCGCGCCCGCTTGGCCTGTTCCTCGATCGGTGGATGACGCGCTACCGCAAGTTCGGCCGCTTCGGTGTGAAGGCCAAGACCGCAGGCTGAGGGCCGACGTGCGCCTGCCCGTTTCGTTTCGCCGCCGGTTCCTCAGGCGTTCACGTCGGCATAATGGGCGGGCGGCTGGATCACATCCATGCGTTCGGCCAGGAGCGGGCGAAAGCTGGGACGGCTCTTGAACACTGAATACCAGCCGCGCGCCTGTTCGTGCCCCGACCAGTCGATCCCGCCCAGATAGTCTGCCACGGAAAGCTGGGCTGCAGCGGCCAGATCGGCAAGGCTCATGGTTGACCCTGCCAGCCAGGGCCGGTTGTCGATGAGGTAGTCGATGTAGTCCAGATGCTCGTCGGCCAGACGCATGGCATCGCGCAGCCGCTTGCTGTCGGGCGGGCTGCGATAGACAAGGCGCTTCTTCATGCGCTCTTCCAGCAGGGGCTGGGTGACATCGGCGTAGAAGTTCTCGTCGAACAGCGCCACCAGGCGGCGGATCTCGGCGCGATTGGGCGCAGTGCCGTTGATCATCGGGCTCCTGTCGACCGTTTCCTCGAAATACTCGCAGATCGCCCGGCTGTCGGCCAGGGTGATGCCGCGTTCCGGATTGTGGATCGCGGGCGTGCGGTAGGCCGGGCTGATGTGCCCGAACGCCTCGCGCCGCTCCCACGGATTTTCGCGGACGAGATCATAGGCGACACCCTTCTCGCTGAGCAGGAGCCGCACCTTGCGGCTGAAGGGGCACAGGGGGAATTGATGAAGCTGCCACATGGGGCAGGAGCATTGCGCGGCCTTCGCGGTGAAGTCCAGAGGGGGCAGGCGCGAATGTCGCCCGCAGCCCCGCCCTGTGCTTGCGGCGCGGACGCGATCTGGCCGGGTTCGCCTCCTAGCCTGACAGGCGCATCCGGTCGCGCAGCACGTCGAGGGCGATGCGTTCGATCTCCTCGGCGGGGCTTTCGGCGACGAGAAGCCTGCCCAGCGAGCGCTGCTTCTGCGCGATCAGGTCGATGGCCTGAAGCTTGTCCATGTGGCGAAGGGCGATGTCCATGTCCGCGCAGAGGGCGGAACCAAGGGCTTCGACTTCCTCGGCCAGTTCTTCGAGCACGACGGCGATCTGGCGATGGGTTGCTTGTGCCATGCGGCAAACTTCCTTGTGTGGACCGGCATTCCTGCGGGAGCGGCCTTACGGCGCGGCCCTTGCGGGCGTGTCAGGCCGCTTCGTCCAGTTGTGCGCCATCCGACAGGGCGGCGAGGTTCAGCACCATGACCATGCGCTCCTCGATCGCGGCCAGACCTTCGAGGAAGGGCACGACCGTATCGCCCGCCGAAGTGGGCGGCGGGGGCTGGAGCGCGTCGGCCGGAAGCGTCACGATGTCGCTGACCGAATCGACGATCCAGCCGGAAACCTGCGCGCCAAGCTGCGTCACGATGATTGCGTGGCGTGGGGTCGCCTCGGTGGCGCGCCAGCCCAGCCGGGCGGCAAGGTCGATCACCGGCAGCACGGTGCCGCGCAGGTTGACGACGCCCGCCACATAGTGCGGCACGCGCGGCAGGCGCGTGGTGGGCGACCATGCGCGGATTTCGCGGATGGCCATGATGTCGAGGCCGAAGACCTGGCCTTCCACTTCGAAAGTTATCAGTTCGCGCAGCATTGCGGTGCTCCCGGCAAGGTTCAGTGGGCGACGCGGCGCACGGCCGCGACGAGCTTTTCGGGATCGAAGGGCTTCACGATCCAGCCCGTCGCACCGGCGGCGCGGGCGCGGGCCTTCTTCTCGTCCGAGCTTTCGGTGGTCAGCACGAGGATCGGGCGGTCGCGGTGGCGGCTGCCTTCGCGCAGCCGTTCGATCAGGCCGAAGCCGTCGAGGCGCGGCATGTTGATGTCGGTGATGACGACATCGACCTCGTTCATGGCCAGCCAGTCGAGTGCGGCAAGGCCGTCCTCGGCCTGGGCCACATCGAAGCCGTGGCCCGACAGGGCATGGTTGAGCAGCGCCCGCATGGACGGGCTGTCGTCGACGGTAAGGATCCGGGTAGGGTTGCTCATGGGAGGGACTCGCTTTTCCGATCAGAACAGTTCGACATCGCCGCGGGCGACCGCCGGGCGCGGGGTGGGTTGGACGGGCGGCGCGAACCGGTCTTCCACCGTGCGGAGGCGGACCTGGCCCGATGCCGGGCGGAAATCGACGCGGCGCGCGCTGGTGCCGCCCATGTCCTCGCGCACCAGGGCAATGCCTTCACGCTGAAGGAAAGCCCGCGCGAACTCGGCGTTCATCGTGCCGATGCGCATCATGTTGCGGTTGACATTGGCCCCGCCATAGAGGTGCGCCTTGAGACTGGCCTTGCGCGCACCGTGGGCGAGCATCTGGTTGACCAGCAGTTCCATCAGATAGACGCCATAGTGCTCGTCGATCTGGGTGCCGGGGACATTGGCCGGGGGTTCGGACAGCAGGAAGTGGTTCATGCCGCCAACCCTGCTCTGCGGATCGTAGAGACAGGTGGCCACGCACGAGCCGAGCACCGTGGAATATTCGACTGACGGGCTGGCACTGGCCAGCGCCTGCCCCTGCATCACGGTGATGCGTTCAAGCGGCGGCGCGCCGGGGATGGGGGTTTCGAGGCTCATCTCAGGCGGCCTTGCTGAAGGCGTGACGCGCGATGGCGCCCAGCGGCGCGACGATGCGTGCGGCCCCCAGATTGATCGCCGCGCGCGGCATGCCGAAGACCGTGCAGGTCGCCTCGTCCTGCGCGATGGTGCGCGCGCCCTTTTGCGCCATGGCCAGCAGGCCCTGCGCGCCGTCGGCGCCCATCCCGGTCAGCAGGATGCCGACACTGCGCGGGCCGACCACTTCGGCAACCGACGCGAAGAGCACGTCGACGCTGGGCAGGTGGCCCGACACCGGCGCGCCGCTGCGCAGCTTGCAATGAAAGCCCGTGGTGCCGCCAACCGTCAGGTGCCGGTCATCGCCGGGCGCCAGATAGACGTGCCCGTCCTTCAGCGGCGTGTCCGGTTCGGCCAGAACGATGCGCGGCGGGCAGGATTGATCCAGCGTGCGCGCCACCGCCGGGGCGAAGCGGGCATTGATGTGCTGCACGATCAGCGTGGGCGGGCAATCGGCGGGAAAGCCGGAAAGCACCGTCTGGAGCGCTTCCACCCCGCCGGTTGACGAACCGATCGCAATCAGTGCGGGCCGGTCGGTCAGCGAGCCTCGCGCTTCGCGGGCCACCCGCGCGATGGTCTCGGCAGGAGCCGCCGGGCGGCGCGGGGCAAAGCGCACCTTGGCGGCCTCGCGGATCATGGCGGCGAGCCTTCCGGCATCGTCCAGCCCGGAGCCGCCGCCCGATTTGGCGTAGCAATCGACCGCGCCAAGCGCGAGCGCGCGTGCGGACATCTCGTTGCCCTGCTGGGTGGCGCCCGACACGATGATGACCGGCGTGGGGCGCAGTTCCATGATCTTGGCGAGGAAATCCAGACCGTTCATGCCCGGCATCTCGATGTCGAGCGTGACCACGTCGGGGTCCAGCTCGCGGATCATCTGGCGGCCTTCCGCGGCATTGGCGGCAGCCGCCACCACCTCGATGTCCGGCTCCTTGCCCAGCCGGTTCATCAGGATGGCGCGCATGGTGGGAGAATCTTCGACGATGACGACGCGGATGGTCATGCGGCCCTCTTGCGATAGATGGTGGGGCCCTCGGTCGAGAGCAGGTCCAGTGCCGGTCCGGTCACGCGCTCGGAATGGCCGATGTAGAGCCAGCCGCCGGGGCCAAGCATTTCGGCAAAGCGCTGGACCAGCCGCTCCTTGGTGGGGTGGTCGAAATAGATCATCACGTTGCGGCAGAAGATCGTGTCGAACCGGCCCTGCATGGGCCACGGGCCAAGCAGGTTGAGCGTGCGAAAGCGGGCAAGCTGCTGCACTTCGGGCGCAATGACCGCGTCCTCGCCCTCGGTCCGTGTCCAGACGCGGCGCAGCGCTTCGGGCACGGCCTTCAAGTCCTCGGCGCGATAGGTGGCGCTGCGCGCCCTGGCGATGGCATGGGCGGCAATGTCGCTTGCCAGCAGGCGCAGGTCGCGGCGGGCAATGGCCCTGCCCTCGGCCGGGTCTGCGCCCAGCAGCGTCATCAGCAGGGACCACGTCTCCTCGCCGCTGGAGCAGCCTGCCGACCACAGCCGCACCTTGCCGCCTGCCTGAAGCCGCTGGACGTAGCCGGGCCGGACATGCTGCGCGAAATGCTCGAAATGGTGGGCCTCGCGGTAGAAGAAGGTGTGGTTCGTGGTCAGCGCGCAGATGGCCTTCTGGCGCTCGGCCGCGTCCTCGCGGATGCGCATGACATAGGAACCGAAGGTGGCGCAGCCCGAATTGCGCACGAGCGGGGCGAGGCGCGAATAGACCAGCATGGCCTTGCCCGCAGGCAGGACGATTCCCGCCTCGGCATGGGCGATTTCGGCGATCGCGCGGAAATCGGCCTCGTCATAGATGCCGGGACTGATGCCCGGCATCGACGCGTCGAGGGCTTCCATCAGGCTCATGCGGCTTCCGCCATCGGCGCGGCAGCCCCGGCAGAGGCGAGGCTGCGCGAGACAAGGCCATCCACATCGACGATCAGCGCCACCCGGCCATCGCCAAGGATCGTGGCGCCGGCCACGCCCTCGACCGAGCGGTAATGGGTATCGAGGCTCTTGATGACGACCTGGCGCTGGTCGCAGATGGCATCGACCATCAGCGCGGCGCGCCCCGCCCCTTCGGTTTCGACCACGATCAGCACGGCATCGACCGGATCGGTCGCGGCGCCTGCCGCACCCACGGCCCGCGCCAGCGGGATCACCGGAATGAACCGGCCGCGCACGTTGATCATGCAGCGGTTCACGCCCAGGCCCTGCACTTCGTTGGGGGCCGGACGCAGGCTTTCCACCACGTTGGCGAGCGGCACGACCAGTGTCTGGTCGCCGACATTGACCACCATGCCATCCGAAATCGCCAAAGTCAGCGGCAGGGTGAGGGTGAAGGTCGTGCCCTTGCCCGGTTCGGAATCGATGGTGATGCGCCCGCCCAGATCCTTCACGTTCTGGCGGACCACATCCATGCCCACCCCGCGGCCGGAAACGTTCGTGACCTGCTGCGCGGTGGAAAAGCCGGGGGCGAAGATCAGGAGGTCGATCTCCTCTTTCGAAAGCACAGCATCGGGTGCGATCAGGCCCTTTTCCACCGCCTTGGCAAACACGCGCTCGCGGTCGATGCCCTTGCCGTCGTCGGCAATGCGGATGAGGATGCGGCCCGAACGATGCTCGGCCGAAAGCGTGAGCGTGCCTTCCGCAGGCTTGCCCGCGGCAAGCCGCTGGTCGGCCGGTTCGATGCCGTGATCCACCGCGTTGCGGATCAGGTGGGTGAGCGGTTCGCCCAGCCGCTCGATCACGGTTTTGTCCAGTTCGGTGCTTTCGCCCGAAACTTCGAGCTTCACATGCTTGCCGGTGGATGCGGCCAGTTCGCGCAGGATGCGCGGCACGCGGCTGAAAACCGACCCGATCGGCTGGGCGCGGATCGCCATGGCCGATTCCTGGATGTCGCGGGTCAGCCCCTCGATCATCGCCATCTCTTCGGCCACGGCAAGGCCCTGCCCGGCAAGGCGCTGCGCCATCATCGCCTGGGCAATGACGAGTTCGCCCACCGCATCGATCAGCTTGTCGAGCTTACCCAGCTCGATCCGGATCGACTGGCCGGGGGCGGGCGGTGCGGGCGGTGCTGATCCTGTTGCCGGTGCGCTTTGCGCCGGGGCAGCAGTGCCAGGAGCGGCGGCGGCCGCAGCCACGGCCGCAGGCGCGGCAGCAGGTGTCTGCACGGCGGCCGGGGCTTGCACCCCTGACGATGCGGGAGCCGGTGCGGGCCTTGCGGCTGCTGGCGGTTCAGGATAGCGGATCGGCGGCATCGGGGCGTCTTCGCCAAAGGCCAGCGCGCAATCATCGCCCACGAAATCGAAGATGTCGCGCACGGCCGCTTCGGTCACGCCGGCGGGGAAGCTGAAGGTCCAGCCAAGATAGCCCGTGCCGACATCGAGCGCATCGAGCGGGGGCACGGCGGAAACATCGCAAGCCTCGCAGCGACCGCCCAGATCGGCCATCTCGCGCAGCATCAGCAGCGGTTCGCTGCCATTGCGCATGGCCGCGGCATGCGGGCGCAGCCGCACATGCCAGCGCGGTTCGTCGGCGGCCTGGGGTTCGGCCTTGGGGGCAATCTCGCCCGAAATGTCGTCAAGCAGGGCGTCGAGATCGAAATCGAGATCGCAATCGCCTCCGTCACTATCGTTCCCGCCAGCGTCGGCAGGATGGGGCGCAGCCTGCGGCGTGGCTGCGGTCGCGGCCCCTGCATTCGCGGCCCCTGCATTCGCTGCCATCGCGGCGGTCAGTTCGGCCTGAAGCGCTGCGTCTTCGGGCGGAGCGCCTTCGCCGCGCGCCGCGCTTACATGGTCGCTCAGCGTATCCAGCGCGCGCAGCAGCAGGTCCACCAGCGGCTCGGTGATCGGCACAGACCCGTCGCGCACGTCGGAAAGCAGCGTTTCGAAGGTGTGCGTGAAGGCCTGAAGCGCGACATAGCCGAAGGCCCCCGCCCCGCCCTTGATCGAATGGACGGCGCGGAACACGGCGTTGACGGTATCGGCATCGTGCGTGCCATCGCGGCAGGCGGCCAGCCCCTGTTCGGCGGCGACGAGCGATTCCTCGCACTCGGCGAAGAAGATGGCCTGGATTTCCTCGGCGTTCATGCGTCGGTCCCGGCCAGCAGTTCGTCGTCAAGCCCGGTCAGCGCGGCGGCTTCGCGAAGGGCCTGCGATGGCAGGATCACCGCGCCTTCGCCGGTCTGGCGCGCACTGACCAGCAACTGGAGCATGGCCTGTCCGATCTGGCGGCACTCGCGCGCATCGATCTGCAGGGGACCGGAGCCGAGCGCGGCCACCATTTCGGGAAGCAAAGCTTCGGCGGCGGCGCGATCACACCGTGCGGGCAACAGGATCGTCGACATGGAGACGCGGTTCCTCCGGCTTGGCGCGCCGGTTCGGTGGAATCGGGCGCGGCTTCGAGGCTCACCGCAATAGGGCAGGAGGGCAAAGGCGCTCTTTCCCGGCCCTTAGGGTGAGATACGTAAGGGGCGGCACAGGATTTCGTCGGTCCTGTGTGCGTAGGGAAGACACATGCGGCGCAGGCGCGCCCGATGATAAGGTCCGTTTTCCCATGCATGAAGCACGCGTTCTGGTTGTCGATGATTCCGCTGCGATGCGGGCGCTCTTTTCCGATATTCTCGATCAGGCAAAGAACGTGACCGTCATCGGTGCTGCCGCCAATGCCGCCGAGGCACGCGACCAGATCCGCGAACTGCGCCCCAATGTCGTCACGCTCGACGTGGAAATGCCGGGGATGAGCGGGATCGAGTTTCTCGAAGAGATCATGACCTCCAACCCGCTTCCCGTGGTCATGCTCTCCAGCCTTACGCAGGCGGGCACCGAAACCTCGCTCAAGGCCTATGAGCTGGGCGCGGTGGAGTGCTTTCCCAAACCCCTGAAGGCCACGCCCGAACAGTTCAGCAAGACCGTGGGCAAGCTGGGCAAGATCGTGCTGGCGGCCGCCAACAGCAACGTGAAGGACCGCAAGGCCCCGCGCGAGCACAAGGCCGCCGAAGCCCATTTCGAATGGAACGGGCATATCCTCGCCCTGTCGGCCTCGATGGGCGGGATCGACGCGCTGACGCAGCTTCTTGCCTACTGGCCCGAAAAGTGCCCGCCCACGGTGATTGCCCTCAATGCCGAACCGGCTGTGGTCGAAACCTTCATCAAGCGCATGGACGGCGAGCTGAAGTGCGCGGTCAAGGCGGCGAAGGATGGCACCCCGCTGGCGGCCGGCACCATCCACATCGCCTATGATCCCGAACGCCACGCGGTGATCGAACCGGGCAGCCCGGCGAGGCTGCGCCTGATCGACCGTGATCCCGTGGACGGGATGCGCCCTTCGGCCAACCTCCTGTTCGGCTCCATCGCGCGCGGGGCCATTCCGGCGGCAGGTGCGGTGCTGACGGGCATGGGCGCAGACGGCGCCAAGGGCCTCAGGCTGATGCGCGATGCGGGGTGCCGGACCTTTGCCCAGGACCGCAAGAGCGCGCTGGTATCCGAAGCGCCCGCGGCGGCCATTGCGGTCGAGGCTGCGGAAAGCGAACTTGCGCTCGACGATCTGGGCGCCGCGCTCATCGCCTGCTGCAACATCGGCTGATTCCCCTGCCATCGCGCGCCGCCCATCCCCTTGCGGCGCGGGTGGAACGAAAGCCCGGAACCTGCCCAAGGGTTCCGGGCTTTTTGTGCATGATCCGGGCGATCGCGGGGGGGCGGCTTCCTCAGGCGGCCATGCTGCGCGGCATGGCCTCGCGGATCTCGGTGAAGTCCTGCCGGATCAGCCGCAGCTTGGCAGGATCGAAGCGCGTCACGCAATCGAGCACCGCGTTGCGGGCCGACTGGTAGAGCTGCATCAGCGCGCCTGCCGTGGGATTGGCCATGTCGACACCCATCTGCAAGGCGGTCAGCGCCGAGACCGCACGTGTCAGCGCGGCGCTCTTGGCGGCATTGTCGGCGCGTTCCTGCGCATGGAGCGCGCGGCCGATCGAACCGATCACCTGTTCAAGGCACAGATCGACAAGCTGGCGCGAATCCGCGCCGCGCACGCGCGCATCGAAATCGATGCGGCGATAGGCTTCCGAAGGATCATTGCGGTGGTGCAGCATCAGTTCTTGCTCGCATTCCAGGCGTCGATCTGCGCCTTGAGGAAGGACAGGGTCGATTGCGATCCGCTGACCCGGCTGTCCATCGCGGCAAAGCGAGTCACCAGCCGCGCGCGGAAATCTTCCTGCTTGGCGGCCAGTTCGCTGCTCTTGTCGGAAATGGTCTTGCTGAGCGCGGTGTAGCGGTTGATCGAACTGGCAAGCGATGCGCCGCCGGTGGTGGTGGAGGCCGCGCGCGCGATCCGGTCGATGGTCGAGAACACGCCGAACACGCCGGTGGTCCACATCGCCCCGGCCCCTTGGGGATTGTCGCGCAGGGTGCCGGTCAGCCGGGCGGAATCGAGCGTGAAGGTGCCGTTGCGTTCCAGCTTCAGCCCCAGATCGCCCAGCGTTGCCGGTTCGCCCGCGGCGGCATTGCGCATGATCCGCTCCGAAGGCAGCGAAACCAGCGCCTGGCGCAGCGCGCGCGCGCCGGGATCGTTGCGCAGTGGCCCGCCCAGCGGATCGGTGGCGCTGTTGAGCGCCGAGACCACCTCGTTGAGCGCGCCCACCAGATCGTTCATCGCGGTGGAGATGTTGGGCGTGGGATCGCTGAACCGGATGGTGGCCGGATTGCCCGCATTGGTCGCGGACAGCCGCAGGTTCACCCCCGGCACGATCTCGTTGATGGTGTTGCTGGTGCGCGAATAGGCCACGCCGTCGATGGTGAAGTTCGCGTTGCTGGCCGCAGCCTGCAACTGGCCGCTGTCGGTGGCCGGTGTCCAGGCCAGATTGGCAAGGCCCTCTTCACCGGGCGTTTCGGCCGCTTCGATGATGAAGCCGCTGGCCGCGCCCTCGCGCCCGCGCAGCACCAGTTGCGCACCTGCCGCGCCGTTCGCCACATAGGCACTGATGCCCGCGCCCGATGCGTTGATCGCGGCGGCAACATCGGCCAGCGTCGCCCCGCTGGCGATCGTGAGGTTGACTTCCGATTGCGCAGTGTCGGCGGTGAAGCTGCCGCCCGCAACGGTCCCGAAGCGCAACGTCAGCGTGCCCGCGCCCACCGCGCTCGATGCACTGGCATAGGGGCGAAGTGCCATGCGCTGCGGCGCGGCAAGGCTGCTTACTTCCAGCGCATAGGTGCCGCGCCCGGTGGCGACGCCGCGCGTCACTTCGGCCACGGCCGGGCTGCTGATTTCCGGCTTTACCGCCAGATCGCCCGTGCGGATCAGCGATCCGATCGAGGATGACAGCGTGCTCATCATCGAACGCAGGTTCGATGCCGCCGAAATCTGCGCGGTCAGCTTCTCGCTGCGCGCGGCAAGCTGGTCGATCCGGGTGGCGAACTGGGCGGCGGCAAGCTGCTCGGCCAGTTGCGCCGTATTGATGCCGCTGCCCGCGCCCAGGGTCGATACGATCTGGGCCGTGGCCGATGTCGATGCGGTGGACGAGGTGCTGGTCATGGACATCAGGACGGCGGCGCGGCCGCCCGGTTAAGCGTCATCACCGCTTCCGGCCTGCCATCGGCATCGAAGCGCATGTGCAGCGGCAGGTCGATGGGCGGCAGCACCGGGTTGTCGCCGCGCTTCAGCGACATGACAAAGGCCAGCACGCAGGCGATGGCGGCGTAGAGATCCTCGCGGATCATCTGGCTCTCGCGCGTGGTGAAATAGACCGATCGCGCCAGCGGCGGCACCTCGATGCAGGGCACGCCCAGTTCCGCCGCCAGTTCGCGCATGGCCAGAGCCTTTTCGCCGCGCCCCTTGGCCAGAACCACCGGCGCGGGCGCCAGATCGGGATCATAGGTCAGCGCCACCGAAAAGTGCGTGGGGTTGGTGATGACGAACTGCGCCTTCTGCATCGCGCCCTGCATCGCCCCCATGGCCAACTGGCGCTGTTTCTGGCGGATCGCGGCCTTCTTTTCGGGCGATCCTTCGGCATCCTTGTGCTCGTCCCTGATTTCCTGAAGCGTCATCTTCAGGCGCACGAAACGGCGCACCCACTGGATCGGAAAGTCGATCAGCGCGATCAGCGCAAGGCCCGCCGCCAGCGCGAAGGCCAGCGAGGTGACGGCATCCCACGCCGCGACGAGCTGGCCGTGGACATTGCCCCGTCCCAGCCCGATCAGCGTATCGATCCGGCCCGATGCCCAGGCCCATGCGATGGCGCCCAGCAGCACCAGCTTGGCAAGACCCTTGCCCAGTTCGATCCAGCCCTGCGGCCCGAACATGCGCTTCAGCCCGGAAAGCGGATTGATCCGCGATGCCTTGGGCGCAAGGTTGCCCGCGTTCCAGCGCCCGTCGGAAAGGCCGATCTGCGAGAATACCGATGATGCCAGCACCAGCGTGCCCAGCAGCAGCACCGGCGGCAGCACCGCCAGCAGGATGCCGGTCATCAGCCTGCCGGGCGTGAAATCCTCTATCGCCGTGCGGTCGATCGTGAAGGAGGCGCGCAGCGTATCCTGCATGGCATCGAACAGCCATGGCCCGGCCAGCTTCAGCCAGACCGCGCCCACCATCACGCCAGCGGCCGTCGCCAGCTCCTTCGAGCGCAGGACATCGCCCTTCTTCGCGGCGTCCTGCTTGCGCTTCTGCGTTGGGGCAAAGGACTTCTCGCCTTCCTGCTCGGCCATGGCGCCTGCCCTTTTACCGTGCGATCAGCGCGGCCGCTTGGCCGACGGCGCCGGCCGAAATGTCGATCATCAGATCGGTGAACATGGGGGCGGCGGCGATCATCGCGGCAAGGCCCGCCAGCACGCCCGCCGGCAGGCCAAGCGAGAAAAGGTTGAGGCTGGGCGCCGAGCGGCTGATGATCCCGGTCGTGACCTGCACCAGCAGCAGGATCAGCGTCACCGGCAGCGCGATGAGCAGCGCGGTCACGAACATCTGCCCGGCAAACTGGGCGATCAGGTCCATCCGCCCGGCGCTGAGCCATGGCGCGCCGGGCGGGAAGGCGGCATAGCTTTCGACCAGCAAGCCGATCCAGTCGAGATGCGCGCCCGTGCCAAGGAAGATGACGGTCAGCACGACCGCGAAGTATTGTCCGAGCGCGGGGGAACTGGCGCCGCTTACCGGATCGGCCGTGGTGGCGATGGACATGCCCATCCCTGCGCCGATCACTTCGGCGGCAAGGGTGGGTGCGGCGAACGAGAGTTGCAGCACGAAGCCCATGGCAAGCCCGATCAGCACTTCGCCCGCGGTGAACAGCAGGCCATTCACCGAAAGCAGCGCGGGCGGCGCGGCAACCGGCGTCCACGCGCAGACCAGCAGGGCAAGCGCCGCCGTCAGCACCACGCGGACCTGATAGGGAACGGTGCCGCCGCCAAACAGGGGGGCGGCGAACATGGCCGCGCCGATCCTGGTCATCACGAAGACCCAGCGCCAGAAATCGGCCTCAAGCGCACCAAAGCCGAAGTTGAGCTGCACCATGGCGCGCTTCAACTCTGTCCGGTCAGCGCGATCTGGTTGAAGATCTCGCGCGTGAAATCGCCGATCAGGCCCAGCATGGCCGCGCCGAACAGCACCAGCACCAGCGCGGTGATCGCCAGCTTGGGCACGAAGGTGAGCGTCTGCTCGTTGACCGAGGTCGCAGCCTGGATGACCCCGACGACAAGGCCCACTGCAAGCGAGGCCAGAAGCACCGGGGCGGCCACCAGCGCGGTGATCCACAGCATCCGGTCGGCCAGCGCAAGGAGAGATGAGGTATCGTCCATCGCCGCTTATCCGAAACTGGCCGCAAGGCTGCCCATCAGCAGCGCCCAGCCATCGACCAGCACGAACAGGAGCAGCTTGAACGGCAGCGAGACGATGGTCGGGCTCATCATCATCATGCCGAGGCTCATCAGCACGGATGACACGACGAGGTCGATCACGAGGAACGGCAGGAACAGCATGAAGCCGATCTGGAAGGCGGTTTTCAGCTCGCTGGTGACGAAGGCGGGCAGCAGGATCGAATAGGGCACCTGCGCCGCATCGGCGAACCTTGGCGCCTTGGCCATTTCGGCAAACATCCTGAGGTCGGTCTCGCGGGTCTGGCGGATCATGAAGGCGTGAAACTCGCGCCCGCCTGCGGCAATGGCCTGCTCCGCCCCGATCTGGCCGCTGGCATAGGGCTGGATCGCGGATGCGTTCACCTTGTCGAGCGTGGGTGCCATGATGAACAGCGAAAGGAACAGCGAAAGCCCGATCAGCACCTGATTGGGCGGCGATTGCTGCAAGCCCATGGCCTGACGCAGGATCGACAGCACCACCAGCACGCGGGTGAAGCTGGTCATCATCAGGATCAGCGAGGGCAGGATCGTGAGCAGCCCCATGATGAGCAGGAGCTGGAGCGACAGCGAGAGCGAGCCGCCGCTCTGCGCGCCCGCGATCTGGCCGAAGGCGCGGTCGAGCGCGCCCGAAAGCGCGGCGGGCTGCTGTGCGGGGGCAGGGCCGGTTGCCTGTGCCAGTGCATGATGCGGCAGCAGGAACAATGCGGTCGTGATGGCAGAGACCATCAGGCTTGCAGCGGGGCGCTTCACTGGCCGTCCTCCGTTTCGGGCCGGGGCCGTGCGGGGGCTTCGGCCAGGCGCACCAGCCCGTTCTTTCCCGCCGAGACAAGGATTTCGCGGCCGTGGAACTCAAGCACCGCCAGCCGCAGCGTGGGCGAAAGCATCTGCGTTTCCACGATCCGCACCGAACGCGGGGCATTGCCGCCGCCCATGAAGCGGCCTTCCATGCGCTTTGCGAACTTCAGGCTTGCCCATGCCAGCGCGCCGATCAGCGGCAGCAGCACCATGAGCTTGAGCACATACCAGAACATCAGGCCTCATCCCCCCGTGAGGCGGCCTTCGGGGCCTTCTTTTCGGGCGAGGGGGCAGAAGCCTCATCCCCGTCCGATCCGGCCAGTTCCACGATGCGCAGGCCGAAGCGGTCGCCCTGCGCCACCACTTCGCCGCGTGCGATCAGCTTGCCGTTGACCATCACGTCAAGCAGTTCGTCGGTCAGCCGGTCGAGCATGACGACCGATTCCTCGGTCAGACCAAGCACGTCCTTGAGCTTCATCGAGGTGCGGCCAAGTTCAACGGTCAGGCGGACGTCGACATCCTTGAGGAAATCGAAACCACGGGGCTGGAAGGTCATGCTGGAAGCCTCTTGTGAAGTTCAGGAAAGCTGGGTGATCCGGATGGCGACGCGGTCTTCGAGCGCGCCGATCGTGCCTGTGGCATAAGTCCGCTCGCCCACCACCAGCGGCACGTTGCGCGCAATGGGCACGGGCAGGATCTGCCCCACGACAAGCCGCGAAACCGTGGCCAGCGGCAGGCGCATGTCCACCAGCACCGCCCCCAGTTCCACGGGAATGTCGGCAAAGGGCGCATCGGCCGGCTCGGCAGGGCCGCGCGGCGGGCGGGCCGGGCGCTTCGCCTCGCCATGCGCGAACATCTGCGCCAGCGTTTCCAGCGGAAAGGCCAGCGCGATGGCCCAGGGCATGCGCCCCTGTTCCACCACGTTGAACGTAAGGCCCGCCACCTGCGTTTCGGCGGGCATGGCCTGAAGCTGGGCAAGGCTGGCATCGCGCCGCACGGCGCGGATCGCCCCGCCGCTTCCGCCCAGCGCCAGCCCAAGGCAGGCAGCCATGATCTGCTCGATCCGCCCGATCATCAGTTCGGCGGAAAGCGGAAACTCCTTGGGCAGCGATGCGGGCGTATCGCCGGGGCCGCCAAAGGCGCGGTCCACCAGCCGCAGCACCGTCTCGCCCTCGATCGTCATCATCAACGGGGCCGCGCCGATCTGCATCAGGCTGTTGGCGGCAAGGCGCGGGATTTCCGAGCAGAAATCGGCAAAGTCGGTCTGCATCGGCTTCATCGGGTTGATCTGCGGCTCGTTCCCGCCCAGCAGCGGCGCCAGCGCCCCGCGCACGGCCTTGGCCAGACGCTCGCTCATGCGCGCAAGCGCGGGCACAAGTTCGGCGGTGTCCGGGCCGCGCCGCAGCAGCGCCGCATCGTGCTGCGCGATGGCGCGTTCGGCAATGAAGGCGCGTTCGGGTTTCATGGGAGGCGGGCGGCTTTCTTCGCTTACTGGACGATGAAGGACTTGAAATAGACGTTGTCCACGCCGCCGAAGCCTTCGGTTTCGGTCAGGACACGGTTGATCTCGGCGGTCAGCCGCTTTTGCAGGCGGGCCTTGCCTTCCGGGCTGATGACATCCTCTTCCGGCGTATCGGCAATGGCGATGAGCAGCGCCGAACGGATGGCCAGTTCGTGCTTCTTCATCCACGAAACGACGCGGTAATCGCGCCGCGTGCTGGCCGAAATGTTCACCTGAAGCAGCGCGTCGGTGTTCTTGAGGTTCGAGGTGAAATCCTCGGCGAAGTTGTAATAGACGGTGCGGAACTCGCTGCCGCCTTCGCCGTCCACTTCCGCGCCGCCCTCCTCGCCTTCCTTGGCCTTGGGGGCATAGGGATCGACCTCGCCCTTGCGGATCAGCTTGGGGCTGTTGTCCTTCTTCTCCTCCGCATGGCCGCCACCGATCACGCCCGCCGCAACCAGCCCGAACACGCCCCCGCCGCCTGCGCCCAGCAGGCCCACCGCCATGATGATCTTCATCATCATGCCGCCGCCTTTCTTCCTGGGCTTGGCTTCCTTGTCGCTCTTGTCGCTCATCGCTCGTCTTTCCGGGTTGGATGGTCAGGGTCAGGCGTAGATGCCGTCCGGGCTGCCTGCTTCAGGTGCGCTCGCTCCCCGTGCGGGTGCGCTGTCATCGCGGCGGATGGAAGGCGCGGCCTGCGGCGGCGCTCGCCCATCCTCGCGCCCCATCTGCGCTTGCGGCTGGCGCTGGCCATGCCCGTCGGCCGAAGCCTGCATCGCGGCCTGCTGCTGGCTGCGGGCTTCGGACGGCGATGACGGCCCGCGGTTGTCGGCTTGCGCGGCGGCGGCTTCGGCGCTGGCGTTCACCGCCCGGACAAAGCCGGGATCGGCGCTGCTCATCGTCACGGAAAGCGCATCCGCGCCGGTTTCGAAGCGCAGCGAGACGCGGCCGAAATCGGTGTTGGTCACGGCAATGCTGAGCGGGCGGGGCGCTGCCTCCTCGCGGGCGCGGGCCAGCGTGTCGACCAGCGTGGCAAAGTCGATCCGCTCCGCCCGCGCCGGGGCATGAGCCGGTGCCGGTGCGGCTGCCGCGTCAATGGGCAGCGGGGATTGCGCCATCGTCACCTCCGGCTGCGCGGCGCCTTCGGCGGGGGAGAATGTCTGACTGGCCAGCCCGCCTCGCTTCCCATCTGGCTGGGCGCCCGGTTGTGCGGCGACCTTCTCTGCCGGTTCGCTGGCCGAACGCGCAGCTTCCTGAACCGCGGGCTGCCGGAACGCTGCCAAGGGCTGCGGCTCCGCCACGACGCTTTGCGGGGATGCTGCGGAAGGTAGTGCAGATCCGGTGTCTGCCAGCGGTGTGGGCAAACTGGCCTGCATCGCCTCCTGCGGCAAACCCTGCCTTGCCGCAAGGGCGCGGGCAGCGGGCAGGGGCAGTGCCGGGGCAGGGCCTGTGCCGTCTGCGGGCGCTTGCGCGGCTGCATCGGCGGCAGGCGCCGGTTCGATCTCGATCCGCGCCATGCCCGCAACCAGCGCGGCGGGAAGGGCCCTGGTGTGGCCCGCAGGCACGGGTGACGGGCTTGGTTGGGGCTGGGGCTGCATGGATGCAGGCACCTTGGCGGCAAGGCTGCCGGGCGCATCCGGCGCGATGGGGGCGGTTGGCGCGGGCGGAGCAGATGCCATCGGCTCGGCCGAGGCGGCAAGGGGAAGCGGCATCAGCGCGACAGGCGCGGCGTCGGCAGGCATCCCGTCTTCCGGCAGCGGCGGCAATTCTTCCGGAACCGGAGCATCCCCGGACGCGGCAGTTGCATCGCCTGCCAAAGGCGTTTCTGCGCGCTCTGCGGACGCATCCCGGCGCACCGCTGCGCGCTCCTGCGCGAAGGCGGTCTGCCGGACGGGGCGCGCAAGGATCGCGGCCAGACGGGCCGTGGCAGGTTCGGCCCGCTCGCCTTCGGGCGCGCCTTCCGATGGGGATGCTCCTGCCTGTGGCTGCCCGTTATCGGGCAGGGCCGCGCGGGGGGCGGGCTGCGCAGCAACAGCGATCGGGGGAGCCATTTCAGCCATCGCAGACCACGCGGCTGGCGCCTGTGCCGCAAGGGATTGTCCGGCAACCGCGCTGGCGGATGCGGCAACCGGCATTGCCGGTTCCGGCAGGATCCTGCCGCCTTCCGGCAATCGCGTGCCTGCCGCCTCTGCAATAGCGCCGCTTTCGTTCACCGGCGGAAGGTCCGCCTGCTGCCGTGCCAGAATGTCACCGAAGATCAGCGCACCCGCCGCCATCGCGCCGCCATCTCCCGCATTCCCTGCGATCTGCGGCGGCGCGCCGGCAAGCGCCGGGGCGGCTGCTTGCAGGGAAATGGCGGTGGCATCGAACATGGCGCAGGTCTCCGTCGCGGGCTGTTAACCCTGTTTATTCAAGACCCGTGCCAGAACCCTTCCTGCCGGTTGTAGGTATTGCCCCTGATGCGATCTTGCGGGCGATCAGGCGTTCCTGCGCCTCGGCGCGTTCTTCCACGGCGGCGCGGCGACGCTCGGCGGCAGCGGCTTCCTCGGCCCGCGCATCGGCAATGCGGCGTGCGGTTTCGGCATCGGCGCGGGTCGTGCTGGCGATGCGGTCCAGCCCGGCAATGAACTGCCTGAGCTGTTGTAGCCCATGGGCATCGCGCGCATCGGTGCGCGCGGCATAATCGGCAGAAAGGCGGGCGGTGCGCTCGACCAGTCCCTGCAACTGCGCCAGCGTGCCTTCGGCCTTGCCCGCTTCGGCAAGGGCGGTCTGGCGGGCAATGTCGCGGATGCGCTC